>JAIORP010000096.1 GCA_021108075.1 Candidatus Omnitrophota bacterium | reverse complement strand
TCAATTTGTTCTTTGATAATCTATTTTTTCTCTTTACTCTTTATAGGATGTCTTAATTGTCTATCTTTTTCGCATACAATATTGAGTCTAATGATGAAATGTGGCTCCTTCGCAGAAACATGTGAGTTTTACAGCGTAGAAAAACACGTCTAATAAACATTGCCATCATCACCGGATAAGACCGAAAGAACAACGCGCCTACCAGAATAAAAATAGCGGATCGACTGAGAATACACCATCCGGGACATAAATCCGTAGGCACCGCAAAAAATAATCTTGTTCTATCCCCCGGAGGTTGTATTAATATACCACAGAATAGAAAAAAATACCGGATATATTATTCACACGGCCCCGGAAAAGACCGCCCGGAAGGCTCATTCGGTCATGGCTAAAAAGAATTGTGACAGGCCATCATATCTATTCTTAATCAAAAACGTTTGTCTCAGGATTCCTATTATCGCGGGTCCTCACCTGGAGGATTTTCTTCAGGTTCTCGAATGATGTCCAGCGATTCGACAAACGTTGACAGGGCTTCCGGGGACATATCACGGATCTGATCGTTCATCTTCTTGAGTTCCTGGTATTTTTGCTGTATGCTTTCTTGATCATATCCATAAAAGGTGATCTCCCAGAGACACAAAGCCACAATGTCCGCGTCCGAAAATTTTTGTTTTGTTTCCGGGTCAATGACCATACCCAGAATCTCTTCCCAGTCCACATAATCTAAATGCCAGCATTGGTCTGAATGATGCGGAGTTTTGCTTCCATTTTTTCCGTAAACATGAACGGCATAATGATCCGTTTCATCCATCGTGACCTCAATACAAATGCGCACAGGGGAGATCTTTGACGGAAGAAACCGGAGCACATGAAAAACATCGACAAACCCGACAATAGATTTCTTCTCGTCCGGGAAATACTTCAGGATGGACTCTTTGACGTCCTCCCAGAAAACATTCAGGATAATATTTTTTAATGTCATTTCTTTTTATCGTTATTTATTGGATTTGGTCTCGCTATTTGTACAATTATACCAATTCCATTAAATAATGACCAAAACCAATTCTGCTTTTCAGAATTAAGGTAGAACAATTTATTAATGGATTTGGTATTATTTAACCCGGAAAAGGCAATTGGAATCGTAACGAGAAGGCAGTCGTTGTTGCAAGTGCAAGGCATTGCGAGGGTTATTTCGTGAAGCGTATCGAGGCACGGTGAACGAAATAATCCCGAGCATAACGTAGCAATTGCGACGAGTTTTGCCTTAGCAGGTGATCCCAATCGCATTTTCCGGGATTAACGTGATTGGCATGAATTGTTCTATTTCAATTCTGAAAAGTAGACCCGGGTTTGGTAATGACACCAAAAAACCGCGCGGGCAGTTACCTCGAAGGAGGCCTTCACCCGTCCGCCATGTGGGCGAAAAAAAAGGCAGCCTCAAATGATTAAGGCTGCCTCTATAAAAAAAACTATTCGCTCTCTACAATAGTTTTTAATTTCTTTGATATCTTAACGAATGAATAACCCGTGACAAAAATAAACATACCGGTAAGGGCGTGAGGCAAATCTGACCGGACGACATCAATAAAGGTCACAAGGATACCCAAAAATATTGGCAATAACCCCCCGTTATAACAAGTCTTGCTGAGATTTTCCAACGCTGCTTTGTTTTCTTGTTTCATAAAACCCTCCCTCTTTTGTTTACGAATACCTTTTCTTGCTCTCTGGCAAGAATCCTCAAACAAACTTCATTTTTGCAGCTTTCCATCTCTACATGATACAAGTATACCCCCCGTACACGCACTTTTAAAGAATTAACTCGAAAAAAAGGATAACGCTTTCCTGGCCGGGGATACACAACGAAATTCACATAAGTCGTTGAAACGCAAGCAAATGATCGTTCGATATAGGAATGCCTTTATCCTGCATCATCCAAATTAATTGCTCTGAAGCATTTTTATTTCCTGTATTCAGGTACAATACAAGCAGATTCTTATAGGCCTTCACATTGTTCGGATTCAACTCTACGGTCCTCAACCATAATGATTCGGCTTTACGCCAACGTCCCGTCTGGTAGGACAAGATCCCCCAATTCAAATAAACACTATCATAATAGGGATTGATTCTTGCCTCCCTCAGAAAATGCATCTCGGCTTGGCGAAAATTGTGGTTCTGCATCGCGATCAAGCCTAAGTTCATATTGGCCATTTTTTCTTTTGGGTTAATAACCAATGCTTGCCTGAACAGGTTTTTGGCCTCCTTAAACTTACCTTCAAGATAATACATGGCACCCAAATTCCGATGGGCGAGGGGAGAATGCGGGGATGTTTGCACGGCATTTTCCCAAAAAGAGAACTGATTATGATAATGATGGCTGTGAATCAATGTCAAAAAACAAAAAACAATCAGCACGCTAACCATCATGACACGGACAATATAACGACGCGTATCAAACCAGGTGGCGACAAATAATTCCTGCGCGCAAAGGATAAAACCAAAGAGAGGTAAATACAACCGGTATTCATGTTTAATAAAACTAAGGATCAGCGAGGGCACTAAAAAAATCAGAAACCAAAAAAAACCAAAAAATATGTATCGGTAACGACGCTTAAAACCCCTGAAGCAAAACAACCCCATAAACAAGACTGTAATACCGCCATAGACTAAGGTCAGGTCTTTGAGGTCAGGTAAAACAGACAAATTAAAAGGAAGGAACGCTTTCCCCAGATAAGAAAGGATAGCGGGACTATTGCTCACCAATGACAATTTCATCATTTCCAGGTTTACTTGAGGGGAATCGATCAAAACAATCTGATGGACATTCAACCAAAAGAACATAAGAAAAAACCAGGCCGCGATGAGCCGGTGCATCGAGCGGAACAAAAAACCAGGCTTAACTAATAAATAATAATAAACACCGCAAACAACAGGCAACACAATCGCTGTCTCTTTGACGCCCAGGGCGCAAATAAAACATATCAAATGCATAATGGAATAAAAAATGTTCCGTGTGCCCGTATATTTCATGAAGAATAAAAAACTGCTTA
This sequence comes from Candidatus Omnitrophota bacterium, assembly GCA_021108075.1. Lineage (GTDB taxonomy): Bacteria > Omnitrophota > Gorgyraeia > Zapsychrales > Zapsychraceae > JAIORP01. Next base: position 57,863 of record JAIORP010000096.1, on the reverse strand, counting down.
AACAGAAAAACGCGAGCAGCGAGTCTGTCCGGCCCGGGATCCATGCGACAGCGGAAACAAGCGCAGGATGGGCGCAAAAGATCAAACTCCAATATAATGCCAATTCCCGCCTATATTGGAACCCGACGAGAACGCGATAGACCAAAAATCCGTTAAAAACATGGAAGCCAATATTAAACAACCGATAACTCAAAAGTTTTCCGCCCAGAATGTTGGCGTTGAGCATAAACGACAAGTTCAGCAATGGACGATAAAAAATCCCGGAGATAAAATCAGGCTTGGTTAATATATGGATACTATTTTGTATTTGCTGAAAGAACCACTGATATTCCACGACCCAAACATTGTCATCCAGGTAGGTCAGCCCATAATTCAATGTGGGCCAATAAAGGAGTAAACACACAGACATTATAATTAAATAAGCGGAAAGAGACTTCAACTTCGCCAAAACAAATATCATCTTATTCATAACAATACCGAAACACATCCTACCGATTCATAATGTTAAATTATATTAATTATAGTATAAATAGAAAAAACAAAACCGATTATTTTCATATTATGGTAACGACTGATTATACCAATTCCATTAAACCGAATTTTGCAATAGAATCTTTTTCTCGACATAAACGGACGGGAGAAAAAGGTTTTATTGCAAAATCGTCTGCTTCCTCAATTACTGACGAGAAAAGCAGCGGTTCAAGCCGGATTACCTCTTCTATTGAAAAATCCGGGTTAAATAATGACCAAAACCAATTCTGCTTTTCAGAATTAAGATGGAGCAATTTATTAATGAATTTGGTATTACTTCGATATTCGTGTAAAAGCGTTCACAAAAAACGATAAAATAGAACAATTAATGAATGGATTCGGTATGATTCGAATTCCGACCGCAATTTCTCCAGGCATGATGCAATGAGCGGTAGAGGGCAATGCTCCCCTCCTTGAAATATGTCAGCCGAATCTTATTCTCATTGTTCAAAACGACAAGAACGACCGAGAGGGCATTATTGTATTTGTTTTCATTGATCATTTGAATGGATTGAATATTCTTTAAAAAAACAACCTTCTTACGCAGTGGGTATCGCAAAACGACATGGTCTATTTCAATCCGTAAGGACCACACATTTTTTATAAGCACAAACAGGAATCCACCCATAAAAATAAGTACGGACATTCCCTCATTAGACATCTGAAAATCGTCTGGAATAAAATAGATGCTTCCCGGAAAAAGAAGCAAACAAAAAACAGCTGACTTCACTTTCAGACCATGCGGGTGAAAAGTTTTCTGCCCGAGGACAGCATCATCCAAATAATCTGAACATGACAGAATCCATTCACGCAGTTGGTCAAACCCTTCCAACTGATATTCAACCGGGATGGCAATCGATTCTGAATGGTCATGAACGGTTAAGCGCTGCTGATACGGGTGTTCTTCAATCCGGCCGATTTCTCCCCGGGACAAACTCACAGAGCCTCCGTTGGCTTTGATATACACCAGAAGGTCATTATCAACCAGGATCTTCTCCTTCATCCGGATACAAATGTCATATAAATAACGGAAAAGGATCAGCAGCAACACGGCAGAAATAAAGATAAAATTTTTGACAGAGTCAGGTAATTGGTTAAATTGAACAAGGAGAAACAACAAAGCCGCCGAAGAAAAAAACAGAGTAAGGATGACCGCGAAAACAATGCCCCGCTTAAATGACCGTGGGTAAGAAAATTCCTTTTTCATGATAAATCACCCAGAATAAGGCAGACGAACAATACCCATCACGTCATCTGCCGGATTTTATTTTCAACGTGCCACGTAAAATAGCCCCTGTATTTTTCTTGCAGCTCTTTGATCATCCAATCGCGTCCTGTAATAACTTTGCGACAGCACATGGACGAACACGCGCAATGGAATGAATAGTCATAGTCGGCATCGGTCATCATGTAATCATAGGTGATTTCTTCTCCCGACTGAATGTCACGCATGGCGACTAAGACGATATTCCCGCGCATGCCAGCGTTTGGGTCACAACTATGATTAAAAAAATCATCATCTTCCAAGGTCCCATCCTTTGAAGAAACCATATAAAACCCTTCGGCAATAACAGTCGCGTAATCATGCGCGCCCTTAAACACCGTTTGAGCCAGCCGGCCTAATTCCTCCCCGGTAACGATCGCCCCGCCCCATATCGATATTAACGCGTCTTTCTTAATTTCCTCACGGGCAAAAATACCTTTACGGTTGATGGAATCTTCACGGACATTGGCTTTTGCCGTCAAATAAGAATGACTGATCATGTTTGACCTCCCTAGTTGACGAATACGTCTACCCCGTTTTTTTGAACATCCTTCAGCAATGCGTTAAAAATTTCCGGGTCGCGCGCGAATGATTCCGCAAACTTTAAACCGGGTTGAGAAATTTTTCCGGTCAATATCCACCGGGCCAACACAACCGGCAAACTAACAGTAATTTTTTGCATCGAGTTCATTTTTTCTCTTTTCGACGCGGAACTTTTTATCACCCAGGACAACCTTCGTTTTCGGGATACCACATTCACAATGGCAAACGTCATATTGTCGAATTTCTGCCCTTCTAAAATCTTTTTCGTTTGATCGAAATGGCCTTTGCGAAAAAAACCCTGAGATCGTAATTGTTCATAAAACAATTGATAGCCCCGAGGACGAACGACTCTTGTTGTAAAACTCTTAAGGCCCGGGGCGGACAGGAACTGTTCAAACCCACTTGCGCAAAGACAACTTTCCGCAGGGATGCCAAAGAACGTCTCTTTGCGGTAATCCCCGAATGGCGGGCATTTGACCTTTTCCCCTCCGACTAATTGCCATGAGCTCAACTGGTGTTCCGCGATCAAGTCCTCAAAACACCACAGGAAAGGAAACGTGTTTTTTTCTTTGGTCAGAGATCCGACGGCAACCTCAATGCGGGAGACGGGACAATATTTTTTGATGAGATATCCGAGAATAAGATTAACCAACCCCGGTGAAAAACCACATTCAGGGACAACCAAAAGGTTATTTTTCTTAATGGCTGATGCGTGCTTTAAATAAAAAGGCGGGTCGATATCCGCGATATCAATCAGGGGTTTCCGGTATTTTAAGGCCAGATTAAGGGACTGCTCGCCCAGCGCCCCTGGCAATGCCCCGAAAAAAAAATCACACGATGACACATTTTGTTGAGCGGAATAAAACCGGACGCTGTTAATCCGGCGCCATTTTTTTAAGATAGATGTGACGGCCTGACCTATCCGCCCATCGCCGACAATCAAGACGTTATATTTCTTACTCATTTATCCAGAGTCCACATTTTGGGCATAACCAAACTGGCACAATGCAATTCAGGCGTGTAATACAGAAGTTGCCCGGCATTCTTTCCCAGCCGGGAGTTCAGACGTTTCGAGACCAGAGACGGCTTTAGCGCCCTCAAATCAACTTTTTTCGAAGCCAAAAGAAAACTGTATTCACAACCGCAACTGTACGACGCCATCGGCAAACGGACCGGGTTCACAAAAGGGTAAAGCTTTTGAAGTTTTTTGGCATAAGGTTTCACAAGCAAGGAAAAATCTAATAATGCCCCCATCTGAAAAATCGCGATGCCGTCTTTACGTAAAGCCGCGAAAAGGTCCCGATAAAAGCCCATTTCAAATAACACCTTCCCCGGGCCAACAGGGTCCGTCGAGTCGACAACGATCACATCAAAATAATCCTTGTATTGCTTTACAAAGTTCATGCCGTCTTCAAAGCACAGCTTGACACGCTTATCCTTGAATGCCCCCCGGGATAAAGACGGCAAGTATTTTCTGCATATCTCGACGATCTCCCGATCCAATTCAACATGATATATTTCTTTTAAGGGATGCCTGGTTGCCTCCCGCAAAACGCCACCGTCTCCCCCACCGATAACCAGAAAACGTTTAGGGTTCGGGTGCGAAAATAACGGCACATGCGCGATAACTTCATGATAGATGAATTCATCACTTTGTGTAAACTGAATAATCCCATCCAGAGATAACACGCGGCCAAAGCCCTTGCTCTCAAAAACATGAACGTCCTGAAAAGGCGTCTTCCCTCTAAAAATATTTTTTTCAATCTGAAACGCATCCAGTTTATAACGCCGTGATCCTGGCAGCGGTGTTTCAATAAACCATTCTTTCTTGTTTAAGCTTACGTGATCTTTCATTTCCTTCTCTTTGCTTTTAATAATACCAAACCCGATTCTGCTTCTCAGAATTGAAATAGAACAATTCATTAATGGATTTGGTATAATCCTGATCTAAATTCATTCTGTGACATCGATCTAAATATAAAAAAAAATGACGCCATCAAACCCCATCTCCCTATACCTGATTCCAAAAGAACATGGATAAAAGACAAAAAATTTTATCATTAGTTTTTTATCTTGTCAAAAATAACGATAAAAACAGAGGATCGTCCGGATTCCAACCATTTTCTCAGTTGGGCAGACATCCGGCATCCCCGCAAAGAAACCGTCACCCAGCCCTTCATTCTCCCGATAAAGGCACTTCAATGATAAATTCCGTTCCCACTCCAATCTCACTCTGAACACCAATCGTACCTCGATGACCTTCTATGATCGCCTGCGCGATGGATAAACCTAAACCGGTATTGTTACCTTTTAAGCTGTAGAACGGATCAAAAACCTGGCTGACGTCTTCATGCGTGATCCCGCAACCATTATCCTTGATTGATATTTTAAAAGAATCATCATCCATCGCACTGCCAATCCACAACTTGCCCCCATTCGGCATGGCCTCAACCGCGTTGATGATGATGTTGACTAGCACCTGTCGGATTTGATGCGGGTCCAGGGGCAGCTCAACGGGGTCTTGATGAATCTCTTTAAACACTTTTATTTTCTTGTCCAGAAAGTCCTGCTGCATCGTTTCCAAAACATCTTTTAACAGTTGATTGACATCGGTCTCACGGACGGCCAAAGGCGTCGGACAGCTGTAATCATTCAACTTTTCGGCCATATTAATAAGCCGTTGAAGTTCCCTGTTCAACACATTAGAAAACTTTAAAATAAATTTTTTGTCTTTTATTTTTTTTGAAAAAATATAGGAATATGATTGCAATGTGGCAATCGGATTCTTCATCTCTAACGCTATTCCTTTTGTCAAAGTCGACAGAGATCTGTATTTATCTGTCTTCGATATTTCTTGCCTCAGTTTCTCATTAAGCTGAAAAAGGTCAAAAAAGCTTCCCCGCAGAAATTGTTCATCTAGCACCTTCTTCAAACGGTCTCTTAACGGAATAAAACAAAACGCAATCGTTACCACATAAGACAATGGTACAATGCCAGGATGAAATATGACAGTGCCGCGCAAAAACCTCTCGACGATGTGGACCAGGAAGAAATAAAAGGCAATCATGATCGTAATCAAAATGACATAGACAAAACTTTTTTTAAGGACAAGCTGCAAACCAATCAAACGGTACTTGATGATCCCGTAACTCAATGACAAGGGAATCAAGCCGATAAAAACATGGCCATACGGGGGGATGGCGATATCATACCAAAGAAAAAGATTTGTCGCCCCTCCAATGATCGCCATTGTCAGACCCCAAAAAACAACACGGATCTGCTGACGGCGCAATCCGGTTAACTTCAAAGAATGCGCATATAGCAAGTATAGACAGCGAACAACAATCACGGCAAAGTAGATCACATAAGCATGAAATAAAATACCAGCCGTTGGGAAATAGGGGAACATCATTTTAGGCCGCAGGCTGTTAATCACCAGGTTAGGAAAAAAAATTCCTAAACCTAAACCCAAACAAAACAGCATGGAGAGCCGCGAAAACTTTTTATTTTCTTTAACGATATTAAGCAGGTGAATAACAAAATCAAATATGGCCACCGGCAGGACAACACAACTCAAAACAACACATTGCACCGCAAAAAGGGCCAGATCAGACGTCGAAGACACCATCAAGCAAAAAAAATAAACGTTCCAGACTGACAAACAACCCACAACATACACGAGAGAACGGTTAGCGGGAAGATAGCGGTTATGGGACAACACCAACCAACCCACCATGATACTGACGAGAAGATTGATCAATGTACTTAAAGTAAAAAAAAGCATATTATTTTGTTTTTTCGTTTAGCAACAAATTGAACCACTTAAAACATTTTAAAGAGGAAGTTCGATAACAAACTCACTTCCCTCCCCGATCTTACTGGTTACACGAATTTTACCCTGATGATTCTCAATGATACCCTGGGTAATGGACAGGCCTAATCCGGTATTTTGATCTTTCAGGCTATAAAAAGGATCGAAAATCTGGCTTAAATCTTCCGGGGGAATACCATACCCACTGTCCTGAATAGAGATCAAAACAAAATCCCGGCTCCTTTTGAGTCCGACCGTTAAAACCCCTCCCTCAGGCATGGATTCAATGGCGTTTAAACCAATATTAACAAAAACTTGACGGATCTGGTTCGGGTCCACGTTCAAATATATATCTTCATCACTAATATCCAGCTGCAAGTCAATATTCAAATCAGTCAGCTGACCTTTGTACGCGTTAAAAGCCTCTAGCAATAAACCCTTTATATCCACATCTTTTAAAGCAATCGAAGTGGGCTGACAATAATCATTGAGCTTATCAATCATACCCGTCAGCCGGTTCAGATCTTTGTGTAAAACAGCTGCGAAGCGTGTTAAAAATTTTTCATCATCCATTCTTTTAGGCAAAAAAAACGCATAACCTTGCAAAGACGATAAAGGGTTTTTCATCTCAAGGACGATGCCTTTCGTCAAAGTTGTTAACGACCGGTATTTATCTGTCTTCGCGATCTCTTGTTTGAGCTGTTTGTTCTGCTCAAAAAGATCTAAAAAACTTCCGCGGAAGAATACCCTGTTAATGAACCGTTGCAACCAATTCCTCAACGGAATAAAAATAACGGCAATTGAGAGCGCGTAAATCAAAGACACAAAGATGGATTTATAACCAATCAATTCCCTGAAAAACACCTCAAAAAAATACACAAACCCGGCGTATAACGCCGTTAAGACGGCGATCATGGTCATATACACTAAACTTTTTTTAATCACCAATTGGACATCAATAAGGCGGTAACGAAAAATGGCATAGCTAAGCGCGAAAACATAAAAGACCACAAGGATATTAGGATAGGGGATGATGGGGATATCATACCATAAGGGAAAATTAAATGCTCCCCCCGTTAAAGAAATCAAGATGCTCCAGAACACCAGCCGTAACTGTTTCCGATTATTCCCGGTGACTTTCATGGAATGTGAATACAGAAGGCATAACCCCCAGAAGATAACACTAAAGAAATAGACAAGAAAAGAGGTAAACGCCACGCCCGCCGTCGGCCAAAAAGAAAAAATTAAACGAGGACGGACATCCTGAACAAACAAAGGGGTCATGTCTAACAAGATGAAAATGATGGAAAAACAATAACAAACAACAATCTTGCGGACATTTTTATGATAACTGTTTAGCAAATGGAAACAGAAATGTAAAAAAGTTGACGGGATAAAGATCGCGCCTATCATTGTGACCCGGTTCAGGAACAAGGCTTGTTGCGCGTCTGATGACATTTGCCAAAAAGCATAGTTCAGCGCCCAGAAAAAAAGACTAAACCCGTTATAAAACAAAGCTCGATTGATCGCTGCCCTGGGGTTACGAATAAGGACAAATACTCCGATAAGAAGGCTTGTTGCCGCGATGAAAAATCCACTCAAAGAAAAATAATTCATTGATTTAACTTTTTAATATATGATAGATGGTATTAATATAAATATTAATTATATTTTAACTATTATATTTCAAAAATTTATTTTCGAATAGAAATATTCAATTTAAAAAAGGAAATCATCATGACAAAAAAAGCATTGGTCATCTTAGCCGAAGGATTTGAGGACATTGAAGCGATCACCCCGATTGATTTGCTCCGCCGCGCCCGAATTGATGTGACCGTCGCCGGTCTTGGTTCAAAACAAATCAGAGGTTCACACGGACAAATCAGGATCGAAACAGATATCATTTTTAAGCGAGACTGCCCGGACTATGATGCCATTATCCTGCCGGGAGGTATGCCCGGGGCACAAAACCTGGCAGACTCTGCCGCGTTAAATTCTTTATTATTAAAAATGCACGCCCAGCAAAAAATCATCGCCGCAATCTGTGCGGCCCCGGCCAGGGTTCTGGCCCCGCAGGGGATCCTGGATAACCGTGACGCAACATGTTTTCCTGGCGCTGAAAAGGCCTTTACGGATAAAATACGCTTTAAGTCCGCGCCAGTCATTATCGACGGGCATATCATCACCAGCCAGGGAGCCGGAACAGCTTTTGAATTCGGGCTCGCCATTATTGAACAACTGACCGATAAAGAAACCCGGGATAAAGTCGCGAAGGCAACCGTGTATCCGGCCTAAAATGCTTATGGATTATTGTTGAAAAAACCTCCGCATTCTTCGGCGGGACGGATTAAAATACCCCTTCATGATGTGCGGGTATTGACGATGGATGGAATGGATCAGATTATCGATCCCCAGCATTTTTTGCGAATCTGGACTGAAGTGCAGCAGCTCAAAGTACATCAAGGGATCAAAATTCAAGTTGCGCCATTGGATCATATCAATATTCAGGACGTCCATAAAATCTTTTAAAGTCGAATACTCATCATAATCATCCGTGAAGCCCGGCATGGTTAAATAGTTCAAAGAAACAAATTTCTTACGCCTTTTGACCTGATGGATCGAACTCAAGACATCCTGCAGGTCATAACCATGCGGTTGATAATACAGGTCATAATATTTCTTGCGAAAACTGTTGAGGCTCACGCGAATGCTATCCAATCCCGCGTCACACAAACGGGCGACAGATTCCGGACGGCTGGCATTGGTGTTCAAATTAATAATCCCCCTGGCCGTCTTTTTACGGATCAGACGGATCGCCCGCTCAATTTTATCGGCGACGAGAAGCGGCTCGCCTTCACACCCCTGCCCAAAACTGACCACCGGATCAGCCACATGATCAATGTGGTACAACGCTGTTTCAGCAATTTCTTCCGGTGTCGGAATGAACGTAATCCTTGGTTGGGTGACCGGGCATTTATCTTCCGGCTGGTAAGAAATGCAACCCAGGCACTGTGAATTGCATTTCGGCGACGTCGGCAAGGGTCCTTCATAACGTTGTAAAAAAAAATTTTTGGCCGCAGGGCAACAGTTCACTAAAGCGCAATTTTCGAGATGCTTGATCAAGCGGTTTCGCGGGAACGATTTGAGGAACGCCTTGATATTTTTTTTCATCAAACCGAGGTCCATGTAACGCGGGTCTTGACGCCTTTCCCAGTCGACGCGAACAGCGGTTACATAAAAATCTTCTTTATAACACACGACAGCGCCATAGGCAAACAACGGCAGCCATTTTTTCTTATTCTTTTTCGGCAACTGATACGCGCTGTTGTACGTGATCGTGTAACCGGGCGCGGCAAAAGCGGCGACAGCCCAGCATGGTTCGTTTTCTTTCTTTAACGGATTAAAGTCCAGAGCCACATATTCAGCTGCTTCAGGGTCATAACAAACCGGTGGGCGTTGGGGCAGCATAAACATCTGACTGCCGTGAGGTAATTTGATTAAATCCCTATCGCTCAGCCGGAAACACACCCCGCCCTTCATCCCGACCGCTTCTAAAAAAGGAATCGTATAAATCTGGCCGTTATTGTCGGCGATGACTAATTGTGGTTGATCAACAGGCATAAAGACAGATTATTCACAGTGAATCTCCTCGCAACAGAGCTCAGAGGAATTCACTCCATTAAAACGTTCATCGAAATCATTTTTAGACCATCAATAAATCAAAAAATAACAAACAGGATCTCCTGGTATTTTTCGGCAAATACGGCTGGAAATGGCCGCAATGGTTAAACACATCCCTCTCGACCTTCATGCTTTTTGGTCCGTAAGGACGAGCCACAGGGCATGGATGATACCTGGAAGCCCCCCAACAGTGTCAGCAGGATATTAATCCAAAAATGTTTTGTGACACCGACCTGCAAAAATGCTGCCAGTGGTGGCAAGAAAATTGAGACAATAATTTTAATGATACCCATTTGTTTCCTCCTCATTGTTTCGAGTTTACTTCATTTCCCATAATCATACCAATTCCATTAAATAATGACCAACACCAATTCTGCTTTTCAGAATTAAAATAGAACAATTTATTAATGGATTTGGTATCAACACGGCTTAAGCGCGGAATCTTTGCGTACCCTCCAGTCACCTTATCACCGATCGTCAAAAGACTGCGTCATTTTAATGATCATTCATAATTTATCACATAACAGCTCATTTACACCTTATTTCTCACAAATTATCCCTATTTAAGGTTTGCGAAGCGATAAGCTACCGGCTCTTAAATAGCATCCTGAGTAGACGATTTTATTCTAATCGATGTCTATCTGGAACGTCAAGCGGATGTCAGCGGTCATTTCTAATGAGATGATGATTTTGATCCTCGGACTCAAAAAGCATCGACCCGTTTCCTTTGCCGCCTGGAACAATCGGCCACACATTATCTTGAGCATCAATGGGAATATTGATCAAACAGGGTCCATCCGTGCGTAAACTTTCTGCCAAAGTTTCTTGCTTGTTACAAGCTTCACCTAAATCAACGCCTTTGATGCCAAAATTTTGCGCAATGGCCGCGAAGTCCGGGCCTTGAAGAAAATGAGTCGCGCAATAATTTTTCTGATAGAACAGTTCCTGCTGCTGGCGCACCAGACCTAACGCGTCATTGTTCATAAGAACAATGGTCACATTAAGATTCAACTCTGCTAAGGTGGCCAGTTCCTGAATATTCATCAATAAAGACCCATCCCCTGTAAAACAAATAACCTTTTTATGCGGATGCGCCAAAGCCGCGCCAATGGCTGCCGGCAAACCAAACCCCATCGTACCCAATCCTCCTGATGTGAGCAATGTGCGCGGATGCTGAAACGGATAAGCCTGGGCCACCCACATTTGATGCTGCCCCACATCTGTTGTTATGATCGCTTCAGGGCCGCTCATCAAACCAATCGCCTGAATATATTGAACCGCGTGCGCTTTATCCTGATAAGATGGAATACTGGCCGTGTTCCTTTTTATGCTTTCAACCCGATCCCACCACTGTCTTCTATCGTTTTCAACCACCCGGGGGATGAGACCTTCCAAGGCCTGCTTGACATCTGCCGTTATCGACCAATCAGCCGGCTTGATTTTGTTGATCTCCTTTGGATCTATGTCTATATGGATAATTTTTGCCTGCGGACAAAACTCCTGGACCTTGCCCGTCGCGCGATCATCAAAACGCGCCCCTAAGGCGATCAGCAAATCCGCCTCCCGCATAATCCTATTTGTATAGGCTTTGCCATGCATCCCCAACATACCGATACAATGAGCATCACGCGTCGGGAAGGCACCTAATCCCATCAGAGTTGATGTTAAGGGAATATGCGTTTTCTGAATAAAATCATCCAGGACATGACCGGCGCCAGCATGGATAATACCCCCGCCGATATAACAAACCGGTTTCCGGGAGAGATTGATCTGTTCAGAAATCTGGTCGATGATTTGCTGATCAAGGACGCGGGGCCGGAGCTGTTCCGGCTGTTCAAACTCTCTCCATTCGGGACAAACTGTTCGGGCTAACTGAACATCTTTAGGAACGTCGATCAGCACCGGTCCTGGTCGGCCGTGTTTAGCGATACGGAACGCTTGCGGCAAAATTTCGATCAACTCCCGCGCATTGCGGGCGTAATAACTTTTTTTCGTGACCGGTTTAAACACATTGTTCGTATCCACTTCCTGAAAGGCCATGGTCCCGCTCAGACTGGTCGGAACTTGCCCCGTAATCGCGATAACGGGAACCGAATCCATATACGCGTCCGCGATAGCGGTCAATAAATTTGTCGCGCCAGGACCTGACGTTGCCAGACAAACAGCGGGTTCCCCTGTTGAACGCGCCATTCCCTGCGCGATGAATCCAGCGCCCTGTTCGTGACGGGCAAGAATGTGCCGCAGCCGGCTCTTGTGCAGGGCATCGTATATCGGCAAGTTCGCTCCGCCCGGAATACCGACGATTGTCCTGATCCCGTAAAATTCTAAAAAACTAATGATGATTTCTGCTCCATTCTTTTTCATGATGTCTTTCCTTTTTCGAGTTTTGTCCATCTTTTTTAATATTTCATCTCTTATTTTAAAAAACTTTTTTATTGCTCTGCGATTGGATGCTTCAAACGGCCGGCATAAAAAAAGCCCCTACCGGCCTAACCGCCGACAGGGGCAACACATGAGATCAGACCCCAGGGCGGAGAAAAGGCGACAACGACTAAGACGACGACTAAAACAAATAATTGCAGATAAAAACATTGCTCCGGCCTTAGAGCATATGCGCGGGTCGAATCCATTTTTCTATTCGTTTTGATCCTTTTCATTCTATGATTCCTTTGTGACGTACCGCGGTTGATAAAATATTCATAAAAAAAGCCCCTGTCAGTGTCTCCACCGACAGGGGCTGAAAAACCAATTCCATACCTTACGGCAAACACAGACCGAGACCTACGACATGGACGACGGTTAAATTGTGTATTGATCCTTTTAATTTCATTATGTTTACCGTAAATAATATTTTTAAGATCTTAACTTTTAAAAGTATAACCGACAATCTCCGGAATGTCAAAATGTTCCTTGCAGATGGATTAATCGCGGATCACAAAACACTTGCTGATCATATCATGCCAGCCCTGTTGATCTTTAGAAAAACTAATGGACAAAAGACCCAACCCGAAAAACGCCGTAGAAAAAAGTTTAAAAAAATTACGGATAATAGACTGCCCGAAAGAAATCCTCTCGCTATGTCCGGTCACAACCCTGATGTTCAACATTCTTTTACCCGGCGTGCCCTGATACTTAGAACAATCCATAAAACACGACAAGACAAGCCAGATAACGTAAGAGACAAGGTTCACCATTTGTTTGGAAAGTTCAAAACGCATATGACAATCCACATTGCTTCGATTTTCCTGATACTCTTTAAAAACAACATCTAAACCGAAAAACCGAAAACAAATAGCAAAAACAATGATCCCGATTAAAAACATATCAACAAGAAAAGCTAAAAATCTGCGCCCAGCACCGGCTAAATGCATCTGAACCTCCTTTTTTTCTATCTCCCCACAATGCCCATCTAAACCCGCGCGTTAAAGCAACAGTATCAAAATATTATACTCCCGAACCTTAAAAAGCGCTGTCATTTTATGGCTAATAAATAAATCCGGTTAAAACAAAGCGTTAAACAATCCTGCCCCTCAGCCTGTTCTTGAATCGATTGCTTGAAGACGGCTAAAACATCACGCGGATATTGCTCATCAATCGGAACATTATAATGCTGATGGTTTAAATACCCCACAGCAGCACCCGAACAGAAAATATCATATATTTTATCCAATGAATATACCGCACGCAACGTCCGAATTTCACAATAATGAACATTAAACCCGACGGACTCAAATAATTTCTGATAATCTTCAGCACAATCAAAGAACACCCATGGAGACCGAAAATGACGAAAAATTTCCCTTGTTTTAGGATTGTTACGAATGCTGTTGACCGCGCGTATAAACTGGGGAGAATAATCACGGCTACCCGGGGCCTGTATCCCGATTCGTCCATTTTTTTTAAGGCTACGATAACAGTATGCCAGCGCTTTTTTGGAATCCTTAAACCAATGAAAAGCTGAATTACAAAAAATAAGACCGAAACGCTCTTGATCTGTCATCTCTTCAACATCGCGCAAATAAAATTCCATGCGTTCCCCGCCGTATTTTTCTTGAGCTTTTCGAACCATGCCCTCTGAACGGTCATAGCCCAGCACTTTGCGTGTTGTTCGCTGTGCGATCTTAGCGGTTAAATGCCCTGGACCGCAACCCAGGTCTAAAACGCAGTCATGCGGTTGAACATCAACCAAATCAAATAATATCGCACCCGCTTCATTCTGGACCAACGACGTTTCTTCATAATATCTAGCGACATCAGAAAATTTTATGCCTTTATTTTTATTATAATTTTTCATAGGAAATCCTTATAGGGATCCAGCTGACGCATTCCACCGGTTATACCAATTCCATTAAATAATGACCAAAACCAATTCTGCTTTTCAGAATTAAGATAGAACAATTTATTAATGGATTTGGTATTATAAATCCATCCCCATTCAATCTTTGAGGATATTTCAAATAACGAATCAGTCCACAATCATTCATGACCATCTTCCGAAAACAGCGCCAAAAGATAGCTGTTCTCTCATCCGTTGTTTCTTAAGGGAACGCCAAACAAAGGCTGTTTAATACGAGATGAAAGGCAATCAGCCAGGAAGATCACCCGAGGATTCCGATGGAACTAAAAAATTCATTCAAACACATTATCCTTTTATTTGCGGCAACGCGCCCTTAACGAAAAACCAACCACGACGTCCATCATGATTCCTTCGAGCGAAGGATCATAATTTTCTGCCAAATTTTACCGGATAAACCCGTTGTTAAGCTCTCCAGATCATTCGACGCCTCATTCGCGATAGGATCTTCAAAACTTTGCACATACAAAAAACCTAATTTGCTGATTAAAGACAACAATTCAGAACAATAATCTAAATATCGGCCAAGGTCGTACGCATTCAGGTCACGATGAGGAGAATTCCGGGTTGGTTTGGATATTTGAATGCAGGCGTCGGGGTCTTTTGTCAGCTGTAGGGCGTCAACATAATGGGCAATGCTTCTTAAATTATTAATCGATGATATAACACGTTTCCTCTTCCGCCGGTTTTCAAGTGTGACTAAAAATATCATCCCGGCGACAATAAAGACCATTTCATTTAAAGCGGATTCGGATACTTGAATAAAATCAATGAACGTTATATTCCTGACTGCAAAATTCATCTGCGATACAGATAAACCCAAAACAAGGGCCACGATAATGATGAGGCTATAGATCCCTATTCTTAATAAATAATTAGGCGAAGAGATCCAGGAGATAATCTTGTCTGTTTCTTTCGCTATCCCGTGCAACTGCTTGGCTGCCTGAACGAGAGAAGAATTCGGAAAGCGGTCACTGATCCTTAAGTGCAGCTGCCAGATTGTCTTCTGAACTTCACTCGTTTTTAATGTCTGATTTTTTTTCATCGCGTTGTATTAAAATAATTATACCAAAACCGATTCTATTTTTCTCGGCGTTTTAGCGAAAATATCAGAATTGAAATAGAACACTTCATTCATGGATTTGGTATTGTTACCCGAGATTATAACACGGCCCATCACAACGGATCAAATATCTTCTTCCATACACACTTCCATTCCATGCTGCTTTAGCAATTGAGTCGTGATGCCGTCGCCTTTAATAACCGTCCCCGTAAATCGGCCATCATATATCTGGCCACAACCGCAGGAAGGACTGCGCTGTTTAAATATCGCTTTTTTAATATCATATAATTGGGCGATCTTTAAAACTTCTTTAGCCCCGCGTTTGAATTCAGCCGTAAAATCTGTTCCATCCTGATGAAAAACCTGTTCATCTTTTCTTTCAAAAGGCCCCCGGGGGATCGGCAAACCAGCTAACTGCTCCGGACAAACAGGAATAAGAACATCTTCTTTCAGCAGGCTTAACACCTTCTTATTCGGTTTGCTCTTACCATCATATCGACAACAGATTCCCAACAAACAAGCGCTGCACAATTGCATATCTGGACCTTAGCTTTCTTTTTTAGACTTTCCGGGTTAATTAATATTATTCCCGATCCACTTGATTCAGCAGAGCTTTTACTTCTCGTTGAATCTCAGTTCCAGATATGTGAAAGCCATCATTATGCCCCCCGTGGATCTTTAAAAACTTCTTAGGGGCTTGAGCTTTCTCATAAAGCTCGCGGCCCATCTGATACGGGATAACCTCATCCTGCGGGCTGTGAATAAATAGTTTAGGACAAAGAACACTCTGGATCTTATTAATAGAATCCAGCCGCGCCGTTAAAAGAAAAGATGGGATCCCTGGAGCCATTCTTGCAGCCATCATCTTAGCAGATGTCAAACAAGAGTCGACGATCAGGCCGGAAACACGAATGTTTGCGGCTAAATCAATCGCGGCAACACCACCGAGCGATTTCCCGTACACAATGATCTTCTCCGGGTCAATATCCGGACGATGTATCAAATAGTCATAACTGGCCCTTGCGTCTTTGTATAGGCCTTTCTCAGAAGGATTCCCCGCGCTTTTACCATAGCCGCGATAATCAATAATAAAAACATTCATGTTCAGGCGGTGAAAAAAATCAATGATTTCTAAACGATGGGAAATATTTCCCGCATTGCCGTGAAAAAATAAGACCGTCTTCTCCGCTTGCTCTGCGGGGATAAACCATCCATTTAATTGAATCTTGTCTTTGGTATAAAAAAAGATGTCTTCATAGAAAAGACCGATATCCTCAGGAGAACGGTCCAATGTCTTATCGGGGTGGAAAATCATTTTCTGTTCCATTCTTGTCACCGGATTAATACTGCAGCACCCGACACAAAACAGGAAAAAAAGGACCAGGGCCACCGACTTTGAAAAAGACTTAGCGTGACCTTCACGACGAAAGGAATCATGAATGTGAGAAAAAATTTTCTTTAACATAAAAAAGGCAAAAACAAATAAAGGTCAAAGGGTCCATTTTAGTGATCGCACTATAAAAATATTTTATTAAGGGCTCAAGTGCTCAAACCATTCCAGCAGCAACCCCGCAAGTTTCTTTTGTTTTTCATCTGTTAACCCGGAAACCAGGGCCTTAAGACGGGATTGATACCCCGGCCAAACCTGATCTAACAAACTCGACCCTTCCGGCGTGATGTTGATAATATTAACACGTCTGTCATTTTCCATCGCGGAACGGGAGACCAAACCTTCTTTTTCTAATTTATCAATCAATTTTGTCATATTTGAAGGTGTAACGATCAAATGCTTACTAATATCGACCTGGCTTATCCCCTCTTGTTTGCCTTGATGTTTGACCGTCAAAAGAATGTTAAATTTCCCCGGGCTCAAATGAAACTCTTTTAAAAAATTTGACAAATGATTATTCATGATATTGTAAACAAGAGCGAGGCCATAAATGACTTCTTCAAAATGACTATCTTCCCTTGACCGGACACCAAACCGGCTTAATTTTGACATAACATTATCCTCCGTGTGATAATACCAATTCCGGTGAATCTCCTCGGAGAAGAGCTCAGAGGAGATTCACTCCAATAAATAATTGTACAAATAGCGAGAATATTAAAATTGCAATAAAACAAGTCATTACTGGATTTGGTATAACTTGAGCATGACATACAACGACAGAAACAGCAACAAAAAAGGCCATCGGCTGCTGAGATGATACCGGTGCCGCTTATTTTGTACATGCCGGCAAGACCTCCCGATGTAAGCTTTACTACTGTCCGCACATAGCTGCCTGACTAATAAAACGCATCTTTAATAGATCGAAAAGACTTCGCTGTCACGTGCCAGCTCGTCTCAGAATACGTCACACCTCATATCAGGTTCTTGTCCATCAGCCCGCACTTTTGCTAACCCCTTCCTCCGGACCCAACCTCACGGTTGCACCTTTGGGGTTTCGCTAACCTTCCGCTCTATCTACATGGTCAGGGACTTCCACCCATTAGTCATAAAGCATGCTCGGCGCACACATTTAAGCTCACCTGACCAAATGTTGGCCGTTCCTGTTATCGATGAAATTCTAAACGTTTTTCCTTCTCCTAAAGCCAAATAAAACCGAAAAACCCGATCCAAAAAGTAACATTGATACCGGTTCGGGAACAAGTCCAACTGTTGGGTTATCAATAAATGTATCAGCCTGCCAGTAATTTCCAAAACCAATTCGTCCTTGTGTATACGTATTGTCAGGGTCTGAAGCACTTAAAAGCCACGTATCCGGTTCAACCGTACCTTGTTTCCAAGTCTTTACTTTAAACTCATTTCCATCGGCTAGAAGTTTATAATTATACCATTGCCGCAACTGAAAAAAATTGAAACCAAGATCAACACCATCTAACCAAGTTATTGTATTATCTGGATTCATTTTTCCAAACCAGAGGCTATCTTTACCAGTATACGCATATTGTACAGTCGTATGCACAAAATATCCATCGACATAAGGAAAATCATTGTTACTTCTAAAATGCGCCCATCTTCTATCATCATGATACACTTCGCTATTTGCTCGCATCTCCCATGTGAAAACGAAGTCCGAAAAATCATCCTTTTTTGTTACGATATCTAACATTCTATCAGGGAGATTCCAATGAGTTCCTGCTGTAATATAACCATCCGGTTGCCAGGTCCATGTTGAAGAACCAATATATTCTTTTTCCCATACATCTAAATCTAATCCTGAATTAAAATCATCATAAAATAATGATGCCCGCGCTTGCCCGACAAAAAAACTGCACACTAAAACAAGACCAATAAAAATTTGTCTAAACATTTTCATAATCATTTTACCTCCATTTCATTTAAAACATTAAAAAGAGACTCTAACTTGTTAAAAACGAAAAAAGTTCTTCGTTGTTTTTATCCCTCTAAACCCCTTAATTGTACTTGCTCACCTCGCTTTCAAATTATTCCCATTTTCGCATTTCATTCATTAATCTATTTTTTTAACGCCGGCGCATCACCATCGGCCCGCAGCGCGTCGGCGAAATCCGCGTGCATGCGCTTGTTATACGCAAATTATTTTGCAATAGAAGTTGCTATGTTTGGGCTTTCCGGATTCACATCCAAAACTCTCTTGCCAGGAATAATCATAAAATCCATATCCTCCAAGGGAATTGCACCAAGCAGAACTTGGTCCCCCATAACCAATGCCCCTGCAAATCCTACACGATTTTTATATCTTATTTCAATTGGACCGACATATGGGACAAGTTTCTTGCTTCCATCGGCAAGAATCACTTCCTTTTCGTCTATCGTATCTAATTTTAATTGAATTTTGACATGATCGGGAATACATAAATAAACAGACCCCGTATCCACAAGGGCAACCTCCTCCATTGTTTTTAATTTCTTCTCACGGGGATTGCTTAAAGTAATCTTTGCGTTTACAAGTCACATATTCTCCTCCATTGATTAATTTCTATAATTATTTCGTATAACAACTGTGAACTCATTGTCTGGGCAGATTTAGTGCCGCCTAAAGCCGCCAACGCTCTTAAATCTCTAGGAATGACATACCCGCGATGATACTTAGAAGGCTTTCTGGTTCCAGTCTACAACTGCTCCAGGATTCTTAAATTCAATTATAATAAACCATTTTGAATTTAAAACGTGACAGGTAACAGTCTTGAATGTTTGATATGGGTCAAGGTAGCGATTGAGATGTTGAGAAATGTTGTTTTCTGTACTTTTTGCCCAAGATTCATTGTTTCCGATTATTTGTCCGTAATCATTAATCCCAACACATAACCAATTAGTCTTATTCGTGTTTTTGTTAGCTAGTGCGCTTATCTTTTTGCCGCAATCTTGATCCCAAGATGATTTTAATCCTAGATTGTCATGGCGGTGTTCTGTCAAGGTGTCATCATTAATTTTTGAAATAATATCTTCTTTTATGTTTAACATATTTTATTTTTCAACATAACACGGAAGTGAGCGGTTTTACGGAGCAGCGAAGCTGTGGAGTAAAACCCGCTCTATTGGCTTGTTATGCTTTTTTTAATTTATTAAAAATAATCCACCCGATAAAAAATAATAAAGGAATTGTTATATAAAAAAATCTTATCATCAATATGGGGATAGAGAGGGCAATAAACATTAAATTCCCAAGAAGAGGTCTCCAATAATTTGGATTCTTAGGAATAATCCATTCTTTAATTTCTATTCCTTTTTCTTTTGCGACCTTTTCAAATTCTATTTCTTTGTAGGGACCGAAAACGCCGTTATCCTTCTTTTGCAGTATAAAGAAGAAATCTTTGTTATTATCAATTTCTTCAGATGTATCCCCCTCAAATAAATTCCTATCTTTTCTTCCTTTATTTTTAGTCAAAATGTAAGCGACAGAAATTTGGTAACTAGTAACCGGCCCAATACCTTCATAATCCATAGGGAATAAAATTATGCTGTTATCTTTTTTCCCGATGCCCACATCCATGCTATTATTGCGAAAAAGGCTATATCCATCACCTATTTCCATTTGATAATCATGCCATCCAGAACCAAACGCTATTGAGCAAGTTGATAAAAAAATAACCATTATTGTGAGTATAATTTTCTTCATTATATTTTAGCATAACGACTGAGCTCCCCCGCCAGATTTGCCGCCGCTTTTTAGGCGGTAAATCTGGTCGGTGCGCAGTGATTTGTTATGGATTTTTATCATCTTTTTTCATTAATTTTTTAACCTCACAATCAAAATCGGAGATATATTTTTTATCTTCTGCTTTTCTGTATTTATCGTATTCCAATTTTGCTTTTTCAATGGCTTTCTTGTGGCTGATTTTTCCTGCATTTGTTAAAAGTTCTTTTTCACTTATTTTTAAAAAATCATCTAATTTTTGTATCCAGTCACGCATTTTCATTAATCTGCCGTTTGTTGCCTGGAGTTCGGCAAAATCAAGATACATTGACACAATAAGATTCAGTTGCCTTAATTCTTCTTCTGAAAGGTAATTTTTGGCAATACTAATATCACGAGTGGTTATATACTTGCCTTTAAAATTGGTAAGTCCCAAAAATGGTTTATCGGCGTCTGTTCTTTCATTTATCATTTCTGCAGCAGTTTGACCATGAACCGCATAATGTATTTTGTTTTGCACTGTTGCAAAAAACTCTTGTGTTAATCTGTCATCTTTTTGATAATCAATACTGGTCGCGTAAATATCGGTTACTTTCTGGTAAAAATTCCTTTCACTGCTCCGTATATCACGGATTCTTTGTAAAAGTTCCTCAAAATATCTTAATTTCGCCCCCTCTTGCTTCAGCCGATCATCATCCATTGTAAAACCTTTTACAATGTATTCATGGATCCTTTTGGTTGCCCATTGGCGAAATTTTGTTCCTTGCTTTGATTTTATTCTGTAACCAACTGATATTATGACATCAAGATTATAATGTTTTACCTGCTTTACTTGTGTTTTTCCTTCAATTGCACCGTGTTGAGTGGTATGTCGGAAATCCCGACACACCTCTTTTTCATTTAGTTCACCTTCTTTAAAAATGTTTCCTATATGCTCTGTTATGGTTGTTCTGCCTTTACCAAAAAGTATCGCCATCTGTTCTTGTGTCAACCAGACGGTTTCATCCTCCAGTTGCACCTGAAGTTTTGTTGCCCCGTCCGGGGCCGTGTATAAAATTAATTCTGAATTTTGTTCCATTTTTTTATTTTCCATTATCGATTAACAGATAAAATAATAAACCCATCTTAACAAAATCAACAGCATCTGAAGCCATCTTCAGAGTTTTCTTTTTACTTCCCAATAGCCAATCAAATATTCCCATGATTCCCTTTTTAATTTAAGTTTTATGATTTTAAATTTTATTCACATCACGACTGAGCTCACCTGCTGGTGCACGCTGTGCGAAGCACCGCGGGTAGCAGTCAGCGTGAAGCGATTTGTTAGGAGTTTAAATTTTCCAAATTTGTTCGTATGAAATTTTTGCTAGTAGATCCTGCCGTTTATTTATTTCTTCTTCGCCCCACTTAAAGTTATTGCTTTTTAGTTCTTCTACTAATTTTTGATTTATTGGTAATACAGATTTTTCTAGAAATTCAAACTTATCTTTTACAAGTTTATTTTGAGCTTTTGAATTTATTTTTTTATCAATAATTGTCAAATTTCCTAATTTATTAACATAGGATTTAATTTTATCTTTTTTTAGACCCCAATCCTTGCTGGGTTTTTGAGGGAGGATGTGTTCAAGATTAACTTTGCTAAAATTAATATCATATTCTTGAGTTTCACAAAGAGCTTCATTCAGGCGTTCTAAAATATATTTTATTAAACACCGATTTTTTTCAGAATTTTTGTAAGCAACTTCAAAAAATTTTTCTTTGAACAATTCATAAGAAGGAACATGATCTTTTAACTCTTTAATAAGTTTTTCAAAAATTGCCTGAACTTCACCTGAAATTTTTTTTTCATTTGATTTCATAACAACAGTTTCTAATTCGCGAGCAAATTTCGAATAAATTTTTTCAACAGCATTGCCGGGAAGCTTGCAAATAGCAGAGTATGAAAATGTAAACTTCTCTATGATTTTAAAAACACGATTAGGATTTGTTTTAATTTTGCTCTTATTCCTTAAGAGGCTCATCAGAAAGACATGACATTGAGAAACACTCATTAATCTAATAGCAAAAACAGATTTATATACTTTTTCTCCATCCTTAACAAAATCTTTCCAGTCTTCTTCCGATCCTTCTAGCAGGTTGTTGAATGCTTCAGATGCCTCCCACAAGTCCTGAATAAAATCATTATAATTGGTAATTTCCTTTTTAATCCCTCTAAACAATTTCTTTTCCGAAATAAACGCATATTTTGAAAGCCAATAATATCTAATAAATTTTTTAACTTCAAAATTTGTTGCTTGAACATTGCTTGTTATTTCATACCATACATCTTTAGCAAAATCTTTATCTGGTTTTGCTGGTATTTTTTTGAAAATTAGGTTTTTTAATAGATCAGCAACCGAAAGATCTACGCCTCTTGCATTTGTTGTTTCGAAAATTTCATAAGCATCTTCTTCACTTTCGATTTTAATTTGAATAACAATTAATTCTTGTACTTTTGTGCGTAACGCTTTTAAGCAATCAGCTTTCTCTTGCTTGTTGCTGTGACGAGAAGTTTCGAGCATTAGCTTTTCGTGAAAAAAGTTATAGTTATCACAGATCCTTTTTTCTTCTTTCGTTTTTGGAGTTGCTTTTTGAAT
This sequence comes from Candidatus Omnitrophota bacterium, assembly GCA_021108075.1. GTDB lineage: Bacteria > Omnitrophota > Gorgyraeia > Zapsychrales > Zapsychraceae > JAIORP01. The sequence continues at coordinate 34,863 of JAIORP010000096.1, read as the reverse complement.
AGAAGAGTTTTCTGGAAAAATATACTTCTCGAAAAAATCTTTTATTGATTCTCCTGGTTCGACAATTGGATTTTGAGATCCTTCTAAATCTTCAATGACGATATTTTTTCTTTGAATTAATGCTGAAAATGCAGGGTCTATTTTTCGGGCAACATTTCTTAGTGCTGCAGAAAAAATTATAATGGTGAGTAATCTTTGTTGCCCATCAATGATGTCAATATAGCCTGTCTTTTTTAGTGTCTCGTGATTAAAAATTAAAGAGCCTAAAAAGTATGGCTCTTCTGTGGTCAAAAGATCATTCCAGAATTCTGCCACTTGGTCTTCTTCCCATGCATAGGGTCTTTGATATCGAGGAATTCTAAACCTGTAATTTGCATATAATACTTCTTTTATCGGTTTATCTTTCGCTTCAAAAGTAAGTCCTGTTTTCATTTTTTTCTCCTAACATTTAATATACGACTGTCCGATTTAGTGTAGAAACCGGACATAGCAGGTTAATAATTCCGTAAATCGTTCTTTTTTTTATCTTTTCGCGTCTGAGGAACTATAAAAATCCTGAAGAATGTCGTACTTACTCTAATAATAGCTGTTAGCAGGACAGTCGTTGAAGTCGATCATTTCTTGCCCTGTCCATCCGATCCCCAAGAAACATGCCTTTACTCACAGGTGATTTTTATCCCCTTTTAGAAGTTCTAAGATTATCATCAGTATAACGTATCTCAAAAAACATCTCAAATGCCTTTTACGTTCCCGGCCCAATGACCATTCAAACTGTTTGACTGTCGAATAATCATCAAATAGGTCTTGATATATATTTCATCAAAAAAATTTATATTTGAAATGTTTGTTTCATTGGTTTATAACTATATCAGCATCACTCATCTATTTTTATAAAATAAATACAATTGAAATATTTAATGGCGAAAAATGAAAACAATAACAGAGACATCTCCATCTTATTATGGAGTGCCGGATTCATTTTATTACTTACCTTAACGACATATCTTCTTACTTACTCAAACATGAACCAGACCTCTTTCCTCCAAAAATTACGGTTATTTTGTATAAAAAATTTTTCCCAACATCCGAATATATGCAGGACTCTATCATTAAAAAACACAAATTATTTAACCATCTTTCATCATTCCTGCTTTATCACATTTATAATAATTATATTAATTTTTAAATGTCCTTTAATAAAAAAATTATTAAAAACCGGGCTTACCTTCAAACATTGTCTGACAGGTGTGGCAATCAGCTCTTTATTGATCTTCATTTTTCTTCAGCAAACAACCCGCTTTCATTACTTTGCTCGCGAACACAAACTATTTAGCGGAAAATCCACGCAGGAAAAAAACTTAATGATGTTCCAAGATTTATATTCTTTTCCACAAGAATGCAAAAGCCTTCTTCAAGGCCATCATCAAGGAGAAATCATCGCGGGTGTTAATTTCAATTCAAATGAAAACGGGAGTGAAATGTCCCGACACCGCATTTTGACTTACTATCTTTACCCCACTATTTCCACACGATTAGACAACCAGGCCCCTAAAGACATTATTATATTATATAAAAAAAAGGATCCCTTAGCCCACATACCTGAAGGCTATAAAATGCTTTTAAAGCACTCAAACAACAACTACATCCTTCTTCAAAAAAAAGGTAAAAATGCTTTTTGAACTTTTAAAACTTTTCTTTGCCCTGAGTATCCCCTGGATTTTAGGATTTCTGTCTTTAAAAATGATTTTAAAAAATGAAAAATATCCATTCTTTTTGGAAGCTTCACTTGCTTATGGATTAGGGTTGGGGGCCCTTTCGGTCCTCATGTTCGTGCTGGATATGCTCCAGGTCCCCTTTTCTTTTTCAAACATCCTTTCAGCGTGTCTCCTTATCTACCTAATAATTCTAATCGCGTTAAAACTCAAGGCCCGCGCAGGATCTCCGCTTCGTAGTCTTTTGCCGAATAAAATGAATAAAAAAATTCCCGGAATATCAATTTTTCAGTTAGCACTTATTATTTTTATCCTTATTAATCTATATTTCTCATTTTGGAGAGCGCTTAATATCCCCATCGCTTCTTGGGATGCTTTTGCGACCGTAGCTTTTAAGGCGAAAATGTTTTATTTTGAAAAACAAATCCCCCGATTAGATCTTCTCCCGCACAAAACCTATCCTCTCTTTACTCCCCTTATTGAATCATGGATATGCTTTTGCCTGGGAAGGTGGGATAATCAATTCGTAAAGATCATATTCCCGTGCGCCTTACTGTCTTTTTTACTAATTTCCTATTATTTTCTTAAAACATTCACAAATCGCGCTTACGCTCTTTCGGGAATAGCCCTTTTATTATCATCAAATTTGTTTATATTACATTCAACCATATCCTATCGAGATTTCTTTTTGTTATATTATAATTGTCTAGCTATCATCTTTCTTATTCTATGGGCTCACTTCGATAAAAATCATGATTTAATCTTAGCATCTCTATTCGCCAGTTTAGCGACCTTTGTAAAACTGGAAGGAACGGCTTTTATCGCTATTTATTTATTCCTCATTCTCGCCATATACTTTATCAAAAAAACAAACCAACCAAAAAAAATATTAAAACAATTGGTTATTTTTATTATCCCTGTTTTAATCATCGGACTGGGTTTTCATATTTATAAACATTACAACGGGGCAACTCTCCAAACAGACTCGAAAGCACAGTTAAACTTATCTTTGACAAATCTTCATTTATTAAAAAACGTTATTTCCAGTTTTAAAGAAGATTTCTTATACACGGCAAACTGGCACTTATCCTGGTTCCTTTTACCTGTCGCATTTGTCCTTTATCCGAAGAGACTTAAAAGAAAAGAAATATGCATATGCTTAATGGGCATACTGTCTTTTATTCTCCTTTACATGTTTGTCGCCATTTTCACTGAAAACTTCATTTGGATTGCTGGAACATCTAAATTAACCGGTCTCTCGCGCCTCCTTCTGCACTTCTACCCACTCAACATCTACTTCTTAATCCTTATCACTTATCCCAATCCTTTTGAATATCATCGATAAGATGTCTCACCTTATTCTCAGCGACTAAAAATCCGTGTTATAACTACTAGAATCCCAATTGCTTTTTCCGGGTTAATCCTCTTTTCTATACAAATGAATACACGGAACCTCTTTACACAAAACATAGTTAAACCCGTTGTATTCGATTTCTTTATCCTTGAATGATTGGTCCGTTATGATTAAGCAGGGATCAAAACCATTCTGTTCTAAATTTTTTGTCTGGTTGCTAACTTTGATATGATAAATCACAAAATCGTTAAAATACATTTTACGCATAAAGGCCCAAATAGGGTACTCCCAAAAACCATAGTATGAAATCAATCCGATCCTTTTGCACTCACAGGATTGTATTTCCTTAAACACATCATAATATGACCTTCTAAATCCCGGAGAAGGAGAGAAATATTGTTCAAAACGGCTTGTATTTAAAATGTTTTGTTTCCGCACGAGGCTTCTCGTCATGTTGTTAAAGACCCAGAAAGAAGAAGAAAGATACAATCCAAATAATATAACCGCGGCTATTCTTTTATCGACATGTTGAACTAAAAAATGAGCGACGATAGGAGCAGATAAAATAAAAAACACCAAGCTATAACGCGTGGACCACGGAGACCATTGCATAATAAAACAAAACAAGCAAAATGATAAAATGACGGATAAACAATATGTTAAACACCTCCCATTCCATTTTTTCAAGTTTAATAAAATCATAAAAATTGCCGCAATAAACAGGAGACTGTGAAAAAGATTTCCCGCGTAATCCTCATGGAACAAATATCCGGACGGAGCAAAAACAGTGTTTAAATATGTTATTCTGGAGTCAGAAACAGGGACTTGTATAAATTTATGAATATCACTGACTACGTCTAAAATAAAATAATCTATTTTTCGATGGGCAATAAAGAAATGAGAAACGATATTGCGTATAAAATTTGATAACCATAATGTCAGCGACATTTCATTCTTCAAAGAATACACTGATTGAGAATCCATATACAGCCCCAAAGAGAGCGATAACGTTCTGCAATAATAGGGGATATTAACTATCAGTGAAAAAAACAAGATGAAGGCCGCGTCAGATAAACAAAGAAATTTTCTTTTTTTATATGCATTAACGCACAGGAACAACAAGAATGGGGCACAAAAGAAATACGCTGTCGCTTTTGTTAAAAAAGCCAATCCCAAACTTAACCCGCTTAATATTAAAAATTTAAACTTAAAATTCTTCAGCGCGAGTAAGATGAAGTAGACAAAGCATAAAAAATAAAACGATAAGACATAATCATTCTGGGTACTTGTTGCTTGTAAAATACCAACAGGAATAGTGACACTCAGAAAACCACTAATAATTTGTCCTAAACGGGATAATCCTAATAATTGGGCAACCAGAGAAGAAAGAATAAGACAACCTAACATCGAAAACCATTGCACAAAATTCGCATACCGGTCTGATTGAGAAAGGATTTGAATATGTAATATGAAATATTCACAGAATGGAGGAAATATATCCTGTCTAATGTCATGCGACGCAAAATTATACACACTGCGATTTTGTTGCCAATGAGCAACACGGCTCATATGATACGTCATGGAATCATACGTGTTCGGAGGGGCCGTATACGCGATAAAAGCTAAAATAAGGATGAAAAAAATAATTCCCAGGATCAGACAAAATTCAACAAATTTTAATTTTGGTATTTCTCCCCGAAAAACAGCTTTATCTCGATTGAACCAGATCGCGAAAAATAAAACGACATTGATTGTCAACCAATAAAAAAATACTCCGCTTAACATTAAGTGTTTTCTAATACTTAAGAGTTCTGTCCCGAACCACAAAAAAAAACTTAAGAACAAAATAGCGCATATAAATCGATGTCTTACACTCCTTCGTTCTTCTCTGAATAAAACACCCGTAAATAGGTACAATTGAAATAGACAGATAATTATCAGAAGGGTCATAAAATTTCCAATTATCAAAGTCAAGGCAAGAGGGGAATTCACGACTATACGTGTTATGACATCGCCCTTTACCGTAGATCCACTTTTAATGATAGAACAATCATACCAGATAGGGCTTAAAGATGAAAAAAATATTTAAAACATGAAAAAATCGTTTGAAAACCTCACGAGATGGGGATCCAAACCATGGACGGTCGTAACCGCCCGCTGTGATATAGTGATTTCGAAACAAAAATATGATGAAAAAAAATTGACCAAACGAAAAAACATACAGAGTCAGAGCGTGAAAATAGCCGGTTATACCCCATAAACGGCAGTGGACTCAACTTTTGTGAACTAAATATCGGTTCTTGACAAATAAACAGCTGCCGGAAAGAAAGTCACAACAGGTCAAATTAAGTGAACAAGTCTAAATAGAATGACCATTGGCTTTTATATTACTGTATTTTATTAATAAAAGGTAATACCAAATCCATTAATAAATTGTTCTATCTTAATTCTGAAAAACAGAATTGGTTTTGGTCATTATTTAATGGAATTGGTATAATCATATTTTACCTGATAAAAAAATTTACGGATATTTCAATTTTGGTATATTATATGTTATCTTAATATTAAATATTTTATTTTTTTTATTTATATCATATGCGCAATAAAAATATCGCAATCTTATTCTTCTTTATCATAGGCACCGGTCTATTTCTTTTTATTTTATCGGTCTTTTTTGACGCCTCCTTTTCTCAATTGATTCTTTCGATCAACCGCGCGCTTTCCTTAAGAAACCACAATCTTTGTCCGGCAGGCAAACTCAATGATATCAATGTTTTTCATTTGATCTATCAATTTTCCATTTTTTTAGTTTTTCTTTGTTTATCCACGAAGCATTTCGTTCATCATTCAAAATATAATCTTTTCGCTGATATGGAGTTAACGGACATTCTTAAGCAGGTTGCCTTTTTTGTAATCGGCATATTGATGCTTATCCAAACAATGAACCTTTCATTAACGGCTAAAAAACATTTAGATCAATACGCCGGACTGAACACAGGCCAAAAATACCAGAAAGTATTAGGGGATAAATACTCGTTTAGTCAATTCGTTCACCAACAGCTACCTGCTGAATCAACGGTTGGCATCCTTTCAGAAAAAAATCTTTCATCGGCACAATGGATGACGGCACATCGCCAACTGGCTTATTTTCTCTATCCGCTTGACATGCGCGAGGTTCGCAAAGAAGAAATAAATGCCTATATCATAATAGGCACAACAGATCCGGAAAGAATGATTCCGGAAGGGTATCAGCTCACAGGCACTTTTAACAAAGATAATATCGTAGCCATAAGAACGGCGCCATAATATGATGATTGCAATAATACTGCTCCCAATTTTCTTTGGATTATCTATATTGTTCGTCTTAAAATTAGATAAATTATTAAACATCCCCATTCTTTTGGCTTTGAGTTTTGCCCTTGGAACAGGCGTCATTACGCAATGGATGCTTATTCTCGGGATTCTACAAATCCCTTTTTCATCAACATCTATCAATCTATCCTTATCGATCTTAAGTTTAATTCTTCTCGTCGTACGCCTTTATTCAAAAGAAAAATTGTGCGAAGGGGCACTCTATAAGGACCTCAAACCGGGGACAAAAAACATCCACACAATCATTTTGCTCCTGTTCCTTTTCGCAACCATCGTTTGCATTTTCATTATTAGCATGACCATCCCGGTCCTGACGTGGGATGCGGTCGCGACACACGCCTTCAATGCGAAAATTTTTTACTATGAAAAATCATTGACCTATTTACCCAATATGCCGCACTATACCTACCCCTGCCATATCCCTTTTATCCTATCCTGGGCGGCCTTTACACAGGGGGAGTGGGATAGCCAATCCATAAAAATTATTTTTCCACTTATGTTTCTATCCTTCGTGTTTATTAAATACTATTTTCTTCGGTTATTAACAGATAGAAACAGTGCCTTAATCGGGACAGGATTACTTTGCTCTTCATTCTTCTTCGTTTACCACGCAACAATATGTTACCGCGACTTCACGATGTGTTTCTACATCTACACCTGTTTAGCCTCTTTATGTTTATGGAGCAAGTTCCAAAAAACATCTTTTCTCGTCTTAGCAGGCCTTTTCGCAGGTTTTGTCAGTTTCATTAAACTGGAAGGGACGGGGTATGCCGTTATACTTGCGTTAATTTTATTTGTGATGTTAATCCTCAGTAAAACAAAAAATTTGAAGAAAAAAATCATATCCTTCTTCACGTTCACCCTCATCAGTTGGGGGATCGCCGCGATATATCATTGTTATAAATATTTTATTGTATTCAACAGCATCACAGACCGAAGTGACAAGGGCGACTTTGACCTCAACCACATACAAATAAATTTCTCCCTTGAATTATTCCAACGCCTTACGGTCCTCGCGCAAAAATACTTAACCAATCTTTTCAGCACCAACAACTGGAGCACCGTCTGGCCCATTTTCTTTATCTGCCTGCTTAAATTAAAAAGAAAAAATATTTCACCTGAAATGCTCATCCTTTTTCTATTCATTGCCTTACATACAGTCATTTACACCCTGGGGTATACACTGACCCAGCATTTTATCTGGCTCAAGACGGATACAGCATTATCGCGCTCTATCCTCCATATTTTCCCCATCATTCCGGCCCTCATTGCTATGATCTTATCCGGAGGACAAGAACATAAGGCAAATGGGCTAAAACGCTGAAAACAGTTTACAACCTTTACTTTCTTTTTCGTCCATGCCTGTTATTAAATGATAATACCAAATCTATTAATAAATTGTTCTATCTTAATTCTGAAAAGCAGAATTGGGTTCGGTCATTATTTAATGGGATTGGTATAATCAATTGAAATTTAAAAAAAATCATATAGAATAGATATTAAATAGACTAATCGGTCATAAAATCACATCTTTCCTTCATGAATAATCAACAAAACTCCAAAAGTAATATCTTGCGATTGATATTCATCACATTCGTTAATTTATTATTTATACTAATAGCACTTTTATATATTCACGCAAAAATTGACCAGACGTTCTTTAAAAGATACTTAATGAATTTCTTATATATGAACGTCATTTTTCATCCTAATTGCTGTCATCCCTATAAGTTTCAATACTTGAATTCCACGAATATCTACTATTATGCAGCCCTGTTCACGATCCCGATAACCATCATGAGCAATAAACTCCTCCACCTTATTTTCTCTCATACACACAAATACAGCCTTAAGGCAATTGTCACAGCTGTCGCGATCAGCGCGCTTGCTCTAAATATAATTCTCCAGCAATATACCCGAACAATCTATTTTGGAACCCTATTTAAAACGCTATCTAACAAAACAACGCATGAAAAAAATACGCTCGTGTTCAAAGACAGATATCTGTTTCCTTATGAATGTCAACAAACCATCAAAGGATATCATCAGGGAGAATTTATCACTGACATTAATTTCAAATCACCAAAAGAAATGTTCACCCATAGGCTGTTATCCTATTATCTCTATCCAACGGTATCGACCCGGCTAGACAACAAGTCACCTAAGGATATATTCATTCTCTATAAAAAACAGAACCCGTTAGAACACATACCTATGGGCTACAGCGTTAAATGTTCCTTTTTAAACAACCGGTATCTTCTGGTCCAAAAAGATGAGGCTGAATGATTACAGACCTGTTCTTTCTATTTACAACGATAGCTATCCCGACCGTTTTAGGCTACCTGGCCGTTAAATCGATCCTCCTCAACGAACGTTGGCCTCTACTGGTCGAGTTGTCAATTTCTTTTGGGTTAGGCGTGGGGATTCTCGTCCTCTTAATGTTCTACTTCAATATTTTGGGATTAGCCTTTTCTTATATAAATATTTTGCTTGTCGTTTTTGTGGCGGGATTGATTCTATTTATCCTTTATCAACACATCAAATATTCCAACAATTCCTTCATTGATAACGACGATAACGACACCCTGCCATTTGGGAAAATGGCCAGATCAAGGGACAACGAAAAAAAACATTCAAGGCTTCGATCTTATATTTCTTTTTTTATTGGGTTGAACATCTTAACGATTGTCTGGATTGCAATGAATGTCCCGATCTCTGCCTGGGACGCGCTTGCGACAATTGCGTTCAAGGCGAAAATATTTTATTTCGAAAAAGGAATCCCTTCTTTAGAATTATTACCGCACAGGACATATCCTTTGTTGACGCCGCTGCTGGAAACCTGGACAAGCTTCAACATCGGTCGATGGGACGATCAACTGATTAAAATATTTTTTCCTGCAGGGCTCATTTCGTTTCTCATCATCTCTTATTATTTCCTAAAACTCCTGACAAACAAGACGTACGCGTTATGCGGAATCGCGCTTTTACTGTCATCAAATTTATTTTTTCTTCATGCCACAACCGCCTATAGAGACTCCTTTTTACTTTATTACAACTGTAGCGCCATCATGTTTCTTATCCTCTGGAGCAAATACACCAAAACAAACCTACTCATTCTCTCTTCGATGTTTGCCAGCATCGCAACCTTTGTCAAATTAGAAGGAACAGCTTTCATGGCGGTCTATTTCTTTGTTTTCTTTGTGATCCTATTTTTTAACCGAAAAGACACCGCCAAAAAAAAACTGCAATTAACACTTATCTATATTTTACCTATTCTACTCTGCTGTTTCAGTTTCCACATATACAAGTCTGTGCATGGATTAGGAATAAGCACAGACGGAAAAGCGAACTTAAAACTATCACTAAAAAATTTATTATTATTAAAGAATGTCTTTAGGAGCTATTCCTATGATTTATTTCACTCGGCAAATTGGGGCCTGATTTGGAGCACCTTTCTGATCTGCTTCTTCCTTTATTCAAAAAGATTAAAACGAAAAGACGTCCTGCTGACGCTTATAAGTATTTTTTGTTTCTTTGTCCTTTATACCCTGGTCGCGATCTTCACGGAAAACTACCTATGGATTGCTGGAAACCTTAAAGAAACCGGCCGTTCCCGCCTCCTCCTGCATTTTTATCCATTAGGTGTTTTCTTCATCACCTTAATCACATTCCCGAATCCTTTTAAATATGACAAATAAAAAGTAGGGACGGATGGTACTTTTTTCCCCATTTAAAAAAAAATTTACTCACCAGCTTGTGGCAATGCATCGGCCCATTGTAATTCTAATTTCTTTAAAGGGGTATGAATAAGATAGCCGATCGCATCGGCAACTTTATCAGGATAAACGGATTCGATCCCATTCTCAACCGCATCTAAAATTGCTTGGGCAACAACATACGGCGATTCTTTTTCCATATCCATGCCTACCGCCATATCCGTGTCAATGGAGCCAGGATACACACCAATAACCAATGTTTCTTGACCCGCCAGCTCGCCTCGGATGCTTTGCGTTAAGGAATGGACAGCGGCTTTTGTTGCGCAATACGTTCCAACCATGGGAATGCCGACTAAGCCGCCGATGGAAGAAATATTCACAAAAACGCCACCCTTGTTCTGTTTAAGAATGGGAGCAAACGCGCGGACCATATGTAAGACGCCAAAATAGTTGACCTCCATTTCCTGCCGGGCGGAAGATGTGTCTTGGGCGGCGATAATAGCGGAATAACCTGCAATGCCGGCGTTATTGATAACGATCAGGACATCACCGGCCGCTTCCGCAGCCGCTTTAATCTGTTCTTCGTTTGTCACATCTAATTCTAATGGAATAATCTTTTCAGACGCCGTAGCGACCAAGTCACCCAATTTATCAACACTGCGGGCGGTCGCGTAGACCTTTGCGGCGCCTTGATCGATCAATTCCCGGACAAGGGCCTTTCCGATCCCTCGGTTAGCGCCAGTCACTAATGCTGTTACTCCTTGAATATCTACTGTACTCATGACCTTCTCCTTTGCTCTTCACTTCTTCTTGTTGTCTTTATTATTAGAAAAAAACAAATCTCAATAAACTCATACAATGATCGGGCTATAAGACAATAGCGGTTCAACACATAACCTCAACGATGAAAAAAAAATTCCATGTATATCCTGCAATACCAATCATTATCAAAAAAATCAACCAAAATCTTTTATCAATAATTCCCTGAACAAAACGGATGATTCATTGTCAGACGCTTTACTGCCCGGACAGGAGTTGACTCGGACAATTATTCTGAAAAGACAAATCAGTCTCCGGGTTTAAATGGCGCATCCTTGGAATTCTTTTCAGTCCCACCTTTGTCCGTAAGAGACAGTACATATGAAAAAAATAAAACTTTAAATAAATATAATGATGCGCTTCTCTTAGAACCAGGCCGATACTCAAATCGACCCAAAACGTCAAGAAAACAACAAGTCCTGTTGGGCAAAAACGGAAAAGACGTGGTTTTATCAATCTTTTTATTCTCGCGGGCATATAAGTGATGAGGCGAAAAATAAGCTGATAGACCTGGTAATTCCTAAGCCTTTGAGGGTCCGTAATGGTTTCGCTATGTTTGATACAAAAAACATCATGACCGCTGTTCAGTTTTTCAATATCCTTTTTTGTTAACACGCCCATATCCAAAGCTTGTTTCTGCAATTCTGTTCCCGGGAAAAACTTGACCCAATACGTATGAATCCGGTAAGGCGTATTTTCCACATAAAATTGGCGAGCCGCTTCCTGCGCTTCAATAGGCTCAGTGGGAAGACCCAGCATGTGATCCGCGCGAACACGCACCCCACATTGCTTAGACCATCGGATCACCTGGATAAGTTTTTCATGGCTATCAAAACGTTTTAAAACTCTTTTTTTATATGCGTCATCTAACGTTTGAATACCCAGCTCCACGGAAAAACACCCGGCTTCCCCTAACATCTTCATCGTCGCTTCATCCAAATGAACCAAATGCGAAAAAATCTCAAACGGCCTTTTAATGTCTCGCTTATACTGGTCCAAAAAATTCTTCAACCATTTCTTATCATACGTAAAAATGTCATCAAAGAAATCAAAACGTTTAACGCGGTAACGCTTCATGGCCCAGCGCAATTCATGCATAAAGTGATCGACGCTGCGGTAACGCATGTATTGACCCTTTTCACCTTGCGGCAAATTTGCGTAATAGTTATTAAAACAAAATGTGCACCGAAACGGGCAGCCACGCGTTGCCATTGTCATGTAATGGTCCGAAAAATTAAAATAATCTTCCCATAAAGGCTTGTCAAACATCGGCAAAGAATCAAGGTCTTGTATAAAACCGACTTGCGGGCCTTTAATAATTTGACCCCGTGAATTTTTATACCAGGTGTTTTCTATGGGAGAGAAAAAGTCCTCCTTCTCGAGGGCTTCAAGCATTTTCAAAAAGGCGATATCTCCCTCGCCGATACAAACGTAATCAACCGCTGGTTGGCTGATAACCAACTCCGGAACCGCGCTGACATGCGGTCCACCAAAAATCACTCTTGAATGAGGACATATTTTCTTAGCTTCAGCTGCGACCTCTAACATCCATCGATAAGATCCAGAGGCTGGTGAAAAAACGATCACATCCGGCTGATTTTTTTTTATTGTTGCAAATATTATTTTACGGTCACTAAAAAAACGACCTAAGGCGGGGATGGAGACATGCATCAGGTCATCGAATAAAGCCAGGCTAAAAGCCAGGCTCACATCATGCCCTTTTTGCTTGGCTAAGGCAGATAAAAGGCTAATGCCAAGCTGTTCACAACCGATAGCAACAAAAACAATGCGCATAATAAATAACCACAATAAAAACGGAACAAAGTCCGTCATCAGGGGATCAACATGTCAGGAAGCTCGTCATGTTGCTGAATCATTTCCCCCATATTGACCGGCCCTTCTGTTTATTCCTTTGATTTTATTTTTAAAAATTTGCCCCACAGGCCCTCGATAGCTATCACACGGCCCAAACAACCGGTATCGATGTTGAGCTATCTTATCATAAATGAAATCGCGAATAAAGCTGCTTGGGATAATGATCAACACAACCATCATCTTCCACGTCCAACCCAAACATTTTAAAATATGCAAAACAGCAGTCGAGCGGGTATAAACAATCCCGGTCTCACGCACAAATACACATTTTTTGTGAACAGGTATACTGTTTGCCTTCAAATGTGTCATGATACCAATTCCAATAAATAATGACCAAAACCAATTCTGTTTTTCTCGACGATTTAGCGAGAATATCGGAATTAAGTTAGAACAATTTATTAATGGATTTGGTATGATAGCAATTCCAATGAACCCTGCACCCCGGAGCAAGCTACGGGGAATTCTTCAGATTAACAAATATTATTCAATATAGCACTTTATTTATGTCTAAAAATAATAGCTATTGACTAAAAGCAAATAATAATGAAATAAATAATGATCGTTTCAATGCCATGAATAAACTTATTTGATGCGGCAGGGGATGCCGTTTAAAAGTTGCATCTACCTTTTTTTTGATTTGGCTTCTTCCCGGGTTTCAATAATTTTTTCTCCGATATGATGCGGGACAGGAGCATAGTGCGACATCTTCATAGAAAAAGACGCCCTCCCCTGTGACAACGACCGCAGGGCGTTGGCGTAATTAAACATCTCAGACAACGGCACTTCGCATTTGACTGTTTTTAATTTACCAAGAACACCCATATCCAGAATACGGGCACGGCGGCTGTTCAGGTCGCCCACGACAGCGCCATTAAATTCTTCAGGGGTTGTGCACTCGACTTCCATAATCGGCTCGAGAAAAACACACTTACCTTTACGTAAAGCCTCGCGCAAAGCTTCTTTCGCCGCTAACTGAAAGGCGATGTCGCTTGAATCAACTTCGTGATACGAGCCGTCATATAATGTAACTTTAAAATCCGTCACAGGATATCCGGCCAAAATTCCTATTGTCGATTGAGCCATAATGCCTTTCTCGACGGATGGGATATATTCTTGAGGAATGCTCCCACCCTTGATGATATCGACAAACACGATGCCTTGGCCGCGTTCTTCGGTTGGTTCAACATGTATTTTACAGTGACCGTATTGCCCCCGCCCACCGGTCTGCGACACAAATTTGCCCTGAATGTTCTCCACTTTCTGCGTGAGCGTCTCGCGATAAGCAACTTGCGGACGGCCGATCAAAACCTCCAGATTATGTTCGCGCTTCATACGGTCAACAATGATTTCCAAATGCAGTTCCCCCATCCCGCAGAGAATGGTCTGCGCTGTTTCTTCGTCGTAATAACTCCGAAGTGATGGGTCTTCGTCCAAAAATTTATGCAGGATCTCTCCGAGTTTATCCTGATCCGCTTTGGTCTTGGGTTCCATCGACATCGAAACAACCGGTTCAGGGATGTCCATACTTTCAATCACTAATTGGGCCGAATTGATACATAATGTATCCCCGGATTTTGTGTTTTTTAACCCGACTAAAGCCACAATATCACCTGCCGCAGCGCGTGGCGCAATCTCCTGTTTGTTTGAGTGCATGACGACAATCTTTGCAATGCGTTCCTTTTTCTGACGAGAGGCATTGTAAATTGTTTGACCGGAGTCAATCACACCGGAATAAATGCGCGTGTAGAACAACTTGCCAACATACGGGTCGGATGCCACTTTGAAAACCAAAGCGCTAAAATTTTCAGAAAATGATGTCTTGCGCGTCTCCTCCTCATCCGTTCTTGGGTTCATGCCGACAATAGGAGGCACTTCCAACGGTGAAGGCAAATAATCCACAATCGCATCCAGGACCATTTGGACACCACGGTTATGCAATGCTGTTCCGACCAGGATCGGATTAAATTTATTTTCGACAACACCTTTTCTGATGGCCGCCTGGATCCTCTCCGGTGGAAGATCCTGTTTATTCAAAACCATTTCCGTTAATTGATCATCAAACACAGAAATGCAGTCTAACAATGTTTGACGGTATTCCTGTGTCTTCTCCTTTAAACGTTCAGGAATATCCTGCACTTCAAAATTCAGACCGGATTCATCGGTGTAATGAATATATTTCTCATTGACAAGATCAACGATGCCCTTGAAATCATTCTCCGCGCCGTCATTAAATTGAATCGGGGCGGCATTGGCTCCCAGGCGCTCACGGACTTGATGGATAACATTGTCATAGTCCGCCCCCATACGGTCGATCTTATTGATAAAGAAAAACCGGGGGACCTTATAACGGTCAGCCTGACGCCAGACCGTTTCTGTTTGGGCCTGCACACCGCTTGTCGCACACAAAACAACAACCGCACCATCTAAGACCTTTAACGAGCGTTCAACTTCAACAGTGAAATCAACGTGACCCGGGGTATCAATAATATTGACACATTTCTTCTTCCAGAAGCATGTCGTGTTGGCCGACGTGATTGTGATCCCGCGTTCTTGTTCCTGCGCCATCCAGTCCATGGTCGCATTTCCTTGATCAACGGTACCGAGCCGATGAATAACCCCAGTATAATAAAGAATCCTTTCCGTTGTCGTTGTCTTTCCAGCATCGATATGCGCAATAATACCAATATTTCTCAAATCATTTAATTTTGATTCATCTAAATCATCCGGGACCTCGCCTGGCTTTTGGGCGTCAACTTCTTCCGCTTCCGCCGTTTGAGCGCCCGCCCCCTCTTCTCTGGGACTTTCAACTGCGGAGGCCGGCGCGCCCTCCGCTACAACACTATCCGGCTCCTCTGCCATAACTCCTTCGACGCTAGAAAGATCCAACTGTGTGTCAACTGCCTTGACGGAAGCAACTTCAGCAATCTTAGCTAATTCTTCATCTGATAACGGGCCACCGCGGTCTTCCTTGATATGCTTGGCTAAAAACGTTATTTTTTCATCTTTCTGCCGGAGAAACTGAATATTCTTTTTCAATACCATGGATAATTGCGCGGATTGCTTTTTTATGGTATCGATCTCAATCAAACTCTTTTCAATAATCGCTTCTTTATTTTTGATATCCCGGTCACGTAAATCAATTTTCTTCTTGAGAAGGCTGATTTCCTTTTCCATATTCTCTTCTTTCATGCGGATGGCTTTTGTTTCTTTCAAGACATCATTACATTTCTCACGCCACCTTGATATTTCCTTCTCCATCTCATTGTTGACCGCATTCGCTTCTTTACGCCTCCTCTTTTCTAATCGCAAAGAATTTTCCAATTGATCGACTTTACTGAATTTATCTTGGGATTCTTTCTCTAATGCCGTGTATCGTTCCTTTAATTCCTCTAATTCAAGGGATAAAGACAATTTCTTGTCCAATTGGCCGTCCTGTTCCGTGGATACTCCGCTGCTATCATATTCGGTTAACAAAATATCGGAGACGGAAGGGGTCGTCTCCGATGTGGTCTGGTTTACGTTATAGGAGGATAAATTGCCACCCATATTCTGTTCTAAAGCAATATTTTCCCTGGCAATCTGCTCACGGACTACGGCTTCCTTCTTATTACCAAAAGGCCACCATTTTTGATCCTTCAACTTCTTTGTCCATAAAAACAGTTTCCAAAACTTACTTTTCTTCTTAGGCGGCTTTCTCTCTTTCTCTCGGTACGTCAAGCCCATCACAACAAGGCTGAGTGAAAGAATGCTTAAATTGATTAATATTAATCCAATATCCATAATTTCGTCATGTGACAGACATCCTTTCAAGCCTTCTGCCCGAATGGTCAAATCCGTCAGTTTATCAATATTTATACTAGTATATAATATTTTCCCCTGAATATCGAAAAAAATGGCTGATAAAAAAAGATAAGATTGCCCCTTAATATTTGAACTTATTGAATATAGGCCAGATGAAAGGATGACCGTCAACAGACGTGGACGAACTCGAACAAAAAGCTAATTATACTAATTCAATTCTGTCCGGTTAAAATTTCAAATACTAAAAATTAATCGTTTATTTTCAACAGGTTACGTGTTTTTCCAGATGCTGTCCGGCAAATATGTCAAAATTTTTTACTGGAAATGTGGATCAATCGTTTATTCATTTAACGAACAGGATTGATACCAATCTCGTTAAATTATACCAATTCCATCAAACCAAATATTTTTAAAATTAAAAAGGTCCTATAAAACATGACTTTATGAACCGCTTATAACTTCGTCAATGCCTTACAGGACCTTTTTTAGCGCCCGGAGCTAAAAACACTCAAACGCCAGAATCATTGTTTCATTTATCAGATGGGGGAATCAGTTTCTTCATTGGCGCCGGTAAGGAAGAGCGTTTTTTCCCGTGTTTCAATTCTTTCAATTGGTCCATCTGCTTTTTTGATAAAATTTTCTTTAGCTCAGCATATGTTAAGACAAGTTTCTTTAATTTTGACTTTTTCGCCTCATATTTCTGGTCCACCAACTTGATAATGGTCTCAAGGTCAAGTTCATCTTCATGAAGAAGCGCGTAAAAATCAACCATAACGACCTCAACATCCGCTTTCTTCTGAATAAGTTCTTTCTTTAAAGCCACCTTGATCGCTTTAATTTGGGATAATTGCTCATCTGTCACGCCCATCTCTTCTTGATACTCATAAATGACATGAAAAATCTTCATCAATTTATCTTCCAGAAATTTCTTATCTTTCCTGCAACCACCTCTATGGTCACAGGATCTTTCCCTGAAATCACACGTCATCCCTCTGTAATCGCACGTTTTACCTCTGAAATCAAATGGCTTACGCTTATGATGCTCTGCGTATACGCTATTAACTGCAAAGGTCAAACCGATGATGGCGACTAAGAAAACAGCTTTTTTTTTCATCTTTCTCCTCCTTACACCTACCATTAGATACTATTATTTATAATGTGTCGTACATACCTATACAATCATTACAGTTGTTCTATTATAAAAAAAAATAATCTTTCATTTCTTGCCCTCTCCTTATTTTAACCGTTTTGAAACTATTCTTTTCCTAACTTCATGTCAACATATCCGGTTAAAATATTCAGAACCTTTTCTGGAGGAGGCACAACAAAATAGTGGGAAATGATCGCCCGGGCGATTTCATGCCCCAGTGATGCGGATGTCAAGTCTTCAATGCTGATAAAAATCGTGTCTTGCATAAACACATAAATAGCGACGTCAGAATAGTTATCCACGCTAAAAAGCTGCGCCGTCTCCGTTATTTTCGATTTATCCAGATAAACCTCTATACGGGTTTTAAAACCCTGTGGCTGA
This sequence comes from Candidatus Omnitrophota bacterium, assembly GCA_021108075.1. Lineage (GTDB taxonomy): Bacteria > Omnitrophota > Gorgyraeia > Zapsychrales > Zapsychraceae > JAIORP01. Next base: position 16,683 of record JAIORP010000096.1, on the reverse strand, counting down.
ATGTCCAAAATGTTCGCGACTTCAAGGTATAATGAATCTAAGGCCATTAAAACATGTTGCTCTAAATTCGCGGGGAGGGGCAAAGGGGCGATAATCTCTTCTAACGTAAAATTATCCCTAAAGATAACAGCATAAAATTCATCAAGGTCTACGCCCTCCGGCAGGATAATCTCAAAATATTTGCTTTCTGATGAATTCGCGTATATTATCGTTATCGGGGATAAAACAAAAAAAACAACAAGAAGCAAAAATCTTTTGATAAATAAGGATTTGATATTTTTAATTTTTATAAAAGCTAATAATTCCATTTAACTTATTCGATAGTGATTGAATCTCCTTGGCATTCTTTTTAGGATCAACGGAACATTCTTCTATTCGTTTAATCGTTTCTTTCATAATCCCAATTTTTTCTTTGTACGCATCAACAAAGACGTTCAAAAAACGGGATAAATCTCCCAGCTGGTCATCTGAACGAATATGGAACCTCTCAGTCAAATCACCCTCTTTTAATTTTTCTGCTGTTCGGTTAATACTAAACAACGGTCCGGCAATCTTATGAGAAGTTACCATGGCAAGCATAATCACAGCAGAGGCGGAGAATAACGTTACCGTCGCAATGGTAAAAACCATTGCTGGCAAAAGAAAATCTGACGTGCTTTTGACAAACACTTTTGTCCCTTCAATCGCGACAGTCGTCGAGTTACTTGTAAAAATCAAAACTAACAACCCAATAATAACGGACGATAATATCGCAACACTACAAAATTTTAAAATAAATGATATTTGAAACTTCCGGTCGATAAAAACATTCTTGCGTCTTTCATTTTGAGACATTCCCACCCCCTCACCTGAAGATATACACCCTATTCAAGCCCTAATTGTTTCTCGTCAATTCGAATATCGGCTTTCTGCTTTAATTCATTAATCCAAGCATCTAAGGCTTTTTGTTGTTTTTGCCGCAATAATATGGCTTTTATTGTTAGTTTCACCTCATCAATTTCTTTATCTTTAAAGTACTTGTCTTTAACGGATTGATAGTAATCAAGTACTTCTTGATCACTTAATGATTGCTTTTGATTTAACTCATTTGTTTTGCGCTTCAACATCATTTTCAACAAGGACTGTTGCCAAAAAAATTCGACTTCTTTTAAAAACTGCGGGTCTTTACTCAAACCTTGCTCTTCAGCAGCCAGTAATATAAGTTTGCTGGACACATAATGATCAATAAAATTTTTACGGGCGGATGGAGTATTTTCCAAAAAATAAGAAGACCGTTGATAGGCCTCCTCCAGTTCCTCGAGCGAAAATGAAATATTATTGATCGTCATAGCAGCCGGGGATGTTTTATCTACGTTTTGACAACCGACAACAACTAATATTGCTAAAAGAACAGAAACAAACATCCACTTCATTTATTGCCCCCTTTGTGATTATTAACTCTTGTATGATAACAGAAATAAAAGATAGCCGGTGCACTTTTTCTAAAAAAACAAAAAAAATAAAATAATCGATACGGAAAAAGACAACCCCTGTTAGCTCAAACCGCCTGACCCGGAGCGAGAACCTGTTTTATCCTTTTGTGTGCTGCGTCCAGACGCTATGATGAGACCTTGCTGTGAATATACCGCGCGGCATGAAAACAATCAGTAACAACATGAATATTCGTTTGATCTGGAAGGGATTGAACCTTTTGATGTTCCCGCGGTTCATTCTCAAAAGGAACGAGGATACCAGTGCCGTTTATGTTAAGGGCTGTTTGAACGTCTGGGGTTCGATCTCCGATAAAGAAAAAATTCACATCATCAGGAGAAACTTTCTCCGCCTGAAAGACATGGTAGACCATGCCCAAGGCGGGCTTTAAACACGGACATTCATAAATCAATTGTTGATCAAAATGATACCCCGACCGGCTCTTGATATATTCTAAACTGGCGCAGGGGATCGCATTCAATAATTTAATGGAGTGAATTCCTCCTATTGGTGACGATATCACCCGTTCATATCACTCACTGATAAATTATCATCAAAAACTTGATAACGTTATCATATTCTTTAATTTAAGAAATTGAAGTCCCGATCTTTGATCAAGTATGGGACGCTGGCAGGCACAACAAAAAACAACGAGCATGATTCATCAGAACCAGGGTCTGCGCTTACGATTATCATTGAACCATAAATAATTTTTTAAGCTTCACACCTTCAACTTGAGTATCCACCCAGGCAGCGTATTTTCCCCGGGGAAAAAACCCTTTGCTTTCAGCGATCAATTCTGAAACACATTGAGACTGGTCGACATATTTATTATATTTTGTGCAATAATCATATTTTATTTTGCTAAGAATCTTAAATTTCTGGTTAGGGAAACCAATAGATAAAATCACTTCTTCATCTTCCCGCTTTATAGTATATAAAGGCCCTCTTGCCTCCATAAAGTCATCCGGGTCACGCCCGTCACTGATAATAAAGTTGCGGCCTTTGACATCTTCAATTTTCAGTTGCGGATAGAATTGAAAATCTGACTCCTGCCAGTCATACTTTGGGGGAACTTCACATTCCGGGCCATCACAGGGGCAATGGATATCAAAACTCATATGAGCCCCTTGAGGGGTATCCTTGATTTTAGAAATCTCCATATAACAGCCCAATTCATCAATCTCTTTAAATTTATTACTATCAGAAACAATTTGCACGGCAAAAATGACAACAACCAACAAAAGGAATATTAAAAAATAACTGGTACTTTGCATAAGTCTTCTTTCTTCAAAATGATCAAATGGTTTATCCCGCTAAAGGACTGGTACACAAAGGAAAATCCAACGGAACACGCGTGCCCCATGACTAAGTATAACATCTTCCAAATTCTACAACATCATTTTTTTTCGTATGATCCCACGGGTTATTCGGCACTGCTGGTCCGAACCACCGTTATCCCTGTCTGAAAAAACAAACTGAATCCCCACTTAACACCCATAGATGCCCCGTAAACAGCGTCGACATAGATAGAATTTTCAGCTAAGGGTCCAACTCGTCGGTTGAAGATGTCGCAGAATAAAGAATGTCCTGTTCTTTATTCATTTCTTGTTTTAAGACATCTTTCATCAAACCCTGAATATAACCGATAACCTCCGCGTCACGCCAATAGGCTGTATGAGATTTTGGATTCCAGCTTTCTAATAGATTACCGGAATTCACTTCAATGTCTTCCGTAACGATCAACTGATAACTCGGGCTCAAAGATTTTAAGGGCCAGCCTAAAACATCATCCCTATCAAAAAAATTATACCATTCAAAATTGTCATTTGGCTTATTAATGGCCACAATCTGATTATGTCCGGCGACAAATAAAGGGATATTACAACCCGTCGTAAAAAGAAGCCTTAATGACTTCAGTTTTAAAAAATTTAATGAGGTTTCATCTATTTCATCTAAAGGAAAAAATTTCCAGACCCCGCCGGGTGCCGCTAAATTCGAGTCCCAAATATAATTCGATATAACCTGACACCCCAGGGAGTGCGCGATAATCACACAAGGACTTTGAGGATTCCGTAATTTTGACAAAGCTTTTTGTAAAGACTTCCGTATGATTTTCTGTGTGCGGACATAAACACTATTCTTTTGATGCGCTTTGTGCTCCAAACTCCCGGCATCGGCAAAACCGAACAACAAAAATTTCCGCAAATCTTTCCAGGCTAATAAATCCCGCGGCATTGCATTCCAGACCCGGTACTCATTATCTTGAATAAGATGCTGATAATAAATGGGCTCAAAATGAATCTGGCTCCAAAACTGAGGACCTAAAGCTTTTTTCAAATGAGCAACAAATTGGGACCAATAATTCCTTTGGGTCTCCCCCATACCATGCACACTCAGAACGGCCATTTTCTTCATATCATTCTCTCCCTATTAAGACACACGAACCACCATCATCCCGCTACCCTTCCTTTCCTTGATAAGGCATCAAGCAAAGGGATTGTTTAACGCAACATACCAAATTCATGGATATGAATCTTGAAAGACTTTCCGTCCGTCACGACGAGCCCGTGCTCTTCGTTCTTATAAGCAATATCATCCACATTAACCTGTTCCGGAATTAAATCAATGATATGACGCGATTCACATAAACCAAAGACACGGCACTGCTTATCCCCCTGCCGCATATATTCGTTAACACCCTGCACAAACATAAATTCGTAGCCTTCCACTAAAATAGCGGCATCACTGCTGCGAACAATTTCACCAATGAAATGTCGGCGCATGTCCTGTTCAAACATGCGCTGTGTCATGATATGAACAGTTTCACCATTTTCTAATAGCATGATCCACCCCTTTCAAAGTACCCGCGTTAATGATTTATCATGTCTGCTTTTATTTTACACCCAATTGTTAATTTCTTTAAAAAAAAGGACTGTCCGTTCACAAAGCGTTTGAAATAATAATCTTTTATGCCTTGATCAAGGCCCCGGGCAACAATACTGAGACTTAATCCATTTCATAGTACCCCATGATCCGGGTTGACATTTCTATCTGGTCCGAAACTTCCGCCTCAACATTAAAACTTTTCCGTTCACTAAATGACGCCCAGACGTTAATAGTTGAGGCCCGGAAGGGCTCCCTGAACGGATATCCATCATGCTGTTCCAGTTCCAGGTTGCCGGGCAAATAAACCACGCGAATCAATTGTTTGATCTTTCGGTCTGATTTCGTTGCCGTTATCGCAGCTAATGCCTGCATATCCCCAACAGCTTGAGCGACCAATTCTTTCTGAATTCTTTGCCTTTTGTAATCGGACACATAAACTTTCATGCTCTCCAAAGAAATTTTAGAATTGACCTGGATCACCGCATCGACAATGCGTCCGATCTGAGACAATAACTCTCCCAATTTAACTTGATCAACATCAATGGAGATCTTATTCGATATTTTACGCGACTTTGAATTGACGGATATCTTCTTTTGCTTTAACAAATCCCAGCCTTTAATAACCCGATAGGAGTCCCCCTGTATTTCTTTTAACTTTCCTTCTATCTTACTGACGATGTCTTCTGACGCAGCCACGGCAGCGCCAAAACTTCCGCGGTCAACATCAAAAACAAAATCAAGACGAAAGGCATCAACATTAACCATCTTTGAAGCATGCCCGGACACGATCACAATATCCTTCTCTGACTGATTGGCCGGCACTTGCTGGGCCCAACTTGAAACGGAAACAACAAACACCGAGACAACGATAAAACCAACAATTTTCTTTTTCATAATCCCCCTCAAACACAGAAATTACTATTTTTTATTATAAGCTAATTCGTTTAAAGAAAGTTTTAACCATTTGGCATGTTCCTTGCGGTAAAATCCGGGCGATATCTTACATTTTTGAATAATCTTTTTAAAAAGCTCTTCTGCTTTTCCATCTTCACCCAAAGTCTTTAATAAAAGAGCATAGCGGCATCTCGCTTCCTCACCGGCATAATATTTAATCAAACTGTCATATTCTAATCGAGCTGACTCAATGTCCCCCACCTTATTTAACGCCATCGCGTACAGCAAATGCCATTCTTGTTTCTCAAACCGTCCATAATAATCTTTGATACGTTGAAACAGTTCGCATGTCCGGCTATAATTCTTATCTAAGTAATACGCGTGCGCCAATTGGCTCAAAAAATACGGGTCGTCCTGTAAAGCGGCGGTCATCCCCGCTTCCAACAACCGAATCCCTTCGGTATACTGACCGGACCGGATATGAACAGCAGCCAACTCCTGCCGGTTCTCAATGCTTTCACATAAGTCAAACTCCGCTCTTAAACGTTTAATCTCTCCAGATGGATTGATCGTCTTGGCCATTTCCGTTGTCATATGGGTCGTAGAGGATGTTAAGTCAGGCAAGATCTCCACAAAAAAATAAATCAGGCAACCCACAAACGAAAAAAAAAGAATAATCCATAGCCAATTGTAACGTCCGTTCTTGACGGCATGAATGCCACAAATCACCTGTAAAACAACACCACCATAAAAAAACAGCATAATGCATCCTAACGTAAAGGCCCTATAACAGCGACGATTTGATTAAAAAAATATAAAACCTTCCTAACCTCTATAGAAAAAAGAACAAACACGCCACAAAAAATGCACAAAGAAACACAAAAAAACCAAGTTTTGACGAGAAAAACTGCGTCGCGAAATAATTAAAATAATGAAGCTGCTGTAAAATATAATAGTTCATATTCTTTGGAATGTAAACCAGAGATAAAACATCATAATTTTGCCAGTTCATGTTCAGCAAACGTTCCTCCCGGATCATCTGATCAAAGACAGCTGTTCCCGGATAAGGCAATAACAACGCAATCCCCGTGTAATAAGGAGAAATTTTAAAATAAAAAGCCCAATAATCCCAAAAAGTTTGATACGTATGCGTATCAAATCCAAAAATAAACGATGCCGTTATTTTAATTCCCGCCCTCTTCAAACGATTGGTGTATTCAACATAATGGTCGATGTAGTTAAACTTGCCTTTTGAAAATTCGCTGGATTCATGACTGACCACTTCGTATCCAATCAACATATACCGGCAATTGCTCTTTCTTAACAATTCCACCATCTCATCATTTTCCGCGATATCAATGCTACAGGACGCGGCCCAACCAACGTTTAAAGGTATTAAGGCTTGAATAAGCTCTTTTGCGTATTTCGGTTCAATAAAAATATTGTCCCCTAAAAAAGAAATGGTTTTCCGTTCTTTTTGTGCGATCTTAATCAAATCAACAACTTCATTAACCGGCTTCTTAACAATTTTTTCTTCTTTAGCGGCAACAGCACAAAAACTACAATTAAACTTGCAACCACGAACAGGCAGCAAGAAACTGCTTACCATACCCGGTGATGATTGCAAAAGTTGCGCATGAATTTTTTTCTCAGATTCTGGCGTGCCTTGCCCATAATAAACCGGTTTAAGCTGCTTTGTTTCAAAATCCTTTACAATGGCAGCCCAAACACTGTCAATTGGTCCAACCACAACACTGTCACAAAAAGCCAAACCTTCTTGCGTCATAAAATGGACATGCGCACCGCCGATAACAACAGTGGCGCCTTTGGCTTTGCAATCCTTTGCGATCTTATAGGCCTCACTGCTGTTGACCGTATAACACGTGATCGCAACCAGATTCTTTGGGCCGACATAACGTTTGGACCAAAACCGATTGTTCAGGCACTGAATGCTGTATTCCTCCGGGCTAAGGCTCTTAATGACAAGCGACAAAGGCAAATGACTCCATTTCACTAAAAGCCGCAGGTACAGCAGAAAAACATTGCCGCCATTAACAGGACTGATAACAGAAATATCCCTGCGTTGCCGCACAGATGCTGTAACCGACAGGTGAGAGGACATGATGATGGACACGACGTAAAGGAAGAGCAGCAGAAACAGGTACTTTCCGATGAAAATAAAAATAACCGAACCATAGAAAGAGACCGGAGATAGTATCAGATACAAGACATGATTAAAGACAACACCCACACATAAACCGACAATGACTCCTGTTTGTTGCGCCCCGATTTTTACAGGATGTAAGGACAAAAGATAATCCCTTTTATATTGCTGATAAAACAAGACATAGGATAGGGTGATGATAAACGCGAGGTCAAACAAAGCGTGAACGATAAACTGCTGAGAATACGTGGCGTTGCTGGTAACGACAAGTTTCACGAATAAGAATACGGCTGAAACACAAAAAACAGCCAGCCCTAACTTCTTGACATGCTGCAGAAAAGTCCTCAGGGTGGCATACTGCGCAGGGTCGCGGACAAAATCAATAAGCTGTCCGTACAAGCCAGAAAAAATAAATATCGAGAAGAAAAAATTCGCGAAAAGCAGTGCTTGAAATTGCGAAACAAAAAATTGATCCGGCACATAATAATTCCACACCAACAAGTCACATAAAAAGACGCCGACGACAACGGACAAGTAGGAATTCAGAATCTCGGCAGAACCCTTCAGCTCTTGACGGAACAGGTCAAACCACGCGCTAAAAAACTTTAGCGGGAACACATTGGCCATACGGACGCCCCACGATGACATCCCCCACCAACGCCCGTAAATAATATTTGTGTACATGGTCGGTGTGTTTATCAAATGCTTAAAAAAATGATAAATAACGATAAGACCAATCAAGCTGTACCAGGTTGACGGCCACGGCCAGACGATGCTGAGCAGAAACAAACGACGCATGACAAAATCAGAGAAACAAACCACATCCACTAACGAGCAAATAGAATATTTTTGACTGACAACTTCGGCAAAATGAAACAATGTCATCATCCCAGCCTCTACTCTGTCATCTTCTTGCCGCACAACAAGCTCCGCTAATGCCCTCATCTGCGGGTTCAACTGCCGTTGGATACAGACATACGCCAACCCGAGCGGAATTAAACTCCAATAAATGTTTAACGGCAACAATAAACAAAGAGGAAGGAACAAGACAAGAAAAATGGATAACTGCACAAACATCGAAAGTCGCCATAAAATTTTATATGCTGGATAACGTTGCCCAAACGCGTCATTATTCAGATAGTCCTTTTGACGGGCCAGTGTCGTTAAAAGATAAACGAACCAACGACGGCTGATAAAATCATAATAAAAAGAATTAGTTACAGCACTTAAGCTGGAAACCTTCAACAATTTTTTTTTCGACACCATAACGTCTCTGTCCTGACTTAAATAAAAATTTCACTGCGTACCCGGCCAGTCGCAATGAATATACGGGCCAACAGCAGCACAAATGCTGTTGACACTGGAACAAACAAAAATTGTCCTGACCGCTGCCTCATCACATGCATCCATCCTTTTCTGAGTACCGTCATTTAAAAAACAAACTGTTGCCGGGCCAAACCTTCATTGATGGCCCTTAAAAAAGTCGGGTACTTACTCGGGGGGATAACAATTTCAGTGACTTTATTGTGCGTTAAATCTTCAAAAATCATCGTTACGCCTTTGCTTCCTTCATCATCGGTGAAATGTTTAATATACAGGCTATAACTCGAGCCGCAGTCATTCCACTCGATTAAATCATTAACAGGTGACATACAACACTCCTCTCTAATGTTATAAAAAACGATCGCCGCCACTAAACAGCAACTTTTAAGCTTTGCGGATGCACTTCGATATTAACCGGCGTGTCACACAAATATTCCGCATCCACGTGCACAGGATGTTTCCCTTTTTTGTAAATTGTAACGCTTTTACACTGAAAGTATTCGATATTCAAATGCTTGTCGATATTCCCGCGATGAAAACCAAATAAAAAACTAAACACACTGAATAAACTTTTATGCCGAAATATACACACGTCTAAATAGCCATCCGTTAAATCCGCCCGAGAAGCAAACATCATCCCTCCCCCGTAATATTTCCCATTCCCAATCACAACAAAAATCCCGTGCCGAGGAATCCGTTGGTCATCGATTCTGACAATGATCCGGCGAAAACGATACGAAAATATTTGTGTAATCCCAACAATCGCGTAAGCCAAGGCCCCGTAAATTTTCTTTAACTTCGAGTCCGCCTTTTTTAAAACATGCGCGTCAAAACCTATCCCCGCCATACAGACAAAATATCGCCCATTGGCACAACCCAAATCGATCTTACGGGTTTGCCCGGAAGCGATGACCTGGCAGGCAGCTTTAAGCTCCATGGGGATTTTCATCTCGATCCCAAAAACATTTGCCGTCCCCAATGGAATAATTCCTAACGCGACCTCTGAACCAGCTAAACCATTGATCACTTCGTTGATGGTTCCATCCCCCCCTGCCGCGATAACAAGGTCATAATTTTGATTCACACATTGCCGGGCGAACTGAGTGGCATGTCCGGCAAACTGGGTCGGGGATACTTCAATATGGATATGGTATTCGGCTAAATACTTTTTTATTTTGGCAATGCAATCCTCTTGAGAGGATGGCACATCAAACTTGCGTTGTTTCATCCCTAACAAACTCTTCAGGAACGGCGACAACGACATGCCCTTGCCCGCATGCGGATTATAAATCAATTTGGCTTTCTGGTACTTGTGCTGCCAGGGATTGCGCAATAACCGTTTGGCTTTATCCAAATCCTGGGGCGTATCGACCTCCATGCTGAGTTCATGATACTGGGTGATAAAAATCTTCGCTTTAGCTGAAATCTTCTTCGAAAGAAACGTCTCGATTTCAGGAATGGTTTCATAATCACAGCCCAGCATCTTGAGCACCGGTTTATGGTCTTTACGGTCTCCCTTGAACTGAGACAATTCTTCAATCAGGCTGGCGATCATATTAAACCGGCTGATATAGTAAATGTTGGTGTCGGTATATTGCTTTTTCCCCAAGGGAATATACACCCGCTCATCTTTAAATCTTAACTTATCGAATAATTTCCGTTCCGTGTAATGCAAAACAAGATCAGCCCGGCTCTGGCTAACATGGTCGACCACTTCATCGATAATATCCGGTGTGAGAAAAACGGCATCCCCAAAAGCGAGCAAGTACCCGTTATGTTTATCGGCAAGACCGTAAACAGACGTCTTCATATATGTGATACCATGGATAATGCTTTGAAAAAAATTGACCCCGGGCATAACCCTCGCTCGGACATGGCGCATAGACGCCAATTGGTCGAGGACCTCATCACCGACAACAATGATATTGTCAATCAATTCACTTTTGTGAAATGCCCCGACAACCCAATCTAATATGGGTTTTCCATGTATGGGAATAAGGGCCTTGTGCTCTTGCCCGAACTCCTCATACAAAGGACCCTTAACACTGTCAGCCAAAATAATCACATTGTATTTTTTCTTTTTGCTCATAAGGGCAGACTCATGGTCGATGGACATATTGGAATATGGCAAACCGAATTAACCGTAAATAGTCCTATTATTATACATATTTATTTTTAATATTTAAAATGTTATTAATACCAATTCGGTCGGGAAAGAATAAAAACGTGACCAAAAAACCGGTTACCGGATCGCGTTCAAATCCTCTTCGTAATGAGAAAGAATTTCTTTATCCAACGTATTCAGCCTGTCTTCCAGCATTTTCGCGTATGGCTCCTCCGGAGGAACGTTGACCGGGATCAATTCTTCGATACTCTCCCCTTTCTTAACAGCGTCGATCCACAAAGTCATCTCTTCAATATAACCGTCCAGGGCACAGGCGGGGTTTGGGGCAAAATCACAGACGATATACGCTGGCGGCAAATCACCAACAATCACCCATAAAAAGTCATCAACATCTCCGCGTCCATGTATTATCTTGAATAAAAAGACAGCCACGACACCACCAACACCAATGCCAAAAAAAGCCTGTTCAAGCCCTTCACACCATGGATGCGCCAGAATAAAGCCTTCCGCCTCCGCGTACATTTCTCGCAAAAGAGCTGTATCCCTGGCATCCTCCCCTTCCATCTGATCGATGGGCATAATTTTATTTACATCAAATTTTGATTCCATCGTCTCTCCTTATTGTTACAATCATAAAAAAACTGAAGATTCTTCGATCACTCTCGACAGGATGACATAAACCAACATCTGTTTTTTTGCGCACTGTCCTGAAAAAACGTCACTGCTGTCCACTTTCACATAAAAAGAAAGACCAACCCTCCTGCAACGAACACAAGGGTCACGAATAAAATCAAACCAAACCGCGAGGTTGTCACGGCAATAAAAGCCGCATAAAAAGGAACCAATATCTTAAGCACATGATAATTCATGTGGGGATGATAAAATACCACATGAAAAGGATAATAATCCGACCAATTTAAGGTCGCCAACCGGTCTTCGGCCAACACGTCTTCATAAATAGGCGTTCCCGGCAGAGGGACCAAATAGCTGCAGGATGTAAAAAAAGGAAACATGCGCAAACAAAACAACCAATAATCGACAAAGCTCTGATACGTCTGCCAGCGGAATCCAATAATAAAATTTGCCAAGACCTTGACCTTATGCTGTTTTAAGCGTTGCGTATATTCAATATATTTGTGGGCATAATTGAATTTTCTGGACTCCAACTCAACTTGTTCACTGTCAATGATCTCATAACCAACACCTAACATCGCACAATGGCTCTTTTCGAGTAAATCCAGCATCTCTTCATCGGCGGCGACATCAATACTACAATTGGCCCGCCAGACGAGGTCCAGTTGAACCAACTCCCGGGCCAATTCCTTTGCGTAGTCCGGATTCAAATAAAAATTATCGCCGAAAAAAAGAACGGATTTGTATTGTTGTTTAACAATTTTAAGCAACTCAACCATCTCGGTAATTTGTTTGTTGCGGACAGTTTTAGACAGCACATGCACAGCGCAAAACTCACAACGAAACTTGCAGCCGGATGTCGGTTCCATGTAGTCGCTCACTTCCAACGGAGAAGAAGCCAGCAATGTTTGATGCACCCGGGCATAATCTTCCGGGGTTGGTCTGCGTCGATAGATCTCTTTCAAGTCATCCTGTTCAAAATCCGACACAATATCCGTCCAAAGACCTTCAGCCTCACCAATGACAACACTATCACAATACTTCAACGCCTCTTGCGGCAGCAAACTCACGTGAGCGCCACCCATAATCACCTTTGCCCCGCCATAGCGCAACCCCTTGGCAATCGCGTAAGCCGAAGCACTGCCTAATGTGGTCGAAGTAATCGCAACCAAAATCCCTTTTTTATTATATCGCCGATGCCATTTCTTTGTGTTAAACGGAATCACGCGATAATGCTCGGGCGTAAATGTTCTCAGCACGGTGTACAGTGGCAGACAACCCCGGCGAAAATTAAGCACCAGATCAATAATATTTTCCCCCAGCAAAGGATTGACGATGAACAGTTCCTTCCCGGTGGAAAATTCACGATCAACTTCAGGATAAGCCTTTAATATCAGTTGCACCGTGAAAACAAATAAGGCCAAATAGGAAAATTTGATCAACAGCAAAAAAATTAAAGAACTGTAATAGGAAGACCCTCGAACAAATGAAAGAATGCCATAACTCATCAACAGGCAGACAGCCCACAGGACTAAATAAAAAACATCCCTTTTGTGTAATTTGATCGGCAAATAATCCAGGGCGTAACATTTTTTGTATTTGCGCAAAAACAGACCATACGCGAGCGCGACCGTGAACGACACATCTATTAAGCCATAAAGCATTAACAGGATGTGGTTTGGAATAAACGGACTAAAGAGCTCTTTTATAAAATAAAAAATCACAAAAAGCCCCAGAAAGACCGGCGAACATCTCTTGATGTTCGCAAAAAAGGATTGATAAGAAATCACATATCGCTGCTGAGTGGTTAGTTCGATCAAAGAACCGTACACCCCAGACATAAAAACAACCGACAATAAACTTCGAAAAAGATAAATAAACGTTCCATGTGTCAAAATAACCGCGTCTGAAAAATAATATGACCAGACACCAATATCAAGAAAATAAAAAATCAAGACAGACATCAAAAAAGACCCGACCACGTCAAAAGAATCCACAACCGATTTCTTAAATAAAGACGTTCTATTTGTGTAAAGGCTCGCTGATGAGAGATGGCTGTAAAAAATCGATGAATTGATCCACTGGTTACAACATTGATAAAGAAAAACGAATATGGCGAGACTTTGGATGAATGACGGCCAAGGCATAATAATACCGATCAGGAAAAAATGACGCATGACATCACTTGAAAACGCGATGGCATCAATCAGCGAAATCGTTTGATATTTCTCGCTTAAGATCTCACTGATCTCAAACATCGTGCGATACTTAAAATCCTCTTCTGTGAATTCTGACTGCAACAGATGCAAACTCAAATCAACAAGCCTGGGTTTATAGCTCTTCCGCACGTAGATGTAAAACGCGATCAGGGGCATCAAACATAAGCTGGCCTCAAGCGGTATAAATCCCGGAACGAGCAGGGCAAGCAGCCCGAAAATAGATAATTTCGTGATGGAACCCATCCAGTAAAACAGAGTCAATTGATACAGGGCCTTTGATTCTTGAGTGTTTTGAAAGCAGGTTTGCTGAACATTTTTTTGCTGCAGGATAAAATAGAACCAACATTGCGTGTAGTAATCATTGCGCAGGGTATTTTTAACCGACAAAAAGCTAGAAATTTTATATCGTTCCTGTGTCATACTCAAACACCTATACTTGTTTACGAACCGATCATCGTGGATCCGTTAGATTGTGCCCTGCGAAAAGCCGGCCGGCCTGATTCATGGATTACTCATGGGGAAAAGCACAAAGATTGTGACATCCCATGAGGCGTGTGAAATAATCACAGGCCTAAACATTGATATCTGTAAAAAAGGTATCCCCCAAACAATCCACAGACCAATGAGGCTAATAATACCAATTCTATTAAATAATTACCAAAACCGATTCTGCTTTCCTCGACGTTTTAGAAGATATCAAAATTAAAAAAATGAATCTCCTCGCAACAAAGCTCAGTTGATACTGATAGGCCAGACAGGACAAAAGACAGGCTGAAAAGTTCATCAACAACCAAAAATTTATGTGCGGCGCGATCCAATGTGCAAACAAAAACCCAATCCAAAAAAGATGAAAATGGCGAGAAAAAAGCGCATCATGAGACCACCCCGCTGATTATAATGGACGCAATATACAGCAGGCCGAATGCCAAATGACATTGAGCGCTGGCAACATCAATCATGGCGATACCTTCGGGCTTATCCGGGTCGCTTGTTTTCATCATTTTCATATTCCGTAAGGCCATGGGCAAACACAGGCACACCAAAAGCGACCATCCGCTCAGAACTCCAGAGGCGATCATATAACCGATAAATAAAAAAGCCCCGATGACGAGGCCATAGTAGTAATATCGACTTGTCCGATGTCCGAGTATAATCGCCATGGTTTTTATCCCTGATTCCTGATCATGTTTTAGGTCGCGCACATTATTTCCATGCAAAATTGCAATCACGAGAAGACTGACCGGAATACCGACGAAAAAAGAATGGAGTTCCCAAACACCCGTCAACGCATAAAAAGATCCCATCACTAAAAAAATACCCATAAATAAAAACACAAACAAATCTCCGAGAGCAACATATTTATAGGCAAACGGACTGGCGGTGTAAAAAAAACCGGCAATAATTCCCAAGACACCTAAAATAAAAATCGGCCATCCGCGCATGAAGACAATGATCAGGCCGAGTACAAAGGCCAGGACAAAAACAATCCAAGCGCCCTTTTTCAATTGTTGCGGTTCCAATTTCCGGGAAACCAGCACACCACTTGAGCCAAAGGCATACCCTTTATCAACGTCATTTTCATAATCATAATAATCATTAATCAAATTTGTTCCGGCATGAATCAAAACGGAACACAGCAAAAACACTGGCAGCAGTCCCCAAACAACGTCATGGGGACGAATAAAGGCCCAGGCGGCACCGAGTAAGACCGGCACAACCGAGGCTGTAAAAGAAAATGCCCTTATGGCTTGTATCCAATCCTTTATATCCCCCTTCATCCATCCTCCTGGTATCGCTGAATTTAAATTCTTATTGCAACAACTTACAATGTTTTGCTCTTCTTAGAAGCATTAAATACCATAAATTATTTAATTTCAATTATTTATGAAAAAATAACACCTTTTATTTCTTGGCCTCAAAAAGATATACAATGCCGCCGCTCAAGCCAACAGATTTAACCTCGGTGAAATCCATTTCAGCAAGAAGAGCTTGCAACTTTTCCGGCGTCAAAAAATGTAAAATAGACTCTGCTAAAAACTCATAAGCCTTTTTTTGCCGGGTAACAAAACCACCTATCAATGGCAGGCATTGTTGTAAATAAAATCGATACATCCGATGAAGGAATGACGGTCCCGGCGGAGCAAATTCCAGTATACGCAAAACACCCCCCCGGTTTCAAGACACGCTGCATTTCTTGAAGCGCCCGCGCATATTCTCGTTGATTGCGTAATCCAAAACAGATCAAAACAGCATCAAACGTACCTTCTTTAAATGGCAGCATTAAACCATCACCCTCGATGAAAATCAGACGGTCACCGTTCTGCCTGCCGACTTGTTTCTGACAAGCCTTGACCAACATCGCATGCGAGACATCCAAAGCAACAATCTGCGCATGCTGACAATATCGACAAAGCCCAAAAGCAACATCTCCCGTTCCCGTACACACATCCAAAACACAGGCATTGTCCTGAAACCCGTCAAACCGAACTAACCGCCGTCGCCAATACTGATCAATATTCAAAGAAAAAAAATGATTGCAGAAATCATAATGTTCAACAATCGCCCCAAACAAACGGTTATTTTGCTCTGGATCAAAATGATTCGGCATAATGATTGATTATAGAATAAAAAACGATCCACTGGTACTCTTTTCTAAAAATTGAGACCCCGCCTAGACGATAATCTTCCGTTTGTTTAATGTTTTTTCGTAATACTATATAAAAATTTTTCTTAATAAGGGTAAAGGAATTTACGTAAGCCATTGAAAAGATTAAAGAAAGATAAAAAGCATCGATGACCGGAAAAAACTGATACAATTTATTAATGGATTTGGTATAAGAAGGTTTCAACCATGAAATCAAACGGCTTAAATAGATGGTTTATGGATATCGAATATTTTAACTAAAAATTCATACCAAATCCATTAATAAATTGTTCTATCTTAATTCTGAAAAGCAGAATTGGTT
>JAIORP010000115.1 GCA_021108075.1 Candidatus Omnitrophota bacterium | reverse complement strand
GTTCTATCTTAATTCTGAAAAGCAGAATTGGTTTTGGTCATTATTTAATGGAATGGGTATAATCAATTCTTTAGACCACTTTCTAGAGCCTGCCACATTAATTGTTTGACCTCTTGATCTAATTGAATATCGGCCCAATGCTGAAACGCGAGAACACCTTGATAAAAAAGCATCCCAAGTCCATTGGCCGTCGGAGCGCCAACCTCTTCCGCCATCTGCAGCAAGGCTGTCCGGGCGGGATGATAGATCAGATCATAAACAAATAAATCTGGGTGAAGCAATTCTTTTTCAAACAAAACGGGATCACCGGCCTTCATTCCTATCGGCGTAGCGTTAATAAGCAAATCACTGTCCGCAATCGCAAGATCATCAATACTGTTAACCGACTGGATGATGCTGACATCAAACCTGGAACCTAAATCTGAAATGAGATAATCCACTTTGCCTTTGTCAATATCAAACAAGCGAATGGTCTTCGGTCTATCCTTAATCAAAGATAAAACAGTTAAAATTGCCCTGGAAGCGCCACCGGCTCCGATGATGGCAATATTTTTGTTCAACACATTGAAGCCTAACTCAGTTAAATGCGTCAGAAAACCAGGACCGTCTGTATTGTACGCTATAAATTCTCTTTTATTGTTGATGACAATCGTATTGACCGCCTGTACCTTTTGGGCAAAAGGCGTCATAGTGTCGATATAGTCCAACACCTTTTCTTTGTAGGGGACAGTGACATTCAGCCCAAAAACCGGACTATCTTCCTCTTTCAAGGCTTTAAAGAACCCTTCAAGCTCTTCTTCTTTTAATGAAAACAATTGATACTCGGCCTTGACCTCTAAAAAATTAAAGGCCGTGTTGTGCATCAGCGGAGATAAACTATGGTTGACTGGATAACCGATTAACCCATAAAGCATTTTTTCATGTTCAATCATAATGTTACTCTTTCTTAACGGATTTCTTTTTCGCCCGGGAGAATGAGTCTAGACTGATAACCTTATTTATCGCGTGAATATAAGCTTTCGCGGAAGCTTCGACGATATCGGTACTTGCCCCCTGGGAGATAACAATACGGTCCTTAAATTTAACTTTCACAGTAACCTCACCTAAAGCATCCTTACCTTTTGTCACTGAATGGATTGAGTAATCAATCAACTGTCCTTTCAACTTAACAATGGATTCAATCGCTTTGTAGCAAGCATCAATCGGGCCATCCCCGGAATGTTTCATGGTGTAGCTTTTACCATCTGACGATAAAACAACTTCAACATCTGATTTTATATCCGTTCCACTTAACGCTCTTAACTTATCTAAAGTCCAAGTATTCTCCGTAATTTGGACTTCATCTTCAACAATCGCGATGAGATCCTCATCAAAGACTTGTTTCTTCTTATCCGCAACACTCTTAAAACGATCAAATGCTTGGTCGACATCAGCCTCTTTTAACGCGAAACCAAGCTTTTTTAAGCGGTCTTTAAACGCATGCCGGCCGGAATGCTTGCCTAACACCAAGCCCGTTCCAAAGAAGCCAACGTCTTCCGGCTTCATGATCTCATAAGTCGAACGCTCTTTTAAGACGCCATCCTGATGGATGCCGGCTTCATGCCGAAAGGCATTATGCCCGACGATCGCTTTATTTGGCGCAACAACAAATCCCGTATATTTACTGACAATACGGGATACACGGCAAATCTCTTTTGTCTTGATTCCCGTTGCGCATTGGTAATAATCAGAACGCGTTTTAAGGCTCATGACAATTTCTTCCATCGAAGCATTTCCGGCGCGTTCACCTATGCCGTTGATTGTGCATTCAACTTGCCGGGCCCCATTCTTCACGGCCGCCAGAGAGTTGGCAACACTCAGACCCAAGTCATCGTGGCAATGGACCGAGATGACCGCTTTATTTATATTCGGCACATTATTTCTGATATCCATAATTAATTGGCCGTATTCTGACGGGATACTGTAACCGACAGTATCAGGAATATTGACGGTCGTTGCCCCTGCGTTAATGACAGCTTCGAGTATGCGGAACAAAAACTCCCTGTCCGTGCGTGAGGCGTCTTCCGGCGAGAATTCGATATTATCAAATTTCTTGCGCGCATATTTAACAGCATCAACAGCCATCTTTAAAATTTCATCCATATTCTTACGCAACTTATGTTCCATGTGAATCTTAGACGTTGCCAAAAAAACATGGATACGTTTTTGCCTGGCCGGTTCCAAAGATTCAGCGGCAGCGTCAATGTCCTTCTTCATGGACCGGGCCAATCCACAGACCGTTGACTTCTTGATGTTCCTGGCCACTAATTTTACGGAATTAAAGTCACCGTCGGAAATAACAGGAAAGCCGGCTTCAATAATATCCACTCCCAGCCGTTCCATTGCAAAAGCAACGTCTAATTTTTGCTGCTCATTCATACTTGCGCCTGGAGCTTGTTCCCCATCACGCAAGGTTGTATCAAAAATAATAACTTTATCTTTTTTCTTCATGATACCCCATCCCTTCGGACAGACACACTCGTCTGTGGTATCCGTGATAACCTGAATTTAATCGATTCTTACTTCTTCATCCAGGGCATCATTTCCCGGAGTTGTTTTCCAACCGCTTCAATAGGATGCTTTTCAGCGTCTTCACGATATTTTGTGAAGTTCGGACGGTTGTTCTTGTTTTCAGCCATCCACTCGCGAGCAAACTCACCGGATTGAACTTCGGCAAGAATTTTCTTCATCTCTTCATGGATTCGAGCATCAATCACCCTTGGTCCTCGGGAATAATCACCATATTCTGCCGTATCTGAAACGCGTTTGCGCATGCCAACGATACCGTCGGTATAAATAAGGTCTGTGATGAGCTTTAATTCATGGAGACATTCAAAATAAGCAATTTCCGGCTGATAACCAGCTTCGACTAATGTCTCAAAACCTTTTTTAACTAATTCTGAAACACCCCCGCAGAGAACAACTTGTTCGCCGAACAAATCGGTTTCTGTCTCTTCTTTAAATGTTGTTTCAATAACACCTGCTCTGGCACCGCCAATGCCTTTGGCATAAGCTAATGCGTCTTTTAATGCATTCCCGGAGGCATCTTGATAAATAGCAACCAAACAGGGCACGCCTTTGCCTTCTTCATATTGAGAACGAACCAACGCCCCGGGCCCCTTAGGAGCGATCATCCACACATCAACTTCGGCAGGTGGCACGATTTGTTTAAAATGGATATTAAATCCATGAGAAAAAACCAACGATTTACCGGTTTGCATATATTCTTCAATGCAATTGGAATACAAATCAGCTTGAACGTGATCTTGCGTTAAGATCTGAATAATATCAGCTTTCTGGGCGGCGACTTTCGCGTCAACCGGCTCAAATCCGTCTTGCCTGGCCGTCTCAAAATTAGGTGTACTTGCTAATTCAGAAACGATAACATTCAATCCACTATCACGTAAATTCAACGCTTGCCCGCGACCTTGGATGCCATAACCGATGATCGCAATGGTTTTATCTTTCAACATATTTAAATCCGCATCTTTTTCATAATAAATTTTTGCCATTGTTTTCCTCCTTAAATAACTCCTTCAACTCCTAAATTATTTTATAGTTTAATATCGGTAATGATCCGGTTTATACGGTCCCTCGACAGGAACACCTAGATAGTCTGCTTGCTTCCGGGTTAATTGTGATAATTGTACTTGAACATGCTCTAAGTGCAAACGAGCGACCTCTTCATCTAATTTTTTCAACAAGCAGTAAACTCCGAGCTTATAATCCTTTTGCCACAAATCAATCTGAGCAAGCGTTTGGTTTGTAAAGGAATTGCTCATCACAAACGATGGATGCCCGGTCGCGCAGCCCAAATTAACAAGCCGACCTTCCGCGAGTAAAATAATAGAACGTCCGTCCTCAAAATAAAATTGGTCAACCTGAGGTTTAACGTTCACTCTTTTTATTCCCGGAATCTTATCTAATCCTCCGACCTGAATTTCATTATCAAAATGTCCGATATTGCAGATAATCGACAAGTCTCTCATTTTTTGCATATGCTCAACACGAATAACATCACAATTACCTGTTGCGGTAACATAGATATTACCCACATCGAGCACGTCTTCCAATTGTCTGACTTCAAGCCCTTCCATGGCCGCCTGTAAGGCACAAATAGGATCGATCTCCGTTACAATAACACGGGCGCCGTAACTGCGCAATGACTGCGCGCAGCCCTTTCCAACATCACCATAACCGCAAACAACAGCCACCTTGCCTGCGACCATGATATCTGTCGCGCGCTTAATGCCATCTGCTAAAGATTCCCGGCATCCGTAAAGATTATCAAATTTAGATTTTGTCACAGAATCATTAACGTTAATCGCAGGAAACAGCAGTTCACCCTCTTTCATCATTTGATACAAACGGTGAACACCGGTTGTCGTTTCTTCGGAAACACCTTTAATTTCTGACGCTATCTTCGTCCAACGCCGAGGATCTTCATTTAAAGATTCCTTTAAATAAGCATACAGGCACCTTTCATCTTCCGCCTCAACAGTGGAATCCAGTATACCCGCATCTTTTTCAGCAGCAACACCCCTGTGCACCAACATGGTCGCATCGCCCCCGTCATCAACAATAAGATGCGGTCCTTTTCCATCCGGAAAAATCAAAGCCGACTTTGTGCACCACCAATATTCTTCTAAAGTCTCGCCTTTCCAGGCAAAAACCGGAACGCCCAATTGAGCGATAGCTGCCGCGGCATGGTCTTGAGTCGAAAAGATATTGCAACTCGCCCAGCGCACGTCTGCTCCTAATGCGACCAATATTTTAATCAAAACAGCTGTTTGGATTGTCATATGCAGAGAGCCCATGACGCGCGCGCCCTCTAAAGGTTTTTGTCCGGTATACTTCTTCTTTAAAGCCATCAATCCCGGCATTTCCGCTTCAGCTAATTCAATTTCTTTATGGCCAAAATCAGCTAAAGAAATATCTTTAACTTTATAATCATTTTCTAATTTCGCTTGTGTCATACTTTCCTCACTTATTAATATTAATAACTAATACCAAATTCATTAAATAATTACCAAAATCATTATAATATTCTCGACGGTTAAACGAGAATATTAACATTCAAATAGGACAATTATTTAATGGGTTTGATATAATTTAATACATGTAACTTCCTCAACACCATAAGAGGTTGCTTAAGTCACTTTTATTACGATTTAACATAATAATATTAAAAGCAACTGACCGCAACCTCTTTTTAACAAGCAATGTATTTTTAAAAACGGCTTTATCGGCCTATACAAACGATTTAAGCATCTTTTTTTAAGGCCAACGCTTTGTCTGTCTTTTCCCAGGTAAAACCTTTGCGACCGAAATGTCCATAAACTGCTGTGCGTTGATATCGCGGTTTTGTAAGATCTAACGCTTTGATGATTCCTCTTGGTGTCAGATCAAAATGTTTACGGACTAATTCTGTCAATCTTTCATCTGAAACAGTGCCTGTTCCGAACGTGTCCACGAAGACACTAACTGGAGCAGGGTATCCAATAGCATAACTGAACTGGACCAGACATTTTTTCGCTAACTTAGCGGCCACGATATTTTTTGCAACATAACGCGACATATAAGTAGCAGACCGGTCAACTTTGGTTGGATCTTTACCGGAGAATGCGCCACCTCCATGAGCAACGACACCGCCATAAGTATCAACAATGATTTTTCGTCCGGTGACACCCGTGTCTGACTGCGGTCCGCCAACGACGAATTTACCCGTTTCATTAATATAAAATTTTGTCTTCTTATCTATCAATTGACCAACAATCGGCCTCGCGACCTGATCGATGATGTCTTGACGGGCTTTCTTCGTGATTTTCATGCCAGTCTTATCAAGGATATCTTCCGTATGCTGGCAAGCTAAAACAACAGCATCCACTCTGACCGGGTCATCATCCTTATATTCAACCGTGACCTGACTCTTACAATCCGGACCCAAGTAAGGCAGCGTTCCATCTTTGCGTAAATCTTCAATGCGCTTAACCAGCCGATGGGCTAACATAATGGGTAATGGCATTAATTCAGGAGTTTCATCAACAGCATACCCCCACATGATCCCTTGATCACCCGCTCCACCCGTGTCAACACCCTGTGCGATGTCCGGAGATTGGCTATTAATTGCGTTCAAAATCGAACACGTATTTGCATCAAAACCATATTTAGGATGATTATATCCGATTTCACGTAAAACTCTTCTGACCAGTTTATGCACATCAAAATATGTTAATGTTGTGATCTCGCCACCGACAATCACTAAACCCATAGAAATAAATGTTTCACAAGCAACGCGACCCTTTGGATCTTGCTTTAATACCGCGTCTAAGACAGCATCTGAAATCTGGTCACAAACTTTATCCGGATGTCCATTTCCAACAGATTCAGAAGTAATAAAATATGTTCCTTTCACCTCATGCCTCCCTTTTTATATAGAATACCAACTGTAAATTAACATGCATTTAGAACGAAAATTTCTCTTGAGCTTCATAATACGATTCCACACTTCCAATATCGTACCATTTCCCACTAAACTTAAAACCAAAAACTTCATTCTTTTCATGCAACCAACGGATGTAATCCCCTGCAGTATCAGACTTTTCGGTCTCGGTTAAATATTGATGGATCAGACCAAAAGATTGATACGGGATATAGTAAAAACACATCGCAACAAGTGTCGATTTCGGATTTTGCGGTTTTTCTTCGAAACTGATAATTTTATTGTCCGGATCTAAACCAACGACCCCAAACTTTTTTGCTTCTTCCAGGTTCTCAATATCATATAACCCGATCGAAACATGCGGCCCCATTTGATGCGCCCAGTTAATGTATTCATCCAGGTTAAAGTTGAAAAGATTATCCCCGCCTGCGACCAACAAATCTTCTTTAAAGGCATACTGCTTTAAAACATAGGCTATATCTCCGATCGAACCCAGACGCTTATCAGGACTGTTGGTCCCGTCACTGATGACAGTTATCGGGACAGAGTACCGGACCTGCTCGGCCCAATCCCGGAACGTCCCTTCGAATTTATCATTGGTCACAATAATAATTTCCGATAAATCACCAATGTTTTCGACACTTTTGACAATATATTCAAGGATAGGTATCCCTTTAATCTCCAATAAAGCTTTAGGTTTGTCTTTCGTGATTGCATAGAGTCGAGTTCCGTAACCAGCAGCTAAAATCAATAGTTTCATAAATACACGTATTTCCTCAAATAATCGAGTTAATCTTCCTTATCTTGACTTAGAATTTGTGGCGCTAATTCCAAAAGTTTTTCCCGGCATAAATCTTCGACTTCTTGGCCTGTGCCTAATTTCAAGGCCTCATTGGCAAGTTTCTCTGCGTCGGCATAATTAATGCTACGAATCAATTTTTTGATCTGTAAAATACTGAACGGCGACATACTGAAATCATCTAATCCAAACCCTAACAATATGAGGGTTAAAATCGGTTCATTCGCCATTTCCCCGCAAAGGCCAACCGTGATATTTTCGTTATGAGCCGCATCAATTGTTCCCTTGATTAAACGCAACACACTCGGATGCCCGGGTTCATATAAATTGGCCGTCTGTTCGTTCCCTCTTTCCACGGCCAGACAATATTGAATCAAATCATTTGTCCCAATACTGAAGAAATCCGTTTCTTTTGCCAACAGATCCGCTGTTAACGCTGCCGAAGGAACTTCGATCATCATGCCGATCGGCATCTTTTCATCAAAAGAGATATTCTTTTCTCTCAATTCCACTTTGACCTCATCCAGGATAACATTCGCTTCACGATAATCTTTTAACCCTGTAATCATCGGATACATAAGCCTGAGATTTCCAAACGCAGATGCGCGCAAAACAGCACGCAATTGTGTTTTGAAAATGTCTGGACGGGCTAAACAAAACCGAATAGCCCGCCATCCCAGGTGGGGATACATATCCCTGGGTATCTGTAAGCTTGAAATAAATTTATCACCACCTAAATCCAAGGAACGAATTGTCACTATGCGAGGCGCCATGGCCTGCGCAACATTTTTATAAGCTTCAAATTGCTCTTCTTCAGACGGAAGATCCACACGATTCATATAGAAATATTCGGTCCGGTACAATCCTATCCCGTTCGCCCCTTGTTCGAGGATACTGGGTATTTCCTCTGGAAGCTCCAAATTGGCTAATATGCGGACTTCATGTCCATCGACTGTTTGGGCCGGCAAATCCTTAATTTCATGATATTGAT
This sequence comes from Candidatus Omnitrophota bacterium, assembly GCA_021108075.1. Taxonomy (GTDB): domain Bacteria; phylum Omnitrophota; class Gorgyraeia; order Zapsychrales; family Zapsychraceae; genus JAIORP01. Next base: position 54,662 of record JAIORP010000115.1, on the reverse strand, counting down.
CACGGAAACGATTGATGCGGTCTTGTGCTGTATGGTACTTCTTCTGGGTCTCTTCCGTTGGACAAATAATGACTAACCCTTTACGTCCGTCGACGATCAGGTAGTCTTGATTATTAATTTTTAAGGTAGCATCTTTTAAACCAACAACGGCAGGGATGCCTAATGTCTTGGCCATAATGGCTGAATGGGATGTCCGTCCGCCGATATCTGTTGCGAACGCGATAATATTCTTATTGTACATGCTCGCGGTATCTGAAGGGGACAGATCATGACTGATGATAATCAATTCCTCTACAATATTATCCAGTTCATGCAATTTTGTTTCTTCAACCAAATTTTTTAACACACGCCGCCCGACATCATTAATATCACCAACACGTTCCCGTAAATATTCATCTTCTAATGTTGAAAAAATCTTAACGTATTTTTTTAAAACGTTCGAGAAAATGTATTCCGCCGATAATTGCTCAGACTTAACTCTCTTAACAACTTCTTCAACCAATGTGCGGTCTTCCAAAACTAATAGATGCGCATCAAAGAGCTGTGCGTGTTGCCCGCCCATTTCTAAAGAAATCTTTTTTTGAATCGAAATAATTTCGTCTCTTGTCTTGATGAGAGCTTCTTCGAAGCGAGCAATCTCAATAGGAACTTCGTTTTCAAAAATATCACGAGGAGCGATGATAAACTCTTGTTTATCTAAGATGAAAGCCGATCCAAACGCAATACCTGGTGCAGCAGGAATTCCCTGTAAAATGATTTCATTCATATCAACTCTTCTTTGCTTAACAATTGCTCCAGTTCATCCAAAACTTCTTGGGCGTCCTCACCATTAACGATTAACTTAATAACAGTGCCCTGCTGAACACCTAATGTCAGAATCCCCATTATTGATTTGCCGTTTACTTCTTCCCCATCCTTAATAATTGTCACGTTTGAGTCATATCTTGAAACAATCTGGACAAACATAGCCGCTGGACGTGCGTGTAACCCTTGAGAATTCTTAACGACAATTTCTTTTTCTAACACAGGCACGATCGGCAGACCTCCCTGTCCTTTATCGCTTAATAACACGATGAGTCTCAATTAAATTGATCAATTCTTTATTCAACTTCGACGAATCGTGACGAACATAATCCGTTACACCCAGCAAATCTGTTGCAGCGACTTTGTACCCCATGCTTTCAATTTTTTCAACATCCGGCTTAACCGGATACGACTTTTCCTGTTCATATCGATTCAACGCCTCGGCAGGAACTTCGGCATTATTAATCAAACAACCGTCAATAATGTGTTTGTTGCTATGATCTATTAACGCCTGAATGTGATCAGACGCGGATAAACCATCGGTCTCGCCATGCTGAGTCATCACATTACAAACATAAATCTTAAACGCTGTTGATTTTGCAATCGCTTCGCTCATCCCTTTAACGATCAAGTTCGGAATCACACTTGTGTACAAACTTCCCGGCCCGAGAACAATAATATCTGCTTCCTCTATAGACTGTAAAGCGTCTCTCGTCGGATGAGCTTCCAAGTCAGTTAAATAAATCCGTTTAATCCGATTATTGGGATTCGGTATCTCCGCTTCACCTTGAGTGATTGTACCATCAACATATTCTGCAACCAAATGAACATTGCTCACAGTTGCCGGGACAACTTTACCACGAATAGCCAAGACCTGGCTCGTTTCCTTAACAGCGCGTTCGAAGTCCCCACCCGTCAGTTGATACATGGCCGTAAGAAATAAATTTCCAAAATTATGGCCTTTCAATTCAGAGTCTTTTGAGAAACGGAATTGAAATAATTCCCCCATCAACGCCGGAGCATCCGCTAAGGCAACAAGACAATTACGAATATCACCCGGAGCGACGATATTGAACTCTTCACGTAAACGGCCAGATGATCCGCCACTGTCAGCGACTGTGACAATAGCTGTGATATTCGACGTATACTCTTTCAGACCAAAAATTAAATGAGAAAGACCATGTCCACCACCGATGGTTACAAGTTTTGGGCCACGATCCAGATATCTTCTCTTATAAAGTATATTGACTAAATCTCTTTCGCCTTCAGGAAGAAACAAAGTTAACAAAGAGACAATCATTTTGCCTACGCCAAGAACGGTGATGATAATACCGCAAGTAATCCAAAGAAAACCTGACACAAGGACAAACTTATGCGCATTTGTCGTCATGACTGCGCCTGCGATGACAATTAAGACACCAATAATGGCGACTAATAACCACCGCTTCACCTTCATGCCAGGATATAACCATTTAAAAGGATTGTGGGGCATGATTATAATTTTGATAAACGGCCATCTTCTTGATGGATTATTTTCAGTATCGCTTCTTCGTTTTCAACAGATTTTAAGCTGTCTCTGATAAATTTATCTTTTAAGAGACGAGAAATACGAGCTAATGCTTTCAGGTGTGGCCCAGCTGAGTCAACCGGTGCAACAAGTAAAAAAAAGATATGCGAAGGTTCGCCATCCAAAGAATCGAAGTTAATCCCTTTTTTGCTGATCCCTAACGCACCGACGAGTTTATTAACACAATCAGACTTGCCGTGCGGAATAGCAATCCCCTGACCAATGGCTGTCGATCCTAATTCCTCACGCGCCATCAGCACTTCCAGTATTTTCTTCTTATCTTTTTTATTCAACGCACCAGCATCAACCAACAACGTTACTAATTCTTCAATCACATGTGGTTTGGTTGTTGCACTTAAACCAGCGCTGACAGCATCTTCGCACAAAAAATCGCTACTCTTCATTTAAAAAAGCCTCCTTTTATAGGTATGCCCATAACATGGAATACCTTATAATTTCTGTGATATAAAAATTTTTCTTTAAAGTAATTATGAAGACCCGTTTCTTCATTGGGGAAGTGTGATGTTTTGTTTATCAGGAATATCATCCGAAAGATATCCTTAAAAATATTAAAAGCGGCGGATGGGATTCGAACCCACGACATCCACCTTGGCAAGGTGGCATTCTAGCCAACTGAATTACCGCCGCATCAATTTTTATTTTTTTTATAAGTGTTGTTTTGTCCTTTAGGGATCAAACCGCTATGCAGTATTTTATATGAAAAAAACAAAAGATACAATATTGAATATAAAAACAAAACTAGTGGGCGGAAGAGGATTCTTCTTCTCTCAACACTTTTCACATTTGAGCTTCGAAAGGATTCCTTATCCCCCATTCCTGCGTAGCCGCCAAATGAAAATTTTGCAGCAAAGAAGAATGGGCGGAAGAGGACTTGAACCTCCATGGGTTACCCCACTAGTTCCTAAGACTAGCGCGTCTACCAATTTCGCCATCCGCCCTAGAAGGCCTTTAAGGTGTTAAGTTTTAAGCGTTAAGCTTGCACTTTTATATGCTCAAACGTGCAGAAATGCTACATCGACCTGTTCCGTTAAAATAACTGCGGGTCGAATCTTTTGGCTGTGGTATCAGCAAGAAGATGCGTCCGAATAAGCATGGGGGAGCAACACTTAACACTTAAAACTTGACACATTATATGGTGACCCACCCCCGACTCGAACGGGGCACACCAGCCTTAAAAGGGCTGTGCTCTACCGGATGAGCTAGTGGGTCAAACTTTAACTCACTATTCACAAAGAACAAAAACTTAAATATCTCTAAATGTAGATTTATAAGTATACACAAAATTCAAAGAAACACAAATAATTTAAATTGATTTTTATCAAATATTTATGACAAAAAAACACTTCTCGAATGGTCAATTTCAATTCATTTCTGTCAAAACTTTTGACTTCTCTTCAAACAAATGATCAATCTCTTTCATATATTTATCTGTCAACTTCTGGATATTTTCTTGAGCTTTATATCCTTCATCCTCAGGCACTGCCTTATCATGCAGCATCTTCTTAACTTGATCATTTGAGTCCCGTCGAACAGTACGCAAAGAAACACGTGACCGTTCGGCCATGTCTTTAACAACTTTAATCAATTCTTTACGGCGCTCTTCCGACAATGACGGAATATTTAAACGAATAATTTTACCGTCATTAGACGGCATTATCCCGAGGTTAGAACTCGAAATGGCTTTCTCAATGGGTTGAATGGCGTTAGGGTCCCAGGGTTGAATAAAAACTGTTCTCGGATCAGGGATTGAAATTGAAGCCAATTGCTTGATCATCGTTGGCGCACCAAAATAATCAGCATGCAATCCTTCAATCAGGCCAGGATGAGCTCTCCCTGTTCGGACTTCTGAAAACTCACGCTTAGCCGATTCAATCGTTTTCTTCATCTTATTTTCAGTATCTTTTATTATCTCTTTTATCGGCATCCGACACCCCCTTGTTGGGAAAAATTTATGAATGACAAACTTTAGGATTTAACCATTGTACCTATTTTTTCGCCAAGAACAACTCTACGGATATTTCCCTTCCTGAGTAAATTAAATACGACAATAGGAAGATTGTTGTCCATGCACATGCTGATCGCAGTTGAATCCATAACCTTCAAGTTTTGATTCAGGACATCAATGAATTTTAAAGATTGATATTTTTTTGCAGATGGCTCTTTGATGGGATCGGCAGAATACACCCCGTCGACTTTTGTGGCCTTTAGAATAACATCCGTTCCTAATTCAGTCGCCCGTAAAGCAGCCGCTGTGTCGGTGGTAAAGTAAGGGTTTCCCGTGCCCGCCACAAAAATAACAACACGATCCTTCTCTAAATGCCTTAAGGCTCTGCGGCGAATATACGGTTCTGCGATAGCAGACATTTCAATAGCCGTCATAACACGTGTGGGAACTCCAATTTGTTCAAGGGCATTTTGCAAAGCAAGTCCATTCAAGACGGTTGCTAACATACCCATATAGTCAGCGACAGAACGGTCAAGACCAAAACGCTTTGATTCGACCTGACCACGAAAAATATTTCCTCCGCCGACAACCATAGCCGTCTTAACGCCCAAAGAACGAACCTCTTTGACTTGTTGAGCAAATGTGGCGCAAATTTCCGCATCAATGCCATGCTCCTGGACACCGAGCAAAGCCTCGCCGCTCATTTTCAAAAGAATACGTTTGTATATCGGTTTTTTATCAGACTTCATTGACTTTGTATCTGAGAAATCGGTTAATAAGCATATTTTCGCCGACTTTGGCGATAATCGAATTCAAACAATCCTGGATCGTCATCTTTGTATCTTTGATAAAAGCTTGTTCCATCAAACAACTTTCTTTTATAAACGTTTCTGGATCCTTTTGTTCGGCTAAGACACCTTCTGGAATATCCTCTTTTTTAACATACTTTGGATTCGCTGCAGCAATTTGCATGGCCACATCTTTTGTAAACTGGATAAACTCTTCGCTGCGAGCGACAAAATCTGTTTCGCAGTTGATTTCGACAAGCACACCTAACTTTGCCCCAGCATGAATATAAGCTTCAATTCGACCCTCGGCACAGGGACGGCTCCCTTTTTTGGCGGCTAATTCTAAACCTCTCTTCTTAAGAAATTCCTTTGCTTTTTCCTTGTCTCCGCCAGCTTTCTCCAATGCATTCTTACAATCCATAACGCCACAGGATGTCATTTCACGTAATTGTTTAATATCGTTTGCGGTAATACCCATCTTTCATTATCCTTTCAAGAGTATTTGTTTGTTTTATAAAAATTCTTATTATAACCATGATTATTGAGCGTCAGGTTGAGAAGCATTATCATCCGGCTTCGGCTCATCTTTTGTTTCAACCTCAACGGAATTCTCTTTAGGCTGATCGACTGAAGCGGCAGGTTCTTCAACAGCGTCAGAGCTTTCGACAGCGCCAGAGTCCTCAACAGTGCCAGAACCCTCAACAGCGCCAGAGTCCTCAACAGTACCAGAACCCTCAACAGCGCCAGAGCCCTCAACAGTGCCAGAACCCTCAACAGCGCCAGAGTCCTCATCACCTTCACCTTGAACGGATGACTTCTTACCTGTTAAAAATTCGTTCTTTCCCTCTAATATGCTTTTCGTAATCAAAGAGGTGATCAAACGAATAGACTTTAAGGCATCATCATTCCCAGGGATAGGATAATCGACCATGTCCGGATCACAATTAGTATCAAGAATAGCGACAATAGGAATATGCAATTTGCGTGCTTCTCGAATAGCAATTTCTTCTTTTCTAGGGTCAACAATAAAAACAATACTGGGTAAATCATTCATATCTCGAATTCCACCAAGATTAAAAAGCAATTTATCTCTTTCCTTCGAAAGGGTAGAAACCTCTTTCTTCTTCAAATTATCCCAAACGCCGTCCGCCTTCATCTGTTCGATCTTATTCAATTTATCAATCGATTTACGGACTGTTTGAAAATTCGTTAATAATCCACCCAGCCAACGATTCTTAACAAAATACATCTCAGCTTTCTTGGCTTCATCTTCTATAATAAGCTGCGCCTGCTTTTTAGTCCCAACAAAAAGGATCTTGCCGCCCTGAGCCGCGATGTCTTTGATAAATTCTTGAGCAGCTCTCAAGTATTCGGACGTTTTTTGAAGATCAATAATATAGATCCCGCTGCGTTCACCAAAAATAAACCTCTTCATCTTCGGGTTCCATCTTCTTGTTTGGTGACCGAAGTGCACACCAGCTTCCAATAATTGCTTTACCAATTCATCGACCATTTTCATTCCTTTCAACTTGTTTCAATTTAATACTCGGTTCATCTTAATCAGCATCTTATCAAAAATGCCTTTGGTTAATTAGCCAAAGGAGGAACACTGTAATAAATTGATTCTTTAATAAAATTTTTCTTATTCCGGATTATATTCACGCCTTAACAGTGCGACCAAACAGACAAAAATATTAATCCCATAACTTTCCCGGGAAGAATGGACTGCTTTCAGGCCATTATAATTCAGATAGTATACCTAATAATAAAGTATTTAGCAACAATTAATTTGTCGCATCTTCTCGCCCTATTGGGTAACATTTATTAATAAGTCAACTGGTCGCTAACTGCCACAGCTTCAAACATATGGAACCCTTAAATAATCTCCCCGGTCTTATCTTGCGATCACATTTGAAATTGCACAGAATGCAATTTCTTGTATAACGGACAATTCTTTAACAATTGGGAATGTTTATCTATCCCGACAATCTTTCCAAGGTCAATGACGACGATCTTGTCGGCTTTAATGACAGTCGACAAGCGATGGGCGATGGCCACAACGGTCCGGCCTTTCATCAATTTATCTAACGCTTCCTGAACAATCTGTTCAGAAGCAGAATCGAGCTGCGATGTCGCTTCATCGAGAATTAATATCGGGGGATTCTTCAATATCGCCCGGGCAATAGCTATACGCTGTTTCTCCCCGCCGGACAAACGGAAACCACGATCTCCGATGATCGTCTTATACTGTTCGGGCATCTTCATAATAAAATCATGCGCATAAGCCCTTTTGGCCGCAGATTCCATTTCTTCTTGTGACGCGTCAGGGCAGCCATAACAAATATTCGCCTTGACGGTGTCATTAAACAAAATCGTTTCCTGCGTGACGATCCCCATTTGATCCCGCAATGACTTAAAACTGACTTGATTCACATTGACCCCATCAAAAATTACCTCTCCCTGACTCGGGTCATAAAAACGCGGAATCAAGTTAACCAATGTGGATTTCCCTGTTCCTGTCGGGCCAACAATCGCAACCAATTCACCTTTCTTGACTTCAAGGTTAACATTATCCAAAACAATTCCCGACTCTTGACTATATTCAAAATGAATGTCCTTTAAAACGATGGATGTCTGTAATTCCTCTAATTCCTTTGGCTGATCGGGTTCACATACCGTCGCTTTCTGATCAAGAACCTCATAAATCCTTTCATGCGCCGAAAGGGCTTGTTGGATAAGGGCATTGGCATTGCCCAGCTTCTTAATGGGGCTGATTATCGTCATAATGGATCCCAAAAACAATGAGAAAACACCAAAAGATAATTCTCTGGCCATCACTCTCTGCCCTAAAAGCCATATAATGGCAATCGCACAAACACAAGCAAACAACTCTGTAATCGGTGAAATAAGAATCAGTCTTTTAACGGACTTCATCTTGAGTTTATATAGTTGAAAATTTTGGCTGTGAAATCGTTGGACCTCGCTTTCTTCCATACAAAAGGCTTTGACCAACTTAATCCCGGAAATTGTTTCCAGCAAATGAGCGTTGATGTCCGCCATCTTTTCCTGCGTGCCTTGCGAAATCTTCTTGAGTTTCTTGCCGATGCTCGTGATCGGAATGCCAAGAAAAGGAAACAGGAAAAAAATGATCATTGCGCCAAAAGGATAAATGGAAAAGGCGGTGACAATGCATATGAGAATAACAAATGGTTGACGAATCAAATCAATTAAGCCATAAGAAACAGCATTCTCAATCAGATTGGCATCATAAGTGATCCGGGAAACGAGTTCGCCCGTTCTTTTTTCACTAAAATAATCCAAAGAAAGGTTCTGGATTTTTTGATAAAGGCGGTAACGAATATCGCGCATGACCCTCTGAGAAATCTCACTCATCACTAAAGAATAACTCCAAACAAGAAAATTCTTAAATAAAATCATCAGCATGACAAAAGCAAGGAAAGGAATAAAAGACGTCTTTGGATCTAAACTATTCAGATAATCAACAAGATTATAGACAACGGCCGGCAAATTCTGATTTGGAATCTGAATCTTGTTTTGCGTAAACATAACGTCCACGAGCGGAACAAAAAGGCCGATTTGAAACACCTCCAAAAAACTGCCGAAAAACATGATGATGACCGCCAAGACAAAGAAAGCCTTGTAGCTCTTAAGGCAACTCAACATTTTTAAATAATTTTTCATAATACTATCTTATATAACAATTTATAGGAATTCGACGAATACAGGAAGTGTGAATTTTACTGAAGCGAATCTTAGCATATCGTTTGACTTTTGTCGAGGTATTTGTTATTCTTATTAATCAAATTAAGACTATTTATATATGTTTACTTTTAATGAGAAGAAACGATGAGCCAAAACAAAATTAAAATCGGAATTGTCGGCATTGGGCACTTGGGCGCTATTCACCTCAAAGTCCTCGATCAACTTAGAGACCGCGTTGACATTATTGGTATCTGCGACACCAAAGAAGAACGGACGATAAAGCTGGCCGAGCATTACAATGTCCCTTTCTTCAAAAACTACACAGAGTTAACCGGCAAAATAGATGCCGTGAATATTTGTGTTCCGACAAACTTACATTCCGAAATTGCGACTTATTTCCTTCAGAACAACATACATACGTTTATCGAAAAACCGATAACAACAACAGTCGATCAGGCCACGGCCCTCGTTGATCTGGCAAAAAAAAGAAACTTAATCGTTCAAGTCGGCCATGTGGAGCGGTTTAATTCAGCCTTCCAGTCCATTAAACATTTCACGCATCGCCCTCTCTTTATCGAATGTCATCGCATGAACCGTTTTCCCAATCGGTCCTTAGATATCGGCGTTGTCATGGACTTGATGATTCATGATATCGATATTGTCCTTGGATTAATTTCTGTTCCCATCCTTGATATCCAAGCCATTGGTGTGAATGTCCTTACTCCTCTTGAAGATATCGCGAGCGTGCGCATGACCTTTGAAAATGGCTGTGTCTGCAACCTGACTGCCAGCCGGGTTTCTGATGATGTTATGCGGAAAATTCGTATTTTCCAGCCGCAAACATACATTTCCCTGGATTATGTTACGCAGGAAGCCTATATTTTTAAAAAACACCAAAATCGCATCCTAAAACACAGCCTACCCATCGAAAAAAAAGAACCGTTAAAGAAAGAACTCGAACATTTTATTGATTGTCTGACAAACAACCAAACACCGATTGTCTCTGGTATTGAAGGCCGCCATGCACTGAAAGTCGCATTAGATATCAGCCGTATTATCTGGGAACAACGCAAAAAATTTCATTATCCCTTGTAATATTTTATGATGAGATAATATCATTCATGTCCAAGGTCTCAACATCCGACCGTCAAAAATATGCATGCGGGACCTGAAGTCGCAAATCGTCGTTCATATCCGGTGAAATGAAGATATCTCGACGATACACGATTTATACCAAATCCATTAATGAATTGTTCTATTTCAATTCTGCTTTTCTTGCCTTAACGTCAAGAAAAACAGAATTGGTTTTGGTCATTATTTAATGGAATTGGTATAATTAGTATTACCAGACACGAACGGCAATTTACGCCATAAGTATTACTTTGAATTTTATAACAAAAATAACATGCCGATCAATCAACGACACATCTTAATTGTTGCTGGTGAGACATCCGGAGATATTCATGCCGCCCACCTTGTAACAGAACTCAAAAAAATAAACCCGACCTTTTCTTTTTCCGGCCTTGGTGGCCCGCGTCTGGAAGCTGCTGGTGTCGAAATATACAAAGACCTTACCAAATTAGCCGTGGTGGGCTTTACAGAGGTTATCAAACATTATCATGAATTTAAACAAGCATTTGATTTGATCTTAAATAAAATAACAGAAACCCAAGCCGAAGCCATCATCCTGGTTGACTATCCTGGATTTAATCTACGCTTGGCTAAAGCCATCAACAAAAAAATTAAAGTGATTTATTATATTAGCCCCCAGGTTTGGGCCTGGAAAAAAAACAGAGTTTTTTTGATAAAAAAATATATTGATAAAATGATGGTCATCTTTCCGTTTGAAAAAGATTTCTACGCGCGATATGGTATCTATGCCCGTTTTGTTGGACACCCTCTTACCGAAAGCATCCGAATCTCTCGCCACCGCGATCACATTCTTCAACAACACAACTTAAACCCTGATCAAACAACAATCGGGCTTCTGCCAGGTTCCCGTCACAAAGAGATTGATCGGCATCTTCCGATCATGTTAAAAACAGCCGAAATTTTACAGAAAAAATTCCCCATGCTGCAATTTCTTCTGATCAAAGCGCCTAACATGACAGAGGACATCTTATCCAGATACTTGTTAGGAACAATATTAAACATCCACTCTTTTCAAGATGACTCTTATGAATTGCGTAGTACCTGCCATCTCTGCCTGGTGGCCTCGGGCACAGCGACATTGGAGACCGCCTTGCTGAATGTTCCCATGGTCGTCATTTACAAAACATCTTTTTTAACATGGTTATTGGCTAAACTGTTTATCAAAATCCCTTACATCGCACTTGTCAATGTCGTGGCAAAAAAAAAGATCGTCCCCGAATTTGTCCAATATCAAGCAAAACCCCGCATCATCGCAAAACAATGTGAACAAATATTTTCTGATGATGAAGCGACAGAAACCATGAAAAAATCATTAGATTGGATCTGTTCTTTGCTTGGAAAAAAAGAGGCGTCCCAGCAGGCGGCTCAAGAAGTGGTCAACACAATCGGTTAACCCGGAAAATGCAATTGGGATCTACTACGAAGGCAAAACTCGTCGCAATTGCTACGTTATGCCTTGCACTTGCAATAATTTATGCCTTCTCGTTACGATTCCAGTTGCTTTTTCCGGGTTAAAATTGTTTATTCTTTCTGCACATGATATTTTTTTTGACAACGCGGACATTGGACTTGCGACCGATTATAATTGGCAGGCAACTTGATCGTCAGGCCACAAGCACAGGAAATAAACAAGAAATCATTCACACGACGAATCAAATCGCCTATTTCACGGGCCTGTTGGGTCGGACTTATCGGCCCCTTCTTTTTTGAAGAACCCTGCCGGAGCGACAATGGATCTTTATCCTTTAAGGCTGTTGCCGGGATGAGAAGTTCGGGCTGCCCCTTAACCTTATTGAAGGAGACCTGATAATCATTCAAGTTAACCCCCTGCTGCATGCCCCGTAAAATTTTGACGCGTTCACTGATAGGCGGATGCGTGGAGGTTAAATCAGATAATTTCTTACCCTTTTGCTTTAACGGATTAGCAATATATAACGGCGCTGTAATTTTGGTCGCTGTCGTTAAGTCTAGCTTTGAGCTAGAAATTTTTTCTAACGCGGAAGCTAAACCCTGTGGATAACGGGTTAATCGAACAGCTGAGGCATCAGCAAGATACTCTCGCTTCCGGGATATGGCAAAATACAGCAATTGTGTTAAAACTGGCGCTAAGATCGCCACCGCTAAAGCAATGATCAGCATCACACCGTCACCCTGATTGTTCCGGCTCGATGATCGATAACGTCTTGACGAAAAAGAAGAATAATACGTTCCTCTTAAAAAAACCTGGGAGATAATCGCGATGCTTCCGAGCAATGTTCCCGCAAAAGACATGAATAGCACATCTCGATTCATAATATGTGACATCTCATGGGCAATCACACCTTGCAATTCATCCCGATTCAGCCGTGACAAAAGACCGGCTGTAACGGCAACAGCGCATTGATCTTGATGGATCCCTGTCGCAAAAGCATTGGGAGCTTCTTGCGGAATAATATAAACCTTGGGCATATGCTTCATCCCCGAAGCGATCTTCATCTCTTCGACAATGTTAAACAATTGTGGATGGACATTATGATTGACCAACTGAGCCCCGCTCATCCGCAACATAATGCTATCCCCACTGAAATAGCTGACAAAGGACATGATGATCCAAATAGCAAGGGCAATAATCAGACCGATTAATCCGCCTTCGGGCGAAACACTCGCTCCGATCACAAAGCCTAATAGAATGAGCACTGTGCCCATCAGAGAAAACAAAACCCAGGATTTTCTCTGGTTTGCTTTTATGACTTCCCACATCATCTCACCTGACGTTAAGGTTCTGTCTCATCGCCATTTATTTATAATCCCCTAAATACAAACGTAATCACTCGACCATTAAAATTTGACTTCAGGAACTTCTCTTTGAGCTTCATCTTCCAGTTCAAAAAACTCTTCCTGTTTAAAATTAAACGAATTTGCAATAAGGTTTGATGGAAACATTTGTATTTTATTATTCAAGAATAATACTTGGTCGTTATATGCTTGCCGGGCAAAGGCGATCTTATTCTCCGTCGATTTTAATTCCTCCTGAACAGATAAAAAATTCTGATTCGCTTTTAAATCAGGATAGTTCTCTACCGTCAGTAAAAATTTATTCAAAGCGCCACTCAATGCAGACTCTGATTTGGCTTTATCTCCGACCGATTGAGCCCCCATGGCCTGGCTGCGCGCCTGTGTTATTGTCTCAAACGTCTCTCTTTCATGTTTCATATACCCCTTGGCTGTCTCAACCAGGTTCGGGATCAAATCATGACGGCGTTTCAATTGAACATCAATTTGTGACCAGGCGTTCTTGACCTGATTACGCAGCTGAACAAGAGCATTATAAATTCCAACAACAGAAATAACTGCCAAAATTAAAAGGGCTAGAACAACAATCAAACCAATCATACTTGCCTCCTTTACTACGTTGAATTTGTAAATATATCCCGCAAAAACTTCAAGACAGCATCATCATTTTGCGACTGAAGCTGTTCAAGGATGTCTTTCAGTTCCCCCCGGTCAAACCACAAACCATGTTTTTGGCGGCATTGATCAATCATAACCGGACGCTGGTCCCCCAACTCAATTTTTCTCATTTTCTTCAGACAGATAGGACATCGACGGGGTTTCTCGTGGACGGTCACCTTTTCTTTGAGCATCTTTGTTATCTTATCGCTATCACCTGCCGAACCTAACAAAAGTTCCAATTCACCTTGATCCAGCCATATCCCCTGGCAGGATTGACAAAAATCAATTTCAATATTGTTATACTCCAAAACAATCATAGGTTCATTAGAACAAACAGGACAATCCATACGGTTTTCTCCTATACCGTTGCTGACAACATATTATTTCCGTTTACGACAATCTTCCGGACAGTTGCAGCTATTTTCAAATTGATTGCAAATGCCATTACCGCAGGGCAGACAAACAGGAATGCTGTAAATCGAATTCTTTCCGAGCATATCACAACTCCCATCAAAAAATTCCACACCACAGCGCTTCTTAAGTCCTTTACAGCAATCCACATCTTGCCCTGAGTAAGCTAAACCGCCACAGACTGGCGGTTCAAGGTCCATTTGATCATAGCAGACAGGCTGGTCATCACATCCCTGCATGATTTGACACATGTCGACCGGACACTGATCCGCCGGCAGTTCAACACAAGTTTTGGGGACGCAAAACATACTCATCACACGGGTCTTTTCATCTTCTACAATTTTCAGCTGACAAATTTCCGGTGGGCATTCCCCATCGATAACATAAGCATCAAAACAAAAAGTTTGCAGGGTCGCTAATGTTACTTCGGGCTTCTCTTCCTCTTCTGTCTTTTTATCTATATCTTCCCGGGCACATAGCCACCCAGCAGAAAAAAACAATGACATAAACACGATGACTCCCAAGACAGCCCGTTCATAATAAAAAAAGTCGAGGGTATTCTTCTTTGATTGATTATATCGCATGCTTAACCTCCTTCACAAAGAACCAAATTTTTTTTATTATACATGCTATTCGCTAATATGGAAAATTTTTATATGCTCTGCGCCCGCTTCCATGAAATCCCTGACCAATGCCAACAGGATCCGTTCAAACATTTACCCCGTCCTCAGACAAACTTAATATTCATCTTGCAACAATTGTCGCACTTTGCGAATCATCATCCTGTCAATCGCGTCAATATCCACCTGCTGACATTCATGCTTGACCATCACTGTCTTCATCTCAAGATAAAAATCCAATAAAGCTTCATAACATTGACGCATACCCGTGGCCGGACTCAATGTTTCATGTTCAAGCCTCGCGTCGACCGTTTGTTTAGCTGCGCGGTGAAAATCGATCAACTTACTATGATATGTGGTCATCCGAGATGGCGGGGCGATCGCGTTTAAGGCTTCTATTCTTTCATTAAAACGGGCAGATAATATCAGCAATTTTTCCTCTTGAGCGTTCTTCTGGGCCATGATCATTCTCTGGATAGTTACCATCAATGTCTGCGGCCCCCCTTGCAGAACAGCATCCACGTTCTTGCTATATACACGGATCGAACTCAAATAATCATTGCACTTTGATAAGTTTTCGGACGAAACATCAGCAGGGCTCCTCCCCCATATACAAATGACCATTAAGCAAAAATATAAACATAGGAGTCTATTTTTCATATTAATAGTATACGTTTTTTCATCCAAAGCACTATTATAAAATAAAAAAATATCATCATTGACCACAGATTCAGAGTTTCCCTATATTTATCTTTATAATGGTCTAATATCAATATATAATAATAAAACAATCAAACATAATATCAACCGGGGGTCAAAAAATGTTCAAACGCAAAAAAGTTTTATTTTGTTTACTCTGTTTTATAATCGCTGTGACAACGACAAACATTATCCTTTACTCCTGGGAAAAGGATGTCCAGGCGCAATGCACACAACTTGTCCCGAATGGATATCTTGTGGTTGTACAAAACGGCGATGGTTACACCTCGCCCTGTTGCACAACACCCTATCCGCCTTGTCCGGGATCTAATCCACGAAGCATGGGAACCTGGTTTTCGAGTCAGAGCGGCGGCAGTTGCGGTTATTGCGCTTACTTCCGTTTATGCGCACAATAACCGTTTCACCCAGACTATCTGTCATTAAAGGATACCTCCTTTAGCAAGTATTTCTATGGGTTTCACCCAAGAGAACACCGACAATTCCATGTCTTCATCCATACTGATCTTACAAAAGAATTCAGACCCTCTCAACTCCTGACAGCTGAAGTTATCCTTCACGTTTTCACATCATAAACAGATACTTTGAGCGAGAAGACAATCCCTCCCGTTTTCTAAATATTCGATTATACCAACTCCAGTGAATAATGACAAAAATCGATTCTGCTTTTTTCGACACTTTAGCGAGAATATCAGAATTGAAATAGAACAATTCACTAATAAATTTGGTATGATTGTCTTTCTGTCACACTGATCGAGGTGGAAGGGATTCATCAAAGAACCCCATCATGCCCGGAATCAACATCATATGGATTGCTTCAAGACGGAGGCGCCTGTTCGGGATGAGCAGAAAAATTAGGCGAAGAAAAAATAAATATCATATTCTTATCAGATTTCGTATGACAGTAGGAAACGATCTCTTCGCCATAACAAACACGCCTTAACGAAAAAATACCTGGGAAAAAAACTTCCTTTTAAACGAAATACACATCAATGCGGCTGACTCTTTTGTCACGTACATCTTGAGCGTGTGGCGCACTGATACGCGCGGAGTTCACGACAACGGGTTTTTTCTTTCCCGTGTATGTCAGATGAATCCCGCTCACCCGGGCTTGATCCGGTCCAAAAGTGTCTTTCCGTTTGGGATTATGGTAGACCACGAGCATCGAACCTAAAAAATTGAAGGCATAAATATTTGCGGGCAATGAGACTTCTTCCCATTGATGCTCATGATTCAAGAAACCAATTAATGTGTCCTGATCCGTAAACAGCCATCCGGCCAATGCAGGCTTAAATATTAGATTCAGACCTGATTGGGCGTCCATATAAAACGGATTGACCCCGACATTCATGCATAACCAAATGTGTAAGAATTCCGCGGTGCTGCCGGATAGCCGCGCGACGAAACCTTGTCCATGCAATGCGTCATCTTCATGGGCGCTGCTGACGATAAAGGAGGAATTCTCAAGCGTGCTGCGTCCGTAGGTTTCCGGGCGCAGAAATGGTACCAGGACCGTTTTGATATTGTCATAGAAAGCCTCATATTGGCCGGAGCGCAGGAGTTCCAGCAGAAATTTATATTCCATGTGCAGCCAGATCGATTCGTTCTCCAGCCACCCCGACGGAAAAATTCGCGTTCGGCCGATTTCTTCTGTCTCACCGGATAAGTCCGTATTGACTTTGTACATGCCCAGCTTGTTGTCATACAAATCACTCTCACGAACCTGCTGATAGAGTTTGGCTGCGGTGTCCGGATCATTCTGGCTGACCCGTAAAGCATGCACATACCCTTCCAAAAATAAAGGCAGGCGCTTCAATTGAAACTTAGTCGGGTGCACATACGGCGTATCACTGGAATGGCCGGATTTGTCAAGCATTTGATATTCAACAACGTCATGATAAAAATATGTTCTCAAAAAACCCTGATCATCGTAAGCCTTTTCAATCGCTTGATCCGTCTTCTTGATCACGGCCGTTAAAAAACTCCGGATCTCAGAAATACTCAGCTCTTTCTCTGTTCCCTCTATCCCCTGGCGAATGCGTTGGCGGTAATGTTCCTTGATATCATTGGATTTTATCCAGTAGGCTAAGTCATCCGAGGCAAAAGATAAAATATTTGTTAAACCCGAAATGAACGTGCTTAATTCCTCAAAGACCATAATTTTCAAATCATCCTTTAATGCCAATTTTTTAATCGATTCTAACAAGAACACAGTTATACGCTTTAATTCAAAGGTTTCTGAGATCGAAGATCCGACTAAACCGGGCAAACCGTTCAGGGCATCATACCAATTCGGTTTATCCGCTTCCATTTCCACACCGACCCCGCTCGGGTCCAGAGTGGCTGATTTGTTCGCAATCAAACACAGGATCTTGCTCATGAGGGTCGTCATGTAGACAGCCCCGTCTCCATTCTTTGTTTTCAGTACAGGTTCTTCCTGGGTGTCGGAATCTGTGGCAGGGGCATGGTAAACCGATTTATACTGACGCACACCGTGCGGCGTTAACACATATTTCTGATCACGCGGCAAGACATAGTTCTTATTAAAATAGAAAAAGAACACGTTCTTCTCTATTAATAATGATTCAAGTTCCTCGGGATACAATGCCAAATAGCTCTCCATCAAATCCAGATTATATGTCCAGTGATCGCTCCAAAATCCTTCACCATGATCAGCGGTTTCCTGCTTACGCGACATCTCAATAATTTCGCCCAAAAAATCCTTGGTCACCCCTTTCAATTGAATTTTATTCAAATGAATAAATTCCAACAGCGAACCTAAGAGAAAATTGCCTTCCAAAAAGGGCTTCAATGTTTCAGGAAGATCACCGGTGATATACTTCTTCAGCAATCCATCGATCTGAGTTTTATCCTTGATGGTGAACGTCGTCCCCCGAATAACCAGTGGATTATAACCATCCGCTTGAATCAAATTCATAAAATCAATCAAATGACTGTCTTTAACGTCCGTGTTAAACCAAACATCATTTCGACGGTTTTGGTTCACATCCCGGTAATTTCCATTGCCCTGCGAATAAAACGTCGGAGCAACGATGAAGTGATTATAATCACGTTCGAGATCACCATGCTTACGGCTGTAAACGTTGATGACCGTTTTCCCTTCACTGGTTTTCAATGAAACCGGCAGGCCACCCCGCATAATATTATCTAAGAATGTGCATCCGGCGTAAAGGTTGAACGTTTCGTCACTGCTCTTTGTAAAAGAAAAATGCTTGATCTCATTAATAATTTCAATATTCCGTTGAGCTTTCTGATCAATAAAACCTTCAACCTTGACTTGTTCGACAATGCCGTTCAATTGATCCTGATCATAGGCAAAACCAAATAAGGAAACGATACTTTTCTCAGCATGTGGCGGAAGATTGGATGCCATATAACTCATCGCAGAGGGCGTGCGGTTGCTCGTCCTCTGAACATTCGGAACAGCAAACGATTCCTCTAAGAATGCGGCTGGAGCAATAAAATCACTGGAAGCGCCAAAAACACAATCGGCTTCAACAATAGGGTCCAGCAAGGGCTTATCTTGATGGGAAGGATCAAAGCTGAAGAAAAAATTCCCTTCATCGATATGGGTCACTTCCGGCGTGTCTGAAACTTCAACAGTCAAGTGGTAGAACGGAGCTTTGTTCTCACAATTGCGCACTTTGACCCAGGCTTCCACCGTCCGCGAAATATGTTTAATCAACCAATCGTTCAGTCCGTACGGAACAATCTTGGGCAGCCCGTCAATAACCTGCAGAGACTTAGCCTCCCCGTCCATATTCTTGATGGTTACTTTTCTGACCAAGGCAGAAAAAGGTTCTTCCGGCAAGGTAAAATAGTTGACAGTGGCGATCAGGCCCAAGTCATGATTAATTTCCTGTAGTGTCAAGTCATGCGCGGTTATATACAAAGACGTTTCTTTTTGATATTCAGACCCTAGGATATAATCCTGGAACGGCTCCCAGTATTTAACACAGTCCCCTTGTTGACATTTGATAAACGTTCGAAACCCCTGCAAGGATGTCAGGCGGTATGCCTTGTTGGCCGGTTGAAACTCCATGATCGCTTTGTCTTTAGATTCAATGCCGAAACTTGTCAAACATTGCCCGCGGTTCACATAAAAAACCCACATTGGAATGCCCCACAAGCCGGCTATCCCGGGAAAAAAATTGCTGAAAAGTTTGCTATGATTGTAATTTTCAATGACAAAGCAGCCATTTTCATTTAAAAAATACCGCACATCCGTTGACGTCCGAACCTGGTTAACCATTATGTTCCTTCTCTTTCTATTGTTTTCAGCTTAAGCCTGAGATTAACCTCATCATTTTTATTGAGGATTCTTTAGTTTTCGAAACAGATTATAATAACCGGACAACTTCGCCCAAAGCACAAAAGAACTATCATCCTTGCTGCTGAAACGAATGCGGTTCAATTCATAGACATCCCGGTTATAGCGATCATACCCTCTATTCGTCGTACAAGCGCCTTTATAACCGGAATCCTTGACAAGTTGCTTGATCTCGTTGCTGAAACCGCCAATGGGATAAGCAAAAAGGTCAATATTCTTCCCTAATAATTGGTCTAAAATGTTCTTGCTTTGTTCAATTTCTTTAACCCATTGCTCTTTGTCAAGGTCGGGTAAATAAGACTCCGTACGCGTGTGACTGCCAAAATCAACATGATGCGCCAACATCTCCTGAATTTCTTTATAACTTAAGCGGCCTTCCAAACCGACTTTATCCGAAGGCATGAAGACCGTTGCCGGGAATTGATACTTTTTCAAAATTGGGAATGCATTAGTATAATTGTTTTTATACCCATCGTCAAATGTTATCACGACCGTATTCCTCGGTAAGACCTTATTCTGTCCGATCGTATCAATCAATTCACTCAGGGAAATAACATTGTATTTATACCTGGATAAGTATTCCATCTGCTGTTCAAAATGAACAGGTTGGACCCAATTTGCCTCATGATGATCAATGGCCTCAACCTGATGATACATCATAATCGGAACAACATACTGCGGAGAAATCCAAAAATATGCCGCTGATGCCCCGGCAATAAAGATGAGCAAAAAAAAAATAAAAAATAATTTTATATGCTTTTTTGCCATTCAGTCCTATCCTGTTAACATATTTTTAACACAATCACTAATACGTTTATTATCGGCCTGGCCGGCAGTTCTTTCCACAACGTCTTTCATCACACGGCCCATGTCCTTCATGGATTGAGCACCTAGGGCTTGAATAACCTCACGGACAATCGCGTCCAGCGCCGCATCATCCATTTCCGCAGGCAAGTAAGCTTTTAAGACATCCCATTCCGCTTGTTCCTTGTCTACTAAATCCTGACGTCCAGCATTTATAAACTGTTCTATCGAGTCCTTGCGTTGCTTGACTTGTTTCCTTATGACCGCGAGGACTTGCGCATCATCCAATTGATCCAGCTTGTTATCAATCATGACATTTTTCAGTTGCGCCCTTAAAAAGCTTAACGTAGACGAACGGATAGTGTCTCTCGCTTTCATTGCTGCGACATAATCCTTATTCACCTGTTCATTCAACATATTCACCTCCTGCGGCCAAAAGGTCCATCCACCGATAAGCCTTTTTTTCCAATATTCTATTTCTCAAACGCTCTTTAGCGTGACGGCTACTCAAACGCCATTTATACTAATTGTTTTAAGACGGGATTTCAATCCTTTTATTATCGTAACCTGGGATTTACGAACATTATAATAATCGGCTAAATAATCAATCAGGGCTTTATTAGCCTTGCCATCGACAGCCGGGGCCTGGATGTAAACCTTTAAAAGTCCGGATTCCTCTCTTACTCGATTCTTCCTGGCTCCAGGAATAACCTTGATATTAATCGTTTGAAATGGCTTTTGATCATTATAAAACGTCATGCGTTTCCCCATGTTCTTTAAATGACCTATCAACAATAAAAACATGAAAATATTTATCTCTATGAATCTTAATCATCTTCAGGTATGGCTAAATCAATGGCATGGATCTTCAACCATTTGACAGATTCTTTATATTGCGGCAAAATTTTCTTAACTTCGAGCCAAAATCGTTGCGAATGGTTGGGAACTTTCAGGTGACAAAGTTCATGCACAATAATATAATCGATGACGCTTAAGGGCGTGAGAATTATTTGCCAATTCAAATTGATGGTTTGCGTCCTCGTGTCACAATTCCCCCATACTCTTTTCTGTGATCTGATGGCAATGCGTTGAGGACCCAAGCCGATGATGCGCGCAAAATGAAATATTCGGCCACCAAGAACTTCCTTTGCTTGTTCCCGGTACCATTTCAACATTTTTTCCTTAATATGTTTTTGGCGTTGTTGCGGGCCGATGTGGTCGGCCAATAAAACTTGCCAGCAACTCCCATTGAATGTGATCAATGTTCTTTTACGGTCACGTTGTTCTATCTTGATCGGGTATTCTTTCCCCATAAACAAAAAATAATATCCGTGCTCAAATTTTTTTTGATTAACATCATCCTGATATTTCTGGGCCTCAATGACTTTATCTGATATCCATTTGGCCTTCTCATTGATAAACTGAAAAATTTCTTTATCAGCGGAATATGACGGCGCCGCAACCGCTATGCGCGCTTTCTTATCGACAGAAATACTGATCGTGCGACGGCGGGATGATTTTTTCAGTGTAAAATCAATGCGGCCATTTGGAATTGCGATCGTATGCTGCGATTCTTTAATATATCTCACCCGTCCAAAATATTTCTTGCGCATAATTCCTTATCAAATTTTAAGATAATGGTTAAAAAACTCGAAGGGATTATTCAGGGAAGGGTTAATTCTCATGTTAACAACAGATTATTCAACGAAATTAACGTTTATCTTCACACTTTTATCATCTGTCGATGTTGCGGCCGTTTGTTGCGGTTGTCCGAAGATCAAATTGTTATATTTCTCGGAATCAACAACAACAGTTTTTCCGTCTCGAACAAGATATCCATTGTTGCCGATGAGCAGGCGCATCCGGTCACTTTCTTTTCGTGCAGCGATATGAACCAGCCGGGCTTCTTGTTTAAATTGCTTAATTTTTAACTTCACCAACTTCATCTTGCCGTGATACATGGTCAACAAAGCTTCGCTCTCTTCCATATTTTTAACGTTACCGTCGTAGTAAGACAATCTGTCTTGAATACGTTCCATTTCATTATTCAAGCGGACATTTTTTTCTTGTAGAGCAACAATCGAAGTCCCTAACTCGTTCTTGATCCGTGTCATTTCCGTGAGCCGTTCATCATTAATTTTTTTAAGGCCATTTAAATCTCCAGACAATTTGGCGTTATTGGTCTTTGCTTGTAAGAGCATCAATTCCGTCTTTGTTAAAATGCTTTTTGTTGAGGTTAAATCTTTATTGACGTTCATTAAGATGATTTCACTTTCCTGATACAAATCTTTCGTTGTAACCAGCTCGTCTTTAACCCCGGACATTTCAGACGAAAGATCATAATACCTGGTTTGAAGGTCTTTATACATCAATGAGTAATTCCTCGTCAGATAAGAATGCTCCGCAAAAGAATCCAGCATGCGTTGATTTGACGTCCGAATGTTTCGATAGACTTCAATGCTCATGAATAAAACATACCCTAATAAAGCCGCTACGGCCGGAATCACTAAAGCATTAACAATTTTCTCTGTCTTAAAAATAGTTTCCTGGGAAATAAGTCCTTTTTGAATTCTTTCTTGAAGACCGGCGACTTTCGTTGTCGACGGATTGTCAAACTGTACGCCATATAACCAGCGATTCCGGGAATAATTTTTTTTCTTCCGCCACATTAAACGGCCTTTTTCAGGAATGTAATCGGTTTTATGGGAAGGATTAAAAATAACAAAGTCTCCATCCGGTTCTTTCAGAGATTTTGTTTCGAGGAGCATTCCGGTCTTGCTGATATTGCGGATACGTCCAGACCCTTTCGACGCGCTGTCTTTAAGTTGCCAGTCTATTTTTTTATTCTCTTTAATTCTAATGCTTCTGCGTGTATCATTAAAAAATATTGCCATGCAATCTCCTATTTAGGCATAAGCAGAACGATTATGCCGACGTGATGATTTTAGTATATCCTGAATAAAACCCAAACTCAAGATTTTTCATAATATTTTTTGATTGGCAGGACATACTTAACCTGTTGATTTTAATGCTTTTACAACTTCTTTTATCAGCATGTTTCAAGGAACACCTGTCATGCCCTCAATATGCTTTCTTTAAGAACTTACCCGGGCACCTAACATCGTCCTACAATTTATCAATGACCGTATCTATCAAAGTCTTTAAAAATTCCTTCTCGGGAGATAAGGATTCCGGCCCTTGATCCAGGTTAGCGGCTGGATCATCAGATGATTTGATTTCATTTTCCTCAAAGTCCAACGCGTCCGTGATAATTTTTTTTATGTATGTCTTACCGATCTTGACCACAATGTCAGCGATCTTCTTCAGATCAAGTGTTGGTTTGAACGAGGCCGCCGGGCCAGAATATGGTTGCAATGGAAATCTCACATAACCCTTATCATCCAGGAAATGATTGAATTCAGACGCGCTACGAACCATCAGATCCGATAAATCTTTAGGAAAATAGAAATCACCTTGAAACTCCAAATGCCGGGACCAATCCATGGAGCCTTTAGCCCGTATAATAAAACCTTCGGCATCAAATATAAAATCCGTAAAAATAACTTTGCTCTTCTCTAATCGGATCTCCACCTGAATATTCTTAACGATCGTATCCTTCTGCTGCAATTTCTTTTTGTATTCACTGGGCATATGCCGATCAAGCTGCTCCTTGATCGATATGCCAGGTATTTGAGAAACCAGATCAATCATATCCTTAAACAAATTGACATCCACAATCCGGCCGTCTTTCACCGTGAACTGTCCATTCCCTTTAAGAGAGGCCTGATCTGATGACAGGTCATTGAGCAGAGCCTGTGCGTCTAAAGCACCAAAAATACGGCCTTCAATCGTAAGTGGCATGGACATATTCTCCAATAATTCAAGGATAGAAATATTCTCCACCGTTAAATTAACAAACGCTTGGCGATCTTCTAAATACTCATTGATGCGCCCACGCCCGTAAATGGAACCGGAAGCCAGGTCGAATTTATAATTGGCCACATTGATATCAGACTCTGTTATTTCGACATTAAGATCAATACTGGCCGGAATGTTTAATTTTTTCAATATTGTTTTAACCTTTTTTAGCCCGGCTTCAGATAAAAAAACAAGGATGCCTTCATCGCTGAGCAACATTTGATGGATGGTGATATTCAATTCACCCTGCAAGTCCCGCTCAATGAGAACCTTATCTTCGATGGGGAAGCTGGAATACAATTTCTCAAAGTATAGTAATTTCAGATCAGACTCTAACACCATATCATCAATGCGCATCTGCTTTTTATTTTGATCAAGCAATGCGCGGCCTTTAACCCTGACATTCGTGTCCTCACTCCAGATACTCGCATTAATAGAAAATGAAAATTGATCATCGAGAGAAAACTGGTTGAGGTCAAAGTCTAGCTGTTGGACAGGTAAATACCAGCCTGTCTTAAAAACTTCCGACGATTCATCATGGATGAGTATTGAGGCTTCTTTTAAGACTACAGATTTAATTTTAAAGGGCATGATATTCATCCGTTCATCTTCTTCTGGTGGTGATGCCCCCTCCGGCTGCGATGTCTGATTCTCACCGCCTTTCAATATCACGGTTTGTCGCTCTTGATCTTCAGAGTCATCGGCCTGGGACATTCGTGAAAATTTCTCAAAAGGAATGTTCGTGTGACCGTCTTTATCCGTGATCATGATAAATTCTGCTGACTGTAAAACAACCTGTTCAACAATCAACTTTTTTTCTTTGATCAGTTCTTTGATATTGACATCCACTAACAAAGCTTTGACTTTTAAAAACGGACTTACGGACATCCCTTCATGGACATTGTCTTCTACCGTTATTTCCTTTAATCTTAAAATGACTCCCTTCGTCGGTGAAAACTCCGCGCTCACATCTTTAACAGAGATATTTAAGTCCAATGACAAACTTAAATCATTGGCTATTTTCTTAGCAACCTTATTGATATCGATCGCTCTCACAGCAATAAAAAAAGCCGAGACGATGACAACAAGCAGGACAAAGAGCACAATAAATAATTTTTTCAAAAACTTCATAAGTTCTCTTTTTTGTATAAAGTTAATTATGTGTTGAGGAAATTAGAACCGATAGGGTTACATCTTGTGCTCGATAACATCTAATGCTGCTGATATTGAATGTTCTCGTGAGGTCTTTGGTTGCCGAGAGGTATCACCCTGATTATATATTTGAAAATATTTCTTTCGCTGACTGACCGTCTTTTTATTTTTATTATCTATTAATCGTTCAATTTTATGTAAATATTTACCTGTTCCTTTATAGCCAGGATACAATTTTTGTATGTCCAGAAACATCTTCCGGGCCTTCAGGTATGACCCGATCTTGTATTCCTTGACCGCTTTCTGATAAAATGATCTAACCTTTGATTCAAATTCCCGGTTACTCCGTTTAGCTTGAGCTTGGCTCTGACGGCGATTCTTTCTAACCACTTCCCCTCCAGAATCAACGACTTTCATCCGTGTATTGATTTCCTGATAGCGCTGGTCCAGGGCTTTCTTCTTATGCTCAATTTTTTGTTTCAAAACACGCTCTTCGGCGGAATATTGATTATCAATAAACTCTGCAAGGAGGTCTTGTTGTGTCTCAATCTTTTTCCTGGACAATTCCAGTTTAAACGATTCTCTTTCCTTCTTTAAACGGACCTCATCTTCCTTAATTTTTTGTTCCAACTCTTTCAGTTTATCTAAACGTTCCTGCTCTATTTCCCTAAAGGCCAACAACTCTTTCTCCTCTTTCCTCCGTAAGGCTTCCATCCTTTTCTGTTTGCGTCTTTCAATTCGTTTTTTTGATTCTTCTTTCTTATGCTGAATTTTCTTTTGCATCTTTTTCACATAAGCCTGACCAAAGACATCCCTGGTCAGCAAGCGGTCCATCTGAAAGAACTGGTCTTCCGCTAAGTCATACTTTTCGTCATTGTAAAGGGCAAAGGCCTCGGTGTAGATAAGATTAATTTTTTCTTTGATCCTTCCGGCTTCTTTGGCCTTACGGTATCTCTCACTGCGGTCCTTGATTTTCTTTAACCTTTTTTCTTCTCGTGACACCTTCTTTTCTGCTAATTGTTCTTCCTTCCGCCGTTCTTCAAACCGTGTTTCTTCATCTATTTCTAACTGGTTCAAGTGCTTTTCTTTATTCAACCAGGATTCATATCGGTCTTTTTCCTCTTTGGAATTGACCGCAGCATCGCCCTCCATCCGTTTGACAAGCATCTTTTGGTTAAATTCATAATCCTTTTTATTCTTGTCATATCCCGAGTAATAATGCGTTCGTTGCAATGCAATCTTTTCATCAACTTTATCCAAGTAGGACTGCGCCCTTTTATAACCGGGATGCATACCTTCCACTGACAAAAACTTCATCTTTGCCGCGACATAATTGCCTTCTTTATACAACTTCAGCGCTTCTTTATACAGCGCATGTGTTTGTTTTTTCCAATCAATCTTTTCTGTCTTTCTCTCTAATTCAAGCAGTTTATAGATTTGCTTTTGCTGTTTTGAAACAACTTTTTGCTTATGACGATCGACTTGACCTTGGTCCTTTTTGATACCCGTCTGCACTTTACGCGCGCGTTTGCTCAGCTGTTGTTCGTCCTCTTGCGAGTTATAGACGGTTCCATATCTGTTCTTTTCCTTTTGATCTGCTTTAAATTGTTTTTGGGCCCTTTTTTCTTCACGCTTTTGCTCTTTCTCCAATTTTCTTCGAGCTTTCGCTTCCTGTTTGGCTTTGAGATTATCTTGTTTTTCCTTTAAACGCTTTAAACGAAGTTGATCTCTTTCTTTTTGACTTTGTGCCTGTTCCTTTTCAGCTTGCCGTTTCAATTCATCCTGCAATCTATTCTTCTCCGACAATTCTTTCTGCAATGCTAGTTGCGCAGCTTTTTTTTCTTTTTCCTCTTTCTCCCTTAATTTCTCTAAACGCCGACTTTCTTTCTCTGCCAGACGCTTTGCTAAATTCTGAGACTTCTTATTCTTTTTCAACTCTTTTTTCTTCAAAGCTTCCATCCGACGCTGTTCTTTTTCTTGTTTTTTCTGCGCGATTGTATTTTGCCGTTCCTTTTGAGCTAACTTTTTCTTCTTTATTTTTTCTAAACGCAAAGCTTCTTTAATTTTATCACGCGCTAATTGTTCTTCTTCTTGCGCTAATTTCAAAGCCTCTTCTTCCTGGGCCTTAATATCCGCCAGTCTCTTTTTTTCAGCCGCAGCATGACTCCCAGGCTTCTTTGCTTCAAATTTTTTAAGTTTTACTAAACGCGCTTGTTCTTTGGCCTGTTGGCGATCTTTTTTAAGCTGTAACCTTTCTATCATCCGCTCAGTTTTTTTCATGTACGGCTTAACCGATTTATACCCCTGTTGCAATTGGTTCACCTCTAAAAATTTGCTGAAAGCTTCTTCATATTGCTTTCGTTTATAAAGAGCCCTCGCCTCTGAATAAATATTTTCGACCCTATTGGATCCATCGTTCACAATCTGTTCCACCTGAATTTTACGCTGAAAGACTTCCGGCTCCCATTGGGTATTATCAATCCGGATCTTTTCTAATTTTCTATCCGGCGGCACAACAGCCCTTGCTATTTCATCATCGATCTTGGCAAGATGCATTAAAACATCTTTATACCCGGGATAAAAAGCTTCTAATTCAATAAATTTCTGTTTGGACTGCTGATATTTGTTGGTGTGATATAGAGCTAAAGCCGTTTTGTATTTTACTTCCGATTGCTCGACCAATTGTTTTCGCCGTTCCCGTATCTCATAAACAATCTTATCGTTATAAGGCAATGTCGATAAACCCGTCTGATTCAGGAATCCCTCAACATCATCATATTGAGCCTGTTTGATATCATGCAAATACTTCTTCGTTTGCTTATAGTTCGGTATCGTTTTTTGAACCTGTTCAAAGAGCGATTTCGAGGCCAAATATTGCCTCTGTTCAAATAATTTAATCCCCTCCTGGTAGACCGGATTCAGTTCCTTCTTCTTCTGTCGAACGAGGTCTTTCTTAGATCTGGGCTTTATTACCTTTTTTTTATTCAAAATTTTATCGATCTTCTCTAGATATAAAGCTGTCTTTTTATAGGAGGGATTAATCCCCCGAATATCCTCAAATCGCGCAGATGCCATCTCATAGTGTTTGCTCTCGTATAAGGAAACAGCTGAATCATACGCTAAAGACAAGGCCTGCATTTGCATGGGTGTTAACTCTGTGTTCTCACCCCGAACGTCCATGGATTCCATTTTCTTCGGTTCTTCCTGATCAGCCTTCTCTTGATCAACCTTCTTCCTTTGAATAGCGACAATTTTTTTTGCTAGTTTTTTAATATACTTATTTGTCTTTTTATAAAAGGGATAAATCTCATGAACTTCCTTGAATTTATTATGCGCGCCGATGTAATCTTTCTGGTTATACAAATTCAGGGCGGCTTTATATATGAAATCCGCTTCTTCTTTCAATCTTTTCTCTTTATCCAACTTTTTCCGGGCAGAAGACCTTATTTTTTGCTGTTCTTCAAAACGCAAATTCACAACTTCTTCTAATCGTTCATCGATGATCCGTTCTTTATGATTTTTCTTTCTTTCTTCTTCTTTCCTAATCGCCTTCTTAACTTTAATCAGGTACTTACGGGTGGAGCGGTAATTCGGCAAAAGCCATTCAATTTCCTTGAATTTTTCTTTAGCGGAACCATATTGCTGAATCTTATACAGTTTGATCGCTTCAGTGTATAAATTCGCTGCTTTTTCTTTTTTCTCTATCGACTTTTCTTTTTCCTGATTCGCAATTGTTGTCCGCCATTCGGCTTTTTTCTTTTTTCGCTCTGTCGCCTTTTCTTTTAATTTCTGAGCGATAAGTCTTTTTTGCTCTTCTTGAATGTGCATATCAATCAACTTTAAATAGCTGCGCGTTCCTTTGTGGTCCAAGAACATTTTTTCAACTTGCTCAAAACGTTTCCGGGATTCTAAGTACTGACCTTTTTTATACAGACTTATTGCGGTTTGATATTCTTTCTCAACTTGTTTGAACGTATAGCCTCTGTCCTCTTCCAGTTGTTGAATCCGAACTTCTTCCGCCTTCTTCATCGCTTTTATTTTTTTCTTCGTGCGTTTAACGCTTGTACGCATATAATCCTTCATCTCAGGATGTCCCGTAATCACGATGGCTTTTTCCCAAATTTCTCCGGCTTTGTCATATTTCTCTTCCTCAAAAAGACGCAGCGCTTGTTGGTAGAGCCCCCGCGCTTTTTCTTCCCTTTGCAAATTCCGCCGATAAACAGCCTGTTCCTTGATTTTTTCATCAACTTTTTCAATTTTCTTTTTGGACTTTTCTATCAACGATTTTAAATCAAGAATAAACCCCTCTTCCAATTTTTGCTCTTTAAACGGTTGTGGGACTTGAGCCTTACCAAGCTCCTGGGCAGAAACGATGGGCGTGATAAACAGCGTGATGAGAAATAATAAAATATAATATTTTTTTTTCAATATCATAGAAAAGGAGACAGCCTATTGTAGAAAGGTCAATTTCTCAATGAGAAACAATCCCTCGATAAATTAATTAACTAAATATAATTAATACTATTATTATCTTAAGTAAGGGTCATTCTAGCACACCTTGATAAACTTCTTCCAGAATTTTCTCTAATATTTTCTTAGCTTTTTCATATTGGCCTTTATGGATCAATTGATCCGCTTGCTTGCTCATATCTTTCCAACGGCGCTCTTGCACGATCTGTGACCGAATATAGTCGGCCGCTTCTTCATACATCATCTGACCGGCTGAAATAATATCCAAATAAATTTTATGCGCTTCCTGATAGTCCCCGGCCTGACCAGCTGATTCTGCTAGAATGAAACAGTGATTGAGTTCATCTAATATCGGGCTATTATCGCGCTGCAGCTCATCACTGACCATCACCCAAGCCCATCGTTTGATTTTCTCTTCAATCCATTTTTGTTTGGCCCGTTCGATTTCTTCCGGAGTTTGATCATAAAACTTCCCGGTCAAACGGACAAAAGCTCCCTGGCGTTGATAGTCTAAATCTGTCAGATCATCCGTAAAGTCCGTGAAGTTATATCCCGCGCCTATCTGAGCATATTCATTGATATTGCGCACGACCTCGATTAATAATCCCCGGCGGCTGTCTTTCGCTTCTCTTTGCGTTAACGCCCGGTATTCTCCTCCAACCATCCAATTCGGTGAAATCTTATAATCGAGACGATGAATCATCAACCACGTATGTGTTTTATTAAAGTCAAACCCAACAACCTTTTCCTTCCCAATCCGGTAAGCAAATCTTTCAGAAAACCGCCATTGATCATTAATATCATAAATGATCCCTGTAGAGATCACGTGCGCGGCTTCCTCTTCAACGTCCGCATTATCCGTTTGGTCCGCAGGAGATTTATTTTCTAAATAAGTGTAACGGCCTAAAAAATTGAACCGGTCATGCAGAATGGGACGAAAAGCTCCACCGAGAATAAATTTGCGATGACGGGCTTCCGTCACTCCAGCCGTTAAATTTCGCGTTTTGGAGTACTCCAACCGGCTAAAGATATCCCACTCAGAGGTTAGTTTTCCTTCTGTCGTATGATAGACCAGATACTGTCTCTTATCTTGATCTCCATCATCCAACACAACTTCGACTTTGGTCGAACTCTGCAATGTCTCGCCCGTCTCCTGGTCTTTATCGACATAGCCTAACGCGATGGAAATGGCTTGCCGGTCTGAATGTGCACCATCATGCTTCTGGATAGCACCTCTTTCAAATGATCCCGTCAATGCCCACTTATCATCAACATCTCCTGTTAAACCAAAAATGTTCGAGCTCGAAATCTCATCGGTATTCTGAGAATAAACACGTGACAATGAACCTTCCAACTTACGGCCGTCTTTAACCCTGACCAAACTGTACTTGTCTTCCGTCTTCCTGTTTTCTTGGCCCGTATTAAAAATTTGATTCGAAGCGAGTTGAATGTCGTCTGTTAATTTAGTTGTTGTCCCAAAATTGAACGCCCGGACGGCTTCACCAGATGTCGAATCTGTGACAGACATGGAACTCTGACTCCGTGTCTTTTCATCCACTTGAGAAGTCCCACCAAACGTCAAAGTCGTCGTACCACCATCATCCGCGCCAGTTAAAGAGATCTTGCTTTCCACCTTTGTTTTGTCATCGACTTGCGAACTTCCGCCAAAACTAAACGTTGTCGCTTGAGAATCATCCGATGTCGCTAATGCGATGGAGCTTTCTATTGACGTTTGTTCGTCGACCTGGGATTTTCCTCCTAAAGACACCGTAGCGGTTTCAGCCTCTCCGAGGATATCAATAACACCAAATTTACTTTCCAACTCAACGAGGTCACTAATTTTTTTTGAGGCTCCAACCGATGCAGATGTTGTCGTGTCTGATAAGTATTTACCGGACTCCTCGCCCTTAATTGAATAGTCCCCGGTCAAAGTAAACAGGCCGTTCATATCCACTTTGGCATCAACGCTTGTTGCAACACCCCCCTCTCCTAATGTCTTCTCGGCGGACAGGACGAGCTTATCTGTTGGTTTCGCAACGATACCGATGGTTGTTTGCGTCGTGGAATCTTCTGACATACCAACCTGCTGCTTCACCTTTAAGGCAATCTTGTCATTCAATTTATAATCCACCTGGACGGCTAAGGTGTCATCTTCAGAATTCGTTTGAGAATCAAATTGATCTAATCTTTCTGTTACATCCTGGTGACGGTATTCTGCCGTTAAACGCAAACGACGCGCTTCGTGGACCAACTGAACCAGTGTTGTTGCTGTCTGTGTTGCGCCCACTTGTAACTGTGTTTGCAAATTGCCCTCTTCTATCAGACGTTGAATATCCTGGCTCAAGGTTAGCCGTGTTGACTCGTTCACATCATAAACAGCATTAAATCCAAAAATTTCTTTGCCCTGCTGGGCTGAAGTTGCTGATGTTGAAAAATTATTATCAATATATTTATATGCCGCGGAGAGACCAATCTTATTAAACAAACGCGCGTCTCCCTTAATGCCAAATGCTTTTCCCCGGGCGGAATCATCCGTGGACAACTCGATAAACGTAATACCCCCATCGGTTGAAACAAATGAGCCTTCCGCTTCTGACTGGGATTGGGCATATTCAGCCATGACCGTTGCATCTTTGCCTAAATGAATCTTCATATCAAATCCGCTCAGCTCATAGTCGGATGACTCCTGATTTTCTTTGACATATGTGCCCCCAACGATGACCTCATCGGTCAATGCTTGTCGCACACGCGCACCGATATTGGCCTGATCATAGCTATCTTTGATGTCATATTCATAATCGACAACCACATGGATCATATCACCGGCTAACAATTGGTTTGAAATAATGGAATCCGAATTCATCATAACTTCTACCGGTTTCCAAAAAATCATACGTCCTTCATCATAATCCATTTCATAATCAACACCCTCTTCCATTTCTTTCGTTAACCGAACAAGGCCTGTAATCTTATCCCGTACTTCAATCAGCACTTTATCTGAACCCTGAATAATGTCTTTATGCTTGAGATAGTACAGCGACCCACCCGTCGATAATAATTCATTATGGGCTGATTTCTGCTGCGCTTGAGCTCTGAAGACAACCGCTTTCGTTCGGGATTCTCCATATTCGGTGGAGCTCAAGGATTCAAAGTCCACTTTCCCACCATACAAAGTACGAGAAAATTGAGCGAACTCCGTTTCATCAAAGCCGATACTATAATTGCCCCATAAAACAGATGATTTATCCCACTCAACTAAAAGATATAACGGGCCTTGTGTATTTGTCGCTTGATAGTCGACCGTAGAAGAATCACCATAGACGGGATAATATTTATCTTTTTCGATCTTCTTGAAAAGGGCTTTGCGGTCACGGTCGGTATCAAAACTCGATGTGATCAAATATTTCCCTTTAATCTTACCCTGCAAAAAATACGCCATCTTACCGTCGACCCAAAAACCATCATTATATTTATCATCATGTTCAACCACATCCAGTTTTCCCTTCATGAAAGAGTACCCGGCCAAGGCATCACCTAAAGCAACAAAAAACATATAATCTTCACCGACTTTGATCGCTTTACGGTAAGACCTCATCACCTTGTCTGATGGTTTTATTCGATCATCGACAAAAACACCCCCGGAAACACTTCCCGTTATTGGCTCAAATCGTTGCGGCGGGCTGGAAGGGCTGGCTTCCGTCGATTGAGCGATAATATCATAGTCCCCATAAGGCAGGATAACTTCAAGCGGTATGGTTTTTCCTGCATCCTTAACAATTTCACCGTCTAATAAATCACTGGCGCTGATACCACGTTTCTCCAATATCGGCAACTCAGCAACCAGGCTGCCGCCTTTGTAAATGGAAATATTCTGCAATCCCTTGACCAATCGTTCTATCGTAAGCGTCTCACCTTCTATCAAAATATGCTGTTCTTTAAGTTGATTTTGTTTATTTTCTTTTTCCAACCATTTCATATAGTCTTCCCGTGCCTTTTCCTGAGCCAGCAAATGAGCTTGCCTTTCAGCATCTGTTTTTAATTTCTTAATATTCAACGGTATGATCTTTGTCACATCTTTTTTGCCCCGTTTATCACTAACTATTACCCTATAGCCATATCGACGATCAATACGAATGTGTTCGCCTGTTAGATCTAAGCCATCCCAGAAGATGGGATCATGCAACGTAAAATGATTCCCACTAAAACTTTTGATCAAACGATGCGTATCCCAATCGAGGATCTCTAATGTCCAGGTATTAATGAAAGAAATATAATTACAAAAGACCCTGAACTCGACTTGATGAATAAAGACATTATTAAGGACGCCAACTTCTTCCTCAAACATACGAACATTCAAACGCGGATGCGGTTTATTTCTTTCCAGTGCAACCTTAACATTTTGCGTAAAAAAACTCCGGTCTTCACTGAAAACCTGATCTCCGTATAAATTAACACCGAAATTGACTTTATGCATCATGCCCTCTTTAACGTCTATCACAACAACTTTTTCTGTCGTTAAATAACTGCCTTCCGGTAAGGAGCGTTCGTCAATCCTAAACAAATGCCGTCCGGGAATAATGCTTTGAACGCTAAACCGGCCCTCTGCATCCGTCTTAATAACCGTTCCATCCTCCATCACAATCTGAACGTTAGGAATGGGTTCTTCAAGGACAATCTTCTCATCATTTCCTTCCCAATAATGCTGCGGAGCATCTTGTATGCCATTATCATTCTTATCAAAAAATACCTTACCGATAACCATACCCAGATCAAACAACGGATCCAAGACCACTCTGACCGTTTCTGTTGTTCGATTCGATAAAAGCTTACCATTACTAAACTGGGCAATAGCGGAATTATCATAATTTCCGGGGATAACACCCGCACCAACGATCAGCTGATACTTTAAGACCCTGGTTACCCCTGACGGACACGAATCAACAAAAAATAATAACGGTCGATTTCCCGACGGATTAGAGATAGGCACCCCGTCCAACATTACGCGATCTTCAAGATATTTAAAACCCGGTGGAATAATATCTTTTAGATAAACATTACTGATGTTATTGCTTGAAATGTTCTCGATTGTCATGGTATAGGTCACAACTTCTCCGACTGTCACCTCCCCTTTGTTTGCATCCTTGGCAATACGCAAAATTTGCGCGTTTGGATCGGCGGGATGATCCATTTCAATAACGACACTGCTTACGGTAAATGTCTCACCCTTTGAGCCCGTGACGATTGTTCTGCCCGCAGGGAAGGATACCTCCGTTGAAGGATAATCATATCCTGCGACATTAACCTCAAGATAATAATCACCATTAGCGGTTAAGAAACTATAAAAACCATCAGCAGCTGTTGTATACGGATTGGTATCCGTCGCATGGATATCACCATCTGCGGCATTGGCCAATTGATTATCTGATGCGCGGTACAAACTGACAATAGAACTGTTCACAGGGCCGTCCGAAGAAGAATCAAACACAACACCGAATGGATCGGTCAACAAGACAGGAACGATACCACTGGCAACTCCATCAACGGTAACAGAAAGATAATTTTCCCCTTTTAATAAATCCGTCGTCAAGGCAAAGGAAAAATCCCCTGCCCCGTCGGTCGAACCGGAACCAACTGTCTGCAGCAGCATATTCCCGTCAGCATCATTGGCCATAACCGTAACGGTATCACCACTCGCACCCTGCCCGGCGACCGTGACCGTTGCCCCGCTCACACGTTGCTGATCAATATGTGACGTGATGATAGGGACTTGTGCAGGTGTGGTTGGATCCGCAATGGCCAGGGGAACAGCACCTCCGGATAAGGCCCCGATATAAGGAGTAATTGAATTAGCCCCTGTTGTCAGGGCGTCTGACGGATCCACTTCAACACGGTAGTTGCCGTTCACATCCGTATCAGTCGTCGCTATCAAATTGTTGGCAATATCCCTGAACGTTATTGTTTGTGAGGTCGGACCGACACCGATAATCGTCGGGGTTGTGTCAACCGTCTTTCCGCTCTCAGGGTTCGTGATCGACAATGTCATGAAGATCCAATGCGGTGAAGCCGCAAGATCGTCATTGTTCCCTGAATTGGTGCAGCTGAAACAATACACATCATTACCAGAAGCCGCACCATCGGCTAAATCTAAAAACTGGGTCGATTGAGTACTATTTGTAGCTGTGAGTTCCCACTGATCAACACCGGTGTTCGTTGACTGGATTGTCATAAGATTACCGCTCGCCCCAGACATTGTCAGTGTGTTCTCAACGGTTTGATTCGATATCCCCCCAAAAATCATCGACTTTCCGCCTACGGCAGCCTGAAAATCATAAAAAGTAGTGTTCCCGGTAACCGTTGACGTGTTCGTCGTATCAAACACGACCAAACCAGAATTATGCGTAAACGTTCCCCCGCTATTTATAAAGTCAGCTGAAATGGTGAATGTCTGCCCGGTGGCCGGCGCGAAAAATATTCCGCTACTGAGGACAACACTACCGTTTATATCGACAGTTCCATTTGTCGTACGGAAAACACCTCCGTTGATTGTTAACGTACCGCTCTGAGTTAACGTGCTGCCATTCCCGCTGATATCTAACTCACCGTCGGTAACATTAAGATTATGATTAACGGTTAGATCCAGTACCGTCCTAAAGGTGTCTGATGTCGCATTCGTGTCGTGTACCTGCAGATTGTAATACATTGACGGAGAAGTCCCGGTATTGGCAATGATGAACGTGTCCGCCGCGCCATCGCCATCCCCCGTATAAACATAGTCACCCGAGTCTGTATCCATTGTATTGATATTGACGGTCTCGTCCCCTCGGGCATAAATCGTCCCCTCATTCGACAACATATTGGCGACTGTCATGTCATAGCCGCTCAAGGTGACTGTCGCCGCGGATAGCAAGGTCAAATTGTCGACGGATGCTGCGGCGGTCAAAAGAGGCTCCTCGGAAACATCAGCAATAACAGCTGTATCATCCGTCGTTGGAACAATCCCTAAATCCCAATTAGCAGCTGTTTCCCAA
This sequence comes from Candidatus Omnitrophota bacterium, assembly GCA_021108075.1. Taxonomy (GTDB): domain Bacteria; phylum Omnitrophota; class Gorgyraeia; order Zapsychrales; family Zapsychraceae; genus JAIORP01. The sequence goes on along the minus strand of JAIORP010000115.1, from coordinate 17,759 downwards.
TCTGTTGGTGTCGTGACATCGTCACCTTCCCAGGTTATACTCGCGCCCGAGAAGAACCAGTTATCATTATTACCGTTAGGTTCACTTGCATTCCTTGCAACAAGGCCGATCCCCCCGCTTCCAGCTGAATCACGGACTTCCAGATAGCTCAACGTCTGCGTTGCCCCCGCCTGCAATGTTATCGCAAACTGTTGGGTTGCTAAATCGCTTTCAATATCAAGAATATTTCCCAAAGCTCCTTGCAGGACGAGACTATTCGTAATGGTTTGAGTTGCTGCACGGTCAAAGGTCAGCGTATCAGCCGACGCGACTGTTTTATTGAAGTCATAAAAAGTCGTACTGCCATTAATTGATTGGTTGGACCCGTTAAACGTCACGACGCCATTGTTGTGCGTGAATGTACCATTTGTATGTGAAAAATCCCCGGAGACCGTGAAACTTTGTCCGTTACCTGGCGCACGCAATTCACTGTTCGCATGGATCAGTTCAACATCGCCGTTGGCGTCAACATGACCATTATCGGCCCGCAGGATCGCGTCATCAACGGAAATAGTTCCAGCGACCGTCAAAGTATTCGTATTGGTTGATATATCAAATTCACTCGCCGTAATCGTCAGGTTCCCTGCGATGCTGATATCTGTTGCAGACAGGAACGTATCGTTTGTCGCATCTGGATCATTGATGACAACATCGTAGTACGTTAAACTGGAGAGCACGAATATTTCACTTATACCATCGCTGTCTCCGGTAAAATTAAATATTCCCGAATCATTATTCATGGACGCGATGGTCAACGTTTCGTTTCCAAACAGATAAACTGTACCCTCGGTCTGGACCGCGTTTGTCACCTGCAGATCATAGCCGGCTAAAAAAACGGCTGCGTCTGTTTGCAATGTTAAATCCGTCACATCAACACTGGCTGATAATGTCGGAAGAATCCCGCCTAAAGGTGCTGTCGGAATAAACGCCGTATCTGCCGCCCCCGGGACAAAACCTAAATCCCAATTGCCAGGGATATTCCAGTTCGCAGACACATCACCCTGCCACGTCAATGTGGCGCCGCCAAAGACCCAATTGTTATTGTTTCCCTGATTGTTTGACGTCCCACCGGCAACGAGAGTCACGCCATCTCCTCCACCCGTAATACCAAAGGCGTTCGAGTCCTGAACATCTAAGTATTGGAGAGCTTGCGCACCACCTGGCCGTAAATTGATATACCATTGATCATTGGTTGAGTCACTGCGTAGATTCAATAGCTGCCCTGACGCGCCTGATAGCGTTAACGTCCCTTCGATGATTTGCTCATCGGCATTCGTAAACGTCATTGTATTAGATGCGGCAGTCGTTTTCATTAAGTTATAAAATATTGTGTCGCCAGTGATATTTTGATCTGTGCCATCAAATGTGACCGTTGCACTCCCATGCGTAAACGTCGCTGCGTTCGTCCAGGATCCCGCAACAGTAATGTTTTGGCCGTTTGCGTTGATGCTCCCGCACGAATTCAACAAATTATTATTAATATCCAACGCATGAGTGCTTAACTGGACAGTACTGGCTCCGTCATGGGCGATATTGTAAAAATTATAATTGGTGCCCATGCCACCCGAGTTCAAAACCTGGGTTGCCGCTGATGTCCCATTAAAATACACAGTACCTGTTCCAGGGGTGAAAACACCTGAATTGCTCCAATTCCCTGAAGTTGAAACGCTTCCGGTATCGACACTCAATGTGCCCCCAATATCAACATAACCGGAAACACTGAGTTGACCTGTCGCGACATTCATTTCCGAACCACTCGGGATATAAATCCCCTGGGCTTGAACAGGGACAACAACAGTCCAGATCAGGACCAAGCTTAAGAAAAAAAACGACAATCCTTTCCAGAAATGCACCTGATGTTTTTCTATGACTTTAGAACCATGTTCTTTTATTATATTAAGTACCGTGTGCTTATAAAGCATGGAGGTGCCACCTTGAAATTATCGTTTTGTCTTTCTTTTGATCCTCGACTTAAAGTCCGCATCACCTAGAATCCCAGCTCTTTTATTCAATAAATCCAACTCATCGCCTTGAGAACTGATGATCAAGGCCCTGTATGCAATTTGCCGTTCGGTGTTATTGCGGCCGAGTTCCTTGTAAATATCATGCCGGTCAATTTGAATTTCGGCACGCTTACCTTTACTTAAGACATTGTAACAAGACCAGTTATATTCGCTTGGATCATTGACCAGCCTCGCCCTAACAGGATTCATATCGATATAGCGCGTGCAGGCGAAAAAATATTTTTCTTTCTGGACAATAAAACTTTTAAACCGTCCCTGAAAGACATGCCCAACATGATCATACTTCTTATTAAAATATTTCGCGTATCCTTTCGAGATATATTCCATAAATTTAGACAGACTCCCATCCTGTTTGGGCTCCAGGAGGAGGTGAGTATGCTTGTCCATTAACACATAATTATAAAGATATATCGGGTAGAGACGGCGGGCTTCATTTATCAGACCAAGATAGGTCTTAAAATCATTCTGTGACTTAAAAATGGTTTTTCGGTCATTCCCCCGACAGATAACGTGATGGATATAACCGGCGTCTTGTAATCGCAAGGGCCTTGGCATGTTTCAATTATAATAAGCGGCCTCTAAATTGTCAATAGGTACCACCTACTTTTTTACCAATTAGAAGACGGTACTAATTCTAATTTAATTTTTTATTGAAAATCAAGGGAGGCAGAACCGTAGTAGTTGATCCCATCAAAATAGAAGCTGACAATGTCAATGGCATTGGCAGAGGTTGATAATGTCGGGGCGGTTCCTCCCGGCCATTGGACTCCAGCCGGCCAAGTCACGGTTTGACTGCCTGTACCGTCTTGCTTCAACATTAGCAACAGATTGCAAACATCTAAAGGATCCGTGAATGTATACGTCACATTACCGGTTAACGTGTGTTCAACCTTATTCCCATTGCGCCAATCAATTGTCTCCGCTCCTGTTGCCCCCGTGTCTTCTTGTTTTTGGAAATAGATCGTATTATTGTTGGCATCAAATCCGCTGCCTGTGCCCGATAAACTTACACTGCCGTTAACATCTAATTTTGCGGATGGAGTTGACGTCCCCACACCAATTTGCGCGCTTTCATCAATGCGAATGACTTCTTCTAAAGTCCCATCATTCGCTACGGAAAAAATCATGTTTGCGTCTTCCGTGCCATCCGAGACATCGTTCGACTCAACATAAATGCGGCCAAAGTCAAAAGCCGTACCACCATCATCATCAGCAGTAAAGTCAATGATACCAATATCGTCGTCATCAGCCGGTGAAACCGAATCATGTTGAAGGGTGAGAACAGCACCTGTTGCACCTGCTTCGGTATTGACAATTAAAATATCATCACCTGTACCAGCATTCTCAATTTGTAATGCGACCATATCGTTTGTCACGTCATCCTGATCGATAACTAAACCAACGACATTATCACCATCATCAGTATCAATTTCAAGCTTTGCCGCAGGGACGGTTTCTCCCAGTCCTAAATTACCACTCTCATCAATCCGCATAGCTTCTGTGATGGTTCCTTCATCAGCGACCATAAAAATCAGCTCACCATCTTCTGTTCCATCTGTCACATCATTGGCCAACGAATATATCCTGGCGTACTCAGTCCGAACACCCGCGCTATCATCACCTGATAATTCAATTCTCGATACCTCATCGCCATCAGATGGTGACGCGGAATCATGATGCATAACAAGCGTCGGCCCGACAGTGCCGGCATTAGAATTGATAAGTTGCAAGGCATCACCTGTCCCTGCGTTCGTCACACTCATCGCAACGGGATTATTGGTCACGTCATTCTGAACGACACTCAAAGCCTGATTGTTATCTGTATCACTAACAGTCAACATTACCGCACTTCCGTCTACGTCAACCGTATTTCCATTATTGTACGTATCATCTAAACTTCCTGATCCATTCGCATCCCATGTTAAATTCCCGTCCCCATCAGTCGTTAATTGTTGTCCGGAGGTTCCATCGTTAGCCGGTAAGGTTAAAATGAAATCAGCGCCGATGTCCGCGTTCGCCTGCACCGTCATCGTGAAGCTGTCACCACCGTCGGTGTCATGCATCACCATGCGGCCCGCATAAGCTGTTGTCCCGTCGCCAACCGTCACATCCCCGCCGGATACGGTCGCGTCACCGGTCGTGGCAAATGACGTGCTCGCTATAATTGAAGTAAACGTTCCGGCCGCGGCTGTTGTCCCACCAATCGTTACATTGTCGATCGTTCCGACGTCTAAATCCACATTTGTGGCTGTCAAGGTATCCGCGGAGACGGAATCAATGTATCCAACACCATCAACATACAAATCCTTATACTCACTGCTCAAACTTCCCAGGTCAATATCATTATCTGTGGTCGGTGTGATCGCCCCGTCCGTGATGCTGAACTGATCCGTGCCCGCGACCTGAATATCGATTTGATCATCCGTGTCCGCCTGTATTGTCGTATCCCCATCAGCATCCACGGTCAATAATGACCCGTTCAAGTCATACGCCCCGGTCCCTCCGGCAGGCGCGCCCCAGCTCAAATTCCCTGAACCGTCGGTAATGAGAGATTGCGCGGATATACCGTCATCCGAAGGGAACGTTAAAATAAAACTCGCGGCTATGGTATCGTTCGCCTGTACCGTCATCGTAAACGAATCACCCGCCTGATTGTCGTGCATGACAAAACGGGCAGGATACGCCGTTGTCCCGTCACCAACCGTCACATCCCCGCCGGACACGGTCGCGTCCCCGGTCGTGACAAATGATGTGCTGGCTGTTAAAGTCGTAAACGATCCAGCTGCTGCGGTTGTCCCTCCGATTGTCACATTATTCATTGAACCGCCGTCGATCGTCACGGTATCAGAGGACAAAGAATCAATGTGAGCCGTACCATCAATATATAAATCTCGAAATTCATTTGATGAACGACCTAAATCAACACTATCATCTGTTTCAGGATAAATGGACGTTGGGACCAGATGAACAATATCGCTTCCACCGATAGTGATATCAATTTGATCATCTGTTGTGGCGTCTAATGATGTGTCCGCGTCAGCATCGATGGTTAAAATCGCACCATTAAGGTCATACGCACCCGTTCCTCCTGAAGGCGCACCCCAACTTAAATTTCCCTGACCATCCGTAATTAATGACTGGTTTTGTGATCCATCGTCACCAGGAAGCGTTAAAATAAAACTTGCGGCGATAGTGTCATTCGCTTGGACCGTCACCGTGAAAGAATCACCGGCTTGATTATCATGCATCATCAAACGGCCGGGATACGCGATCGTGCCCGCACCCATCGTGACATCACCACCGGACACTGTCGCATCGCCAGTCGTTGACAAACTCGTAAATGTACCTGCTGCGGCTGTCGTGCCACCAATTGTCACATTATCAATCGTTCCGCTAACAATATTAACAAGCTCCGCGCTTAAAGAATCAACATGCGCTGTACCATCGATATAAATATCCTTGTATTCATTGGTCATGCTACCCAAATCCAAGCTACCATCTATATCAGGATACAGCGAAGAACCTGTCAAGTGGACAACATCGCTCCCGCCAACAGCGATGTCCAATTGATCATCTGTCGCCGCGTCTAAGAATGTATCGCCATCCAGGTCGATCGTTAACGTTTCACCATTCAGATCATAAGCCCCGCTTCCACCCGTTGGCGCTCCCCAGGATAGATTCCCTGAACCATCTGTCAACAATGACTGGTTCTGATTTCCGTCGTCTGTCGGCAATGTTAAAATATAACTGGCATTTACGTCATCATTAGATTGTATTGTTGTCGTGAAGCTATCTCCGCCATCACCGTCATGAAGAATGAAACGTCCGGGATAGGCTGTTGTGCCGGCCCCAATGGTGGCATCCCCGCCCTGAACAGTTATATTGTCTGAAGTTGTGACCGCACCATTCGAATCAATGGACATGACTTCCGTTGAAGAAGAATCCTGGATAGAAAACGCACTCGATCCATCGTCAGAATCCAGTACGGCTTGAATATCATCGGCATAAGAAATATTTTCAACTAAGATTAAAGAAAATGAAAAAACAAACAGAACTGCGAAGAACAGAAATTTATTTTTTATATATATATTTCTAGATATCATAATATAAATTAAAAAATTATATAATATAAACTGGTAGATGGATTCAATTTATATATTAGCAGACAAAGAACCCTCTTCAATAATTCTTTAATATTTTTTTGTTATTTTTTTACTTAAGGAAGAACCTTTTATCGACGAAGATTTCATAATTCGTGGGTTAGTTTACTTTATGACTGCGGCATCATAAAAAATTAGCTTGTTTGCAGAAAAAAAAGATAACATCTTGAAACATCCTGGTCAGCCTGTCAAAAATTAAAATCATTTCAAATCATTTTCAGAAAAAACGTCCGCGGTGAAGATCTCAATAATGGTACTTGGATATTTCCAGGCATCCGGAGATAAGCCAGCTTTTTGGGAACACAAATGAGAAAGGAACTCCTCCCTTGACCATCCCGTTTCTGTTGCTACCTGTGGCAAAAAAACTCCACGCTTAAAGAAACCTTTGCTCACAATAACACCATGTTTCCCCATCTCAATCTCAGACACATCTTTTATCCTCCAGGGAATTGACAGGACAGATATCTCTAAGTCAATCACGTCCAACTCCTTTGGTGTTACTTTCGGGAAACGGGGGTCTTGGGTCGCAGCTGAAATCGCCATATCTCGAACAGTCTTATATAACGGTTGTTGTCCAACAATGTGACCGATACAGCCGCGTAAACGACCTTTTTTATGGATCGTAACAAAGGCCCCTTCTTTCTGGAGAAAACGGGGATCTGTTTCCTTAAAATCTAATGTCTGACCATTCAAAATATATTCATGCATGGTTGATTTTGCTATTGCCATTAATCGCCGCTTCTGTTCCATCGTTAACGGAGCCACTTCATTTCCCTCTGATATTGTCAACGAATCTTTCAGGTCTATCGGCTCATTGTTATGGATAACAATAGACGTATATCCGACGACGCGATCTTTATCCCCTGTCACATCTCCAGAGTTAGCATATTTCAAAACATCAATAGTCCCTAATCCCTTATTCTTCGCGTAGACCAATGACGTCAGCACAGGGATGACACCGCACATTTCCTGCTTTTGATTAACATGCCCATTCCACAAATCTTCAATCTTCATGTTCTTGATACTATCAATTGCATTCAAATCTTTCTTGCGGGCGACTTGATCAGTATGAAAATGCGATAAATCCGTACTGATGACCAGCAAAACATCTTTCCGGTCACCAATAAGGCGTTCCAGGGCTTTTGCAAAAATTTCTATTGTCTCAAAACGCAACTGCCCCGTAATAATAGGAACAATATCAAAGTCGTGAAATATTTCCTGCAGGAACGGAATCTCAACTTCTAAGGAATGTTCCCGGGCAAAGGCCCTGGCCTCAAAATTAAACAGTTCATGCATATCAATCAGTTGCTGGGCCATTTCTTTATTGACAGGAACAACACCTAATGGAGTCTGCATGCCATCATACAAACCGACAGAAATACCATTAAATGACAAATGGTGACTGGGGGCCACAACAATAACGGTCTTATAGCGATTTTGACTGGCGGCCTTAAAACCATAGGCGGCAACACCGCCAGAATAGACATACCCCGCATGGGGTGAAATAATAATATCAACATGCTTGTCATAAGGAACGATATCCGCTGAATCTACTAACTTTTTGATCTGCGATGAAAGTTGAAGAGCGCTAGCAGGATAGAACTGCCCACTGACATTCGGACGCTTAATGGATTGTTCACCAAAACATTGTGGAGACATAGTACCTAAGTAAAATATTATAATAATAAAAAAGATATATTTAAAGTATCTCATCTTACCATATTCCTTGTGTTCTGGTTGGATTCAGGGTATTGCCCCTCTCCATTTTTTAGTGTCTTCGCTAGCAGAAATGGAATATTGGCATAAAGGGCGATTAACGTGCTTCACAGTTCTAGACGACCTTCATTAATTGCTTATCCGCGCACAATCGATCACTCAAATATTGTAGCCGGGAATATCTTTTTAGTAAAAGAAAAAATCTGCTCACCTCAAAAGATAAAACGCTGTAAAAAAACGGTCGATTAAAATTCCTTAGGAATATAACCAAGCGTCAAATCGATAATAATTCTCTTATGACCATCGATTTCAAAAGACAGTTCATATTTCTGTTTTTGGTTGGAGTCATAGTCGACACCATTAACGATCTCATTCCGGTAACTTGAAAAATGAGACATAAATAACTCCGGGTAGCCCAACTGTGTTAGCCCTTCCTTAAATTTTGCGCCGATAATGTTGCAAAAAGTTCCACAGGCATCACGCAAGACATCGGCATCATCTTCATCAAAATTCGGATATCCCAATTTCTTCAACAACTTGACGACATAATCTTCGCTGATATAAACGACAATGGCACCAACGGATTTATTCTTTTTCATCTGCTCTTCTGTCAGATAAAAATTAACCGTGGAAATATACGTTGATACGTCAAATTTCTCTAAACTAGATACACGCATTTTCTGCATGAAGTCGACGATATTGACAATGGAGAAATCCGGTTTATCAGATAAATAAATTTTGGCTTTCCGCTGAAGGATGCGCTCCACAACTTTGGATAGCAACAATGAGTGCAAATAAAGTTGATCAAACTCTGTGATATCAAGTGTCATATGACATATTTATTTTACAAAAAATCCGATTTTATTTATTAATGTTTCTGACGAATATGGCTTCACAATGTAACCAGCAAGAAGAGGGTTCGCGTCATGCGCTTCTTGTTTCTTTTTTTCTGAACCCGAAGCTGAAATCATAATGACAGGGATATGGGAAACAGCCGGAACCCGGCCAACAGCCTGAAGAAACTGGATACCATTCATTTTTGGCATCTCCCAATCCAAAAGGATTAAACATATATCATTGAAATGGTCACTTAATAAACTGAAACCTTCCTCGCCATCCGAAGCTTCCATGATTTCATTGGTAAAACCCGCTTTCTTAATCACATTCCTGACCAAAGTCCGGTCTAATCTTGAATCATCAACAATTAGTATCTTCATATATCACTCAAATAAGTCAAATTATTCTTTTTGCTTGTATTTCAATTCTGCCCCATCTTTTGGACAATAGACAGTGTCTTGGGATTCACAAACACACCTTCCTGATCATTGTTATCTTTCATAGGCCCTGATCTTCAGTTCACGAATATTTTATCAAAAATCCCTCGGAACTCAATTGTTTATCCATAAATTAATTCAATTATAACCATACCCCGTTAACATAACTTTTAATATCCCGCGCGATGATCTCAAAACATTTTTTAAAAGGCATAGCCGAAGATCCGCATCAATCCCTGCCATCATATATTGTGCGGTGTATATAAAAATACTTCCGCCCCTTTTGAACGGAGACCCGCCTGATAAATTCCCCATTAAAGTAAAGCTGATACTCTCCTTCGGGAACAATCATCCGCCCTAACCAAATCTCTGCCGGCAATGTCATCCAGGAACGCAAGTCCGCTTGCTCGCTGAGAAAGTTAAACAATGAACTCATATTCTGAAAAGCCAACGCGGCATTCCCGCCATACTTGTCTTCCATCTTTTTCAGCTGCATCTTTTCGACATAATATTTGCTGCCGATGCGTAAAACAGCTTTGGCAACATCCCTGACGCGCCGATTCTCAAGTTGTTGAATGGCGATTTGAGTCATATCCTGAACGAGTTCCGTTCTTGAAATAAACCGATGGCGATCTGATTTGACAAGTCGAATTTCATTCGACCGTCCTCTTGGACTCCGCTGAATATATCGAGGAAAAGATAACTTCGTCCATAATCCATCAGGTAAAGGAATCGGGATTTCGATGGGATGCTTCAGGGGTGACAAGCCATGATAATGAAAGACATATATTTCACCATTTTGTTGTTTACGCGACAATGGGATATCGTCAGCCTGTCGAAACTCTTTGACTAATTGACGATGCTCTTTGGGCTCAAACAAAGCGGACAAGGAAAGCAAATTCTCTTGAAGAATACGCGGGCTGCTCACACGATATTGGTGCTGATACTGTTCGTTATAAACACGGAACGCCTTCTTATAAGCAATGTAGGCGTCATTCAGATCATTCATCTGATACGATGACTCGTACAAAATACCAACCAATAATCGGGCGAAAGCGTCTTCACTGTAGACATTCTTATGTTTTGATCGATATTGCCGGTTAATTACGGATAACTTGCTGTCAACGTCGCGGGCTTCAACCAGGGCCTCTTCGAAATCTCCCAGCACAAGAAAATTTAAAGCTTGAAAAATATTCATCATCACGCGCTCGTAATCTTCCGCGCGATATGAATCAAACGTATCATTCAAGACCCAGGTTGACGCTTGTTTCGACAATGAACGTGTATACAATTGATCATAAACCCTTTTAGCTGTTTCAAAGGCTTTAATGCTTTTACGATATTGCTCATCATATTGGGCCACTAAACCATAATCAAGATAATACAGCAATTTATTGTTTGTTCCATAGGAAGAAGGTTCCGACTGCAACATGTCGAGGGCGACATCATACCTTTGAGACACGGCCAAAGCATTGATCTCAGACTGGATCATCCGCGAAGTCGTGCACCCCGCGCACAGGGGGAACAATAAGACAGACAGAAAAATTAGTCCACGACCACAAGATGGATAAAAAAGAACAATGGACCTTAACGGCGACTTATAACGAATACCGGGCATTCTTAACAATCTTTTTTATCTGTTTTGTTCCGATCCAAACTTTCTTATTTGTTTCCAGATCGACTAATTCTAAATTAACCTGATACAAAATGACATATTTACCCTTAGCTTCATCTTTAATCGTATGGACGCTCCCGATCAACATGAAATCCGCGCCCTGTTCTTTGCCCATTTGCTTTATTGTTTCCGGATCGGTAAACCCTTCTTGCTGTTCGGAACGTTCTCTTCGAACTTGCATCCGTTCTTCAGCAGAAGCAACAATATCCACTTCTCCCGTGTTCAATAACGATCTTTCTAAATATTTCACAAAAACATCAGACTTAATATGTTCATGCGTCTTGTTGAGAACATGACCAACAATGATGATCGGATTCCTCAAATTCTTTTTATAAAACAGCTTCCACCAGGGACTGCCGACGCAATCATCAATCATTTCTTTCGAGGTTAGAAAAGAATCATAATCATTCCATTTCCCGCTAATGTCGACTCTCTCACTAACATCGACACGTTCGACTTTTGTGGTCGCGCAACCTGTTAAAAAGGTAGAAATCAAACACAAATAAATCATTGTCCTCAATATTTTTTTCATCTTCATCCCCTTCATATATCGAATTGTTAATTAAACTTGCGCCACGGCAAGTGGCTCCTTCCTAAAACAATAAACATCACATAATAACGACGAAACCATTCATTCAATAAGAATAAATAACGTATTCTAATATTGAGCAGGATTATACCAAATCCATTGATGAATTGTTCTATTTCAATTCTGCTTTTCTCGCCTTAGCGTCGAGAAAAGCAGAATCGGTTTTGGCAATTATTTAATGGAATGGGTATTGTTCCATGAATAGACGAAAGGCGGATCCTTGACCTTAAGACCCGATTATGACCGCAAAAAAGATGTCTTTTGATAAAAAATTCTGCCGACTCAAAAAAAATTAACGCTTAAGAATGAATTAAAAGGCCTTTAAAAAAAATAAAATGGTATCATTTCTTTTTTGGAGCGATTACAAAACTGCTCTTATAATTTTTTTTCACATCCGTCAACGCTTGATCAGCCGAGTCTTTAGTCTGAAACTTTCCGACATAAATTCTGTACCAAACACCTTTAGACCCCAGGTCTTTTTGCACGACATAGGCGTCATAATCTTTCTGAATCAATTCTCTCAATAATTCTTTAGCTCTTTCTATTTTCTTAAAAGAAGCGATCTGGATGGCGTAAACCTGCGGTGACTGATTCAGGATATCCGGTAATGAGACTTGCTCCTGTTTTATTTCTTGTTCGGCTTTAGCTGACGCGACTTGCTGAACGTCTTGCGGTGGTTCTACGGTTTTCGCGATCGTGGCCGGTGGCACTACTTGCTCCACCATTGTCCCGGTTGGCGTTACTTGCTTATGCTGTTGATCCACAGCAACGGACTCTAAGCTCGACCCCGTTGCTTCCGTTGGCAGGGTTACCACAGGGGCATCGACAAATTCATATTCAATATCAACGGGATATTTATCTTCCTCCGGAAAAATTTCACTGAAGGGGATTTTATTATCAGCTTGATGCCGAAAAGCCATGTAAACGATAGCAATCACACCGACAATAAAGAATGAAATAAGCCAAGAATTTTTCAGACTGCCTTTGCGTGTATACCTTAACGCATTACCATAGCTTCGGGCACGAATCGAGGAAATATCTTCTTTTTGTGTCCGCCGGTCTTGCTCAAGTTTCTCTAGGGCTTTTGATATTTTACTCATTTTACAATAGACCTCAGACTCGATATTGTTTATTTATATTTCTTTTATTATAGTCGGCGGCAGAGTTTGCGCAATTAAAAAAAAATAAAAACAGACCGTATATGAAACACAGAAAATATATCCATTCAGGCTAAACCGGATAGGCCTTCAATTCACTGATGAGGAGAGCGTGACAGGATAATACCAACCGAAGATGGCGCCTCCTTCAGCTGATAATTGACCAACAGACATGAACCATGGGTTAATAATCAGGGTTCCAAGATATTGGTGCTGAGCAATGATATATTTCCCTTCCGGCAGCCACCTGATATTGGTGACCATCAGACGGCCGCCCTTAAATTGGTGCCGTTTCAATTCCAGGGGATCCGGTCGACGGGGAATTCTCATTAATCTTTTTCGAAACCATCTATGCGATTTTAAGTACAAATAATCCTTATCATCAATGCCTAATGCCGGACCGGTGTCGTCCTTAAAATAATTTCGGACATCCTGTCTTTTAAAAACCAATTTATCTCCCTCCAGATACAAATCAATATCCCGCAAGCCCAGACTCTCAATGGGCAATTCGTTTTTCTCTGATGGAATACGCGTGATGATGTTCGGCTTTAATGTGTCTAACGGCAATTGATACACTTTCAGCTCATACGGATACGCATAACGGGCCATATTCTTTACTTCATGGTCCAGATAATATAAATTCTGCCCTTGATCATCCCATCTTAAGGACGTCAATCGGTGAGAGCCCGTCTTAACAGGCTTCTTTTGACGTTGTTCCATCTGATAAATATAAAAAGTGCTCTGGCCAGAATACTTTGACCAACGGCTAACTTCATAAGAAAAATGACGGCTTGTCGGAGACCAACGGATGCCACTGATTACCGCCTTCAGCCGGGTCGATTCTTCTTCATTTCCTGGAGACATTGTCGCCCGCTCCCGTGAAGAAAGCGCTTCACTGGACGCTGGCTTATCCTTGTCTTCCGATTTTGGCAAAGAAACAATCGCTTGATCAATCAAATCAACCTTCAACGTCTGGCGGTTCAGTAAATAAAGATGTGTTTTAGTGGACACTAAGATATGCTTCCCATCCCGCGACATATGATACTCACGGATAGCGCTCTCCGCTTTAAAAAAATCTTTCCGATTGGCGCCATCGACATCGATCGAGCAAAAAGTATCATCAATGACAAAATACAGCGTCAAATGTTGTCTGACCCATGTCGTATTGACCTGAACATCGTCTGGAAAAATAAAAGGATCTAATGGTATCTGATAATTGATCCAATAAACATAGCCATAGGTCAAGATCATAATAACCTGGCCAACACAGACCAATTCATACAGCAAATTATTGATCACTTTTCGAATATCTTTTTTAGAGGAAAAAAACAATCGAAAAGTAAAAATTGCGAAAACATAAAAAAATACAACAAAAAAATTAATAGATAGAATCACCTCAAAGGAGTTACTCAGAAATTCAACAATTCTTTTTAAAAACATACCCATAAGACCCGATTTCCTGTTCTTGTGAAAATGGACGGTTACACCAAATCCATTAATAAATTGTTCTATCTTAATTCTGAAAAACAGAATTGGTTTTGGTCATTATTTAATGGAATTGGTATTATCAGCCAGTGAATCTCCTCGCAGCAGAGCTCAGAGGGATTCACTCCATTAAATTCTGGATGGTGTCACTATACAATATTCAATAATAAAATATTAATGAGTGATTGTCAATTTTAGTATTAGTATAAATATGAATTTAATTAGGAAAAAATGGCGAGAATCGAAAAAAGACGCAAAAATACAGGGTATCAATGAAAGCGTCGAATGACACTAATGACCTTACCGATGATATTAACCTGTTCATCAACGATAATGTCTTGGTAATGCGGATTAGCCGGCTCCAGGAAATAACGCGCCCCCTTCTTCTTTAAGCGTTTGACCGTCGCTTCCTCTCCAATGACCGCGACCACAATCTCATCTGTTTGGGCAATATTCTGTTTTTGAACCAGGACAAGGTCTCCCGAGAAAATACCAGCATTAATCATGCTCTCTCCTTTGATGCGTAAGGCAAATGTATCTGTTTCTGAAAAAATCAGACTATCCATATTTAAATAATCTTCAATTTCTTCTACCGCCAATGTGGGCAGGCCTGCCTGAACACGCCCGAGAATGGGGATCGCAAAAAGGTTTTCGTACACGAGTTCAATGGCGCGGGATTTATTGGCTGTTATTCGTATAACTCCCTCGCGCACAAGGATTTTCAAATAATCCCTGACAGTGCCGGTTGATTTGAACTTAAAGTGTTGCGCTATTTCCCTAACCGTGGGAGGCAATTTATGATATCTGATTGAATCATAAATGTATTTAAGGACAGCCTTCTGTTTTGAGGTTAATTTATTGATTGGCATAGACCCTTTATACTACACATTTGTGTGGTTGTCAACAAAAACGTCACTCCCCCGCATCAAGGACCGGTGGCTTTATTTTGCGATAAGGCTTGCGCCTCCTTTAAACGCCGCTGGATCAAATAAATACTGAATTTAATGTCATACACCTTGATCATGCCATAACGGTTGTTAATATTTGCACGGATAAACCGTAATGATTGAACCAAATTTTCGTTATGCTCTAAAACAAACCGTTCAAACAAGGCTGAAGAAAAATGAGGATAAACATGAAAAGACGGGACATGCTGCTCTAAATATCCTAAATAATCGGTCAATTCAGGGGTAAATCTTTCTTTTGTTTTTGTATAAGAAATATACGTTTGGGGATCAACAATGAGATAACCATATCCCTGCTGGTAATATCGCACCAGTGAAGATAAAAGCCGGGGTGTTTCCTGGATATCCTTGGCGTCTTTAACATACAGCCGATAAATCTTATATTGCGATCCTAAAATTTTCATTGCTGGATCTTTTTTCTTCAGGAACTGGATCACCCGGGCGTAATCCGTCCTGGCATAGACCAGATGAAACCCCTTAATGAACATCTGCACAAACATCATCACGATGAAAAAAAGAATCCATAATGGGTATTTCACTTTTGCGTTGAGGACTCTTTCAATGACCAATGCAACCGCCATGGCCATAAAGGGCATAACGACACATAGATATCTGACCCCCTTCTCCTGGGGCAAAGAAAATATTCCCATAAACAATATAACGACCATGAAGGGCAGTATACTTTTCCAATTAGGATGAGTCAAAATTTTTTTCCATTGCAGATGAACGGTTTGACCTGTCCAACTCTCTTTAAGAATGCGGTACAATATCCAAAAATTCATAAAGAAAAACAACGCGAATATCATACTTTCCAGTCGAAACAAATAATAAGGGTAGGAGAAAAGGTTTATGAACTGAAACTTGCCACCGGTGAGCTGGGCCTGTCTGGACATCCAGGCAAAGGATATACGAAAATTAGCTTTATTGTCCATCAAGCCAATTGCCGCGATTAATAACCCAAAAGGGATTAAAAAAGCTAAATACCGTTTATAATCCCACCGTTTTGCCCGGCTAACATATAAGAGAGTCTCGACATAAAGGAGAATGACGGGAAGAATAATCATACGATAATTGGTAAAATAAACTCCCGCAAAAAAGAGACCGGACAGCATGGATTTTAATCTCAAGCGGTCGGGAAAAAAATAAAAATACATGCCCGTCAAGAAAAGGAACGTGCTTAAGGCCTCTTGCATACCCAGACGGGAATAGTACAAATGACTGGGTAAAAAAGCCAGCAGGGCAACACTCAACAACGCAATGAAATTTGACCTGTACATTCTCTTTGTAAAGAAGAAAAGAACGAAAAGTGTTAAGGACCCAAAAATTGCCGACAAGAGACGCGTATAATACCAAGCGTTCACGCCGACAAGAATCGTTCGAAGATAACATAAAAAAAACCATAATGTCTTTGGTTCCCGGAGAGCAAGATGAAAGGAGACATTAAAAAACGTCAACAATTGAGAAAAATTGACGGGAGGGTTTTGTTCGACCGCTCTTAAAAAGGTCAAATTATGCGTTAAATATAAACCCTCATCATAATAGACGAATTGATTCCTTGTTATATTCAGGAACCGGAAAAAGACTCCAAAAAAAATTAAAACAAGCAGGACAATGTTAATAACAGGGCTGTATCTTCTACGATTCATATCCATCATTAGTGAATCTCCTCGCAGCAGAGCTACGAGCCATCTTAGAGGAACGCTGTATTTGAGAAACCAAAGGTTTCTCAAACTCTTCCTCAGGCGGTAACCTCGGAGCAGAGCTAAGAGGAATTCACTCCATTAAACATATCTTTTGAGGTCTCGCGTGTCAAGGGCCTAATCGTTCAGTCATCCATTTGTTTTTCCAGCCGATCACGCAACAATTTCACTTCCAGCATTAATTCATTCGGAATCAACTTTAAAACATCCATGTCTTTCTTGAATAAACTAAGAGCTTGCAAACATTTTTTAATCGCCGTGCGATTCCGTTGCTCCCGTTCTTCGTCAGGATCAACAAACTTTCTTTCCTTCATTAACGTGGTTAAGTCCTTTCGGACCATGCTGGCGTTTTTACCGCGTTCAAAAATATCACTCTTCATTTTACGATAATCGTCTTTAAGGACTTCTTTCTTTCTCTTCGCTAAACGCAACAAATTGATTTCTTCATACCCTGGAACTTTGTAGGCATCCCGGTCGAGAGCAAAGTGGTCTTTCAGATACGAGGGTTCATCTTGTTCTAAGAAAGAATAGGTCTTTAACAATTTCAGGCACAGTTGTTTTGTTAATCCCACTTCTTTTTCCGTATAATGTTCGAACTTCTCATAGCCCCAGGCCTTAAAATGCTTGTCCTGATAAATGGCAAATAATGTTTGTCCTAATTCAACCCACGACGTTTTAAATGTTTTCGAAAACTCCAGGGCCCGTTCCCGCAACATGTCATGAATCACGTTGCTGTCATTATTTCTAAGATTAACATCTATTGTTGACTCTGCTAATGGCATATGTTTTCCTTTCTATCAAATAAAAATACAGCTTTTTAGAATTATTCAAAGCTGTTATTTTAAAAACCCATAATGATAAAATAATTTAGTTGCTCCCGGAGTCATTCACTGTTCCGGCACACGACGAAAAACTTCTTTTAATACCAATTCCATTAAATAATGACCAAAACCAATTCTGCTTTTCAGAATTAAG
>JAIORP010000158.1 GCA_021108075.1 Candidatus Omnitrophota bacterium | reverse complement strand
ACCAAATCCATTAATAAATTGTTCTATTTTAATTCTGAAAAGCAGAATTGGTTTTGGTCATTATTTAATGGAATTGGTATGAATGTGCGCATTTTAAACAGTTTTCTGTTTCTTTTTATCCTTTTGTCCGTTTCTTTATGTTCGGCCACAGAACCGCTCGAAGATATCCGCGACATCAAACCGCCGGTGGCGTATCCTTTAAATTTTTGGTTTTTACTGACCATCGGAGTACTCCTTTGTCTTGCTGTTCTATCTTGGTTTGTGTTTAGAAAGGGGTCACAGCGAAAAAGCGCGAAACAGCTCAAACCGGCTGTTCCTCGCCGGCCAGCCTGGGAGATCGCCCTTGAAGAGTTGGAGTCCCTCATGGCCCGGAATTTGCCTGCTTCAGGTCAGATTAAAGAATATTTCTCGCGGCTGTCGGACATTGTCCGTTATTACATCGAACGTCAATTTGACCTCAGGGCTCCGGAAATGACAACACCTGAGTTTTTAGACGCGATGAATAAGACCCGGGTGTTATGTGCGGAACATAAACAGATTCTGAGAGATTTTTTGGCTTGCTGCGACATGGTTAAGTTTGCCAAATACGGCCCGTCGGAAAAAGAAATTGAAGCGGCAGCGACAATGACGAAAAATTTTATTATGGAAACACAACCATCAACCGCCGTGCATGTGAAGGCTTAAGGCGTTTATAAAGAGGTAATAATACCAATTCCATTAAATAATGACCAAAACCAATTTTGCTTTTCAGAATTAAGATAGAACAATTTATTAATGGATTTGGTATAATTTTTTGGTGCTCAGATGATAAACCTTATGACAATGATATCGTTCAAAGACCCCTGGCTGTTATGGTTCATCCCCGTGTGTGTGGCCGGGATGATTTATCTGCTTAAACGTCAGCGGCCCGTTTCATTCCGGTTTTCTTCGGTCAACATCATGAAGGATGTGAAGGTCTCATGGCGTGCGCGCGCCCTGAAATGGTTACCGTTTCTTCGTCTCTTTGTCCTTGTGCTTTTTCTATTGGCCTTAGCTGGCCCGCGGCAAATCCTGCAGCAGACCGAGATTAAGACGGAAGGGATTGACATTATTTTGGCCATAGATGCCTCCGGGAGTATGGCTGCCCAGGATTTTGTTATTAAGGGAAGGCGCGTGAACCGTTTGGCCGTGGTCAAGGACGTGGTCAAAGATTTCATATCTCAACGGAGGGGGGACCGGATCGGGATTGTCGTTTTTGCGGCGCGGGCGTATACGATTTCGCCCTTAACGACAGATTATGATTGGATTAAAATGAATTTGGACCGTGTTGAGTTAGGCCTGATCAGGGAAGATGGAACAGCGATCGGATCGGCACTGGCGACGTCTCTAACCCGTTTAAAAGAACGGGATGTTAAAAGCAAGATTGTGATTTTGTTGACAGACGGGAAGAATAATGCCGGCCAGTTTCAACCCCTGGATGCTGCAAAAGCTGCGCGGGCACTGGGGATAAAAGTGTATACCATTGGTGCCGGGTCCAAGGGGCGCGTTCCTTTTCCTGTCCAGGATTTATTCGGACGCACGATCATGCAAAATGTCCGCATTGATATGGATGAAGGGCTTCTAAAGGAACTGGCCTCCATCTCGGACGGTCAATATTTTCGGGCGACGGACACGGAGTCGTTAAAAGACATCTACAATGAAATTGACCGTCTTGAAAAAACAGAGCGTGAAGAAACGGGCTACAAAGAATACAAACAGTTGTTCCCGTTTATTTTGTTAGGGGCGATGCTGTTATTAACCATAGAGGTGACCTTAAGATGGACCGTCTTGATGACACTACCGTGAGATATAATACCAAATCCATTAATAAATTGCTCTATCTTAATTCTGATATTCTCGCTAAATCGTCGAGAAAAGCAGAATTGGGTTTGGTCATTATTTAATGGAATTGGTATAATTCAAACGATAGAAACTGAGATCATAATGAAATTAGCCGCACAACACATGTTACATTTTACCTGGGTGATCATCGGGTTGAGTCTTTTTATTTTCATCCGGCTGGCTTTCAAAAATAAACAAAGACAGTGTTTTATCGCGGCCCATCTCTGGCCGTCGATCATCCCGGACTTTATCCAGCGACGAGAGAAGGGGAAGGCTGTTCTGCTCATTTGTGTGTACATTTTTGTTTTACTGGCTTTGGTCCGGCCGCAATGGGGATTTGATTGGCAAGAGATCAAACGGGAGGGCATCAATATTATGGTCGCGATCGATACGTCAAAGAGCATGCTGACGCAGGATGTTAAGCCGAACCGTCTGGAAAGGTCCAAGCTTGCGATTAGAGACCTATTAAAGAAACTTAAGGGAGACCGGGTGGGTTTGATCGCCTTTGCCGGAGGCAGTTTTATGATTTGTCCATTAACAACAGACTATGATGGTTTCCTCCTGACCCTTGAACATGTTGATACCTCGACGATTCCCCGGGGTGGAACCTCCATCAGCGAGGCGATTGCTGAAGCCCTGCAGAGTTATAAAGATATCTCAAGTAAACATAAAGCGTTGGTTATTATTACAGATGGTGAAGATCTTCAAGGCAATGTTTTGGAATTGGCGAAGAAGGCCCTTCAGGATAACATTAAGATATTCTGTGTGGGTATCGGGACAAAAGAAGGGGAGTTGATTCGTGTGAAGAATGATTTAGGACAGTCAGAATTCTTAAAGGACAAAGACGGAAATTTTGTTAAATCCCGGTTAAATGAAAAAATTATGCAAGATATTGCCCTGACAACCGGGGGTGTTTATGTGCGGTCCAGTGGAGCGGAATTCGGCCTGGATGTGATCTACGATCAATATTTATCGAAGTTTGAAAAGGTTGAGTTTAAAAGCCAAATGGAAAAACGTTATCATGAGCGCTTTCAATATCCTTTGTTCATGGCGTTTATTTTGTTGTGTTGGGAAACATTATTAACGACTCGAAAAGTGAAGAAGGTCTGAAACAGATGAAGGAACGGATTTTGAAATTTAACATATGTCCTCTCATTGCGCTGCTCCTGCTGACTGCTTGTTGGCATGGAAGTGCGCAGGCGGCGGTCGGTACAGACGTAAAAAAAGGAAATCGTTTTTATCAAAAAGGGATGTATGGTGCCGCGGTCCAGGCGTATGAAAAAGGTATAGAACAACAGCCGAATGATGCTATTATAAGTTTTAATTTGGGAACAGCCCATTATAAAAAACAAGACTATAATGAATCGCTGAATTACTTTTACCAATCCTTGTTGGGTGATGAGCCGTCCTTGCGTCAAAAAGCGTATTACAATTTGGGCAACACATTGTACCGTTTAGGGGAAGAGCAGGCGGACACGCAATTGCCTGAAGCGGTGACGTTACTGGAATCAGCCATGGAAGAATATGATAAGGCCCTTGCGATCGACAGTCAGGATGAGGATGTCACATTTAATCGGGCGTTTGTCGAAAAGAAATATGAAGAGTATAAGAAAGCCCTGGAGCGACAGCAGAAAGAACAAGAAAAAGGTCAGCAAAACCAGGAGGGGGATGAACAGCGGAAAGATCCCAATAAAACGTGTCCGCTGAATAACAACGGTTCTCAAAATAAAAAACAGGATGAGAAGACGGAGAATAAAATGAATCAGCCGGGGCAAGAGGAGAAAGACAAAAGCAGGCAGGGCAAGGATGGCGAGCCGGCTGGCCAGGAAGATGAGCAGGCAGAAGACGCCAGGGGTAAAGGAGAGAAGGATTCAGTCGCCCAAGAGAAATCCAAGGGTGAAAAGAAGGATGCTGCCACTGAAGATCGCGCGAATATGCTTTTTGATGAGGATGCCTCTGACCGGTTAGATAAGAAAGAAGCGATGATGTTATTAGATCAATATATGCAGCAACAGCAACAGCAAATAATTTTTATTCCCCCGGAGGAATATCTAAAAATGAGAAAAGTTGAGCGAGATTGGTGAAATTATGCGTGTGCTGACGATGAATCATAAATTTTTACGGCGCACATATGGCCACGCTTCTGTGTTGAGGTGGTTGATGGGATTGGTGTGTATATGGAGCATTATTCTCGCGCAACCGCGGATGGCCGTAGCAGGAGATATTTCCGTCGAGACCACCGTTAACCGGAGCCGTGTTCCTTTGGATGGTTCGGTTCAATTAACAGTCACCATTTATGGCGCGCAAGTCGGGCAAGTGAATTTACCCCCGTTGGATGGTTTTCAAGCGCGGTATTTGCACCCTTCAACAAGTTTTTCCTGGGTCAACGGCAAGTCATCGCAGTCCCAGTCGCATACGTTTGCCTTATATCCTGAGAGGACAGGAACATTTCAGGTCCCCGCCATGTCATTGTCAATCAAGGGGAAAACATACACAACACAACCTCTGAAGATTGAGGTTTATAATAAAGTCACGCCCCATCAACAGTATTCACCGCAACAATCTCAGGAACCGGTTGCCCTGGAGGATCGAATTTTTCTTCAGGTTGATATCCCCCGAAAAGATTATTACCTGTATGAAGAAATCCCGGTCACGATCAAACTGTCTGTCAGTGGTCTTTCTGTTGGGGATATTCAGTTTCCAGTGTTTGAGAAGACGGGATTCTTTTCCGGGGACTTCCAACAACCGCGGCGGTATGAAGACAGTATCGACGGGGTTCGCTTTGAGATTCTTGAATTCAAGACAACCGTTTATCCTCAACGGACCGGTTCTTTAGATTTTGGCCCGGTGCAGCTTAACTGCAGTTTGCGGCGCCAACGTCAGAAAAGACGTCGTTCCATTTTTGAAGAAGATTTTTTTGGTGGCGCCATGATGAGCGAGGACTTCTTTGATGAATTTTTTGGCCGGGTCGAAAAGAGGCCGTATGCTGTGCGGGCGGATGCTCAGAGGATGAATATTTTGCCCTTACCGAATGAAGGTCAACCAGCCACTTTCTCAGGGGCTGTCGGCCAGTTTACGTTCCAAGTTGCGGCAAGCCCAACAACCGTGAATGTGGGCGACCCGATCACACTGAAGGCCCGGATCCGTGGCCGGGGTGACTTAAGACAGGTCAGGATACCGTCGCATATCGAAGATGACAAATTTAAAGTTTACGAACCTGAAGTCAAAGAGGATCATTCGATTAAGACATTAGAACAGGTTTTAATCCCTAAATCAGATAAGATTCGCCAGGTCCCCGCGTTGGCCTTTTCCTATTTTGACCCCCAGACCAAAAAATATCAAACGATCAAACAGGGGCCCTTCGCGATAACCGTTGAGAAGTCCTTAAATGATCAAGCCTTAACGGTCATAGCGCACCCGGCAACAACCGTGGTGCAAACGGTCCAAGAAACATTAGGCCGCGATATTATTTTTATTAAGGAAAAGGCCGGCCCAATTTATACCGTAAATTATCGGTTCTACAAAAGTCTGAAAATAAAGTTATGGTATGTTATTATCACACTGATATTCATTGTTTTTCTAATCCTCTTTAATCATAATCAGAAAATTAAAACAGATATCGCGTATGCGCGTCGTCTTAAAGCTCCAAAAGCCGCCCGTAAGGGGATAAAAGCCGCCCGTAAGTTTTTAGAGCAAAACCAACCAGAGGATTTTTACAACCAGATTTTTAAAACACTGCGAAATTATTTCGGCAATAAACTGCATTTGCCGTCACAGGGTTTGACGTTTGATAAGCTGGATCCGATTGTTAAAAGTAAGAACATGGAAGAAAATCAATACCAAAAACTTAAGGACATTTGTCTGCAGTGCGATGAGGTCCGTTTCGCTTCCATGACCATCGATAAAAGTAAGATGCAACAGAGCTTAAAAGCCTGTGAGGAGTTGATTGATGACTGTGAGAGGAAATGGAAATGAAAAGAAGTGATATTATTGTTTTTTTATTTTTAGCCTTTGCCGCGTTGAGCTTGATACCCCGGGACGTTTGCGCTTTTACAAAAATATTTGAACAAGCGAATGACCGTTACCGGCAAGGTCAGTATCAGGAGGCCATTCTTCTTTACGAACAGATTTTGAATGACGGTCAAGCGAGCGGGGCGCTCTATTATAATTTAGGTAACAGCTATTTCAAGACAGGTCGAGTCGGGATGGCCATTTTAAATTATGAACGGGCCAGAAAATACATTCCGAAAGATAGTGATCTAAGGGCTAATTATGCCTTTGCGTTATCACAAGTCAAAAAAACCAGTTCCACCCAAAATCCTCCTTTCATCAAAAGAATGCTTGATTCGTATCACCGGCAATTTTCATTAGACCTGATCGCAAGAATTATTTTTGTTCTTTATGCCTGCGGGTTGATCTCGGCAGTCGTTTTTATGTGCTCGAGGTGGTCTTCCGTCATCACGCGCGTTGTTCTCGGTCTCATCGCTGTCTTATTGGTTCTCCATCTGATAACGTTTTTTTATAAAAAGGATATTGAGGCTGGGGCCGCTGTTATGATCGGGCAAGAGGATGCGCTTTTTGAGCCGCAAATGAAGGCGACAAAACATTTCACACTTTTTGACGGCACCCGCGTGCGAATCATTGAACAGCGGGAGGATTGGATTAAAGTTCAACGGTTGGATGGGAAGATGGGTTGGAGCCGGTCTTTGGCTGTCACGAAGATTTAATTTTTTGTTTGTGAAAATAAGGAAATGTATTAAAATCAATGTAATTTGATTGTCCCAAATGGTCAAAGATAAAGGATGGATCATGTCACAGAGTGGATCAAAACAAAAAATTTATTTTACATTAGCGGTTGTGCTTGTCATGGTCGCGCTGATATTTTTCATTCATACGTTAAAAGGGCTGAAGAAGAATGACTTCGGTGTGACGTCCCCGCAGCAGTACCCCAGAACAAAAGGTCCCTCCCAGGCGGCTGTCAAAATTGAAGAGTTTACCGATTTTCTTTGTCCGGCCTGCGCGGTCGGTTCCAGAGTCCTCAATGAATACATGAAGAAGTATCCCGATGATATGCGTTTGGTCTATCATTACTATCCCCTGTATCCAAATTCTTTACCGTCAGCTGTTTATGCTGAATGCGCAGGGGCGCAGGGTAAATTTTGGGAGTATCATGACAGGTTAATCTCACAGGTAAAGACCATTCATAGAGCCAAAGGCGATGCTGTTTTTCGTTATTTGTTGAAAATAGCTGAAGACATTGATTTGGACATGGAACAGATCCGTCAATGTGTCGCGGACCCAAAAGTCGAAAAAGTGATTATCAAGGAAAAAGAATTAGGAAACAATATGGGGGTTAGAGCGACACCGACCTATTTCATTAACGGGAAAAGAGTTGTCGGCCATATCGCATTAAAAGAAGAATTTAAGAAGTATTTTAAAGAAAGTGCTTCAGCCGCACAAGAAATTCCAAAAGGAAGCCAGGCAAACTGATCGTATGCAGAAATTTAATTTATTTTTTATCGTTCGTTTATTGTTAGGTCTTTTGTATGTGTCTTCTGGAATAGAGAAGTTAATGCAGCCATATGAAAATTTTGTTTACGTGCTTCAGGGCTATGATATTGTTCATAACTATACCCTTGAGCGCATTGCCGCATTTTTTTTCCCATGGATAGAATTTTTCTTAGGCGTTTTTTTGCTTTTAGGCTTATGGATCAAGCTTTGCTTATGGGGTTACAGCGTGTTGTCATTGACGTTTATTGTCGTTGTTTCTCAGGCGATTGTAAGAAAATTACAGATCGATAATTGTGGTTGTTTTGGTGATCTCGTTCATATGCCTCTTCATGCTGTGATCATTCTGGATGTGGGTGTCCTTGTATTGGCATTTGTCCTTTATAAAAAGATTAATTTATCATCTTATTTTAGTCTCGATCATTATTATTCAAAGAGGTAGTTTCTCCGGTTTCGATTTGCCATCATCAGCGCACAATACGTTGTTAATAATATTGAATTTTTCGCGTTAGAATTATTATTTGACGTAACGCGTTTTAGAACTATAATTAGGGAAAAAATAATAAAGAATTTTAGGATTTTAAATTTAAACTTTAATAATACGATAATTTTTATAAAAGAAAGGTTTGAGCTTTATGGACAGAAAAAAAGTAACGATTGACGGAAATGAAGCGGCGGCCTATGTCGCGCATAAGGTCAGTGAGGTCATTGCCATTTATCCAATAACGCCATCATCAAATATGGGTGAATGGGCGGATCAATGGTCTGCTGAAGGTCAAACCAATATTTGGGGGACGATTCCTCTCGTCCAGGAGATGCAGAGTGAGGGCGGGGCTTCCGGCTCGGTTCATGGTGCGACCCAAACGGGAGCGTTGACAACAACATTTACGGCATCCCAGGGATTATTATTGATGATCCCGAACATGTTTAAGATTTCAGGTGAATTATCACCGGTCGTGTTTCACGTATCAGCCAGAACTGTCGCGACACATGCGCTTTCCATTTTTGGGGATCATTCTGATGTCATGGCTGCCCGTTCGACAGGGTTTGGTATGTTGTCCTCCTCTTCCGTACAGGAAGTCATGGATATGGCTTTAATCTCTCACGCGGCGACGCTTAAGTCCCGCATTCCGTTTGTCCATTTCTTTGATGGATTCAGGACTTCACATGAAATATCAAAAATTGAACAGTTAACCGAAGAAGATATCCGTTCAATGATCGATGACCGGCTCGTCATTGCCCATCGCCAAAGAGCCTTATCTTCTGACCGTCCTGTTGTCCGGGGAACAGCTCAGAATCCGGATGTTTTTTTTCAGGCACGAGAAACCGTGAACAAATATTATGATGCTTGTCCGCAAATTGTTCAGGACGTGATGGACAAATTCGCAAAATTAACGGGCCGTCAATACAACCTTTTTGATTATGTTGGTGCCCCTGATGCCGAGAAGGTCATCATCCTCATGACATCTGGCGCAGAAACATGTCATGAAACGGTTGATTGTTTATTGACCCGGGGTGAAAAAGTCGGCGTTTTAAAAGTCCGTTTATACCGTCCTTTCTCAGCAAAACACCTTATTGCGGCATTGCCAAAATCAACGAAGAAAATTGCTGTACTTGACCGGACCAAAGAACCCGGTGCTGGTGGAGAGCCGTTATACCTGGATGTGGTTAATGCCCTGTATGAGTTCAGCACTTTTGATACGCCGCCGAAAGTTGTGGGTGGTCGTTACGGTCTATCTTCCAAAGAATTTACATCTGCTATGGTTAAAGGAGTTTTTGATGAATTAGGAAAAGAGAAACCAAAAAATCATTTCACAATCGGTATACAAGATGATGTCACCCATCTGAGTTTAGATTTTGATTCAAGTTTCCACACAGAAGATGAACAAGGTGTTCAAGCCGTTTTTTATGGTTTGGGTTCTGATGGAACTGTTGGTGCGAACAAGAATTCGATTAAGATTATCGGGGAAGAAACAGAGAACTTTGCCCAGGGTTATTTTGTCTATGACTCAAAGAAAGCCGGTTCGGTTACGGTTTCTCACCTCCGTTTCGGGCCGAACCCGATCCGTTCAACATATCTCGTTACCCGGGCTCAATTTGTCGCCTGTCACCAGTTTGTGTTCCTGGAAAAATATGATGTTCTTGAAAAAATAAAAGAAGGCGGAGTTTTCCTTTTGAATAGTCCTTGGGGACCTGACAACATTTGGGAAAATATCCCTGTTGAAGTCCAAAAACAAATTATCGATAAAAAGTTAAAGTTCTATGTGATCGATGGTTATGAAGTGGCGGAAAAAACTGGCATGGGTGTGCGGATCAACACCATTATGCAAACGTGTTTCTTCACTATTTCCGGTGTTTTACCGAAAGACGAAGCGATCGCGCAGATCAAAAAGGCGATTCAAAAGGCCTATGGCAAAAAAGGTGACGAAATTGTGCGGAAAAATTACAATGCCGTTGACCAGGCCCTGGCCCATTTGCATGAAGTGAATTATCCGCAAGACGCCAATAGTAAGATTAAGAAACCGTTGGTGGTCTCTGACAAAGCCCCGGATTTTGTTCAAACAGTTACGGCCAGGATCCTTGCTGGTAAAGGCGATACCTTAACTGTTGGCGCGATGCCGGATGACGGCACATTCCCTTGCGGAACGACGCAATGGGAGAAAAGAAACGTGGCATTGTCAGTTCCCGTATGGGATCAGAATGTTTGTATTCAATGCGGCAAGTGTTCGATTGTCTGTCCGCATGCGGTTATCCGGATGAAGGTTTATGATCCGAAATATTTAGAGGGAGCACCGGCAGATTTTAAATCGGCAAACTCAAAAGTCAAAGAATGGGAAGGACAAAAGTTTACCCTCCAGGTTTCGGTTGAAGACTGTACCGGATGTGGGGCTTGTCTTTATGTTTGTCCGGCCAAAAACAAAGAAGTCGAAGGCCGTAAAGCGATCAACATGGAGCCGCAAATTGAAATTCGGGAACGTGAACGCGAGAATTGGGAATTCTTCCTGACGATTCCTGAGATAGACCGTAAACTTGTTAAAAGAACGACAGTTCGCACTGTTCAAGCCTTGCAGCCGTTGTTTGAATTCTCCGGTGCGTGCGCGGGCTGTGGGGAAACCCCCTATATTAAGTTAGCAACACAATTGTTCGGCGATCGAATGATCATCTCCAACGCGACTGGTTGCTCGTCCATTTATGGTGGAAACCTGCCAACAACGCCGTATACAACGAACTTGGAAGGCCGTGGCCCTGCCTGGTCCAATTCCTTGTTTGAGGACAATGCTGAATTCGGTTTCGGTTTTCGTTTAACCATTGATAAGCAAAAAGAATACGCTCAAGAACTGGTTAAGAAATTGTCTTCCAGGATCGGAGATGATTTGGCGCAGTCTATTTTAGAAGCAGACCAAACCGAAGAGTCCGGCATTTTTGAACAACGCGAACGTGTTGCCGCGTTAAAGGACAAAATAAAAGGAGACAGTTCTTCTGAAGCGGCTCAATTGTTGAGTATCGCTGACATGCTTGTCAAGAAGAGTGTCTGGATCATTGGAGGTGACGGTTGGGCCTATGACATCGGTTACGGTGGACTTGACCATGTATTAGCCTCAGGCCGCAATGTGAATGTGCTGGTCTTAGACACGGAAGTTTATTCTAATACCGGTGGCCAGGCGTCAAAAGCGACTCCCCGTGCGGCTGTGGCAAAATTTGCCGCTGATGGGAAGCCATTAGCAAAGAAAGACTTGGCCATGATTTATATCAATTATGGCACGGTGTATGTCGGCCAGGTTGCAATGGGGGCAAATGATGCGCATACCGTTAAAACTTTTATTGAAGCGGAAAGTTATGATGGCCCTTCATTAATTCTCGCTTATTCGCATTGTATTGCCCATGGGATCAATATGACCACAGGATTAGGTAATCAAAAAGCAGCTGTCGCCTCTGGCCATTGGCCGCTTTTCCGTTATGATCCTCGTCTGTCCTCTGAAGGAAAAAATCCATTTAGCTTGGATTCCCAGGCGCCGAAGATGTCCTTTGAGGAATTTGCCTACAGTGAAATGCGTTTTAAAATGCTTACTAAAGCAAAGCCGGAACGCGCTAAGAAGTTAATTGTGCTGGCGCAAAAAGATGTTGATGAAAAGTGGCAACGCTATCAAGCGTTAAAAGATCGATGGCAGGGATAGATTATTTGTCCATGATAATACCAATTCCATTAAATAATGACCAAAACCAATTCTGTTTTTCAGAATTAAAATAGAACAATTAATTAATGGATTTGGTATAACAATTGAGTTTTGAAGACAAAAGGACAGCGGCATAGAATATGCGTCTGTCCTTTTGTCTTCAGTTTAAATTGAAACTTCATATTTTTTATTCGAAATGTGAGTTAAACCAAAAGGATGTCTCTCATGTTAAGAAAAAGAATGTTTTACGGTATCCTGTTTTTTATTTGCTGTGTTACGGCGGTTGAAGCCAATCAAAAAGGTCTAACGACAGATCAAGTTTTAGCCGACATCAAGCAAAAGACCGATAACGTGAAAACGATCATAACCATTGAGCGAACAAGGTATTATCAGGGGGTTAATAACAACAATTTTATATATAAAAAAATTTGGGCGCAGAAACCGAATATATTGCGCACGGAAACAAACGCGGATAATGTCCAATCCGTCTACATCCTGGATGGACAATTTTTGTGGTCTTATGAAGTCGGTAGAGAAAAAATTCTCAAGCGTCCTTATGATACCAGTCAGGTATTGTCCTTTTGTTTTGCTGATAACTTGAAGAAAAACGCGGGGTTCGAAGGGGGTTTGTTTTATGTCCGTAAGGATATGATAGGCGAAAACGAGGTGTATTTGATTGAGCATAGATCCCACCAAATTGTTTCCGAGAGTTTTGAAGATCATCAAGAAAGATCTGTTCATGAATTTATTATCGCGTATTATATCCGCGTAGCAGATGGGCTGGAAATGAAACATTACATATATGATTCAAAAAGGAAACCGATAAGGTCTGTTGAATATGAAAGTTATCAAGTGAATGTGAATATTCCCCGGGAAATATTTACACTGAGTATTCCAGAAGGGGCACAAGTCGTTGAATCATTTCTTTAATCCCGTTTGTTCTTTTTTGTATGGATGAGCCGATAATACCAATTCCATTAAATAATGACCAAACCCAATTCTGCTTTTCAGAATTAAGATAGAACAATTTATTAATGGATTTGGTATAAGCCGTTATTTAGATGCCGCAGTCTGGACCACAAGACACATGAGAATGAACCAAAACCGAACACAATCAATATGCCTGTCGTTTTTGCTTGGATTCATTTCTATTATTAGCCAGGTTTTACTGCTCCGTGAATTGATTTCCGTGTTTTATGGAAATGAGACAGCTTATGCTGTCATATTGGCCAGTTGGTTATTCTGGATTGCCGTTGGCAGTTCTGTTGTCAGCTTCTTTATCCACAAACTTCAACAATCCCGCAGATGGATTTTATTGGGATTTTGGTCCATTCTGTTCATTCTTCCACTCACGATCCTTTGTATCCGGAACCTGTTCATTGTTATGGACATTCCCATCGGTGAGATTGTGGGTATTCTATCGATGACAGTGAGTTCTTTTTTTTTATTGGCTCCTTTGACATTTTGTCTGGGCGCCCTTTACACGCTGATTTGCGCCTTCAGTCAAAGATCACCGGTCAATGAAGGGCCGCGTCATCCTGAGATCCACGGTGTCAGCGGTGTTTATCTGTGGGAGGCTGTTGGCTCTGCCCTGGGCGGGGTTGTTTTTAGTTTTGTGCTCATCCATTTTTTGTCTCCTCTGGTTTTAGTGTGCGGGATGGCCGTTATTATTCTTGGCATTTGTTCCATTTTGATCGATCCTAAAAATTTTTTATTGCGAACAATACATTTTGTTTTGATGTTTTTTTTAGTCGGGCTATGGTTCAGCGGTGGCGTAGATAAAATCGACCAATGGAGCCGTCAACAGCAATGGAAAGGCTATGAAATCGTTCATATCGAGGATTCCCTGTACGGGAACATTGCCTTGCTAAAAAGATATGGAGAATACAGCCTTTTTCAGAATGGGTTACATGTTTTTACAACGAATGATGCGTTGAGCAGTGAAGAACGTGTCCATTATCCGTTATTAACCCATCCTGCCCCTAAAAACATCCTTTTGATCGGTAATGGACTCGGGGGTAGTATTCAGGAAATTCTGAAGCATCCGCAGTCCCGTGTTGATTATTTGGAATTGGACCCGAAAGTTATTCAGGTAACGGAAGACCATTTACCTGATTCCGTTACAAACATTCTTAAGTCACGGCGAGTCCGGATTTTTGTGCAGGACGCACGCCATTTTGTCAAACAAACAAAAAATCGTTATGATGTGATTATTCTCAATTTATCTGACCCGCACACGGCCTTGATCAATCGTTACTATACCCTTGAATTTTTCAAGGAAGCACATCAACGGTTGGTCCCGGGGGGGATTATTTCTGTGAGTGTCTCGTCTTCAGAGAATTATCTGAATGATGAAACGCAAGAATTTTTGCAATCAATCAACACAACATTACAGCACGTTTATACTGATGTAAAGTCCATTCCGGGTGATACGCATATCTTCTTGGCGTCAAATGAAAAAGGAGGGATCCGTTTAGATCCCGACTTGCTTGTTCAGCGTCTCCAGGACCGACAAATTGACACGCAGTATGTTCAATCATATTATATTCCTTTCCGGATGAGTCCGGACCGCATGGACTATATTCAGGATGTCCTTCAACACCCGGGTCAAATCAATTCAGATGCCCGCCCGGTAGCATATCTTTTTGATATTATTCATTGGTCCATTCATTTTAATACAGGTTTTAAGAAATTCATAAATTATCTGAGAGGGATAAAATTTTGGCAGGTCCTGATTGTTCCGTTCGTGCTCTGTTTCATCGGTATTTTGTTTAAGAGACAAAAGACGTGGCCGCTCAGCCTCTCGATTATGACCACAGGGTTTTCTGAGATTATATACCAGGTTATCGTCATCATCGCGTTTCAGACATTATATGGATACGCGTATTACAAGATTGGCCTGATTGTCTCTTCCTTTATGATTGGTCTTGTCTTTGGGGTCCTGGCGGCCCGAAAAGTTTTAAAGAAACCCGTTTCGAATGTGATCAGGACATACAAACATGTTCAATGCGGTGTTTGCGTTTATCCACTATTTTTACCTGTTCTTTTTATTGTTTTTCGTGATGTTTTTCAAGGTCGTTATCTAATGGGTTTGTTTGGAACTGTATTTGCTTTTTTGCCCATCATTGCGGGATTTATCGGCGGCATTCAATATCCTTTAGCTACATATTTATTCACACGCATACGCTCAGAAGAAGAACCCATGCGTCTTTCTTCTGATTCGTCAGCCAGGAACGCGGGTTATCTATATGCCATGGATGTTTTAGGCGCTACAATAGGTGCGGCTCTGGCTGGGATTGTCATGATCCCTTTATGGGGGATCAACCAGGTCGCTATTTTTTGCGCGGTCTTAAATGTTTTTGTTTTTATTCTCATTTTGAAATTGTAGCTCTTGTGATTGTTTTGTGCATCTTTTTTTGAGGGCACTATTCTTTTCTGTTATAATTTATATTTCAGTGTTATTTCCCGCTTGGACCCTCGGGAATGACCAGGGTGTTTTATTGATAAAAAGTACGCGACGTTCCCGGGATTCTTTATGAAATTTTTTATTCGATGTGCCGTGATATTTTGTTTATTTTTTAGTGCCTGTGACAGCCCTTTTAGTGAAACACATTCCAATGATCTGTTGCAGGTAACGATAGATATTCCCCGGGGTTGGGTTGCGCTTGAATTGGAAGAAGATATAGCCCGTCAAAGCATGGCTTTTCAAGATGGCATGGGGGGCTTGATGGTTATAAACCTCTTACAGGCGAAAGACGTGCATGAAAAGTATTATATTGATCAGGTGATGAATCCGGATATTGTAGATGAGGGGGTTATTGAAGTATTAAGGCGGGAAATTATTTGGTTCATTTTCCGGACAGGATCATTGCTCAACATCGCCTATTATGTCGCGGATCAAGAGGGCCGTGTTTTTTCCGTGATCGGAACAGCCCCGGCTGATATTTTTGCGATATACAGGGAAGATTGGGATATTGCGATAAAAACATTAAAAAAGATTAAAAAGAATAGAAGAAACACGCAGTCACGGTGAATGTTTTGTGTCGTTTTCTTAAATGATATTTTGATCGGAGGTTTTAGGTGAGTTTTATCGGGAATCTTTTATGGATTGTTTTTGGCGGTTTTTTTATCGCCGTATCTTATTTTCTTGGTGGGATTGCCTGTTGTCTGACGATTATCGGTATTCCATTCGGTGTGCAATGCTTTAAACTTTCCGGCATCGCGTGTTTCCCCTTTGGTAAAGAAGTTGTTCAGACTGAAGGAAAGTCCGGCGTGATAGCCGCCATTTTGAATGTCATTTGGCTCCTGTTTTTTGGGCTTGAGATCGCTATCATGCATTTAATCCTGGCGGGACTTCTAGCCATAACAATCATTGGGATCCCCTTTGCCAGACAACATTTGAAGTTAATAGCATTAGCCTTATTCCCATTTGGAAAATCGTTTAAGGGATGATATATGTGAGGCGTGAAGGTCAGCGGCATTGTTTTCCCGCCCGTTTACAGCGTATGTTCGCTCACACGGATTACGCGGATGAGTGAAAAGAAGTAAAATGGATATTATTATGACGACAAACTTATTAGCCATTCATGAATGCCACGCTCAAGGTTACAATCCGATCATTGATTATGAACAATGGCGTGTCGCTATTTTGAATTACATTGATGAGTTAGAGCCTCAAGAAATATTGAAGATGCAGCGTCACGATGAAACAGACGAAGTTTTCGTTTTATTGAAAGGACAATGTTTATTGTTTTTAGGTGAAGGCGCGAATGCAATAACAAAGATACATATTGAGCAAATGCAGCCGTTGAAACAGTATAATGTGAAGAGGGGAGTCTGGCACACACATTCTTTAAGCAGAGATGCGATGGTTCTTATTGTCGAGAACAGGGAAACATCTTTGGAAAATTCACCGGAAGCCTTTCTTACTCCTGAGCAGCGGCAAACGATTGTATCATTATCAAAGCAATATTGGCCGGATGGCCTGCCGTCGTAAGAGGATGCGAAGGGTGACTGTATGATAAAATTTTATCATGTTTGCAGCTATGTTTGTTTGCTTCTTATTTTTTTATGTCTACCTGTTTTTAGCTGTTCTTATGCGAGCTTGATGGATTATAGCCAACCGGGTCCGCATGAAATCGATACACTGGATTTCCCTGACTTAACGGACGCTTCTCGTAAGGACCGGAATGTTCCATTAAAGATTCATTATCCGGAAGAACGGGGACAATATCCTCTGATTATTTTTTCTCATGGAGGAATGGGAACACGGGATGCCAATATATACCAGGCACAGCATTTAGCCCGTTGGGGTTATGTTGTCATTTGCATGGAACATGTTTTTAGCAACAATCGACGTGTTAAATATTATTTAAGTCCGCAGGGCGGACAGATGACACTGAAACAAGCTGTGCATAAAATAACGAAGGATCCTCAAGCCGTTCTTGAACGGCCGAAGGATGTCCGTTTTGCCATTGACCAGGCAGAGCGATGGAATAGGCAACATGCCGTATTGAGAGGAAAAATAAATATTAATAAAATCGCGATGATGGGGCATTCGTTTGGAGCTTATACAACCCTCGTCGCCTGTGGGGCCCGGCCAATTTTGGATCATTTGGATCCGGTCCAAGGAACTGGCAAGGGATTGGCTCCTCCTTTAAATGATTCACGTATTATTTTTGGGTTTGCGATGTCTCCTCAAAGTCCGGACACAACCTATTTCGGCCCGGACAGTTATCGTTCCATTGACCGTCCGCTTGTTTGCCTGACCGGATCAAGAGATGTTCAAAAACGATATGATGGTGGAGTTTTATTGCCCTATACCCGGTGGCAAGTATTCAAGCTGTTGCCGGATGGCGATAAATATTTTTTTTGGCTGAAGAATGCGGATCATTTTGCTTTTTCAGATAATCCAGAGGCGCGTTTTTTTCCGTCTGCTTCCCGTCCGGATGC
The DNA here is from genome assembly GCA_021108075.1 of Candidatus Omnitrophota bacterium. Taxonomy (GTDB): domain Bacteria; phylum Omnitrophota; class Gorgyraeia; order Zapsychrales; family Zapsychraceae; genus JAIORP01. The sequence goes on along the minus strand of JAIORP010000158.1, from coordinate 52,367 downwards.
CCAGCGGATATCAAAGGCTTTAATGGTACTCTTTTGTGATTATTTTTTGAAAGATGAAAAATCTAGTATTAAATTAATCAAAAAAACTGAAGTACGGACCTTAGAAGGGGAGGTCATCAATCAGATCATATGGCGGCAAAAATAAAACAGGGTCCATGTTTAAAGATATGTTTTTCTTGATAACACGATCTTTTCATATATTTAACGCCCAACGAGCAATAGGTTTGAAGGAGGTCAAATGAAGAAAATTCTAAGTTTTGTCATTTTTATATCGCTGATGGTTAGCACTGCGCATGCGCAGGCAATATCCATAAATCAATTGTTAGGTGTCTGGATGACATCTCCTGTTGAAGGTGTGACATTAACCTATCATTTTTTTAAGGACAATACGTTTACCTGGGAGACAGAGAGCCCGGAAAATAAAATGACGATGGATGGTCAATTTGTCATTGAACAGAAAAACGGCAAGGAATATGTTGTTTTTTCCGACTTTACCAGCAAAGAGTTTGAGGACATGTTTATAGTCACCTTGATTGAATTCTTGAACAATGATAGTTTTAAGATGGACGGACATTCATTTACCAAAGATGATATAGGCGAATATCCACTGGAATTTACGTCAGAAACATTAGTTTTTCAAAGAGTAAAGACAGATTAATGTTTAATGTCTACGGGAAAGATTATTGGAGGAGAATATGAGTTTCGCCTTTTATCGCTGTTGTGGAATATGGGTTCTTGTTTTTATTTTGACTGGCTGTTCCACTGCTCCAGTTGCCACAGAACCGACGACCTCTATGATGTTTCAAGCTAATGCCGTTTTAGGTAAGGACGCTTTGTTGTTATGGGTGCCTGCAGAAAACACTTCCCGATCAAGTTTGAGCGTGGACTTAGCAAACAAGTTGTCGGCTGCAAAAACGAAAAGTTTTAGAATCTGTTGTGTGGGGCCAAAAAGCTCTAATACAATGAGGGTTATTTTAGATGCTTTGGACATGCACCTTGATCCTTTGCCGGGATTACAAATTCTTTTCATTGGTGATGAAAAGCACAAAGAACCGGTGAGGCAGGCTGTCAAAAAGTTAGGCGGGAGGTTTTATTTCAATCCACTGTGACCGGAGCATATGGAGCGAGTGTGTCGAAGAAATTTTCACTTTTTTTATTTCAGGGGATGATCCTTTTTATCTTAACGCTTTTGCTCGGGTTTCAACATAAATTGTCTACCGAATTGTTGGCGCCGAGAGGATTGTTGGAAGAAATATTCCCCGTTCTGGCCGCGCCATTTCCTGAAGGATACAAACAACTCGTCGGGTTTTTTTGTTTAATGCCGGTTATGATATGTTTAACAATTATTTTGTTTGTCATATCCTTTTTTCATGATGACTTCAAATCGATATGGATGGAGCGCAAGGATTTTCTTTTGAGTTATGGCATTATCTTTCTTTTAACAGTCATATCGATTTTTGTTCCATCATTATAAGGCGTCATTCATTTTCAGATTATTGACATTCTATCGTCGCAAATAGGTGCTCAGGACATGAATGCGTGAAGCGTCGTTCGTTTTTAGTGAAGCGAAATGTTTTGATGAGATGTTTATCTGCCTCAGGAGTCCGATTCATTAAAGGCAACCTCTAATAATTGATAGAAATGGTTAGAGTATTCAGGTCTTCTCGCCGAAACCCGGTTATTATTTTGTTGCAATAATTGAATTTTTAGAGATTGCCTGAATATTGACCCGAGGGCAAGGACAGATTTTATTTAGGGACGTATGACAAAACGTGTTTGTTTTTAGCCGCCGCAACTAAAAAGAAAGGTGTCTATTTATGTTTAATCCATATATCATTGTTGCTATTCTTCTGCAGGGTGTCATGTCTAAAGGTTCTAAAACCGTTGGAGCTGTCTTCGGCTACATTCTGACAACAGGGATATTAATCTGGGGCCTGACGGTGTATGCGCAAGGGGATCAAATTGCGCTTTTCGGGATGCCGATTTCACAAACTGTTTTTATTGTTGCTTGTTTGGTCTGGTATGCTTTTGACACAAAAGAATTTTTTTCAGCCAGACGGCATGTTGATTCTGTTCGGGCTGCGGTGGACAGCGTGTTGCTTCAAGATCAAAGGGTCGTCGGTTTTTATCAGTCCACCCTGGATGCCTGGGGTTCTGGGCAACTTTCCGATTTGAACGCGGCTTTTCAACAGGAGGCTAAAACGCCCTATGAAGATTTTGTTAAAATTTATCCTCCACAAGAAGGTGGCTGTTTGCATGTCTTATTTACCCAATTTCCACCTCAGCCGGGCGAGTTTTTAGTCGGTGTTGGGGATGAGGCGGGCGCAAAAAATCCGGCCTGGTTTATTTTAACGAATCAACGTTTGATTCAAAGAGATGGGAAAGACAACACTTTTAAAGAACTGGTCTTATCAGAAATCGATTCCGTTGCAATGAAAGGAATATGGAATAAAACCTTGCGGTTTCAATTAAGAACCGGGGAAACAAAAGAGTTTCAAAAAGTTACTATCTATCCAGACAAAAAGTTTTTAAAGCATTTCCGTCCGGATATTAACGTCACGTAATACCAAATCCATTAATAAATTGTTCTATCTTAATTCTGAAAAGCAGAATTGGTTTTGGTCATTATTTAATGGAATTGGTATAATGATAAGGAAGGGAACGAGATGGATTCAGACAAGTTTTATTCACGGATTGTTCTGGCCGGCATCATTATTTTAATGGGAATGTATTATCTTTCTGTTAAAGAACACAAGCGCAGGAATTTTAATCCTGCGGCATATTTTGATAATAGCTACCAATCGAAGCATTTCACATTTTACTATAACAAGAAGATTCAGGTTGTTCCGGAATTTGCTGCGTTCGCGGATGCGTTTGTGCCTTTTATTAAAAATCATTATTTTGAGACGGATATCGTCGATCCGCTTGATTTTTATGTCTTATCTGACAGAGAAGAATTTCGATCGTTCATTCGTCAGGAGTTAGATGGAATTCCTTCTGATGGGGGGGAATACGTATATGATTTAAGAGCGTTGATAACGCATGAAGAGGCTGATATCGGAACGGTTGCTTATATTGTCATGCAGCCTTTGATGGCAGGTCGCTTTAGAAGCGCACCCCCCTGGTTCGTCATGGGCCTGGCATCTTTTTTTGAGATGATTTATGTCTATGAAGATGATGGGCAGCTCGTCTTGAATGTCGGCTATCATAGTCCCATCCGTACGCAAGAACTTATGAACCGTGGGGGCATAGCGGGGATTAAATTAAGTGACATTGTTACAAAGCCTGTCGATCAATTAACAAAGAATGAGGTTCGTCTCGTCATCCTCTTTTTGCATAAAAGGGGAAAGTTAAGAGCATATTTAGAGCAGTTAAAAGAAAACACATTGGATGGCTATAACTCTTATTTAGAGGCCTCTTTTCGTAAAGAATTGTCTGAGATTGAATTTTATTGGCGTCATTTTATTGTTGAATATGATCGCAAAAAATTGGTCATAGTAGACAATCCAAGAAGTCAAGTTTTTGAATCGAAAGAATTATTTGACAGTATTTCGGCTTCGTTTTATTAATCAGAACCGTTATGTTGCCCATGGTGTGGATCAATGTTTTTCGGTCTTGAGATCCTTATTTTTATTTTAATGTTCGACTTTATATGATGTAATGGATTTGGTATTATGTGCTCGTTTTCACCTCAGGATGGATTGTTGCGCGAGGACTTCGTCAAGGATGTTAAAATTTTATTCTCAAATGAACCGGTCAAAAAGAGTGTTGATGGCGGCATTCATTTTGTTGACCATGATCATGTTGGTATTTGCTTATGCCGCGTGGCATCCGGGCCGGCTTGTCCGTGACGGCCGGCATGACCTGCGTACGAATGCCATATGGTTGCAGCATGGTTGGATGGGAGATGATGATTGGTTTCAGCGCAACAAGAGAGACAAATCAAGATTTCGTGATGCTCGCCAAATGGCGCGGTTGGCCAGTAAATTGCGTTTTCATGGCATAAAATATGTTTTTCCTCATGTCTGTCCGTGCCAGCCGGATGGCAAGATTGCCCGTCACGATGAACCTAACACGGAAATTTTTCTAGATCAGTTAAGTGATTTGAAGGTCATCCCTTGGGTTGGCGGTATTGTGGGCACGCATTGCTTTATCGACTCGCGTGAATGGCGTTCCCGTTTCATCGCATCCATCCTTGATCTGTTCGCGCGCCACCCTCGTCTGGCTGGTGTGCAAGTGAATATTGAGCCGATGATTTCCGGCGATACTGATTTTTTGGATCTGCTTCAAGAACTCCGGCAGGCGATGCCGCGGGACAAGATATTGTCGATCGCCGCTTATCCTCCTCCGACAAAGTGGCATCCTTTTCCCAGGGTCCATTGGGGGCGGAAATACTATCAGCAGGTGGCGCAACATGCTGACCAAATTGCCGTTATGATGTATGACAGCGCCATACGTTTGCAGAAGGTTTACCAAAAAGTGATGAGTGCTTGGACCAGGGATGTTTTAACCTGGGGGCAGGGAACAGAAATACTCCTGGGTGTGCCTGTTTATGATGATGCGACGGTCTTATATCATTCACCCAAAGTGGAAAACATCCAGAACGCTTTATTCGGGATACACGCGGGGTTGCTGCGGTTTGAGTCCTTACCAGAAAATTATCGTGGGCTTGCCGTATACAGCGAATGGGAAATGGATGACGAGGAGTGGTGTTATTTAAATCGGGAATTCGGAAAAGAAGAGCTGGAATGATTTTTTTTTGATCTTTACCGTCAAAGGGAATCAGGAGAGGTTTTCTTAAAGAAATATGATGAGAATGTTTATAATTTTTATTATAATGTTTTAGTCCTTTAATAATATATATAATAATAAGCTTATGCTATTGTCTGTTGTGTTCTCCTTTAGAAATGAGGAGCAAGTTCTTCCCGAATTGTTAAGACGGGTTCGTTCTGTGATGCGACGTGAAGTTAAACGCGGAGCGATTGACGGCTATGAACTTGTTTTTGTCAACGACGCTTCAACCGACCGGTCTTTCGAGTTGTTGATGGAGAAAGATAAACTGTATCGTGATATTCGAGTTGTCAACTTATCACGGCGTTTTGGTGTCGCGGCCTCGATATTAGCCGGCTTGGAATTTGCGCAAGGAGACCTCGTTCTTTATATGGACGCCGACTTGCAGGATCCTCCGGAGTTAATTCCAAAACTTATTGATATCTGGCAAAAAGACCGTTCTTTGGAAGTGATCCACACGGTCCGCACGTTACGGAAAGGTGAATCGCGCGTGAAGTTGTTTATCACCAGGATCGGTTATCTTATTCTCAATAAAATCACGGATATCCATTTGCCTGTTGAGGCCGGGGATTTTAAGCTTTTAACACGCCGGGCTGCGGACCAGGTGACTCAATTAAAAGAAAAAAGACCGTTTGTTCGTGGTTTAGTCTGCTGGATCGGTTTTAAACAGACGTTTGTGCCGTATGAACGGCACGCGCGTTATGGTGGTGAGACGAAATTCAAGATATTTAGTTTTGATGTTATTCGCAACTTTTTTGAATCCGCGGTGGTCTCTTTCTCCACGGTTCCCCTTCAAATAGCTTCCGCCATTGGTTTTGTTTCGATCTTATTCAGTTTTGTGTTGCTCGGGCATGTTCTTTTAGAGAAATTTCAGGGCAAAGCGATCCCAGGTTGGACGGCGATTATGATGGCTGTTATTTTTATCGGGAGTGTTCAGCTTTTTTGTACGGGGATCATCGGACTTTACTTGGGTGCGGTTTATGACGAAACAAAGAACCGCCCCAAATTCATTGTAAACAATACCTATGGGTTCTCACAGCCCCAAAAAAATATCTATGCGCAATCAATACATCTTACTTCACCTCAAAATTTTACAGCGGGTTATTCAGCAGAAGAAAATTAATATCCGCAAAATAAGAAATATGTTGGATTGTTATTTCGCTTATTGGAGAAAAAATCCGATCTCCGCGCAAGGTCCCTACATGTTGAGTCTGGACTTATCCAATGAGTGCAATGCGAATTGTTTGTTTTGCCGTGATGCCAGAGGAGTGATTCCTGATGTGAATCCTAAAGGTCGGACGGGAACAATCCCTAAAGGAAAAATGCCGCTTGAGATGGCCTTAGATATCATTCGGCAATTAAAGGATTATTTGCTTATAGCCGTTTTATACACCAATGGGGAACCGCTTATATACAAGGACTTGGCTCGGGTCATCCAATCCGCAACCGATCAAGGTGTGGCAACCATGATCGCGACCAATGGCTCATTATTAACAGAGCGGAAGATCGAAGAATTATTGGACGCGGGATTAGATTTTGTAAAGATAGCCATAAGCGGATTTTCGAAAGATATTTATAATGTTCAGGTCCGGCATGGTGATATTGAAAAGATTAAATCAAATATCCGTTTATTGGTGGAGAAAAATAAAAAAGGGCGTTTCGGCACCGTCATTATGATTGACTATATCCTCTATAATTACAATCAGCATGAATTGAAGTTGGTCCAGGACTTTTGTCGCCCATTAGGAATTATGTTAAATGTTCGGCCCGGTAATCCCAAAGGAGGATTAGAGGATCAGGAGCCGGCATTGAGTCAGGCCGTTCTGCCGTTAAAGGGGTCGTGCGATTGGATATGGAAGGCCATGCAATTGGATTGGAATGGCGATATTTTAGCCTGCTGCGAATGTGCTGTTTGGAGCGATACAACCCGTTATGGGACGTTTAAGATTGGTGTAACAAATTTATTAGAAATTTGGAATGGACATTCCGCGCAGAAAATGCGTATGCTATTGAATGAAAAAGGGCGGGGAGCGGTTTCTGTTTGTTCACGCTGTGAGAGAACCAGTATTACTTTTAAATGGTAATACCAAATTTATTAGTTAATTGTTTTATTTCAATTCTGATATTTTTGCTTAAGCGTCGGGAAAAGCAGAATCGGAATGGGTATAAATAGACACGGTCGATATTTGTAATCATACCAAATCCATTAATAAATTGTTCTATCTTAATTCTGAAAAGCAGAATTGGTTTTGGTCATTATTTAATGGAATTGGTATCAATAAATGTTTTATATATGATCCAGTTTTTAAAAGAAAAAATAAATAAGTCTTACCAAAATTTTTTTTATGGATGGGGTAACAGTCAATGTCTCTTTTGGGCCTTAACCTGCGTTAGTTTTCTTGTCTATCTGCCAGTTTTCATCACCCCTTTCGCCTATCACAATGATGCAGCCTTGTTATCTGTCAAATCCTTTGAGTGGCTGGGTTTTTTTGAGTCCGTGCACATTCTTATGGTTGGACGTGCTTTAGGGGCGGTATGTGTGAGCGTCTTAGCGTGGGGGATGAACAGTTTGAACGCCTTAGCGTGGGGAAGGTTTGCATGTTTTTTCTTTATTTATATCGCCATGACCGTTTTTATCCGATTCATGATCAAGCGCCGTTTTCTGGACCCGTTTTGGGCGGTACTGGCTGGATTTAGCTTGATCTTTTCCGCCCCGCAGCAAATTAACGTCATCTGGGTCGCGAATTTCTTTTGTGGACCTTTTAATGCTGTCTTTGCCTTTCTTTGTTACTTCCTTTGGGAAAGAGGGCGTGGATTGAAATGGCTCTGGGAAAGGCGAAGTCTTTCTGAGTACGCCTGGATTGTGTTGTCGTTTATATTCTTCCAGTGCAGTTTATTGATTTATCCCTTAACCGCGCTGTTTGTTTTTGTTTTAACGGTTATAAATATTTTGTCATTTAAATCGTCACAAAGACAGGATCAACGGAAAGTTTTTATCAATGATGTGATCTTTTTTTCTGCGGGCATGGTGATTTACCGGATCATAGACCGGCAGTGTATCTATCCGATCGCCAGCCAGCATTTGGAATACTCCGCCCCCGCGGGGTCTGTTTATTCTATGGGATTGGTGAAAGATATTTGGAGCAAGTGGGGACTGGTCAAAGAAATTGTGCTGTTGTCCATCAGTCATATCTGGTATCTGTTGCGGCCCTCTTTTGGTGTTGTGTTAAGGCTGATCATTGTTTTTACGCCGTTGGTCTGCTTATTCAATCGGGCGGCTCGTTTAGATAAGAACGAGACCACATCCTGGTTTTTTGTTTTAGAAAAGTTTGTTATGTTTCTGATCCTGTCTTTATTGATCATCAGTCCGATGATTATAGCCCAACAGTGTTTTTCTGTTTTGGGTTTCAGGGTTTTATGGCCGACCACCGCGCTAGGGGTTGTGTTGCATTTTTGGCTGTGGAATAAATTGGATCAAAATAAACGTGATTGTTTAAGCGGGCTGAAGGTTTATGGCGTGGCATTGGTCGTGCTTTACAGCGTCGTAACAATGAGGCATATGACGGCGGTCGCACAAAATTATTACCTGGAATGGCGATATCTGAAAAGTCAGATGACAGCCGGAATCCCCGCAGAGATGAAACGCGTGGTTGTTAAAGGAATCCCGGTCGGCACGGCTTTAGTCCGCAAGGCCTTTCCATTTGAGTTTGGATATATGCTGACCTCCGTGAATCATGTCCGTCCGCTTTTTGCTGTCATTATGGAGTCGAAGTCTGAATTTTCTCAAGATATTTCTTTTATCGAACCCGGGGATGCGATATATTACGACAAATTTACTAAAGTCATTGATCTCAATGATGTGCGGTATTCATTTACTCCAAGCGCGGTTCAGGATGGCCGGGTGTATCTCGAGGCAGGGGGCAGTGACGCGCAAAGCCTTATAACCGTTCATCGGGAAGGATTGGATGCGGCGCCGTTTTTGGTCTTTGAACAACAGCATCGAACTCAACCCGAAAAAAAATTTCCTTTTTGGTATATCCGGGGAGAACAGGAATTTCGAATCGAATCAAAACATTTAGCCCAAGATCTGTATGGTTATCGACTGATCGGATCCGGTTTTAACCGGGATGGACAGAGAGTGCCTTTCCAATGGACATTGCAAGGCCGCTACCAGGATAGAGAATGGAAAAATTTGGATGTCAAACGTGAGATTTCTCATCACAAGAATGGGTTTGACCGTTTGTACCCTTTGCTCCATCCTGTCGCGTATCATGAATATCGATTTATAATAAGAGCCGCTCGTCCGAATGCTATTGTTAAAATCATGGCCGTTCAGCTTATTCGGGAAAAGCAAGGGGTTCAATCACATTAAATGGTTATTTTTTAATGAAAAATTTACGGACATGGATCAGTAACGTCTTTCAGAGTGAAGAGAAAATCATCTGTTTTTTTATCGTGATTTCTTTTTTAATGTGGATGTTTGTGTTTAAAGGTTTTTTATTCGGGAAAATTCCCGTTGCCAGCGACGCTATCTCTTATTACGAACATACAAAATATTTCGTTGAATCTTTGGCCCGGAATGTGATCCCGCTTTGGGACCCCAACTGGAACTGTGGGGTTAACAATGAGTTTTTTTTAAGGCGTTTCAACGAATTTAATCCGGCATACTTTTTTTTGATCTTAAGCGCGAAGATGGGTCTCCCATACCGCATAGGGTATATCTTGTTTTGTGTGTTTTACAATTTTTTAGGGGCATATGGATTTTATTTGTTGGCCAGAAGGATTTTTCATTACAGAAAGAGCGCCTTTACAGCTTTTTGTCTGTTTCTTTTTTCTTCTTTAACGACACGCATGTTTGATTCCTATCTGCATTTGATGTTTGTCCCGATGATTTGGTTTTTTTATTTCTTTCTGGACATATTTCAGGCTTTGAGTGAAGAAAGACAATCGCCGGGTTTAAACGAGGACTGCGATCGGATCATCCGCGACATATTGGGGATATTACTGACCAGCATGATTTTAATGGGAACATATATCCCGTTTTATTTCATCAGCATTGCCATTTCATTTTTTCTTCTTATGATTATTTTTTCCCCTAAGAAAATGTTGCGTTTTGTCTTTGTTTTTGGATGTTTTTTAAAAAAACATAAAATTCTGATTGTCATCGTTCTCGTCTGTTTTGGCCTATCGTTGTTGCCGGGGTGGTTATTTTATAAACAATCCAGCCTCTCACATTTTGTCTTGCCGGGCCGCCCTTCAGCCCAGAACGCGAAACATATTTTCGAAGTGAATAAAGTCGCCATCAAGGACTGGGGTATTATGGAAGACATCGTGTATGTCCAGTACTTTAATAATTTGAAGCGTTTTACTTACGCGGTATTGTACCTTCCATTATTCGCGTTCATAATTTTTGCTATGGGTTTGTTCAATAAGATATCAAAACGTCTTTTGTTTTTTTGTTTTTGGGGTATGGGATTGTTTCTCGTCTATTTTCCACGGATTCCATTGTATGATTGGTTCTATTCGCGGGTCTTCTTCTTTAAATATTTTAAGAACCTTCATTTTTTTCTTTGGATCATTTTATCTCCTGTCGCGATCCTGTTTTTAACCGAGATTTTTGATCAGTATCAGCACGCCATAAAAAAGAAAAAAATTAATACGGTGGTTTATGTCTTGTTTGCCGTCTTGGTGCATGGCCTTGTTTTGTTCGTCCATGTGAAACAACCCTATAATATCAACTCAACCTACTTCGTTATCGTCCTGAGTCTGGCTTACTTTATTATTAGTTTTTTTTCATCCCAAAAGAACGGGGCAATCAATCAGAAACTGAATGGACTGTGCTGGGTATTGCTTTTTTTGTCCCTCGTCGTCCAGCCATTAGAAGTCTTTTCTTATTTAAAAAATAATATCCCTCTGGGTTATGACATCTCGAAATATGATAACTTGTCGCACGATTTTCAATATACGCGCGGGCGCAAGGTTCTGCTGGATTCTTTAAAGCAGGAGCAGCTTGAGATCGGGGGGCCCCAGATATATTACGCCTCAAAAGGCTATCAGCAGTTATTATCGCACATCCCGTACCCGGTCCTGAAAAATTATATTTATTACCGATTTATCGTATATGATCAGGTTAAGGTGGTCGAAAAAGATTTTCACTATGATGACTTAACGGTTTCGTTGCGTGGCAATAAGAACGTCGCCTTCATTCAGCCTTTACCGGAGAATTATTTCTCCTATTATTCGGATCGTGGTGTTACCAGGGTCCGCAACATTCAGGATATTCAAGGACAGCCTGAGTATGTGTCCGAATCAAGCTCGAGCTTTAAAGTTGTTTCCTATGACAGCAATCAGGTCACAGTACACATGCATTATGATATTGATAAATATTTGGTCTACAATGACAGCTTTCATCCCCTGTGGAACGCCGCCATCGACAATAATCCTGTCGGCATTGATATCGCCAACATCGCTTTTAAGGGACTGTTTGTTCCGGCGGGAGAACATGAAATTACCTTCCGGTTCAACACGATGTTTCAGTATTATTTGAAAGTGCTATTCATGCTGATTTTTTACGCGGTCTTTCTGGCTGTTCTTTTTTATGGGTGGAGAGCGTTCATGAATAGAAACAGAGCGGTGACAGCACAATGACAAAACAACCATTTAAACAGAAAAAATGTTTCTCCGGTGGACGTCAATGGATCAATTTTGTGTTCAATCGCGTGATTGTGCTTTGCCTCCTTTTTTATGTGATCTCAAAGACTTTTATCCCGTGGGACTATGTCGTTTTAAAAGCCAAGCTGGTTACTTTAAGCCGGCTTATGCCCGCAAGCTGGGAGTTGCTCGTGCGTGCGACTGAATCAAAAGAAACCCCTGAGCCCAAAGAGCTGGATCGTTACGTTCACTATCTGGAAGAAATCATTGAAGCCTTGCCCAACCGGCCTGACTCATATGGTATGTTGGCCTACTGCCGTTATCTGCAAGGGCAGGTCGGCGAATCGAAAAAGTTGTATAACAAAGCAAGTGATTTAAAACCGGATTTCTTTTGGTTCAATTATAATTTGGGTGTTATTCATTTTAAATCGAAAGAATATCCTGCTGCTTTTCAATTTATGGTCAAGGCCCTGGACGCAAAGAAAAGGGAGACCTTACGTTACACGTTAAATTCCAGGCGGATATATGTTCCTTTTTTGATATCCGGTGCGCATTTAAGCCCTGAATATGTTTTGGCCCAGATGAGGTTCGGCTATGAAAATGATTACAAGGTTGTTGTTATGAGTTTATATGCGATGGATGAGATTTCAGAGATGGTCGGTTACGCGAATTCGGCCCTGCGGGAAGATATCGATGATTACGCGTTCTTTCATTTTTATCTGGGACTCGCTCAATATAAAGTGAAGAGTTATAAATTGGCGCTACAATCTTTTCGTACAGCCCTAAGATATGATCCGTATCATTATGAAGCATTGTATTACTCCAGCCTGATCATGCAGGCCGTCGGTAAACCGCAGGTGGCCCATAATTTTTTAGAACAGTCGAAAATACATCAACAGAGCGTTGGCTCTCGCGTTGAAAAATACCATAACATCGATCTGGCACCATATTGATTGCTTGTATAAGATGAATACCGTCATCAAATCCCATGCCAAAAAATAATAATCAAAATTTTTCGTTATTCGATGTGTTCATCCGGTCAGCTGCTTATCTTTTTCTTTTTATCCTTCCGGTCTTTATATGGCTGCATTCAATCTCCCATTTAATAAAAGGTCACATCAAACTTATCGTTGATGCCCAGGTCTGTTACCGTTATACGGAGTATTTTTTTCATCATATCGGCCGTTGGGTGTATCCTTTATGGGATCCCTATCATGCCTGGGGCAGACCAGATGATTTTGGCGTGCGCATGATCGGAGAGTGCAACCCATTGACCTATATCATCAGTCTGATGCGGGGCGTGGGCGCGAATTTTTCTACGGCATACGCTTGCTTTTATCTCTTCTATTTTATTTTGGGCGCCTTTGGTTTTTACTTTTTGGTGAAGTGTTTGTATAAGAAGTTCTGGTTGGCTTATTGCGCGTTCTGTCTCGTGTTATTGTCTAATTTGGGCAGCAATATTTTTAACGATTGTTTGCTGGTGCTGATCATTGTTCCCGCGATATGGTTTTATTATTTTTTTGTGTCTTTTTTTAAGGAGTTTAAAATTGTTGATTGGCTCGGGCTGACCTTGGCGATGATGATCATAAATGTGACTTATATGCCTTTTCATTTCTTGACCAGCCTGGGGATCATTCTGGTTTGTTTGTGCGCGTTCTACCCCCGGCGCGTCGGGCTTTGTTTGAAAGAATTGAGGACATTCGCCGGAAAAAATAAGATCATTTTTGCGCTGGCCATTGTTTCTATCCTGTTATCTTTGTTGCCGGGCTTCCGTTGGTTTTTGGAAGCCCGGAATGGGGATTATGTCGTGAACTGGCGGACAGCGGGGGATGACCCCCTGGAGATGACTTTAGCGACCATCAGCCTGAGCAGTCTGATCGGACCGAACAGTATCAGAGGGTTGTGGGCCGATTTAGATGGGATGGATTTAGGTCTTTTTTATGCTCCTTTATTTTTTTGGTTGATTTTAGCCTGTGGCCTGATCGTTCCTGTCCGGAAGAAGGGATTGATTTTTATATCCATTGCTTTCTTGATTTTCCTTATCAGCCTTGCGGATTTTACGCCGTTGTTTCTGTTTTTATTTAAATATATATTTTTCTTCAGGTATTTTCGGAATTTGCACTATCTCGTCTGGTTTGCCTGGTTGGCCGCACTGTTATTCTTTGTTGACGTCTTAGCCTGGTGGATGTACTCATTCCCACAACAGAAGTCCAAAAAAATAATCGGTCTGCTGCTCATTGTGATACATTCTGCGTTGGGAGTGTTTTTTTATCAAATCCGGAATGTGGGTTTCATTTCTTACTTAAGTTTATTGCTCAATGTCATATTCTTAATCCTGTGGGGGCGTTACCATTCAAAACCAATCGTACGTTACGGCTTGATGGCCGGATTTTTTATTATCATTATGATACAGCCTGTCAGTGTCTTTCAATCCTTTAGGCAAAACACCGCGCATTATAAATTCACAGACAGTCAGCAAGATAACTGGACCAACGATGACCCTCCGGTATTTGTATTTGAAAGGCCGGATTATCAAAGGGAAGTGTTAAAACCCTATGAAGCCTTTGGGGCCCTGCAGGATACGTCAGGATTTTTCAAGGAGAATTACTATGGGATGAGATGGTCGTACTTCCTGCATGAACAGATGCCCAGGGAGTTATTGCAGTCCTACGTTAAAAATAAATTTATTTTATATGATGATTTTCAATGCGTTGATGAAACCTTTGATGATAAACAGCATATAGCTGAGGTCTTATCCTTGCGGTCGAAGAAAGCCCTTGTTGTTTGTGGGGATGATCAAACTGAAATGACAAAGGCGGGACCGCCCGCGCCGTTAAAGCCTCCACGGGTCATCTTGGCCGATGGTCAAACTTTGACTGTCCGCCGTTTTGATTTAAACGAAATCGAACTGTTGTTGGATGTGCCTTTTCCACAATTATTCGTTTATAATGACAGTTATCACCGCAAATGGCATTTAACCGTGGACGGAAAGCCGGAAACCATTTATCGGGCGAATGTGGCTTTTAAAGGTGTTTGGGTCCCGGCTGGAAAGCATCGGTTGCGTCTTCGTTATGAAAGCCGCTTGATGGAAACCTTTTATAAATTGTTGATGATATATTTTTTAGCATTTTTTCTTTTGCTGATCAGTTGTTATTTCATTAGACTCAAGAAGATGTTCGGGCGTGGACTGAACGGGAAAAGCCGGGGAGTGTTCCATTAAATGAAAATAAGCAGCCTGAAAAAAATGATGGGGCTTATACTGGGGCGGTATGTCAGCATCTATGGCGCGCTTTTATTGCTGTGCGTTTTTTTGCTGGACCACAACCGGATTGTCTTTCGAACATTGGATCATTTGAACTCAGAAATGATGTACTTGAATCATTCTGTTATGGGGCAGGCTCCTTTTCAGCAAAGACGTTTAAGGGCAGCATTACGTTATTACTCCTGTATTATTAAAATTTTTGATCAAGCCCCGATCAGCTACAACAACATGGGCTGGTGTTATGTGGCCTTAGACGAACCGGAGCTCGCCCATAAAATGTTTGAGCGGGCGTATCAGCAAAAAAAGGATGCTTTTGGTATCAATTATAATTTAGGGGTACTGGCGTATGAACAGAAAGATTACCAGAGTGCCATATCGTATTTCAAAGGAAATGTTGATCTGCGGTGCAATGATATCTTTCAGCGAGGGGGGAAATTGACGTCGATCAATCAGCAGAATGAATATCTGCCGGTTGATCCGGACAATATGCCGCTGATGCTTCAGAAGGCATATGTCGATGGTTATCTATATCTTATGAGCAGTTATGCTGCGCGGAATGATTTTCATTCGCTATTGCGTGCCGCTGTCATCGGTGCCGGGAAAGTCCCTGACAAACAAGAGGTCTTTTATTATCTGGCGGCCCTGGCATGTCTGGAGTTAAAAGCATATGAAAAGGGTGTGACGTTCTTGAAGGACAGTTTGCGGGCGAACCCCAACTTTTCTCCATCAAAGGTCTATCTGGCGGAGATCATGCTGCAATTCGAGATGCAGCAAAAGGAGCTGGATCTTTCCAAACTTCCAGATATCCAGACAGATATATTTTCCTTCAAGCCATACCAGAAAAAAACATTATTTTTTTATATCGTTGATGAGGGGATCTATTATAAAATGAAACGGTTCGAATAATGGAAAGAGAGAAATATTGCTATAAAGGAGAGGGCGATGTGCGATCCTGATTTTGAAGTCGTTAAACCGGACTACATAAAGGAATGGCGCGGCTTTAACACTGTTTATGCGCATGCTGATGTGTGGAAACGGTTTTTAAATTTTGTAATTGATTTGGTTTTGATCAGTATTGCTTTTTATATTGTGAAAGGTTTTCTTGACATATTATGGTTCAGTCAACTGCCGGAGACGTTCAATCGGATTGCCGAGTTATTTTTATTCTGCGTGTTTGGCGTTTGTTTTATTGTGTACTATTACGTTTTTGAGACCTGGTTCCAGAAGACACCCTCCAAATATCTCACCCGCACGAAGATTTGCCATCTGGGTGAAGGGCCGCCCACGGCCAAGCAAGTATGGATCAGAAGCCTGTTGCGTTTGCTGCCGTTTGAACCACTCGTCGTTAAGAGCCAGGATGATTTTAATTCGACGTGGTGGCATGATCGGTGGAGCAATATCAAGGTTGTCAACAATACGTATCCGGATCAGCAGAAAAAGAAGGATTTGCCCATTAGTCGGAGTATTAAAATGCTGGCTTACATGGCGCCTGTCATTGGCGGTGTTTTTTATTTTGTCGTATGGCAGTTAGCCCGGCTGGTCATGGGCCTGTTTTAGATTGATGAGCCCGCGTATGTCCGGACAAGTTTGTTTGGTGGATTTGTTCCGCAATAATGGGATCCAGTTGAATTGTGATTTTAAGATCAAACATAAGGCCGTCATTGAGCAGTTTGGCCGTTATCCGCACCGCAATCAGATTTTTTGCAGGACTTCAACATTTGAAAAGCTGGAATTCCTGAAACAGCCCGCTTCCGGATTTCAGCGCTTTTCCCCAATCGGAGAGATCCAACAAAAACCGCATGATTTACACAACAGTAACATTTTCGACATACGGATTTAACGCGCCTTTTTTATACTATTTTTAGTTTTGCTATGGAATTATTTCTAACATTCATAAAAAAGGTGCTCCCATGGAAGATATTTTTGAACAGGAGACAAATTTGACCGTTAAGACGTTTTATGTTATCACGGCCTTTTTGTTCTCTTTATGCATCGCGTCAACGGCAAGCATTCAGCAAGAGGCGGTATCATCCGATCAGCGTTTAAGCCATGAGACTGTTCTGGCTTCGATGATAGAAGACTTAGCCTCCCGGTTTGAGTTTATGGGGCAATCCGACCAGGAGGCTGTCCGATAATGATGTTTTTGTCCAGTCCTGCGTTGCGAAACTCGTAAAAATCCTCAACGTACACATGTACGCCTGTGGGTTTTCTCTCGTATCGCGCCTTGTTCTGAACAAAAATTCTATTTTCGGACAGCCTCCTGGACGGATTTTGTCAGGCTAATTCCGTATATATTCCGCCATATTTAAAAAAGGATGTATTCTATCCGCCAGCCCTGCCATTTATGAGACAATCATTTTGTCCGCCGGGAGAAGTTGCACTATAAAATATATATATTATACTTAGACGTGCGAAATATATATTTATATTAAACCTACCCAACAGACACTGAACAAGTAATGTCATTATGTTTCTAAACATGAAAACACATGCCTTGAGACGGATTTTATCCTGTTTTTTGATTATTTCATTTGTGTCACTTCAGAGCTATACCAGAAAGAATTTAACCGAGTCTAAAATGATCGATGTCACCAGGTCGGGTTTCGAATTTTGATATGAAAAAGCGACGCGTTTTTATTATTTTTGGAATGTTGTTTTTATTGTGTTTCTTTTTTTTGCCGCTGTCACGTGCGCAGGCGAAAGATCAGGAATCTGTTAAAGTTTTATTTATCGGTAATAGCTATACCTTTTTTAATAGCATGCCGCAAATGTTCGTCCGGATCGCCCGCCAAAAAGGCTATCAGGTTGACATTGATCTGATTGCGCCGGGAGGATGGACCTTATCGAAACACTCAGCCAATCAAGCCACACTCTCGAAGATCAAACAAACTCGTTGGGATTATGTTGTTTTACAGGAACAAAGTATCATCCCCTCCGTATCGTCTTACCGGATGAAGAATATGTATCCGGCCGCACGCAAGTTAGACCGGATGATCCGCCGTTCCGGGGCAAAAACTATTTTTTTTATGACGTGGGGCCGCCGGAATGGGCTGGCCAAACATGGCTTCAGGAATTACAAAGAGATGCAGATGCGTGTATCCTCTGGATACATGACCATCGCAAAAGAACTCAATGCGACGGTCGCTCCCGTGGGCCTGGCTTTTCAAAAAGCGCGTCTGGACGCCCCCTTGCTGGATTTCTGGGAACAGGATAACAGCCATCCGAATCAGATGGGATCGTATTTAGCCGCATGTGTTTTTTTCAGTGTGATCTTTCAAGAAAGTCCTCAAGGAACCGGTGACCCGTACAATCTCGGCCAAACAAAAGCGGCCTACTTGCAAAAGGTCGCGGCTGAGACGGTTCTGAGCAACCGCAAGCGCTGGAATCTTCCTTAATAGATTATTTCTCAGTAACTTTCTACAAAACTGCATATTTTTTTGAAACAATAGGTGCTCTATGTTAAACAAGAGTATTTAGATAATAATGAGAATTAAATCGGGAACTTTTTTTGTTAAAAGGGATCTAAGGATATATAAAAGAAAGTAATGCGAAATATGACAGATGACATAGTACAACAGGCGATTCAGGGAGATGAACGTGCTTTTGAATCAATTTACAGGGAATACTTTGGTTTTGTTTTCAATGTTGCTTTTCGTATTGTTAGCAAGAGAGAAGAAGCGGAAGAGATATGCCAGGAAGTCTTTATGACCGTTTATAGGAAAATAAGCGCTTTTCGTCAACAGTCTTCGCTTAAAACATGGATTTATCGAATAACAATCAATTGTGCTTTAAAATATTCTCAAAAAAAAAGCAAGCAGATAAAAGGCGTGGTTGAATACGATGAAACGAATCCCATAGCCGCTCCTATGAAAGACATTCGAGACAGAATCGATGAAGAAGAGAATGAGAAAGTGATCCATAAATTGTTAGGTCATTTATATTTGGAGCAAAGAACATGTATTGTTTTGCGAAGTATACAAGGTTTGAGCTACAAGGAGATCGCGGATACCTTAAGAATTCCCATTAATACAGTGCGTTCAAGAATAAAAAGAGCAAGAGAAGCTATGCTTGCATTGAGAAGAGAGGCGGCCCCGCATGAATTGTAAAGAGATTCAAGAGTTGATACTCACAGATTATTTAGATGGAGAAATACATCAAGGTAAGAAAGGTCTATTAGAAAGTCATCTTGCATCCTGTAGAGATTGCAAAGAGTTTTTTGTTTTGGCACAACAAACAACGGTTGAACCTTTCATGAAGGCTAAAAAATATGATCGATCGAGGGCTGTTGTTTGGGCGAGGTTACAAGAAGACATTCAAAATGAAAAAAAGGATACACCGGAGTGTCAACAAGAGTTTGGTCTTATTGAGCGATGGAAGAAAATAATATTTTTCCCTGAACCTGTTTTTGTTTGGGGGGTTTTTGCGGTCTTAGTCGTGCTGTTTTTTCTCTTAAGTGCTAGTGTGAAACAACCCTATTTAGTGAACCAAAATCAAGGGCAGGATCAAAACCAAATCAAGCAAGAAGTGCTTGTAGCGTCGAAAGAAACAGCTGATCAAGACGAATATCTAGCGTATTATTTCAATGAAGAAGACACTACGGATTATGGCACATCCGTAGAGCAATATTTTCTTTAGTTCTGGAACTTTATTTTCGTAAAAGGATCTAAGTTGGTAACGATAATAAAAATTTTAAAAAGGAGTGAGCGTGATGAAAAAAACATTACAAGCCGTCGCAATGATTACCCTGGTTGGAATCTTGGGAAGTTCTGGTTATGCATTCGCACAAGAATTTGAGGATTTAGCCCCGGAGGAAGTGGAAATGATCGAGCATATGCGGGAGCGAAAAGAGAAAATGAGAAAAAAAATGAGAGAAGATCTTGGCGTAACAGAAGAACAACAGCAAAAACTTGAAAAACATCGAGGCAGTCACAGGGGTCAGATTAAAGAATATATGGAGAAGATGATGGATTTTCGGGATAAGCTAAAGACGGAACTGGAAAAGGCAGAAATTGATACAGCAAAGGTCTATGGTCTTCATGATCAGATTAAAGTTCTTGAGAATGAGATGGCGGATCACCGTTTAGAAGGAATTCTTCAATTGCGCGAGATTTTAACCCCGGAACAATTCCGGAAATTTCATGATAAAGCCGGGAAAATGATGGGGAAAAGCGGAAGATTTCATGGTGTGCACAAAAGCGGTCCTGGTGAGTTTATGCCGAAAAGACCGTAAGCAGGGAAATCGAAGAGTGAAAATTGTTGACTTTTCTGGTAATATTCCTTTTTGTTTTTTCTTGAAATTTAATTAGAGTGTTACCCAATTTTACTGTGTTATAATCTCATTATCTGCTTGCTAGGACAATCATCACAGAAAAATAATCCTGATAGCAAATCCCAAGGGAAGAGTGTGTTCAAGATCCATCCAGACGACCCAAATAAAATTCGAATAAACAATTAATCTTTAGAAGCCAAAAAAATTCATGGTTGATCAAGATCGAATGGCGAGTTTTATTACATCATCGCTATTTTTTTTATTTTCCGGATTCTACTTCGGAATTTGTGAATCTGATTGTCACACGATATCGTGTTGACAGCATTTTGAAATGACAATATACTGCTAACATATTGAACAAATACTATAAAACAGGAGGGGATTATGGGTCACAGTAGAACAAAAGGTTTTCTTATGAGGTTGGTACCACTAATATTTTTTATGCTTACGTTTTGTTTTGTCTGCCATGCCGCCTGGCAACCAGTAGAACTTATGAATGAAACAATCTTTTATAAAGGCTTTAGCCAGAATGCAGACATGGACGGCGACGGTATTCAAGAATTACTTACCTGCCGTGGACATAATGGAGCCTCCATGGCTGTTGAAATTTGGAAATATGACACAGAAACGCAAACCTGGAATGTTGTTGATAGTATAACCAACTTAGATTATGATCCAGTGGATGTTGGTGTGGGTGATTTTAATGAAGATGGAAATATGGACATTGTGGTTGCTTTACGATTTCAAGGTTTTAGACTTTATCTCAATAATGGACCTGGGAATTGGACCGAAGTTTTTATAAACGGAACCTATGGTAATCAGGTGGAAGTGTTAGATTTTGATCAAGATGGTCATTTGGATGTTTTCGGACTTACTGTTACCGGAGTGAATAAGATATTTTACGGTGATGGGCAAGGAAATTTAATTAGCGGCCCGGCACCAGTAGAAGCTGCTTTTTTAATGCCTAAAGATATTAACAATGACGGCTTTGTTGATCTAATCGGAAAAGCGCGGTTGGGCGCAAGCGTTTTTATCGGATCTTACATAAATGAAGGTAATCGTGTCTGGTCAACTCTCAGAAGTCATTCATCTCTCTTCAAAAGTCAATCATGGAAAGATGGGACAGACGATTTAAATAATGATGGATATATCGACATTGCCACTGATATCTATGAAGAAGCAACCGATGAACGCAAACTTATTGTATTTTGGGGAAATGTAGACAATTTAAATAATTTAACATGGACCGTGGAAGAAATAGATATTCTAGCCAGTGGAATAGGGAACCAAAATTCTTCCTGGTCTATCCCGGTTAATGATGTCAATGGCGACGGATTTTTGGATATTGCCTTGGGAGGCAAGGATAATTATCCCGGCATAAGAATATATTACGGCGATGGACAAGGATCTTTTTCTGACCCAGAAACTTTAGCCCAGGAATATAAAGCTAGCAGAGTTAATACAGCCGTTGATTATAACAACGATAATATAAAAGAAATCGTGTTTTCAAATATACAGTATCCAATTAATTCTTATGGTTTAGGGATTGCTGTTTCACATCCACGGGCTAATGCCGGGGTAGATCAATCGGTAGCAGAAAATAGTATAGTAACATTAAACGCTGAAGGTAGTGAAGGGTTTGACCTAACTTATCAATGGGAACAAATTGCCGGACCAACAGTAGACTTGGATCTCAGCGATCCTATTCGTCCTGAATTTACAACTCCTATCGTGCCTACTGGTGGAGCGACATTAACCCTCAAGCTCACAGTCACAGAAATTAACGATCTCATGGATTCTGATGAGGTTGATATCACGGTTACTAATGTGAACAATAAACCTATAGCGGATGCCGGTGATGATCAGTTGGATCCTGGCATTCCTGAAGGAGAAGCAGTTTTGCTTGATGGATCGAACAGTTATGATTTAGATAATGAACCATTGGCCTGTCAATGGACCCAGATCGCTGGTACCACTGTTGTCATAACACCGCTGGAAAATTGTCAAGCGACCTTTACTGCTCCCGTGCTTGTGCCAGTGGAAGGGGAATTAATGGAATTTGAATTGATCGTTAATGACGGCATCGAAGATAGTGAGCCGGATTATGTTCAAATACTGATCATTCATATCAATCAACCACCCGTTGCTGACGCTGGCGGCCCAGGGCCACTAACGCGATATGAATTCTCAATCGTCACGTTGGACGGATCGGCGAGTTATGATCCGGAGAATAATCCGTTGGCATACCAATGGGATCAAATCAGTGGACCAACAGTTATGATTGAAAATGCGCATCAAGCTATCGCTCAGTTTACGGCTCCTGCTGTACAGTTAGACGGTGAAGATTTCGTCTTTCAGTTGACGGTGGATGATGCGGAATATGTTGATACGGATGAAGTGATCGTTCATGTCCAAAATATCAATGATCCACCTAATTGCAATGAGGCTGTCCCGAGTTCATTCAGTTTATGGTCTCCAAACCATAAGATGAAGCTCATCTCAATCGATAATTTAGCTGATCCACAAAGTGATGAGTTATTTATCACGATTGAGGCGGTCACACAAGATGAGCCTGTGAATGGTTTAGGTGATGGAGATACGAGTCCGGATGCGGTGGTTAATTATGATGACCCGCAAGAAGAAAAGGTCTACATTCGTTCAGAACGTTCAGGCCAAGGTAACGGCCGGGTGTATGAGGTGCATTTTACAGCAAGCGATAACTATGAAAGCTGCTCAGGTTCTGTCAATGTAACAGTGCCGCATAACCGTAAAGGAACATCCATCGACGACGGGCAAGATTATGATTCATTACAAGAATAAATTAATGAAAGCAGTTGCAAGCTTACGGCTAGATAATTTGTAACGTTAAAGGAAAGGGGTATAACTCATATTTGGTTATGCCCCTTGCACATAATTTTGAATGTGCTGTTTGTATGATGCGACCCAGCCGTAAAAGGTAAAATATGCTACCTATGCATTAATTATTCGAGAAAGAATCCAAGATAATTCCTGCAAGATTTGGAATGTGTGCAATAAAATTTGGGGGATACAATACTTAGTTAAGCAGTAAACAGGTTCTAACCTTCTTCAGCCGCCACCCTGTCCTTGCCTTTTTACCCGGCCAGATGGTCGGCCTGACCGTAATATTTGGCTTCTTTAACATGTTTACTGATTTTTTTTGTTTTGTTGGCGAACAACCGCCAGAACGGCAAAACAAGCAAACCCAGTAAAGAGGTTGCGCTGATTTTCATGAATTGTCGTCGTGTTAATTTTTTCATCGTCACTCCTTGTTCCGGCGTCTGTTTTTTCTAAGACCAAACCCCGGGGATTGAATTCTTACAAAACGTGCAATGTCCGTTGATCACATGGTTTTCAGTGATCATGTATCCCCGCCGGCGGATAATGATTTTGCCGTCATGGGGGCAATAGGTGTTATTCCCCGGATGACCGGGCACATTGCCCACATACGGGAAATGAAGGCCTTCTTCCTTGGCGATCTCCCAGGCGCGGCTCATCACCTTAAGCGGTGTTGGCGGTAAATTTTTTAATTTATGTTGCGGCCAAAATCTTGAAAAATGCATTGGCACGTCCGGTCCGGCGTTTTTGTAAACCCAGCGGCATAATTGCCGGATATCCTTTTCTTGATCATTCCAGGTCGGCACAATCAAATTGGTTAATTCCACCCACACCCCCAACTTGATCATGGTGAGGATGGCGTCCAGGACAGGCTGCAGTGTCGCGTCTGACATCTTGCGGTAAAATTCATCGGTGATGCCTTTTAAGTCCACATTGGCCGCGTCGGTATACTTGCAGAGATCCTTGAGCGGCTTTTGTTCGATATAAGCGGCTGTGACCAGCACATTGCGGATGCCCTTTTGATGGGCGGCCTTGGATGTGTCAAACGCGTACTCATAGAAAATAACCGGGTCAGTGTACGTGTAGGCAATACTTTGGCAATCTGTTTCAATGGCTTTTTCAACCACAATCTCTGGCGGCATATCATAATTATTCGTTTCCTCCGGAGGGCGTTGAGAAATTTGCCAGTTTTGACAATATTTGCAATGCAGATTGCACCCCGCGGTCGCGATCGAGAAGGCCTTTGACGTCGGTAAAAAATGAAACAGGGGTTTCTTTTCAATCGGGTCAACATGGACCGCGCAGGGATTTCCATAAACAAGCGTTTGTAATTTCCCGTCCTGATTGGTCCGGACACGGCAATTCCCCCGGTCGCCTGGACGCAGGCGGCAATGTTTCGGGCATAAATCGCAGATAATCGTGTTCATGACATTTTTCCTTGGTGCCTTTTGATAACGGGCATGATATTGTTTAAATTATACCAAATCCAATAAATAATTCATCTGATTTCTCATTGCTATTTGCGTAAAAGCGTTCGCAAAAAACGATGAGAAATTTTGGCAATTATTTAATGGATTTGGTATTATTCATCGGCAACTCTCCAATATAAGGCATTATACGGTTTAATGGTTTGTTTTTGAAGAGGTTCTTGAACTCTCTGTGAGCGGTCGGTTGTCGGGGAAAAAGTCTTTGCCCGCTTCATCGCGAGGATATTCTCGGTCATGATCCAACAAACAAGCAAACCGGTTATGGCCAGGACCGTGACGGCCAGCCCATTATTTCTTGCCATAGCGACGGACTCCTAATGTTCTATCCGGACAGTTGTTGACGCATTCCAAGCAGAGCACACATTCCGGGGTATCAACACGCAAGTGATCTTTATTCTGAAAATTGATCGCCCGAGTCGGACAGATCTGTTCACACTTCAGACAATAGCTGCACGGATATTTTTTTAAGGTGATACCCCATAAACTTTTTTGGGCAATGAGACCGAGGAAGGCCCCCACCGGGCAAAAAAACCGGCACCAAAAGCGGTAATATATCATGGAGAGCAGCAACATCAGCCCTAATAAAATCCAGGCGGCGTGTGATCCGTTGAAGGTAAACAAAGTAATGAAGGGTTCGATGATGGCGATATTGGGATGGCCCGTCAGAATGCCCGCACTGACCGCGATCATCAGAACCGCGTATTTGATAAACCGGGCTTTGTTTTCAATCGCAGGGGAAATGGTGTCCGTTCTTTGCTTGCGGATCTTTTTTGTCAAGGCATGAAGGATTTCCTGCGTTCCCGCAAAAGGGCAGAGGTATCCGCAAAACACCATACCGAAATAAGGCGCGCAAAGAATGGAAAAAAATGTCAGCAGGTACCAGTGCGGATTTGTTTGGAACAATGGCCAGCGTCCGGAAAAAAGGACCGCTATATTCGACGCCGATATCATGGAACCTTTCAGGATGCCCAAATAGAGCAAACTGCTTAACAGCGTGAACCAGCGTAAGATTGGTTGGGATGTCAGGACACTGATTATGGCTAACATAAAAAGTAAAAGAGTGAGGATAATGTCTTTGGCCGGAAAGGAGGAGCGCGGAGGTATCAGTTTTTCTTGAACGACCCTAAGGGTGGACATTTTGGCGATGCTTTGATTTAAGGCATTAACCACGGCCGTGCTGCTGACCGTCGCGTGCGTGATGGCGTTGACGTTTTGGTCCAGGACAATTTTGTCCTGGATGGACCGTCCGCTGAACTGTTGAAGGAAGGGGAGCAATTTACCTTCCACATAGGCCGGCGTTTCAAGATGGTTGATCAGTTTGATGGACGTTAATGTGCCTTGCGCGGTTATCCCCACCAGCAGATTGACATGGCCGCCGTAGCCGTAGATGTCCGGTGCAATGTCTTTAGTATAAAAGGCGATTCCTAAAAACATACTTTGTTTGTCATAAATGATATAGTGGATCCGGTCTTTACGGTTGATGTGTATGCTGTGGGCTTGCGGGAAAATCTCTCGGATTTGTTTTTGTTGACCGGCTTGTGCGATATCAACGTTTTTGGACAGTGTTCCTTCAGAGGCCTGATCAGCGGCTTGAATGCCGTGATAAAGAAAACTGCTGGCCAAAAAGCAAAGCAGTATAATAAATGATAGGATGGGATATTGTTTTTTCATGAAAATTCCTATAAATGTCTTCATATTTTACGGATGATTGGTGATTCCGTAAATGAAAATTTTGAAAAAGGTGAATGTCGGAATATTTAATAAAAAAAAATACAATCGGTATTCTTTTTTCACGTATAATGCAAGGGAATGATTAGCCGTATGCGACCTTAGAGAAGGACGAGATGAATAACAAACAATTGTCATGGGCTGTTATCGCCATTACGTTACTTATAAATATTACTATTATTATGTTTATTTGGGATATTCAGTTCTGGCCGACCGATACAAAAGCGTATTATTTTGACGCGGCCGTACGACTAAAGGACCTCACTTTTATTTCAGAGATGCATGAATCATTTGATCAACCTCGCGTCCGTTGGCTGCACGGCAAAGAGTTTTTTATATATTTAGCCTCGCTGCTCCAGCGAATCATGTGTGATGAGACCACCCTGAGGCCGTTTATTCTGGTTTGTTCGGCCGCAGTGGGCGTGTCATCCGTGCTTGTCTTTGAAATTACCCGGCGCATTTTCAATGACACGATCGGCCTGTTGTGTTATTTTTTATTTACGACCAGTTTCTGGCCCTATTTGTATATCCTGTTCGCGAAACATCAACCCCTGGGCCTCATGTTTTTTCTTATTAGCGTGCTATGTTTTTTATGCGCCCATCAAACCCGGGTTGGCTGGGTCTTGAAAATTCTTTCCGGGGCGGCTTTGTGCGCGGCTCTGTTTTCTTCTTCCGTGTCGGCTTTATATGTGCCCTATGTCTTTGGCCTGCTTGTTTGGCATTATTTTTTGCGGTCTGATGACTGTGTTGAAAGGAAGATCCAAAGGGATGTTCAAGCGATCTCTTTCGACTGCGGTCTCTTAACTGTTGGCGGTGTGGTTGTCTTAATCTGGTTAACGTTGCCGCATATCTGGCATAATATCATCAGCTTTTGGGAATACGTTGAAGTGAGCGTGGGATATAACCATTTTTATTATAATCAACCCAATCTGCAGCAATGGATTCCAGGCAATATCGCAACATCACATGGCGGTTGGTTGTGGATCATCAAATACTTTTTTTTGATTATGCCGGTCCTGTTTCCGGTCTTTTGTCTGTGCCTGTTGTTATTGTTTGTGGATGCGCTCAGGACGGCACAAACAGATCAGACCCCAAAGGTCTATGTCCTGGCAATGTTAATGGTTCTGTTGTGTTTGTCTTCACCCATCTTAGCGAATGTTAAAAAGGTCGCCCAATATGGCGCCAATTATTTTACGTCTTTGGTCGGTATCATTCTGCTCGTCGGTTATACGGCTTACCGCTGGGAGCACCACCTGTCTTCTTTACGTGCCTCAGCCAGGCGGGGGGTGTATGGCCTTGTCATCTTTTTAGCAGTTTTACCGCGTTTGCCTCAGACATTTATCCGTCGCGCATGGCGACCACATTTATATCCGGGAAAATTCAGGAATTGGGGATTAAAAAGCTTTACACCTATCCCCAACATCCGCACCAACTGCATTTAGTCGGACAATTGAACAATTGGGTCAAGGCCCATGTGCTCTTTGTGCCCATGCAGACAATTTTTAAGGTGAAAAAAGGCTATGCGTATATTCCTCCGATAACCAAGGATTCTATTTATATCGCGGCCCATAGCGACTATCAGCAATTTGATAAAGATCCTTTTTTAAATAAATTAATTATCGATAATCGCCTCAAAGATTATGCGGTGGCATCATTCAAGACATTGGCATCAAGCCGGTATTGGGCGCATGAGGAAGAAATTTTAACATACCGGTATTTGGTCCTAGGGCATAAGCCCTATGAACAAGAGACACTCAGCCGGGCGTGGATTATTGATTTGCAACGTTTTCAGAATGGTCCGACGATCAGATTTTCACACTGCGGAATGATATTTACAATATCGGAACGGTACACGGGATGAATCAGTATCGGGGATTTCTAGGGACGGTGGAGCAGACATCCGACTTCACAACATTTGCCGCGCGTATTTATAAGGTTGGGCAGCCAGGCGATGGGTTGAAGGCGTATCTGTATCAGCTGGATGATGTGCAATCCGTCTGGATACCTGTAACAGGCGTCAATTCTTCAACAGTCGTGCCTGCTGAATCTATTCTGAGCGATGATAGGGGCGGTCTAGCCGTTTTTAAATTTGATCCGGCGCTGAAAGCCCGTCGCGGTCCGTATATGATAAAAATTTACCGGACGGGATCACCGGATGATAAGAATTACTATCGGTTGTACCACAAGTTTCAAAACAGAATGGAATCATAGCCATGAAAAGAGTAACAATCGTAAAAGTTGTGGCCGGTCTTGTTTGCGCCGGATTAATCGGTGGGGCGGGATATGTGGGATACAAACGTTATCTCTTTCGGGAGGAATTTTACAAGACGATCATCAGCCGATTGGAATCGGATTCCCGGACAGCGGAAGTTTTGGTCACAAATGTTAAATATCATCAGGACAGACAGAAAACAGTAACAACGATTAAGTTTTTAGAGTACGACGTTTCCAACCAACCATTAGAACCGAAATATTTTACTTTTTCCGGCAATATCATTCAGTTTCAATCCCTTGTTGTCCGGTTTGATGATCGTTTTATTAAGCGCGGGGATCTATTTAAAGGGCGCAGCGTTTTTCTTTTTTGGAAAGTCTTTATGCTGGATGGCGCTCAAACAGAAGAGTTTGAGATAACCCCTTTACAGACTATTCCCGCGGGATATAAAATGTCAGTAATCGAGAACCCTTTGGAACATCAGTTTTGGCATGAGTTTTGGGTTTACGCCTTAGATGCCTCCAGGGCCGGGCAAGTCGGCATTAAGAACGCGCAGATAGAAGCCCCGGGCACCAGGTTTGTTCCGGGGTACTTATATACAATCAAGATCGAACATGATGGCGGTTTGCGTATTGATGCCCGAAAATTACCGGAAATATTGAAAGGAGAGCGGATTCTTGAGTAGACAAAAAGTTGTTATGATGATGAGTTTGTTTTTATGCCTGGTACTGCCTGTTCCATCACGCGCGGCGTATGATGGGGTTTATATGTCGTCGCCGGCGCAGTCAGAAGTGGACCAGGAAAAAGAACGCAAACGGACGATGATCGAGGGCTATGTTCAGCAGGTCGTGGTCAACACGGTTATCAAAAAGTCAGGAGAAGTGATCCGCCGGACCATTCAGAATAATAAGATTGATTTATTCCCTCAGTTAGCTTTTCAGGCGATACAGCAAGCGGCCTGGCAGGTTTTTAACCAGCCGGCAACCCGGGAATTGGCCTTGGATATTTTTGAATCCACCACAAACAAAGCCTTATTAGAGTTGGAAGAAGGCATCGATTCCAATCTTGTCCAACAACATATCCAGTCTAAAGTTGACCAGGATCTACAAGCTTTGTATCAGGACCCCCTCTTCCAGAAAATTGTTAAAAAGGTGTTAGAACTGGCCTTGATGGATCAACGTAAGATCATCGTGATGCAAGTGACTCAGCAGCAATTGCGGTTGCAGGTGATCGCGCAAGAGCAGGAAAAAATGAAGCGGAAGATCATTCAGGAATATCAAAAAGGTATTTTGTCCTCAAAGTAACAGATAAAAAAATTCGGATATGTTCTCAATCCCAAAACAAAATAAAAAATGTTTGATAGGGTTCTTTTTTTGTGTTGTCGCCATCTGTTTATGGTTAGGCCTCATGAGCAGTTTTTTGTTGAACAAAGTTTCTCTGCAGAATGATGCTGTTTCTTACTATGACCATATTAAATATTATGTCGATCATTTGATGACAGGAGCCTACCCGTCCTGGGACCCGCATTGGAATTTTGGTGTGCCGAATGAATATTTTCTCCGCCGATTCAATGGCTATAATCCGGTGTTCCTGGTCATTGTTTTCTTACGGTGGCTGGGATTGTCACACATCAAGGCTTATTTTTTCTTCCTGGTTGTTTACTTTTTTCTTGGCGCCGGGGGGCTTTATGGGATTGTCAAACGGTTAACGCGTTGTTCCTATTCCTCTTTCCTCGCTTTTTGTCTCTTTATTTTTTCTTCAATGAGCATCAAGTTGTTTGAATCTTATTTGATCCTGGTCAGTGTTCCGCTGCTGTGGTTCTTTTTTTTCCTGATCGGTTTGTCGAAAGAATGGAGTAAGAAGGAACTGCTGGGATTAGTTTTTACAATGATGCTGATCAATAGCACGTATATTCCTTTTTTTTCTTTTAATATTATTGCGACGTTTTCATTGTGTTGCATTCTATTCTATCCCAAGCGGTTTTTTCGTTGGCTTGCTCAATTCGGATCCTTTACCTGTCGTCATAAATGGTTCGTCCTTCTTTTGACCCTTATCCTGGCCAGTTCTTTTTTACCCGGTTGGTTCTTTTATCAGGAAACCAAACAAAGTGAGTTCACATTACCCGGCCGGATCATGGCGGATGAACAACGCAATATTTTTGAAATTCAGCGGGAAGGGGTCTCCAGATGGGGGATGGTGGAACATATTGTGTTCTCGTCATTTTTTAAGGATTATCGTCTGCTGCGCCTCAATGCTTTTTTTGTCCCATTATTGGGATTCATCATTATGGGGTTAGGTTTTATTGTGAAGACGACGAAAAGATTATGTTTTTTTGTTGCCTGGACCATTGTTTTATTCCTGTCCGTTTCCCCTCAGACGAGCCTTTACGAGTTTTTATACAAGCATATTTTTTATTACAAATTATACCGGAACCTGCATTTTTATTTATGGTTTTTTGTGCTTCCTCTTGGAATTGTCTTGGCTTCAGAAATTTGGTGCCAGTTCTTAACCCAAAAGAACAAAGGCCGCGCTATTCAGTTATTAGCCAGCTGCTGGATTATTTTTATGGTTCAATTTATTTTGCGTGTCTTGACGCAATCATCGCAGCTTACTCTGCCGTCGGTGATTACCCTTTTGATGAGTGGCCTTGTGTTTCTGATGATTATTTGGCGGAACGTTCCGTCGCCCGGCCGGAGTGAGGGGGTGTGGGCGTTTTTGGTTTATGGTTTTATTCTTTTCGCCAGTTTTTATCCTTCCATGGAGACATACACTTTCTTGATTCAACGGACAGTCAAACATCCATTGCGCTACCGTTACGATGCCTATCAAACATCCTTTGAATATGAAAGAGACCGTAACCGTCAGTTGACGTATGTGCCGGAGGTCAGTTATGTTCCGTATTGCTCTATGAAAGGGGTCGATGCGTTTATCAAGCATGTTGACCAAATTCTTTGGCGCGATTATTTAAAAACAAAATTTATTATTTATGATCAGGTTGAGGGCCTGCCGTTTAATAACAGTTCCTTTCGGCTGTTAAAGCGTTCCCTGTTGCAGAACCGCAATATCGCTTATGTCACCAATCTGTTTGCTGACCAAAAACTGAAGCTGGAGAATTTTATCGAAAACGCGAAATTTTTACCATGTGCGGACACGCCGCTAAAAATCAAAGACGCCCTGCCGGAATTTCAAGTTACGCGGTATCGTGCCGACCAGATTTTGTTTAAAACAAATTTTGATCAACAGAAATTTATTGTCTACACAGATGCCTTTCATAAGAAATGGCAGGCCTATTTAGACGGCAAACAGATTTCGATTTTTCAAAGTCAGATGGCTTTTAAAGGTCTTATGATCCCACCCGGAAAGCATGTCATCACTTTACGCTTTTTATCCTTCCGGGAGTATTTTTTCCCGGTAGCCTTGTATGGTTTGTTTTTTGTGACGTTTATCGGGGTCATCGCTATGCATTGTGCGGATGTGAAATGTTTGAGAAACCCTGAAAAATTATGACATGATAGTAAAACAAAGAAAAAATAGTCTGATCATGTATGTATTAACCCGGTTCGGGTTTTTTTGTCTGCTCGTGTTTCTATTGTTAAGCGGTTTCATCAATATACCCGACCTGGTCTACCAGGCAAAAATTCTAGCCCTTAACCGCTTGCGTCCGGAATCGAATGAATATCTGCAGGCCCTGTCGAAAGGGCAAGTCGCGTTGGATGTCACGCGCCTGGAGGAATTCCGGCAGTACTATAAAGAAGTTTTCAACCTGTTCCCTGAAAGGGCGGATGCGATGGGATTGTACGGGTATTGCAGCTACTTGCTGGGAGAGCATTCCGCGGCCCGGGATGCTTATTCTCAGGCCCTGGCCTTGCAGCCGGACTTTTTTTGGTATCATTATAATTTAGGTGTGGACCGGTATCATCGAGGAGATTACCCGTTAGCGATCGCCCATCTGCGTAAGGCCTATAACCGTTCTCCGGAACAGACCTTAGATTATGTTTTTACCTCCGAGCGTTTGTATATCCGGTTGTATCGTGAATTCCATCGTGAGTCTGATATGTATTTCGTGAATCAATTGCAGCAAGCGTATGATTCCGCCTATAAGATGGTCATTCTTTCCTATTATCAATTGAAGCAATATCAAAGTGTGATGGATGTGGCTAATGACGCCTTACAAAAAAATAACCCGTCAAAAGGCTTCTATTTTTTGTTTCTCGGAAAAGCGTCGTTCAATATGAAAGAATATGAGGACGCTATTATGTATTTGAGGAACAGCTTGCAGTTTGATATCGATAACCCTGATGTTTATGAGCATTGGGGCCAATGTCTCGAAGCGCTCGGACATGTCGGTCAGGGGCGGTTGATTCGCCAAAAAAGCCGGGAGCTGAGTCAGGAATCGAACGTTCAGCCGGACACAAGAACATTGTTCAGATATGAGTTATATTGATACCAATTCCATTAAACAATGACCAAAATCAATTCTGCTTTTCAGAATTAAGATAGAACAATTTATTAATGGATTTGGTATGACAAAGCGGATGGATAACGGTTGGCGCCTTTTTTTATATCCGGTTTTTTAAATAGTCCTGTCTTTTTTTCTCTTCGAATTTTTCAATGGCATAGCGCAACATGGTCCGCGGCATTTTTTGATAATGCTTTTTTAGAAATTCTTCTTCTTCGCGGATATCACGTTTGCCCACCTCACGCAACATCCAGCCCACGGCTTTGTGGATGAGATCATGCTGATCGTTCAGAAGAATTTTGCTGATCGCCAGAGTCAAACCAAATTTGTTTTGCTGGATGAAAAAAGCGGTGGAAATAATGGCGATGCGTTTTTCCCATAAATTTTGTGAGTGTGCGAGTTGAATAAGGTATTGCTGTTTTTTTTTAGCCTGGCCGAACAGGTATTGACCGACGATTTTGGGAGCACTGAGGTCCACGAGATCCCAGTTGTTGATGTGGGGGAAACATGTGATGTAGAATTTAAAGAATTTTTGCCGCTCAATCGGGTTTGCCGTGTTGAATTTTTCTATTAACAGCAGGAGAGCTAATAACCGTTCTTCATGAATCTCGGATTGGATGAGTTTGTCGATGACCTCAAGAGGTTCTCCCTTATGGTTTTTGGCGACACGACGGGTATCCGGGACCTTTACCCCGAGGAAGACATCCCCTTCGCCGTATTCTCCTTGGCCAGTCTTAAAAAAACGCTGCAGTATTTTTGCTTTTTTGGGGTCAGCATATTTTCGTAAGTCTTTTTTTAAGGAATGTACGCTCAAAAATGTCCGCCTTTCACACTGATCTGGCTTATTTGACCAGATAAGTGTGCTCGAGAGATAGAGGAAAAAAGGATTCAATTTCTTATATAATATGATAAAACAGGATAGACAGCAAGGGCATAAAATATTTTTTTTATGCGGAGTTCTTCTGAAACGCTAGATGATACCAAATCCATTAATGAATTGTTCTATCTTAATTCTGAAAAGAAGAATTGGTTTTGGTCATTATTTAATGGAATTGGTATGATCATTTCTTATTATAATTTTTTGTCGTTGATATCTCTAATGATTTTTCATTCATGAAAATTGTTTTTAAAACGATGAGCATCAGGCTTGAACAGAAATTTGACAGTCCCGTCAAATTGCGATATAAATTTTAAGCAAATATTTTTTTTAGTCGACAAAAGAAAGGATGTTATGAAAAGCAGTAACCGCCATATACTTGTTGTTTTGGGTTTTCTCGTTTCTTCATTGGCCGGGGGTTGTCAATCAATGGAGAAATCAGCGTCAGTAGAGGCTGCATTGCAACCAAGCTATCAATATGTTTCTGAAACGATGATTTCCTTCGGGACCACTGATTTCTCCTTTAATGATTATGATAAGATTTTGATTGAACCTGTTGAAATTTATTTTCACCCGCAATATAAGGAAGCGAGTATTGATCGAAGTGACTTGAACCGCATAAGGATTAAGTTCTATAATATGCTTGCTGATTCATTGGCCCATCAGTATATTGTCGTTAATCAACCGGGGGAAGGTGTTTTGAAAATTCGCGTGGCCTTATTGAATATCGCTCCCAGTGATTTCGACCCGCGTGTTGCACCGTTTGCGCGTTTAAAAAACAGTCTGGCCTTCAATGAAATGGGCATTGATGCTGAGTTTATCGACGCACAATC
The DNA here is from genome assembly GCA_021108075.1 of Candidatus Omnitrophota bacterium. Classification (GTDB taxonomy): domain Bacteria; phylum Omnitrophota; class Gorgyraeia; order Zapsychrales; family Zapsychraceae; genus JAIORP01. The sequence continues at coordinate 17,942 of JAIORP010000158.1, read as the reverse complement.
CGAAGAGATATTAGCCACTTTTGTCGATATGCAACTGGGATCCAAAATTGATAAGATATCCATATTAAGCCGTTGGAGAGATGTCAATCAATCGTTTCGCATTGTTGTTTCAATTCTCACTGAGGCCCTCGATTATACGATGCGGGGGCAGTCACCTGAAATGGTCATCCCTGCCTATGCGGAAATGGTCAAATTTTAACGCTTGGATTGTTTCCGGACAACGTTTTATCAGGATGATTTCTTGTTAAATTTTGCGCGCTGTTGACACCTCTGAGGTTTATTTTTATTTAATGAAATAATTCTATTAATATAACTATTAATATGAATAAATAATATATTTATGCCAGAAAATGAATATCAATATATATTTGGCCCGATTTATTCATGGCGTTTAGGTGTTTCTGTGGGGATCGATCCTTTATCACAGTCACAGAAAATTTGTTCGTTTGATTGTGAATATTGTCAGCTGGCCCGGACAGATTGTTTGCAATCCGAACGTATGCAGTGGGTTGCAACAAATGATATCCTTAATGAGTTGAAATTTTTCCCTGTGGAACATGTCGATTATTATACGTTTTCTGGCCGGGGAGAGCCGACCTTAGCCTTAAACCTGGGGGAATTGATCCAGGGTGTTAAAACGATAACAAAAGGCAAGGTGGCTGTGATTTCGAACTCAACCTTAATAGACAGGGTGGATGTGCAGAAGGATTTATTGCTTGCCGATTGTGTCCTTTTAAAACTGGACGCCTGGAATCAAGAATCGTTGCAGCGCATCAACCAACCTTCCCCGGATGTTCATTTTTCCCACATTGTCGACGGGATAAAAAAATTTCGTTGTTTTTTCAAGGGCATATTGGCTATTCAAATTATGTTTGTCGAAGCGAATAAGTCTTTTGCTCCCCGGATCGCCCGGGTCGTTCGTGATTTGAACCCGGATGAAGTCCAGTTAAATACACCTTTACGCCCCTCTAATGTGCAGCCAATTTCTAAAAAGGATATGCGGGAAATAAAAAAAATTTTTGCTGATTTTAACGCTAAAACAGTCTATGAAAAAACACAAAAAGATATCAAGCCATTGCACGACAAGCAAACGAAGTTAAGACATGGCCTGTCAAGTTAAATTTTTATTTTTTGTAAAAAATTTTTAAAAAAAGCACAATATATTGTGTTAAAAAGATGTTGACATACCATATATTGTGCTTATAATAGGAGCAAGAACAAAACGAACTGAATGAAGTTTGCCGGGTTTTTGGGGTATCAAAACTAATATAAACCACAAAAATTACTGATGAGGGGAGGTTTTATGGGCAGAAGCGGTATGCTTAACAAAATTGTTAAACGTAATAATCTGGAGGAAGAATTTATTCCGCAAAAAATTACCCGGGCCATTCAACTGGCTGGAGAAGCAACGGGTGAATTTTCGGATAATATCGCTCAAAAACTTATGTTTCGCGCTGTGAATATTGCGCAGCAAGTTTTTAATGACCGTGCGCCAACGGTTGAAGAAATTCAAGATATCGTCGAAGATATCCTCATAACCTCGCCTTATAAGAAGACCGCCAAAGCATATATTCTTTACCGTGATCAACATTCCAAAATAAGAGAAATAACCTCTAAAAGTAATGTTGAACTGGTGGATCAATATCTGACGCGGATTGACTGGAAGGTTAATGAAAATAGCAATATGGCATTTTCATTGCAGGGGTTAAATCAGTATGTTTCTTCAGAAATCAGCAAAGTCTACTGGCTGAATAAAATCTATCCTGCCGAAATCAAAAAATCGCATACTTATGGCGATTTTCATATCCATGATTTAGGTTTGATCAGCGTTTATTGTGTCGGCTGGGATCTTAAAGATCTCCTGATATGTGGTTTTACAGGTGCTTCCGGTAAGATGGAATCAAAACCGGCCAAGCATTTGCGTAGTGCCCTCGGTCAGATCGTCAATTTCTTTTATACCCTTCAAGGAGAAGCCGCCGGTGCTCAAGCGTTTTCCAATTTTGATACGTTATTAGCTCCGTTTATTCGCTTCGATAATCTGACTTATCTTGAAGTCAAACAAGCATTGCAGGAGTTTGTTTTTAATGTGAATGTGCCAACACGCGTTGGTTTTCAAACCCCGTTTACAAATATTACCATGGATTTGCATCCTCCGGCCTATTTAGCTGATGAAGGGATTGTCATCGGCGGGAGAATCCAGCCAGAGACCTACAAGGAATTCCAGCTCGAGATGGATGTGCTGAACAAGGCTTTTCTTGCGGTCATGGTCGAGGGCGATGCTAAGGGTCGTGTTTTTACGTTTCCGATCCCGACGTATAACATTACGAAAGATTTTGATTGGGATAATCCGAATCTTAAGATGTTATGGGATATCACCGCCAAATATGGCATTCCTTACTTCTCGAATTTTGTCAATTCTGATATGGAGCCTGAGGATGCCCGCAGCATGTGCTGTCGTCTGCGTTTGGATAATCGCGAGTTACGCAAGCGCGGCGGCGGATTGTTTGGGGCGACACCATTAACAGGTTCGATCGGGGTTGTCACGATGAATATGCCCCGTTTAGCGTATCTTTCGGCTGATGAATCCGATTTTTTAAAGAGGATTGAAGAGAAGATGTTGTTAGCCAGAGAAAGCCTGGATATTAAGCGTAAAGTATTAGAAAAATTCACGGATGATAATCTTTATCCGTATATGAAGTTTTTTCTGCGTCATATGAAAGAGCGTTTTGGCGAATACTGGAAAAATCATTTCGGAACCATTGGCCTGTTAGGGATGAATGAGGCGTGTCTCAATTTACTGGGTGTGGATATCGCCGATCCGCGCGGTCATGAACTCGCAAAAAGAGTCTTGGACTTTATGCGCGATAAATTAATAGGGTTCCAGGAAGAGTCCGACAATATCTACAATCTTGAAGCGACACCAGCCGAAGGTTGTTCATACCGCATGGCTAAAGTGGATAAGGAGATGTTTCCAGGTATTATTTGTGCGAATGAAAAAAAGTACCAACAAGGTCACGAGCCTTTTTATACCAATTCGACGCACTTGCCGGTGGATTATTCGCAGGATATCTTTGAAGTTTTTGATCATCAGGATGATCTGCAGACACGTTATACCGGCGGAACAGTGCTGCATGGTTTTGTCGGTGAGAAGATCGATAATGTCGAAGGTCTGAAGTCATTGATCAGGGTCGTTTGTGAGCGGTATCATTTGCCGTATTTCACCATAACGCCGACATTCAGCATTTGTCCGAACTGCGGCTATATTGCGGGCGAACATCAATATTGTTCGCAATGTGAAAGCCAGTGTGAAGTTTATTCGCGCGTGGTCGGTTATTTAAGGCCGGTCCAACAGTGGAATAAAGGTAAACAGGCCGAGTTTGCTGATAGGAAGACCTATTGTTTAATAGAGTCAGGTATCAGTAAAGTTGCTTAAAAGATAAAAGGAATAAAAAGTAGGGACGGATGGTACTTTTTTAAAAAAAGTACCATCCGTCCCTACTTTTTATATATCATGAAAATAGGTGGATTATTAAAATTTTCAATCATTGATTTTCCCGGCAAATTGGCCGCGGTTGTCTTTACACAGGGCTGCAACCTGCGTTGTCCGTATTGTCATAATGCCGAATTGGTTCTTCCAGAAAAATATCAGCCTCCCATACCACTGCGAACGATTTTTGACTTCTTAAAAAAAAGGCAGGGGCAACTGAACGGTGTTGTTATCAGCGGAGGGGAACCGACGGTTCATCAAGATTTAAAGCCCTTTTTGCAGAAGGTCAAAGACCTGGATTATGCGATCAAACTTGATACGAACGGAACCCATCCGGAGGTCATCTCTGATATCATACATTCAGGTCTCGTGGATTATATTTCGATGGATATCAAGGCGCCATTAAGCAAATATCACCAGGTTACCGGTATTCCCCATCAAGAAGAGTTGATTAAGCACAGCATCCGGTTGCTGTTAGAGCGGCACGTCCCCTATGAATTCCGCAGTACGGTTCCTAAAGATTTACTCAAAGAAAATGATATTCAAGAGATGTCAGCTCTCATAAAAGGTGCCACTCAATATCATCTTCAACGCTTTGTTCCCCGTCTAAGTGTCATTGATCCGGTTTATGCTGATGAGCAAATGGACAACTATTCTGAAGCAGACATGCAGCATCTACGAAAGAAATATGACATCACAGATTCTTCAATCGAAGAACCACGAAAAAATTGAAAAATGATTTAGCTGAAGACTTTTTTATACTATACTAATATTTATAAAAAGAATTGCCAGAAAATTTTATTAACCTGAAAGACATTGTTATGTCCTAATGATGAACTATCAATCAATCACATTGTTTTTTACGGTCGGCATTTATCTTATTTTATGCGGTGTCGTGCACGCAAAGGGTGAGAAGAAACCCTCCGGCAAGTTGTTTAACCAGTTCTTAATAAGTGTTGTTTTGTGGGCGGTCAGCCTGGGAATGTTTTATGTCTCGACGACGAACATATCATCGTTATTCTGGCTTAGAGCGAAGTATGTTGCCGGAAGTCTCATCGTGACATTAATTTTGCTTTTCTCGTTTGTTTATCCGCAAGAAGAATGGAAACTTCCGCTATGGTTAAGATGGGCGGTGTTTATTCCTACCGGTATTTTAGCTTATTTGTATTACGGCACACCTTACATGCTTACGCAGATATACATTTCAAATCAAACAAAGCAATGGGCCTGGGCGAGTGGGCATTATTTTTGGTATATTTATGTTGTCTGTTACCTTCTTTGGGGATTTATGCGGTTATTTCAATCCTATCGCTTTTCCTTGGATTCCCAGCGCCAGGCCATGCGGTATGTTATCGGGGGATTATTTTTTTCATTCTTACTGGCAGGCACGACAGGCGTCGTTTTGCCGCTATATAATTATTTTAAACTTGTGTGGTTGGGGCCGTCTATGATTTTCGCCTGTTTGGTTTATGTGGGCTACGGGATTTTTAAAAAACAATTGGTGTTTCGCGATAAGGTGGTTAAGCAGACAATGGCGTATTCCACATTGTTCACCGTAATGTTGGTTCTGTATTTTTTGATTGTTTTCATTAACGAGAAGTTATTCAAGAACGTTATTGGAACGGAATCGATCATGACCAACCTGGCCTCTGCGTTAACGATTGCCATTATGTTTTTTCCGCTTAAAAATACCATTCAAGGTTTTATTGAGCGTCATTTTTATATGTTGAATTATGACCATGTCATTGAAGAAAATAAAATGTTGCGCGATCGCGTCTTCCAGACTGATAAATATAAAATGATTACCACCCTGGCAAGCGGTGTTGCCCATGAAATGAAGAATCCCCTGACAGTTCTAAAGGGATACTGCTTTTATTTGCCCCAGCGCCTGGATGATAAGGTCTTTTTAACAAAATTTTCAAATGTTTTGGATTCGGAGTTGAACCGCATGTATGATTTGGTGCAACACCTGATGGACTACAGTAAGCCGATCCGGTTCGGCATCAAGAAAACAAACTTAATGAAACTGATGAACACCGTTTTAACCACTTTAAAGAACAGTATCGTTGAATTGAATATTCAGATTCTAAAAGAATATGATGATGACCGGCCGATCACCATTGAATCCGATCCGCATCAATTGAGTCAGGCGTTATTAAACGTGGTCACAAATTCCCGGGAAGCGATGCCGGGGGGTGGGACGATATCAATCGCGATCGATAAAAGGGAGGGGAATGAGATTGAAATACGGATTAAGGATTTGGGTTATGGTGTCCATCAGGACGAGCTCCCTTTTTTATTTGACCCTTTTTACAGCTTGAAAGACCAGAATACGGGTTTAGGCCTTTCGATTGCGCAAGGCATCATCCAAAGTCACCACGGAAATATTTTTATTGAGAGTGTGATAGGAGAGGGCACTCTGGTTATTATTCGCCTACCGATTCTACAGAAGGTCGAAGACCCGAATAGTGTATAAAGAAGAACGTGTCCGTCCCATTTTTTAATATCCCAAAAATGAAGCGAGCCATTTCTCAACGTTTTCAACTGTCATTTTTTTCTGTTTGGCGTAATCTTCAATTTGGTCTTTTTGCAGTTTTCCGACAGAGAAATAATGCGATTGAGGATGCGCGAAATACCAACCGCACACAGACGCGGCCGGATTCATCATCATGGATTCTGTCAGGACAATCTCTGTGTTCTTTTCCGCTTCCAGCAGGTTGAACAGGGTCAGTTTGTCCGTGTGATCCGGGCAGGCCTGGTAGCCTGGCGCCGGACGAATGCCTTTATATTTGCAGTGAAACATATCCTTCAGGCCCAACTTCTCGTCGGATTGATACCCCCAGAATTTTTTACGCGTTAACTCATGCAGATGCTCTGCGAAGGCCTCAGCCATACGGTCGGCTAATGTTTTGAGCATGATATGCTGGTAGTCATCTTTGTTGTTTTTCGCTTGTTGGGCGATCTTTTCAATGCCGATGCCGTTGGTTACGGCAAAAGCGCCGATATAATCTCTAATTTTCGTCTCTTTAGGGGCAATAAAGTCAGCCAGGGACGTATGGGGTTTTCCGTTTGTTTTTATTTGCTGTTGGCGTAAAGTCGGTAAGACCGCCAGAATTTCATTACGGTCATCATCGGTATATATTTCAATGCCATTTTTCTGACTATTCGCGGGAAAGAAGCCGATCACGCCGTGAGCTTTAATAAGCTGCCGGTCAATGAGCCGGTCGAGTTCCTCTTGCGCGTCCGCGTAAAGTTTTTTTGCTTCTTCGCCGTATTTCGGATCATCAATGATTTGCGGGTAATGGCCTTTGAGTCCCCAGGCTAAAAATAAGAAGCTCCAATTGATTTTTTGGCGAATGATATTTAAATCGTAATCCTTTAACGCGCGCACACCCAGAAGAGACGGTTTTGTGACTTCTTTTTCATTCCAGTCGATCTTGAAGCGGTCCTGATACGATTTTTCAAAAGACAAAAACCGTTGCGTTTGACTTTCCTTCAGATGTTTTTCACGGATCCGCGCATATTTTTCTTTGAGTTCCTGCACGTAAGCTTTTTTTGTCTCAGGATTGATCAATTTTTTAAACACGCCAACACTCTGGGAGGCGTCTTGTACGTGAACAGAAGCACCATGATATTGAGGTGCTATTTTAATGGCTAAATGTTGGATAGACGTGGTTGCCCCGCCGACGACAAGAGGGATCTCAAATCCTTGACGTTCCATTTCTTGGGCGACATGGATCATTTGTTCTAGTGAGGGCGTGATTAATCCGCTGAGGCTGACGATCGCCACGTTTTCTTTCTTCACAACCTCAAGAATTTTCTCGCAGGGGACCATTACCCCGAGGTCGATAATCTCAAAGTTATTACAGGCCAGAACAACGCTAACAATGTTTTTGCCGATATCATGGACGTCCCCTTTAACGGTCGCCATGATGATTTTCCCGGCTGACCGGACTTTACCGGAAAGTTTTTCCTTTTCTAAAAGCGGTTCAAGAAAAGCGACGGTCTTTTTCATGACACGCGCGCTTTTGACGACTTGCGGCAGAAACATTTTTCCCTCGCCGAACAATTCTCCCACTTTATTTATCCCGGTCATCAGGGGCCCTTCGATGAGTTCAATCGGTTTATACGTTTTTAGCGCCTCAGCAACATCTATTTCAAGATATTCGGTAATTCCTTTGATGAGGGCGTACGCGAGCCGTTCTTCAACCGGTTTACCCCGCCAGGCCTGGAGTTGCTGTTTTTGGGCTTCCGGGCCGCTGTCGACGGTTTGAGCGAACTCAATGAGGTTTTCAGTCGCGTCGGGATGTTTATTGAACAGCACGTCTTCAATCCGTTTCAACAGGGTTGGTTCAATATCATCGTAGACACCGACCATCCCGGCATTAACGATGCCCATGTCCATACCCGCTTTGATGGCATGATATAGAAAAGCCGAATGCATGGCTTCTCTGATCGGATTATTACCCCGGAAAGAAAAAGAAACATTGCTGACGCCACCACTAATTAAGGCGTGTGGAAGGGTTTGTTTGATTTGCCGTGTGGCTTCAATAAAATCAACCGCATAATTGTTATGTTCCTCTATGCCGGTGGCCACGGCAAAGATATTGGGGTCGAAGATGATGTCTTCAGGGGCGAACCCCACTTTTTCCGTTAGAATTTTATAGGCTCGCGCGCAGATGTTTACTTTTCGTTCCAATGAATCAGCCTGACCTGTTTCATCAAAGGCCATGACAATGACCGCTGCTCCGTATTCAAGAAGTTGATGGGCTTGAGCGATGAAAGGTTCTTCACCTTCCTTGAGGCTGATCGAGTTGACAACGGCCTTACCCTGAACACATTTCAACCCGGCCTCAATCACATCCCAGCGGGAAGAGTCAATCATGATGGGCACGCGCGCGATTTCTGGTTCAGCCGCGATCAGATTCAGGAATTTGACCATTGCGGCTTTGGCATCCAGCATGGGTTCATCCATGTTGATATCGATCATTTGCGCGCCGGCTTCGACCTGTTGCCGGGCGATGGACAGTGCCGATTCATAATCACCTTCTTTGATGAGACGCGCAAATTTTTTAGATCCGGCAACGTTGGTGCGTTCTCCAATATTGATAAAATTCGATTCGGGTCGAATGATCAGAGGTTCTAATCCACTGTAACGCGGTTGAACCGGTTGTTTTTTTAATGGCCGGGGAGGAACGTCCGCAACTGCTTCAGCAAAAAGTTTAATATGCTCAGGGGAGGTCCCGCAGCAACCGCCAACCATATTCACAAAGCCTGATTGGGCGAAATTTTTGATAATGCCGGTCATCTCCCGGGGCGTTTCCTTAAAATTTCCAAAGCCATCAGGCAGGCCGGCGTTCGGATAACAGCTGATATAGCAGGGCACGATATGATGCAGTGTTTCAAGATGCGGCCTCATGTCGTCGGCTCCTAAGGCACAGTTTAATCCAACCGAGAGCGGCTTCGTGTGTGCCACGGAGATCCAAAAGGCCTCGACATTCTGCCCTGAAAGGGTTCGGCCGGTTTTATCGATAATTGTAAAGGAAATCATTACGGGCAGATTAAGATTGTTATCTTTTAAATATTTACGAACGGCAAATAAAGCGGCTTTGGCATTGAGCGTGTCAAAAATTGTTTCGACAAGAAGAATATCCACCCCGCCGGCCACGAGTCCGTGCACCTGTTGATAATAGGCCTCAACAAAACCGTCAAAGGTTACCGCGCGGTGTCCGGGATCCGTGACATCAGCCGACATGGAAGCCATTTTGTTGGTCGGACCAATGGACCCCGCAACAAAACGCGGCTTGAGAGGATTTTGTTTCATGAAATCATCCACCGCCTTGCGCGCGATCTGCGCGGATTTGATATTCATGTCGTCAACAAAATTTTCCAGTTGAAAATCCGCCTGGCTGATGACGGTCGCGCCAAAAGTGTTTGTTTCAATGATGTCCGCGCCGGCCTTCAGATATTGGCGATGAATGTCTTCGATGATCTGCGGTTGGGTTAAACTCAAAACATCAGAATTGTTTCTTAAATCCGTGGAGTGATCTTTAAATTGTTCGTTGCGGTAATCCGCTTCAACGAGATCATGACATTGGATCATTGTCCCCATGGCGCCGTCCATAACAAGAATTCTTTTTTGGAGCAGTCCTTTTATCACTTCTGTCTTTGAGTTCACAATCATGTCCTTTTCAGTGATTAATATTATCTATAATAAGAGATAAGATAGTCCAAAATAGGTTAATTGTCAATGCTGTCGTGCTGGTTGAATTAATTTATTATTTTATATCTTTATAAATATTTATACAGTATGATAGGGATAAATTAACAGGATGTCCTCGGACAATATAAAATAAAATATTATGACCCAAGGCTTTACATCTAAAGAGTTTCATATCCTCATTGTCGAAGACAATCCCACAGATTTAAAATTATTAGAGGGACTTGTCTCAAAATTAACGCTTTACCGTCCGCATATTGAGTGCGTCGGGTCTGTGCGGGAAGCTTTCAATTGCATTGAAGGCAATGATTATGACCTGTTGCTGCTTGATCTGAACTTGCCGGACTCCCAGGGCTTAAAAACACTGGGTAAATTCCGCAACGTGTGCCCATATATTCCGATCATCATTATTTCCAGCCAATATAACCATGAGATGGGGATGGACGCGATCGCGAATGGTGCCCAGGATTATTTGGTCAAAGGGGAATACAATGCCAAGATGTTGAGTAAATCCATATATTTCGCGATTGAGAGGAAAAAGGTTGAAAAGTCATTAAAGATAGCGGCCAAGGATTTGGCTACAGCTGAAATTTATTTGCGTCAAAAATTAGGAGAGTTGGAAAAACTCAACCAGGACCTTCAAAGCACGCAGGAACAACTTGTCCAGTCAGAAAAGATGGCCGGCCTGGGGCAATTGGCCGCGGGTGTTGTCCATGAGATTAACAATCCGATGGGATATATTATGACGAATCTCAACACCTTGAATGAATATATCAGCACTCTAAACGGTATTTTAAGCCAGTATGATTCATTGAGCCATGTCATGAAAAACGGCGAGGTTGAGCAGGGTCAAGAAGTCTTATCTCAAATTGATAAATTGGTGAATGAAAAAAAGATCGATTTTATTGTGAATGATATTGATGATCTCCTCAAAGAAACAAAAGAAGGGGCGAAGCGCGTGAAGGATATTGTTCTGGAGCTGAAAAATTTTGCTTGCATGGACAAGCATGAATTGGTCCCGATTGACATCAATCAAACCCTGGAATCGACCTTAAAAGTTGTTTGGAATGAAATTAAATACAAATGCAAATTGCATAAGGCATTTAATGACGTGCCGACCATTCACGGCTACCCGTCTCGGATCGGCCAGGTTTTTTTAAATATCATTGTCAATGCCGCGCAAGCCATCGAAGACTATGGTGATGTCTTTATTGAAACCACAGCCACCGAGAGTGATGTGATCATCACGATTTCTGATTCCGGCAAGGGCATACCGCAAACACATCTTAAAAATATTTTCACGCCATTTTTTACCACCAAAACTCCCGGGGATGGAACAGGGCTGGGTTTATCTATTGTCCACAATATCATTCAAGAACATCAAGGGGAAATTCGTGTAGAGAGTGAAGTTGGCAAAGGAACGACATTCATCATCCTGCTTCCGATTAATCCACCCAAACCCATGAAAGCGCATCTATAAGCCGTCATCAATAGTCAGGGCGTTTTTTTCATTTTCCCAGAGGAGAAAAACCTCATGTTTCAGTTATCTTTTTTATCCCTTCAGGTTGCCGGCAGGTTTTTATGAAAGGTTGTTTGGTCATGGCAAAAATTAAATTGGATTTGCACGATATTTACAATAAAGGTCAGGACATTGACCGTGAATTGCAGCGTGTTATCGAAGAGGCCTGTCAAAAAAAGATACGTTTGATAGAAATTATTCCAGGTAAAGGCAGTGGACAGTTGAAGAAACGCGTTCTGCGTTTTTTTGAACAGAAAGAGATAAAAAAGCTTTATCACCGCATCGACAAGGACAGCAAGAATTTCGGCCGATTGTTTGTGCACTTACGGTTTTGATCCGTTTTCTTTTAATTTTTTTTCAACCCGCTTTAATTGATTTGATAATTCGTTGATCCGGAATTCAATGGAATTGAGGATCCAGAATTGGAAGTGTTCGACTTTGGACTGTTTGTGGATCATCCAGATGATTTTCAACGAAACCAGGAGGATGCCGAGTTCTAAAGAAAAGAGCGGTGGCAGCGGGAGCGGTAAATGCAGCAAATGACGCAGTAAATCCAGGACAAAAAGCAGAGACAGGAGGACGACAAAAAACAGGTTGATCTGTTTGTCTCTTTTGGAGGCTTCGGTCCCTCCAATGGCACCGATGACATTGCGGATTTTTTGTTGTTCTTTTTGGAATTGTTCTAATTCTTGCTCGAGAACTTGTGTTTCCTTATTCGTCATGATCGCGGCTTTTCATTATGAGGGTTTGATTGCTTCCGTCGGTTTCTTGTTAAACCCGGAAAATGCAATTGGGATCTATTACGAAGGTCCAATTCGTCGCAATTGCAATGCCTCGCGCGTGTAATAATTTTTGCCTTCTCGTTACGATCCCAAGTGCGTTTTTCAGGTTAAATTCTAATGGAAATATGGTTGAAATTATAGTAGCATAATAATTTATCGCATAAACCAAAATATTGATAATTTCATTCAATTCGAATACAAAGACAAGCGGTCGACGATTTATGGAAATATATGGGAGTTTTAGGGATTATTTCGCGGCTTTTGGCCTGGGTGTTTTGACCAGTTTTACGCCATGTGTGTATCCGTTGCTGCCCATTACGGCGAGTTTTATCGCGGGAATGGATTCACGCGGAACAAAGCTGATGGCGTTTCTGCTGTCTTTGCTGTATGTTTTTGGAATGGCCATAACCTATTCCGCCATAGCCGTGATTGCCGCTTTTAGCGGTATCATTTTTGGCCTGGTGCAGTCTCATCCCATCACGCATATTCTGGTCGCGCATGTTTTGATATTCTTCGCCCTGGTCCTGTTTGATATCATTCCGTTGCCGGTCTTCGGCTTTACGATTCATAACAAAATTAAGATGCGTAATGCCTGGGCGGTCCTTTTGTTCGGTATGGCCTCTGGTTTGGCGATGGGGCCGTGTACAGCGCCAGCGGTCGGCGCTCTCATTACGTATATCACTCTGAAACAAAATATTTTGCATGGTGTCGCATTGATGTTTGTTTTTTCCTATGGACTGGGGGCTTCTTTGATCCTTGTGGGAACCTTTGGAGGTTTTCTGGGCAACTTACCCAAATCAGGTGAGTGGCTTGTTCGTGTGAAGCACATCTGCGGTTGGATGCTTGTTCTGGCCGCGGAATTTTTTATCCTAAAAGCGGGAGGTATCGTTCCATGAAATTTTTTATAAAAATTTTTATTTTATCTTTTTGTTTATTATTAACATTATGTTCCTCTTCCATGGCCATGGGCCAGTTTTTTTTGCCGCGCAGCACCCTTGTGGGGGAGCCGGCTAAGGATTTTGAACTGTCGTCCTATAAGGGCGAAAAAATCTCGTTGAGCCAGGCCCGCAAGGAGGGCCATGTCATTCTTTTCTTCTGGGCAACATGGTGTCCGCATTGCCGGACAGCCCTCAAAGAATTTCAGGAAATGGAATCAGCGATAAAGGCGAAGAATGTTCAAATGTTCGTGATTGATATTGGTGAGAACGCTAAGACCGTCGGGCGCTATGCCGAAAGAAATAACATAACAATGGATATTTTATTGGACGGCGATACGGCTGTCGCGTCGGATTATGATGTTGTGGGGGTGCCGAGTTATGTTTTTATCAACCAGGACGGGACCATCGTTGATATCCGGCATGATTTGCCTATGGATTTTGAAAAGCTGTTTATTCCCAGGAATAATACAAAATCCATTCATTAGTTAGCAGAGATCCTCGGGCATGCCCGAGGATCTCTGCTAACTAGATCTATTGAAATGATGACGGAAGCATATCATCCATACTGTCTAGAGAAGGCAAATGAATATCGTAAGGATTTTTATGTCCCACATTTTAATAGTTATTTTAGTGAATACCAGGACGCTATGGCTATTGACATTAAATGGGAAGTTTATGGGAAAAAATAACACGGTGATAAATTTTATTTTCCTGTTCAACCCTCTGAATTGTTATGTATTACTTATGTCTCCGCTGATCAGAGTTAGGGCGTAGGACGTAATTTTTGCTCTTCTGCTGTCTATGATCAGGGTAGATGGCATTTGCTTGCTCGTGTTCCCTGATGAATACTAGATTATTATTAGATCTCTATTTAAATAATCTTAGAGGGAACTCTAGTCATCAATCGAGGAGCGGCTTACTTTGGCTGGTACGAGCCGTTCTGTCGGGAGGGGGTAGTCGCTTAGGCTACTTTCTACCCCGGATTTAAGAATTCAAAAGAATTTAACCTACAGAACTGAAAGACTGAAGCCATTCCTTACATTTTTTCTCATTTTCCCAATCACTTACTTCTTTCTTTCTCAAGTCAACAAATAACTCATTTACAAGAAAAGTTCTCTTAATTCTCTCAGCTCTTACTGGTGACACCTTTATCCAATAAAAAATGGATAGATTAAAAAAATAATATGCTGTTTTAGTATCCGCAATTTTTAATAAATTCTCAGCTATCCATTGACAAGCATATCCTCGATTTAATGACGTGCTACTATCATTTTCTCTATTCAACAAAACTAGAGATTTTGCATAACACTTCAAGGCTTCATCAGGTTTCCCCAAAAAGTCTAAACACCTGCCGATATTACCGAAATAAGAACCTTGATAATCTTTCATGTCAATGTCCCGAGACAGGACATCATTAAGTTTTATTCCTTTAAGAAAAAATTCTAATGCTCTCTCAATCTGTCCGTTTTCTCTTGAGTCTCTATACGCTAGTGCTAGAGTATGGTCAATATCAAAATTGCCGTCTACTTTAGACGACTTTTTTAAATCCAAGCCCTTTTCTCCGAACATTATTGCCTGCACAAAATCACCTTTATACCAGTAGAAATATGCTCGTAGATTACAAAAATGAATATAGTTCACGCCTTTTCCAGAAATCGTTTTTACATATTTTTTTAGAAAATTATCTGCTTCGTCAAATTTACCTATTTCAATTAGACTTTTTATAAAATTTTTGTATTGATCATGAAAATATTTATACTCTTCGTAAACTGCTTTTAACCAATCAACATTCAAAAAGAATAAATGAGTAATACGAATATATTCTTCTACATATCCTGCTGTTAAAATGGGGGTTGCAACCTCTTGCAATGATGTCAAAGCTGACTTATAATCATCTTTATTAATTTCAAGTTCAATTTTGCTGGTCCAGTTTTCAAAGACACTCAAAGGCGATTCATGGCTTAATTTTGGTTTTAAAACGGCTATAACTTGATCATAAAATTTTACAAACAAAGTTATGTATTTGACCCTTTCTTGTTTTGAAAAATTCTTCCAGACATACTCTTTAACTAATGGATGTAATTCGTACATATTATTCTGGCAAGTCGAAGACTTTGTTACAATTAGGTTTAATGTAATAAGTGCCTTAAGAGCCTTAGAAAATTGATTATAATTTAATTCCGACTCAATAATCTTACTTAAATGCTCCTTCGTTTCAGCTTTAACCGTCTCCGACATCCCTCTAAGTAAAATTTTTTGTTTTTCATTTAAAGTTTCCCAAACAGTTCTTAAAGTACTCTCTGCTAATATTGATGAAAAATCTTTTTCCTTAAAACTTTTCTTATCTTTTAGCCTTTCTATGAAATTTTTTAATACAACTTTTCCACGAGAAGCTTGTGCAGCCATTAAATTTAACCACAATGGATGGCCTTTTGTTAAGGCATGCAACTCGTTTATAATTTTAGTTAACTCAACTTGCCTCATAGGAATTGAATACTTCTTGAACAAATCTATGGATTCATCAATCGATAAACCTGGCATATCTATCTGAAGAAAATAATTATCACAAATCTGAATATACGGTCTACAGGTAAATATAAATTTAGAATTATGCTCCTGCCTTAAAGCTTCGTCAAACAATTTCCCAAGGCCTCCATTAAACTCAAACCTTTCTAAATCAACATAGTGATCAACGTTATCGAACACAAAAACAACTTTTCTTTTTGCTAAGTGATAAAAAAATCTATCTATTAATTCATCGATTGAATCATTTATGAAGTGTCCAGACCTAAATTTACCATCAGTTAATCTCTCAATTATCGATATAAGTATTGTGTGGATCCTATTTCCTTCTTCTCTAAAATCGCGCCAATCCCAATACTCCCATTTGGATTCCAAAGAGTTAAGATTCCTAATAAAGTACGATGCAAGACTTGATTTTCCTTGCCCTCCAATACCAGAGAGACATACAATCTTACTTTCATCATCAGAAACTTGATTTAGGAGGTCAACACGGCCGACCCATTTATCAACATTGGGAGGAATATCAGAAATAAATATGTTCTCCGACAAAGGTTTCTCGGAAATATTAATATTATCATGCTGACCAATACTTATTTGATTTTGGTCTTCACTATTAACGGATTCTTTAATTTGCTTATACAAATTAGGAATAAATTTATCTAAATCAACTCCCTTATATAAAACAATTCTCTGCCCTAAGGCATCACCGAAGGAGTTGATTAAATTCGAATACTTCGACAAAACAACATCTTCTTCTTCATCATAAAATGTCCAAATTATATTATATTTATTTGAACCTTCAGACATAATTCGAATTAAAATTTTGATAAAAATATCATTCCATCCTCCATAACCAGCAACTACCAATGTTTTTTCACACAGAAGGCTTCGTAAAGATCCCTCTAACTTTGGTCTATCTCGAGTAATTTGATTTTCGGTATGAAGCGTATCCTCTCCATGCCAATATCCATGAAAATGAACTACCTGAATAATCGCATCCTCATGTGACACATAAATCTTTCCATCCGTACTTAGCGGTGTCGTAAGAGGTTTTCCTTGATGCTTACGGATACTGACCTCAATGAGTGGATCGAAATTAGAAGTAAGTATAGGTGATCCTATTCGATCAAAGAATTCAACACACAATTTTCCTAAATAATCAACTCCTGGCCTTAAATACCAATTAATTACATCCTTTTCTAGTGCCTGTAAGCTAAGATTATCTGGTGTAAATGTAGTCTCCTTGGTGATTCTTGCCTTTAATACAGATTTGATAATCAATTTATTTAATTCATTTTGCCCTCGATATTGAAGGAGGGTTCTCATCGCAATCTTATATCGTTGATCTTTTGAACATACTTTAAGGTCATCGTCTAAACTAGATGAGCTTAACTTTTGTTTAATTTCACTAATGATATCTTCTACTGAGGATACACCTAAAGGGGAATCAACTGGAACAGTGAGTCCTGACCCTAAAAGAAATGTGAACTGCTCAGAGTTTTGAGCAGAATGAACTAATCTATGTAATAATTTTTTATCATTTGCAAAAAATATTCCTTTAGGGTTTATTATTGATGAATTAGACATAAAATACTCCTACATAAATAAAATTTTAAAAAAAAAGATCTGCCGATTAAATTTTGCTATCCACAAAAAACTACTTTTAAAACATTAAAACAAAATTTACTAATATTGTCAATGACTCCAAGGTACTGACTTTTTTCCAACATAGAAATGACATCATAGAATTCACCGGTAGGATATAATAAAAATGTCATTAAAGAACTTTAAGTTTTGAATCTGAATATTCATTTATGCATACAGAAACAAAAACAAACCTATCTACATCAGGAAGCGATTGATGCTTATGAAAACGTCACAGAAGGTCAAATCATGATTGTTGATTGATTATCCGCTTATTTGTATATTCATAGCAGTCCTAAATTTATTATAATCGTCTTAACTTTAATAGGATGGGTAGTCAGTGATTAAACTTTCACAACTTTTGGCATAACTAGTGAGGGTAGGCAATGCCAAAATTAAAGGTGTTCGATTAGTTCAAAAATTGGATAGATGGATATTTGATGTCAGCTACAGAAGGGAGCAACCATGAAAAAGTATATAATGTTTCTGTTCTTTATTATGTCTTTCAATGTGACAGCTTTATTCGCAGAGAATTATAAATCGAATATGCAAGATGTCCGTTATCCTGATTTAAAAGACATCAAAAGTTTTTCATCCATTGATATCCTTTTGTCTGGAACAGCAAAAGATATAGGGCTTAGTGAAGAGGACCTTGCTAGTTATCTCAGATTACGATTTAAAAACAGTTTTTCAAATATTCCGTTTGAAGAAATAGATAGATTCGAAATCATAACGCAGGAGAGCGAGGAAAAACGAAAAGAAAGTGGTTATATCTACAATACTTCCCTTGTCAAGACCAAAGTTAAGGCAATTTAAGGTGGGGGCTTTT
>JAIORP010000150.1 GCA_021108075.1 Candidatus Omnitrophota bacterium | reverse complement strand
ACCAATTCTGCTTTTCAGAATTAAGATAGAACAATTTATTAATGGATTTGGTATAATTATCCTATTTGAATGCTAATATTTTCGTTTAAACGTCGAGAACATCATAATGACTTTGGTGATTATTAAATGGATTTGGTATTACTGCTCATTATCCTGAAGCATACGATTTTGCAATGCGCGTATTTTATCCTCCAATGACCGGACATCACCATGATCACTGCCGAATGTCGCAATCCGCACATTAAGAATTTTTTGGTAATAAATGAGGGACTGTCGGTCCTCTCCCCGCTGTTCGTAAAGTTGTGCCAAATGTTGAAAACTCGCCAATGTCTGATGGTGCGTCTCACCTAACCATTGCAACTCGATGGACAACGATTTTAAATACAGGGTTTCCGCTTTATCTAAGTGCCCTGACCTTTTATACAAAACAGCCAGATTGTTCATCGCCATGGCGGCTTCAAGGTGATCCTCGCCATGCTGGTCTTTCTTCAAAGAGAGGACTCTCTGTGCGAGGGGGATGGCCCTGGCGTATTCCTGCAAATCAAACAAAACCTGAATTTCCTGATTCAGCCGGGCCACATCGTCATCAAGAACAGTAACTTCGCCCGCATCCGTTTGCTCGACGGATCCCTGTCCGCGATAGACGGGATTGTCATCCGGCACCGGCTTATTAACAACAATGATAATGGTTAAAACCACAAGACCCAATAAGCTCGTCAGACTCATTTGCCACGAAGGCCGATAAAGAGAACGCCACAAAGACCTCCATTGATCGGTCAATGACGGACGTTCTTCTCGGGGGGATTCAATCCCTTCTTGATTCTGTTCAGCCGAAAAGGCTTCAATGTTATTTTTCAATTGACGCTTAAAGCCCGCCACATCGATTTGAGCGTGTTTAAGTTCCTCTTCGATATCCCTAAAAGACACAGAGCAACTGTCCTCAGCGTCTTCATCCAAAAAATTAAAAAGCTGTTGAACCTTATTAAATTTATTTTTATTTTCTTTGTTTTCCTTCATCGACCTTACTCCTGTTCGCGTCAAATTAAATCGTTATACACTGTCTCCTTTTGAAATGTATTCCTGCAACCGCCGTCTCAGGACTTTGCGCATATTATAAATATCCGATGTGGATAAATTCATTTGTTTAGCAATTTGCCGCGGCTTAAATCCTGCCAGGATGTGTTTGACACATTCTATTAATTGAGGATTGTCCTTAATATACGCCAGAAATCCGGCAACAAACTCATCTTCGGCTAAATGCTCTTGATCCGCGTCGTCTTTTAAAAAAGCGTGCTGTCGGTACTCCGGCAAATTTTCAATAAAAAAGACACAACGATTCTCTAAACTCACCGCATGATGCCCAAGATCACTTCTTAGCACCCCGACAAGATAGTACTGCAAATCCGGAATATGCTCTGGATCCCAACGCCGTTCCCCCTGATAAACTTTTATAATCGCTTCCATGACATAATCCTCAGCCGTTTTACCGGCTAATATTTCCTGGCCAACAACCTGGTGAGGCTTGTAATAACGTATTTTATACAGTGCATATCTCAAAAGGCGTGGAATAATGACCTCCCATTTCTGTTGATCCAACAAGGCTCTGATTTGATCTCGATTGTCCATATTTACCGTTTCGCCCCATGTTTAGCCATAAAACACCTCTTTTTTGCCAAAATAATACAATATCCTTGAATATTGACCTGAGCTCTTAATCATACCAATTCCAGTGAATCTCCTCGCAGCAGAGCTCAGAGGAATTCACTCCATTAAATAATGACCAAAACCGATTCCGCTTTTCTCCACGTTACGGCAAGAATATCAAAATTGAAATAGAACAATTCATTAATGGATTTTGTATAATCAAAATCTTATCACAAAATCATTGGCATGCGGGCATGAATTCCTGAAAAAATGCACACGCACGAAGAGCTCATAAAAAGCCGCGTCGCGATATGACGTCCCGGGATGGATCAAAACTTGCGCTGCGCAAAAAATTGTATGTGGCGACAAAAAGCATCCTTCGTCATAAAATGAGGGCAGAAGCATCTGCTCTTTGACAACATATGGGATCAAAATGCGTGGAAGCGTATAAAAAATAATCCCAAATTCATCTATCCTTATTATGAGTTCGGAAAAATTTTCTTTGAAACAACATTTTTGTAATCACTAAGACGGTCAACTCATACGATCAATCCGGATCAATTTTTCTCCAATCAATAGTGATATTGTGGAAATAATCGTTTGGGAGGCCTGTTTTTATACATGTTCAATTTGGCTGCAGATGCGATAAAAATAAAACGGGAACAGGTCTATCATTCCTGCTTATCCTGCTCTTCCTTATAAATATATTTTCCTTTAATCCCACCAATGACATGATGTATCGCTCCTGGATAATCTATTCTTGCGGCTCTTGTTTATATCTCATCATCGAAATCTTTCCTGTCAATGAATAATTCATGGCCCCTCATTCTTTCTAAAATTGCTCCGATATAAACAATTCCTTATTTACCACATATTCGACAAATTGGGATGTCCCATACATTTTAAAAAACAATTCATCATCTTTAGCTTTATAAAAAGCTATTTTTTCTTTCACAACCTGATTTATTTTTTCGGCACAAGATTTCTTAATAAAATTAACCGCAAGTGTTTTGACTAATCCCATATTTGTTGGAACAGCATACTCTATTAAATAGTTATCTTGTTTAAGATCTGACAATTGTTCGCTTAATTCTGAAACCAAAATTATTTTTTCAAATTCATTATTCGCTGACATCCCGAACCATTTCTGTTTTTTCTCCCAATCAACCGCACGGGATACAGCAGAACCCAACAAAATGTCAAAAGTATCTTTTAATTTAGAAATTATAGGAAAATCTTTTTGACCATAAACACTTCCTGCCGACAATGCAGCCCTAACAGAGAGGCATGGCATATTCACTTTTGTATCAATGCACTCAAAAATTTTCTTTTTTTCATAATCTTTTAACTCTATTGACTCTATTAAAAAATCATTCAAATTTTCACGATCTAATTTACTGAATCTTTCCTGAACTTCACCATCAGCACTCAAATACCCTTCAGCAATAAGATTCTTGAATGTCGCCCTGTTTCCATTTCCAAAGCCTAAAGGTATATCATTGCAATTAATGCTAGTGTGTATCGTTCTCAAAAAAATATCTGAATAAAGAGATGATATTAAATAAACCACCCTTTTTAAAACATCAATATCATTATCAAAATAAAAAAACAATGCATCTCCAATAAGAAATCTTTTAAGACCACTATCCTCATACTTCTGGAAATAAACATTTTCTTCAATAAGCGAAATGAATTCGCTATAAATTTCAAATGTTGATAAAATTGTCGATTTTTTTGAAAAATTACTAATTCCTTGTATATCCAACATGCCTAAAACATTAAAATCCAATCCTACTTTTTCATCTGATTTCATCTAAACCTTTCCTTATCCAAAACAGTTCCGGGGATCAAGTTGAAACCCATTCACACCTAGTCAAGAGGGCCTTGTGATAGGAGGATAAAGGACCCCGCGTGCTTCACGGCATAATGTAATCCGCGCTGGTTACGGAGTTGAACCAGCCAGGAACGCTGGGTGAAGGACAATGACCGGGCCGGACTTTGCATCTTAAACAAACGCGCATAATAATCTTTCATAAACCGCGGCGTCACACGGTCATCGACGCGCCAGAGGCTCAGCATAACGTTCTGCGCTCCGGCCTGCATAAATCCCCGCCTTAATCCCATAAACTCGTCCCCGGAGACAATATCGACCAGACCGCTATCGCAAACAGATAAGACAACCAGCCACGTCCGCTGAAGGTCCAGCAGGCTGATTTCTTCGGCTGTGACAATACCATCATTTGCTGTCAGGGGAATAGACTCTCCAGCGATAATGTCCACACTATCCTGCGCGCCCACCAAAGCGAGACCACTGGTTTGCATCGGATTTTTCAAGGATTGAAAAAATGTGGGCATCGCGCCACTCCGATCGGAATCTAGCAAAAAAAGATTTTCCCGATCAACCCCTTTTAAGATATTGTTCCCATTCTTTTGAAAAAAACCATGCGTTGCGAGGTGCAGGATGCGCGGAGAACTTAAAGAATTTAACGAGGCCTCACTCGCCTGGTCCTGAAGATATAACCGTGAAGCGTATTGATTGTTCCTGGCGATCTTATCGATGGATTGCGCTTCATCCCTTGATCCAGGCAAAGGATAAAAAGGGACACCCTTTCTTTCAGTATCCCTGGCAAAGGCCGGGTCCGCAAAAATAAAAATATCCTTTTTCTGTCCAACCGGTGTCTTCTTCAGGATATCCCGGCTATAGGGAACGTAATAGATACGGTATTTCTGGGCCAGAAACCTGTCGTTGGGCGTTAGCAATGTCGCGAAGGACAAATAATTCAGTGATCCCGCGGCACTGATAATCACGCGACGGGTCCTCTGGGTTAAACTCGTTTCCAATGGTTCCCAAATCATTCCATATAGACCGTTCAATAACACAGCCGTTAAATTGTCGAAATAATTATCCTGGCGCACAACCACCTGATAGCGTTTGATTGCCGCATCGATAACAGAAGCCTGCCCCAGAGGCACCCACCGGGGAGGGCCTTCTGGACCAATCACCACTGCGCCATAGCGTTTCTCAAACTTATAATGGCCCAAATAATGATTATAACGGATAAAATCAATCAAGGTGGAATCGTCCGGCAGAGCTTCCTGGATCTTTTGCATATCGACATTATAATTTCCGCGGGATTGGCCAAAGCGCATGTGCTGCGTCATTTGCTGCTCTATTTCCTTGATTTCATATTTCAAACGGTTCTTTCGCTGTTCTTTCTTATAACGATCTTCGCGGGTCATATCTAATGACAAGTCCCAATATAATTTCATCAGCTTCTTTTTCTTTTGTGAACGGCTTTTTAACAAACGGGTATTTTTTTCTCCCCGGGCTTGCCGTGTGAGCTGAATGTCTTCGATAATCGAATCTAACACAATGCCTTTATGATCAAAGATCGCCTGAACAAGCGCCGGCGTGTCATTCAAGGTCGCTGGCAAAGAATAGGGATCAACGGTTTCCATATGATCCAGACGCTGTTCCTCAGAACCGAATGATAAAATGTTCTTTAACGTTTCTCGATGAATTTCCTGGGCTTTTCGGGATAATGCGGCCGCGACCATATTTTGTTTAAAATCAATAAATATATAGCTCAAATTTATCAACGCCTCAGCCACCTTAGGACTATTTGCACCTAAATGTTTTTCCCAAACCTTTAAGGCCTGGTGCCATGTCTCACGCGCCTTGGGATAGTTATCCACCCGCCGATATAAATAACCCAATTGTTCGGCGATCAGTGCCAGGCGCGGATGTGTTTCACCATATTTGCTTAGCACACTCTGATAAACCTTTTCATACAATTTGATGGCTTCCTGCACCTTTCCGGTTGTCCGGTGAAAGGAACCAACAAGCTCAAACAGGCGAACAACCTTATGGTGCTCCACGCCTAAATTCTTTTCTTGTTTGACTAATATTTCCTGGGCCAATGCCAAATCTTGTTCGTATTCATACTGCATGTCATAGGACAATTTCATGGCCTGGGCAATCCGCCCCATCATCTTATAAATGCGGGCAACGCGGTCCGACAAATCAAGGACTTGAGGGCTTTTATACCCTTCTTGATTTTCTAAAATTGTTAGGGCATTCTCATAATGGGGTAATGCTAATTCGATATGGCCGCCTTTTTCATACAAAAGGGCCAAATTAATCATGGCTGGAGCAATTCGAATGTCATCAAAAAAATTCTTTTCAGCTTCCCGCAGTATTCGTTTAGCGATGCGGATGTCTTGATCATACACCTGGGGGTCTGAAGAAGGACTGGAAAAAATCCGGTAACCCTGAATATCCTTTGCCGCCTCAACGTTGCCCGCGCTCGGATATATACAGATCATGGCTCCTAGCACGATAACGTTCAAATGTCTATTTTTTAACAAAAGAAAAAATTGATTCATCGGTTTCTTTCTATATCAAACACATGAATAAAATTAATCTTTCCAGATTTCTTGATAAGCGTAGTACACATGCCGCAACTGACGGATAAACAAACTATTATGACCGTCGCCCTGTGAGGCTATGCCGTGATACTCTCCGTGCCACCCGTCTTTGGCTAAGTTCTGAAAAGCCGGGTCCCAATCTGTCCACCAAGTATCCAACCATTGAAACTTAAAACCTCCGATGGCGTTCCCCGGCTGGCTTTTCCCCGCGGTATGACGGATAATATCACGCCAGCTTTCAACATGTAACCGATAATCAATGATCTCATCAAGAGACCCGCCCTGAATGGTTGGATGAGCATTTTTATATTCGACAAAAACAGGCTTGTCATACAACTTGTCTATATCCCGCCATAAGCTGCCGAATCCTCCAGGGAAATAAAAATACGTATTGATGCCGATGATGTCAACAGCCGGGGCGTAGCGGCGGTACATGTCCAGCATCGTTGTTTCGCCATTGATCAGCGCAACCGGATGATTCGGGTCCAATTCATGAATCCGTTTGGCGACCTCATTCACAAACTTCGCGTATTCTTCCGGGTGGAATTGAGCATTTGTCCGGCTCATATCCGCCCGGTTATTTTCGTTTCCAATGGTCCAAAACAGCACATAGGGTTCATCTTTAAAAGTATTAATCAGGTCTTCCACACTACGCATCATATTCTTGCGTTGAACCGGATCGGTATAATCCGTTCCCTTTTCCCACGTCGCGCCAGACCCGATTGTGTGCGCGCCCAAAAAATCACCCATCGCAAACCATAAACCATATTTCTGATGCAAGTCACGCAACAGCTTCTTGTTTGGCGCATGATCAAACAAAGGATTATTTCGACTGAGACTTTGAATTTTTGGATTGGATGAAGAATGATGATAAAGCCGGATGGTGTTTGCCCCCATGTCCTTGATCAATTTAAAATCCCCGACAGCTGGTTCATCTGAATCCTTCTTGTTATTGCGGTCATAATCCACCCAACTTTGATAAGCGCTATCGATTATCCCGTCATTATTATCATCGACAATCATCCAGTCTCGCATCGTCAAGTCTTCGGGGTCCTCACCAACTTTGACCGGCGTGTAACAAACGCCTTTAATGATAAACGGCTGTCCATCAACGAGCAATTGCCATCCGATATCGGTTTTCTCGACCTTTACAACGGCCGCATCCACAGGCGACGCGCCATTCAATAAAAGGATAACACCAAATATAACGGAACAAATAATACCAATTCCATTAAATAATGACCAACACCAATTCTGCTTTTCTCGACGATTTAGCGAGAATATCAGAATTAAGATAGAACAATTTGTTAATGGATTTGGTGTGACTTTCATGATAACATTCCTCCACAAAAAAATGATGATTGAGAAGACAAAAAATCAATTAGTTTTGATGACTTTATTTACGCACGAATTCTTTAAGATGAAGACAAACCGTCCTCTTGAATCACGTCTTTCGCGCCAAGGATAAGCGGTAAATTCGTAATGGGAGTAATCTGCATGATGATGGGAGTAAACCCGGTAAAATTTTCAACATCACCGATAATCGCGTTCGGTTCAAAATCGAAAACCTCGCCCTTTGTTTCAATATTCAATTGTTCCGGCCTGAAATCAATACCACCAAGGTTATCCGTGGCGATGTCAGGCCGTGTTAACGAGGCCTGGTCAAATGCGACCTGGATCAGGTCTTCTTCAGGCCATAGTCGTGCTGGCGTTACGCTAAGTCCCCTGGCAAAGGCGAACGTTTGATACGGATCCATCGTTTCGGAACCGTTCTCAATCAACCGAATCTTTGCATCAGAAATACCCGTACGCTGATAAAGCTGCTCTTGAGAAACATTTTTCGATCGACGGGTTGGCCCTAAATTTGCCGAGGCCTTCTCTTGAGCTTGAATAAAAATCAATTCCTGATCCTCTATTTCTTGTTTCCAGGCAGAAATCCTATCCGCCAATCCATTCTCATGGGCATGCAGTTCCTCATACAAAATATCCAGGTACTGTTGCGAAATGGGTTGCATCCCCGTCTCAAAACCCCGGTATTGCGGCACAGATATTCCCAGACGGTTCGCCATGTCTTCTTGAATGATATTCTGCCTTTCCCGCGACCGGCGGATCAATTTCCCAATCTCATCCTGGACAGCCCATCTTTTAAGCAGTTGTGAATACTGCGAGCGGACAACAAAAACATTCTCTTCATCCAAAGATTGGCCGGCCACATATTCCCCTATATCCTGAGACAAACTCCCTAACATGTCCTGGCTGACACGATACGTTCCACCGGCCATTCGGGCCATCGTGCCACGATTAATCGCTGACTTACCTTTCGTTTGTCGAATGTCATTGATCGCTTGTGACATTTGCGAGAACGACCGGAAGCCATACATGTCACGCACAAGATTGAGGACCAGGCCCTGAAGCCTTGTCGCATCTTTCATCATCATCTCTAAACTTCTTAAACGGACCCGTAATTCAGATATAGAAACCGTCGAGAAACCCAACTCGTTCCCCAGCTTACCGAGCAATTCAGCTGATGGCACAAATTTTCGATTCATGATGGAATAAATAGATGATGGATGAATATCCAGTTCTTCGCCTAATGCTGCACGCGTGACACCATCAGGGTTATCCTTCCGGTCATAAAGAAACGGCTCCATTTCAGCGATAACCATATCCTGCATCATGGAATAAATCTGACGGTGTGCCCGCGCTTGACGCTTAATAAAGGCATTCAAATCCCGCATCAGCTGATCGGGTTTATTCAACCTCACATCGCTTCGATCAACCTGGCTAAAATCAAATCGGTCTTTTAATTCATCAAGATAATCCACTTCCCGCGCAAAGTCTCTAACGCGCAGAATGATCTTGGCTTTATCGGTGGGCATCATCGCTAAGTCAAGATAGTGATCAGAATCTTCACTTCGTTCTTTAACAGCCAGGGCGAACAATTCATGCGCGCCCGGGGCATTCATTTGAGATGAACGCATATCTCTTTGATCCGTAAGTCGGGATTTCGCGTAACTATCTTCCGGGGTATCGAACATATAGCGGGCGTCTTTACCATCCAACTCCCTTATCAAACCAATCGCAATATCAATGGTCAAACTGTCTAGTATGCTCTTAAATACATCTTGAAGGGGTTGCGAATCAGGCGTTTTAAGATATTCAGAAATTTGCGCTTCAGCTTCCGCATAGGACATTATGTCCTCAAAACTCAACTCATGATAAAGCCATGGCTGCTTCCGCAGGCTCTTCATATTCTCGCTTTGGGGGGCATCGTCCGAGATCACGCGCTGGGCGACCAGCACAGAATCCAACCAACTCACCCGCTCATTGCGCAAGGACTGTAACGTGGCGGGCAAGATACCTTTTGCGATCGTCCGCCAATGAATCCGACGGGAATAATCCATCACCAGCAGCCCTCCGGGCTGCATGATATCGCCCATCCCGTGCAGGTAATCCGCCATCGCGGTCGGATTAACATGCGTCATTCCCATATGGCTGAATACCATATCAATTTTACGGTCTTTAAAATGTTTAAACAAATTCTGCGCGTCATCAAAAATGAATTCAACATTCGGATGCACCCGGGCCCAATCTTGACTGAAAATATTCGCAAATCCGATCAACTTAACATTTCGTATGCCCTCATCTTCGATCAATCCGGCTAAATGATTCAGCATTTCTCCCTCGCCAGCGCCCCAATCAAGAATGACAATCTCCCGCTCAGAACCGATATTGCTACGGACCATATCGATGTAACTCATGACACCCTCGATCACATCCACATCAAACCGATGAGAAATCGTTCCGATATCCGTTTCAAAAAAACTATAATTTTCATATTGGGGTGACGTAAAGCGCCCTTTGATCTCGCCGGTGTCTTCGTTGTGTTCCATCAGATAGTAAGGATGCCTTAACACCCTGGCCATATCTTCTTCAATAACTGTCGTCGACACTTTGACATGACCCTCTAAAAGAACATTCGTAATCGTATCCGCGTGAAAACGCAAATCCTCCCGCTGCCGATGAAGCATGGCACGGTCAAGCGTAGCCGGGCCAACACCTAAACGTTGATCAATGATGTCGATAAAAACTTCTTGCCTCTCAGGAGTTGAAAGCGACAACAAATCAAAACCGGTTTGTTCTGTCAGATCACCCTTACGATAAGACTGTATTGGAGTTTGTATCATATAATCCGGGCCCTGGCCATGCAGCTCCCTCAGCAGGGCCACGACTTTCTGATCCGCCCACACACGGCTGTCATTTCGAAAAGCGGCTATGTAAGGACCGGCTAAAGATGACGCGACAAATTGCCGCAATTGTTCTTGGGCATCTTGAAAAGATAATCGACCATGATCACTGAACTGATTGAGCAACCAGGGCTCTTCTTTGATGGCCGGCATGGATGGCTGCTGTGTATTATCCGCCGGTATAACTTTCTGCAAGACTAAAGTGGTCGTTCCCTCAGAGACCCGTTCATTCTTGATCAAATTAAAAAACAAGCCAAATAACTCCTCAAAAGTATCATCTTTAGCTACCACGGCACTATCGGCGATAATGATCCCCCCGGGTTTCATCAGGTTTCTCGTTTCAAATAAAAACGGCACAAAATCATTCTGCAGATGAACAAGCCCCATGTTGCTCAACATGATGTCAACTTTTGTGTCTTTGAAATGGTGAAAAAAATTTCGTCCGTCATCGAAGATAAATTCCACGTTCGAGTGGGCCCTGCCCCATTGTTGCGACAGGACATTGGCAAACCCGATCAGTCTGACATTTGTCATGCCCCGCGCTTCCAGTTCTGCCGCGACATCATTGAGCACATTCCCTTCGCCCGTGCCCCAATCGACAATAACAATCTCTTCATCCGGCGCCACATCTTTTCGGACTTTACTAATATACGACAGCACTCCGGCCATGACGTCAACATCAATGCTTTCACTAAAATCCCTTATGGACGTGTTAAAAAATCCCCAGCCCAGATCAGCGGGAGACGTAACGCGTCCAAGGATAATGTTATCTTGAATGTTTCGCTCAACCTGATAATATGGGGCCCGCAGTGCTTGTGATAATGCGTCCGGGGTCAATGAGGAGGACACCTTTGTTCGTCCATTCATTTGAACCGTTGAAATATTTTGAGGATCAAATTCTAATAAATCTGTGAATCCACCTGTCAGCATCACCTCCTGATCAGTCACCATTTCAGGCATCGCGTCCAGACGGCGGACCCACTCCGCCATGACCATGCTTTTCAATCTTTGTTCCATCTGCTCAACACGGGAAACATTAAATAAGCCCGGCAACGGGTCGTCTTCAAACCGCCGGGCGATGCCCGGTAAAGCCCGGGAGAATTCCCCTGACGACTCTCTAACCCAGAAGGATAAAATACCGTCATTAACCGTCGTGAAATATATTTCAAGCGCGCCTTTAAGAAACGCGTCAAAATCCGTAACCAGACCCGGTCGCTCAGTTCCTAAATATGATGCGACCTGGAGAAAAATCTTCATTTGACTGTCAAAATTCTCAAAAATATTCTTTTCTTTAACGACTCTCTCCATAACCGGAAGCACGGCTGCCCCGCCTAAATGGTTAATCGGCTGACGTTCTTCTTTATCCTCAAAAGAACCTGTGAAGGTAATATCCTGGGCATGCACAACGGCATACGAGATCCCCGCATTTTGATCTAAAGCCAAGCGCCTAAACATATTTTCAAAAATTTGCGAAAACAGCTGCCGGGGTGTCAATAAGGTGTCTTTTGACAAATGACCGCTTTGTATCAGGTTTTGTGATATTTGCCAGGCGATCTTTTGCAGGTCCGGATCATGATCCCCCATTTGGGACAATTTCAATAAACGGTCCGGATGAATGGTTTTTTCAAAATAGACCAGACTTTGTTGAAGATCGCTGCGTTGGGGTGTCATGGCCTCAAAGGATTCTAATGCCCCTTGACCATTTGGGACCCGGTAGACATACATATATGCCAACGACTCCGGATACAGGCTGATATCTTGCAGGTCGGCAGACTTCAAATACTGAGGAAGGACGGCCTCAATGGCAAGCCCCCTTAAAGAATCCGTCTTTTGATCATAAAAATAGGGCGACTGCTCTCTCTGGACCAGTTGCCCTATGCCCTTCAGGCTTAAAAAGAAACCATCCGCTAACGGAAAGAACACCCGGCGGCCATGTGCCACTTTATAAAAATCGAGTGTCTTCTCGGAGTACCGGTCGGCTAATCCAACGATTATCTTAAATTCATTCTCAACAAGGTCCGAATCATTCATCCCTGCTTCTTGTTGTTCGAGATAAGTCCGGGACCTGGCGTCCGCGAACTCCAGGCTCACCTGCGATTGACCAAAAGAAAACACCCGGTGCGATTCCAATAATTCCATTCCACCTAAATCACGGATGGAATCAAACCGGTTCAATGGGATAATCTCACTGGTCGCCTGGGAGGGTAAAGCCTGCATGAATACGGGCCGCCAATGCGGATTGGTTAATAGCGCCGCCTTAATCCTGCGCATCTCATCGGTATCCTGTAAAAATAACTGCGCTAAATGTGCATATTGGCTTAACACCTGATCGCGTTCAATGTATCGCGCAAATTTTTCATCCAAATTTTTATCATCAGCTAAGACAATGCCCTCTGGTTTCCGGGTTAACATATAAGGCGAGATGTCCGGTGAAACATTCTGGTCGACGAGAGAACCTATTGACTCACCAAAAACACGGTTAAACAATTCCAGCCAATCATCCTTCGCGGCCTCACGTTCATATAACCGCGCGTACGCGCTTTGAAACTCGTCCCAACGGTTTTCAATGCCGGCCTGCTTAAAAACTGAACGCAAGGTCGAAGTCGCATAACGATCAGTGGGAGGATAAAGAATGTTCCCATCTATGGCAGCCAGAAAAGAACGCCGCATAATTGTTTTAAACAAACCCGCGTTTTCCGCACGGCCACGGCTGTACGGCCCTTCAGAATATCTCAGGGCGGTTAGCGCGGTGATCATCTCGGCCACAGAGGCCGTGTGTTCCAGGTTCTTCACTTTAATATCAACAATATTAAATTTATCCCGGGCACGATCAACAAGGATATTATTTGGATTCGGATCAAAACGAAAACCCGAACGATCGACGGTTTGAATCGATGCAGCTAAATCATTGTAGGCCGTCTGTGGCATGGTTGCCGTTGCATCTAAATATTGTTCGAAGACGCGATCCTTTTCTTCGAATGTCGCCTCCGACCAAGCAGGAACACCCCCGACAAACCCGGCTTGCCGTTTCAGAATGAAAAAATTTCCATAGCGGGCAATCGCCTGGCCAAAATTTCTGTTTGGAAATGGGTCCTGAACAGTTTGCAAACGTTCCTCAAATTCTGACAACTCAGGGACCTGCAGAGAATACCCGGGCATTCCAGGGATAGACATGATTTTATTCAACCCGTCGGTGGTCCGCCCTAATAAATCTCCCCGGTTCAGCGCGGCTTCGATCAAATCCTGCGCCTGCTTATACCCTGATTTGCGCATGGCCCATTTATAACGGCCGATATTTAAATACTGAGGGAGAGACAGCATGGCCATGTCGGCATCAACCGCCTGATCGATCTTTTTCTCGTCGACCAAATTCTTGACAACAGGACTTTGCCGGACATGGGAAATCCCGATCCGGACCCCTTGTAAATTATGAGGAAGAAGCGGAAGGTCAATCTTCAGCTCTTTTGCGACGGCCGCACTAATATCCTTTAATATTCCGTCCTTGATGAACTCGCCGACCTTGACGGCGCGACGGCCGATGACAGGCTCTTTAGCCATATTGGTACCTTTCCATGGTTCCCATGGATATGTTCCATATCCATTATAGCCCTGAAGACGCTTACTCAAGTCAGCGTCAGAATTGGCAAAAACGTTAAACCCGCGCTGCATAATGATTAATCCGGTGATGATAATTTCATCTAACTTTTCATCAAAAGAACCTTCGGCAAACATTGCCAAAAGATCTTGCCGTAACTGTTTCTCCCGGTCAGACAGCATGCTGTGAATATCCTGCTGATGGATCGTCATAATATTGTATGTTAACTCCGGGTGGGCGCCAAGCAGTGACTCGGTATAAATCGTCGGAAAGGTAATGGTCATCGGATCAATATTCATAATGATCGACCAATGCGCTAAACGTTCTAATACTTTTTTATCCAAGACACGTTCAACCGTTTCAGGACCGGTAATAATCCCTTCAACCCCGTATTGTGTGCCTTTATCGGTGAAGCGGGCTTTTTCACTCTGGCCATCCCAGCCATCATATTGATAGGTCGTGCCTGTCTGTGTTGTCTTGATATACGGCACCTGGACAACAACCGGTTCGGTCACACGATAACCATGCGTGACATAATCATCTAATAGATATTCATCGACCTGCTCCTGAGCGCGGTCTTTTAATAAGTAATGAATGTGCCGCCGAATATTTGTGTTTTGAAAAGGGTTAAACATGTGGTACCGCAATAATTTGATGGCAGAGGCATAATTCGGATGCTTTTTATCTGTTATAATGGCGCTGACATTGTCCAACGCTTGAATACGGTCAGAAAACTCCCCGCCGAGCAAAGACTGTGCCTCACCGGTTAATACGCCTTGTGGTAAAACAAGGGGTTCTGTTCTGTAACGCTCGTTCAAGGCTTCTTTTTCTTGTTGTTTGGCTGCATAAAATTGACGGAAAGCATTTAAGTCTTCGGCCTTAGACTGAATTTTCGGAGTGGAAGAAAGAGACAAACCACCGGAAAGCTGCAGATTCGCATCGCGAGAATTAATTTTGTCAAAGTAAAAATACTCACCGGCATTAACGCTGACTTGAATAATTTTTGAGAGGTCAATCTGGGGGTCGCTTTGTTTAATTTCATCAAGATCAATCGAAATAAAATCCTCGCCTTGCCCGACAATATAGACCGGGCTTAAAGCCCGTTTCCGGTCATAGACCCCTTTGTGTTCCAATAAACGCTGCCGCTCAGCCTGCAAAAGATCCGTTAATTCAACAATCACATTGCCCGCGCCCGCACCAACTCTTACGTTTAGATACCGATAACCCGAGAGGTCTAATGTTGCTCCTGATGGGGGCGCAAAGACAAATGATTTCCATTTGGCGGGAACATTGTAGGGATCGGAGTGAACATTAGAAGACACAGCAACAAAACGTTCCCCTTGCTGGACAATCCCGGCCGGGGGATTGATGGCATTCAGATTGACATTGCCGACATCAGCAGCAGACGTGCCCGCAACGGTTAAGATGACGCCGGTCATAACCAAATTCGTGAAACGCTGGGCATGCTTGGACCAATCCAATTTTTTAACGATCTTCAAAATCTGATTCGTTTCCTGACCCAACATGGCGAGATCCATTCCACCAGAAAAATATTTCCGCGGCACAACATCCTGAATATAAGGATCATAATCCTCTTTGATATAGTTATAAACCCCTTTACGGTAGGCGGCTAAATACTGCTGATAAATTTTCTCTTTAATTTCAGGATCATCCACGTTTACACCCGCAGTCTTGTTCTGATTGATGTACAACTTCGACATCACACTATTTTTCAGACGCTGCTTTAGCCACGTCGCAAGAATAAGGGAATGGTAAATCTGACGTAAGTCTGCGAAATTCTGACCTTCATTGACCTCTTTTTCTAATTCCGGAATGATAATCTCTCGCACGATTTCCGAGGTTAATGAAGAATTCCGCTGCCCCCATTTGTTCAAATGATCGGTTTTTAAACTCTGATCCTGGGTTGAAATTTCTCTCTGCTCGGCTTCCGCCTTATAATCAAATTCTGTCAAGACCCTCAAACGGCAATCCACAATTAAAGCGGAATCGCCATTCTCAAACACCTCCGCATGATCGGGCAAAATCCAAACTTTGTTAAATGTTCCAATAAAAATATCCGTTGTGCCATACTGGTCATACGCTTTCCGGTAAACCGTCTCCCAGAATTTCCGGCCCAATTCTTCCTCCGGATACATTAAGGATGCCGTGATTTGTTTTAACAGGTAATCCTGCGCTAAGAGGTCCCGCCCCATTTCCGTCACGCCAAAATCATCTGGAATAATCCTATCTTTCTCAAAGGGTGAAAGATTCACCCATAAGTCATCTTCAGGGACCGTCAGGGCCGCTAAGAAATATTTAATGGCCTTAGCAGAAGCTTCCCGCAGAGGGGCTTCCTGGGTGGACGAATCACCAACATCAATAATAAAATCAAAACGCAAGGGTTCTTGCGGGTATAGTTTGATCCCTTTGATGACCAAAGGATTGAACGCTGGACTCAAAAAGACCATCTGCCCCGGTTGCGGGAGACGGCCGACAAACATCCCTTGCGCGCAAACAAAATTCGACAGGGTTGACATAAAAATGAAAACCGCAAGCACCAGGCAATTCATTCCAAAAAACATTCTTTTTCGTTTCATGTTCACCATTTAATACCAAATCCATTAATGAATTGTTCTATTTCAATTCTGATATTCTTGCCATAGCGTCGAGAAAAGCAGAATCGGTCTTTGTAATTATACCAATGTATAATTTTAATAAAATTATATAGATATAGAATAATAAGTATATATAGTTATAGTATTGTATATTTTTAAAAAAAAAGCAAACATCTCAAAGCACAGGATAAGAGTTGTCCTATTGGATAGAGACACAACATGTTGTTTTTCAATCATTTAGGATTGACAGAACGGCAGAAAATTTTTATTAAAAAAACTTGAAGAATCCCCCAAAAATTCCTCTGAGAACGAACGATCACAAAAAGGGCTCAACATTCCCGATAAAATTAGCCCGGCTAAAACGGCCGATATATTTCGTTGCCCCGGATTCTAAACAACGGTCCTTACTTTCCTTTAACTGTTCAATCGTGTCAACATCGCCCAACATATCTTCCGTAAAAAAAGTAAACAAAACAATGTCGACGTCGCGCAGCCTAAAGAAACATTTCATCGCCCTGATCAACTCAGGACAAGAAATATCTTCAATAAGAATATCCAGGAGGACCAAGTTAGGGACAAAGGTTAACGATTTAGCCAAAAAGTCCGCACCATCAAAAGCTTTTGATACCTTAACCCCTCGTTGTTCCAGCAACAAAGACATTTCCTGGGAAATTTTACTATACTTAGAATAGACCAATGCTTTTTTTTGTTTTTTAGACTTCTTTGATAACCGGATTAAATCGCTGACCATGTCAACCAGATCATCATCGATATCAAATGGTTTCTTTAAAACCCTATCAACACCCACAGCGTTCAAAGAATCTTCCATTCCGACTCGACCGGTAACAACAATGACAGGAATATCTTTTGTCGCTGCACAATTTTTTAATTCTTTGTAAAAAGTATATCCGTCCATCACCGGCATGATGATGTCTGTGATGATCAAGTCAATACCGCCCCTCTTAGCCATATTTAAAGCCGTCTGACCATCATTGGCTAATGCGACAGAATATCCAACTCGCGTTAATTTTTTTTCCATGACATAGGAAACATCCTTCTCATCATCCACGACTAAAATTCTTTTAGACATAGATCACCTCTTTGATTTCTTCCTCGACATTGCTTAACACGACACCGTCAATTCAATATCGGTGACAATAAATTCGCCAAATATGGTAAAAACTCGATGCTCTTTTTCTTGATGACATTCTTGCTGCGCTTACTATGGAGGTTTAAAACTCCCAGCAATTGATCCTTAACACACAGCGGCATAATAAATGATTTTTTAATCTCCGGGCGTTTTAATAAATGCGCGATTCTTTCATCCGTTTGATCCTCTGAAATCAAGATCGGGTTCTTTTCTTGCGCGACTAAGCCTGCAAGCCCCTCGCCCAATTTGACTTTCATCTGCGGAAGGTCCTGAAGATCAACGCCTTTGATCGCACGAACCTCCAACTCCTTTCGTTTGGAGTCGATCAACATGATGGAACCGCATTCAGCATTTGTCATTTGCAAGGCAACAGCCAGAACATGTTCAAGCAACTCCTGCGCTGAAATCGCTGAAGCCGAACCAGATGCGCTCCCCGGGGAGGGCATCATGCCTTCCATCGAAGGAAGAGTTTTAACAAAATTCTTGATATTATCTTCCGTGATTTCCTTGATAAGATCGAGAATAGAATTCATCATTAAATTTGACACAACTTTAATTTCACTAACGGTATCAATGAATTGTTGCGCCGGAATTCCATGTTGGTCGGCAATTTTTCGGTACTCCTCATTACTAAGCCGCTTATTTAAAACAACTGGACCGATAATGATATATCCAATCGGATCCGCGGTATCATAAAAAATTGGAATTGAAAAACAATGGACAAAAAGATGATTGCCACATTCGAAATAATGGCCCCGGCGGTGAAAATGCTTCATAGAGGTCGTGTGCTCAGACTGAATATGGCAGCCTAAAATATGGTCTAATAAAAAAGTAGCGCCATACCTTTTATGGTCTGACTCCCAAAGAATTTTTCCATCTTGATCAACGATGAACATATACACACGCAAAACATCAATCAGGTGAGACATAATTCGGCTTAGATACTTATCTTTCTGAACAATTTCTTGTATCAAGGATCGTCTTCTTTCGGGTTTCATAAGCCCCTCGATCTTTTTTCGGTTATACCGTATTTTTTCATTTTGTTATACAATGTTGTTCGATTAATACCTAAAGCTGTGGCGGCTTTGCTACGGTTCCAATCACACTCTTCTAATATTGAAACGATGTGATCTCGCTCTGGTTGTTCAACGACTTTTTTTAAGTTTTTATCATCTGATGGTTTTTTCCCAAGGCTTTTAAACTTGGACAGGTGGGGAATATCCCACTTATTGACAACTTCCGTCTTTGCCATGATAACAGCCCCCTCAATGGCGTTCTCTAATTCACGGATATTACCTGGCCAATTGTACTGCTTAAACAAACCCAGAACTTGTTCAGACAGGTTAAGAACCTTTTTATTGTTTGCGGAACTATACTTTTTAATAAAGTGTGAGACCAACGATTCAATATCATCTTTTCTTTGTCGCAAGGGAGGCATACGAATGGCAATGACATTGATGCGGTAATATAAGTCTTCACGGAACGCGCCCTCTTCAACTAAATCGGGTAAAAATTGGTTTGTTGCGACAATAATACGGGCATCTGCTTTGCGGGTGATATTATCCCCAACGCGTTCGAAGATGCCGTCCTGCAAAACCCTCAACAATTTGACCTGCAAATTAGGAGAAAACGCATCAATTTCATCTAAAAAAATAGTTCCACTGCGCGCGTATTCAAAACGGCCTTCCTTATCTTTAATCGCGCCGGTAAAGGCCCCCTTCATGTGTCCGAACAATTCGCTTTCCAACAAAGTTTCTGAGAGGGCCCCACAACTTATTTCTACAAACGGTCTGTCCTTACGGTATTTATCATTGTCATGAATCGCCCTGGCAACGAGGCCCTTACCCGTTCCACTTTCACCGGAAACTAAGATCGTGGCGTTTGTGCTTGCGACAGACTCGATAATATTGTAAACTTGCCGCATGCTCTCACTCGCGCCAATCATCCCGCCAAAAGAGACAGGATGTTCTTTAGCAATAATTTCCTTAAGGGTCTGATTCTCTCGAAGAATTTTTTTCTTCTCAACAATTTTATTAATAATAATTTTTATTTCGCTATCATTAATGGGCTTAGTAATGTAGTCGTAGGCTCCTTTTTTCATGGCGTCGACCGCCATCTCTATCGAGCCATACCCTGTCATCATAATAATATCGACTGAACTGTCTGCTGTTTTAATTTGCTCCAACAACTCCATCCCACTCATTTTAGGAAGTTTAAAATCAGTGACGATAATATCAATTTTCCCTCTTTCCAATGTTTGCAAAGCTTCCTCGGCGGTGGATGCCATTTGGACACAATATCCATCAATCCGAAGGATCTCATATAAAGACTCACGAATGAGTGGTTCATCATCAACGATTAATATGCTGACATCTTTCTTAGACATTGTCATAGCTGTTAATCCTTATAAGGCAAGGTAATAGTAAATGTCGTTCCTTTTTCAGGTTGACTTTCGACATCGATCTTGCCATCGTATGCCTTAACGATCTCACCGACGACCGTCAACCCTAACCCGCAACCCTTATCAATGTCTTTGGTTGTAAAAAACGGATCAAATATTTTATCAATATTGTCATACGCGATGCCCGAGCCCTGATCCGAGACAGAAAATTTTAACGTGTTTTGATTTTGCCATGCTGAAATAATAATTTTCCCCCCTGATTTCATCGCATCAATCGCGTTGCGAATAAGGTTGATAATGATTCGTTCTAGCCCGAAATTCTTGATGGAGAGCATATTTTCCTGAATTTCTTTTACGACCGAAATATTATTTTTCATGCATTCAGGATCAATGCTGCTGAGCGATCTTTCTAATGCTAGATTAAAATCTATTTTCTCACTCTGAACAGCAACGTTGCGGGAACAGGCCAGAAGATTCTTGACAATGTTTGCCATCCGGTTTAATCCATGTTTAATTTCTAATAAATACCCACGAACGACTTCATCATCTTTGATGTGATCTAAACATAAGTTTGTGTAGCGCATCACTCCATCCAATGGATTATTGAATTCATGCGCTATTCCACCGGCTAGTTTACCAATAGAGGCAAACTTTTCCTGAATGGATATCTGTTTCTTTAAATGTTCTGCTTCCTGGTCGCTTTGACCAAGCTTATCTTTTAAGTTTATAGTCTCTTGCAATACTTTATTAAAGTCTTGATAAAGAATTGTCCGTCTAAAATTAAGGGCGATCTGACTAGACAAAAAATCAAGCAACATCATTTCATGTTTCTTGAATAGTTGTCCCCCTTCCTTGTCAGCAATATTAATCACCCCGATTAACGAATCTTTCACCATTAAGGGCGAACAAATAAATGAAGGTGTCGTATAACTGCTTCTTGATTTAAAATTTTCAAATCGTTCATCTTTTGCGATGTCGGTCACAAAAATGGGTTTCTTGGACAGGGCAACGACACCGACGATACCTTCCCCCATCTTTTTAACCATCTGTTCTTCTTCTTCTCGTTCCATTCCTTCAGCGACTTTAAGGACAAGGTTATTGCTCGCTTCATTTAAGATAAAAATTGAACCACGGGTGGCTTGAAACAGTTCCACTGTTTTGTGTAAAGATACCTGAAGAAGCTCTTCTTCTGAAGTGACAACATTAACGGCAGCACAAATGTCGCTAATCTGGCTAAAAAGAGAGATTTGGGTAATCCCTTGAAATATTGTGTTATCATCTGAAGAATTCATTTCTTTTTACTTGCAGCCTCAGCAGCTTTTTTTTCTAGTTCACCCAAGGATTGAACAAGGATATTCAAATATTTTGTCATTTCATGATCAGGATTTTCAATCATAATTTGATTAAAAATTTCAGTCACGATATTAAAATTTTTTAATTTAGCAGCTGAAATGGTATTCATCGTTTTTATAATATTTTGGGCACGCTGTGCTGGTATCTTTTTAGGTACGGCATACACAGTTAATATCTCCCCATAGACCTTTAAACCATCTTCCCAACGCATCTGATCAAGGTACGTCCTGGCTAAATTGTTGTAAGATCTAAACGCCAGAAGGGTATCAGGATGTTTATTTATTAATGAACGATAATGGTTGATGGCAGCTTGAAATGACTCGACAGTATGGGTGTAATCGTTTAATTGACGATAATGATACGCAATATAAAGTGGCATATTCAAACCTACACGCGTACCGGAATAATCTTTTATTATTCTTTGATAGACCTCATTGGCAGATTTCCAATTCTCTTCCATTTCATAAGTCCTGCCAATTGATGACATAATGCCGGCGACAACTTCGTGATTCTCCTCAAAATTATCAATCGCTCTGGCATACTCAATGCGGGATGTCGCATAATCCTCCTTAAGCGTGTATAGGCGTGCCACATCAAGATATGGCTTCAAAATAATCTTTGAATCGGGATATTCAGCAATGACTTTCCGGCAACGTTCGATCACACTGTCAAATTGATCCGGCGGCACAGCTTTAGGGTCTTTGGCGAGGTCAATGATTTCATTATTCAGCCCCCACAGTATTTTTTCGATGGCATAATCATCATTTTTCGCCAAAAAACTCAAAGAAACATACACACCGATAATCAAAATAATAAGAAATAAAATAGTCTTTTTCATAAATTTTCTTTCTTTAATAAATAATAGGTTGTTATTGATGTATATATAATTGAATCAATAAGGAATATCAGGATAACGCTAGCAAACAGCATAATAATCCGAATTTCAGGCAATATGGTTGTCGCAACCTCAGTCACATTATTACGTATCAGAAGAAGGGGCACATAAAGAATGGACGGTGTTAAAACAACAAAAAAAACGAACCAGTAGGATCCCCACATACGCTTTAAGTTTATAAAAAAAGCAACAAAGACATTCTTTTTTTCAAGAATAATCAAAGGATACAAAAAGCCGAAAACAGATGTGGTCACAACACCCAGAAACAACATGTAGAACGAAGCCCCTCTGAGGACAATCATTTTCAGATAGTAAAATAGACCCGAGGTTGACCGGATTTCTGTCGCGCGGGCAACAAGAATACCAACTAAGGGCCTCATGCCATAAAAGAAAATCGTAAAAAGGATAACACTTCCCATCAGCAAATGAACATATCGGGAAAGGGCATAAAGAAAATTTTTACCCGGGTTCACTTCAATATCTTGATTTAAGTCCGCAATATTTTTAATCGCAAACCCGATCATTAAACTGCTCAGAAGAATAAAAACACCATATTGAATTTTTTGAAAAATCTTAGGCATAACTTCTAAATAATAAGGATAATGCGAATACAAGTCACCATGCAATTTCTCTATCATGGGACCAAAGAAATTAACCAGGGGATACCGCGGCAAGAAACAAAGAACACTGATGAACAAAACTTGAACGAGGGCAACAATCAGGAAGGGACAGAAAATTTCTTTATGCGAAAACACGGAGAACAAAGCTGTACGTAAAACAGGGATTAAACGCTTATTGGATGACTTTTTTTTCTTCATGCAACCTACCTATTTAGTATATATTTAAATAATAATAATAATAATTTGTATATTAACACACATGCAAAATGGTGTCAACGAGTTAAAACTACTATTTTCAATAATTTAGAACAGATTGCCCCTAATCCTTGATTTTCTTTCATACAATCAAGGATTAGGCTTTCGCCTTGCCGCCATCGGCCAATGCCATGACGGCAAGGCGGATATGCTGAGCAATAACGTCATAAGCGTCTCGACCCTCGTCCGAGGCTGTCTCGATCTCATCCGGCTTAATCATTTCACCAAATCTAATTTCAATCGGAACAAATCGAGGCCATTTACGATACCTCGGCCAGGCTTCAAATGCCCCGGCAATATGCGCGGGCACAACCGCTGAAGACATTTCACGCATTAAAATACCAATCCCTTTCTTGAAGGCCTTAACCTCCCCATCGACTGAACGCTCGCCCTCAGGAAAAAAACATAACAACCGTTGATTCTTCACGACATAAGCACAAAGTTTTAAAGAATTCACTAACCCATAATTCCTTTCAATCGGGATGATATGCAGCACCGTGAAGAACGACCCCAAAAAAATCTCATCCAGTACTTCTTTCAGACCTAAAAAATAAGTTTTAAACAATATCTTTAACGGTAATGCGGCGATCAGGATCAACGCATCCAAATAACTGGAATGATTCGGACAAATGATAAAAGGTTTATCATCTGATAAATTTTCGCGGCCTTCAACTTTCAACCTAAAAAACAATTTAAACGTCAACTTAATCAGCAAAACAAGCATGAGGGCAAAAGCCTTAGAAAAAATATTCTGTTCAAACTTAATACGCGCCCTTATCTCTTGCGGCACTTCTTCAGTTAACATCATCGACCAGGTCTCTTGCGGGCCAATCGTATCCGTATCATTTGATGCATGATCAGCGGAACCATTCGGCACGATCTTCTGTAGTTTATCCGCTAACTCCTGGACCGTATTGCACATGTAAAAATTCATGGACGCATCATCATCCAACTCAAGATTCAATTTACCCTGCAACCCCAAAAGGATCTCGATGCGCCCTAATGAATCAAGCCCCAGATCCAATTCTAAATGATCATTCATGTGAACTTTCTTATTCAGCGTTTCTTCTAAATACAGCAAAGCAGCCTGAACCAGTGCCGATTCCGCGCCCGCAGTCTCACCACGGCCGGTTAAAGATGTGGATTCTGGATCCCTCCGGGGACGTTGCTTCTTTTGAAGATTATCATAAACCCCAAACAATTTATATCGCATCAACTTACCCAAACGCGTCCGCGGCAAAGGTTCAGAGGATACAACAAAACCCTTAATCGCCTTATAACTTGGCAAACCGGCAGAAACCGTATCAATTTCATATGTAAGCCGGTCACGTAAATTCCCCTCGTTCTTCACTTTAAAGTAATCATCATACGGCACAATGAGCGCGACAAGTTGATCAACATGCTCAAGTACGCCAGAGCCTTTGACCTGCAGCACGCCCACCTCTTTAATATACGGACTCTTCATATACGCGTGTTCCACTTCTTCAGGATAAATATTTTTACCTGAACTTAATACAATCATCTCCTTTTTCCGCCCGGTTAAGAAAACATATCCGTCCTGGTCAATATAGCCTAAATCTCCGCTAAAAAACCAACCGTCCCGAATAACCTCTTTGGTTTTTTCTTCAGCTTGATAATAACCCTGCATGACATTCGGACCTTTTATCGCGACCTCGCCGATCCCCTCTTCATTCGGATGATGTATCTCAATTTGCACATTCGGCAGAGGTGTTCCAACCGAACCGATCTTAAATTTGGACGGCAGGTTAAACGAAGCGACGGGTGACGTTTCCGTCAAACCATAACCTTCCAAAATAGTAAATCCCCAACGGTAAAATCCTAACCCTACTTCCTTATCTAACTTCGCGCCGCCGGAGACCATGAAGCGCAAACTTTTACCAAAAGTTTTATGCATTTCGGCAAAAAGCAAACGGCTCAAATTAATCCCCGTGTATTTTCGTAAAAGATAAAACAGCCCTCCTAATACGGAAATCAACAATTTTTTAGCACCCTTAACTTTGGCCAATTTATCATTCACGGAGCGGTAGATCAAAGAAAAAACCTGCGGAACTCCGACAAAAATATTCGCGCGTGTATCCCGCATTGTTGCGAGAAGTTCCACGGAATTAATTTCTGAAGGATAAGCGACTGTTGCGCCAACCAATAGCGGAGTTAAAAGCGTCGTGGTCAACGCATAGGCATGATGAAGCGGCAACATGGAAATCACGACATCATTGTGTTTGACAATCTTTATCGTTTCAATAGCCCCAATGTTCGACAGCAAATTAGCATGCGACAACATGACACCCTTCGGGTCTTCCGTTGTCCCTGAAGTATAAAACAAAACAGCTAATGACGTGCTCGTCGCCGGATGTGACATCGAAACGTCTTTGTCCGGTTCAGCCGCGACCTTACGGCAGGTCTCTTTATCATCGATAAGTATCACCTTAAGGTGATGGGGCAATTCATTTCTTACGCGCTGATAATGGTCACAGGAAGTGATTAAGAACTTCGCCTCGGCATGCATTAAAATATCACGGACTTGCTGATTAGGG
Source organism: Candidatus Omnitrophota bacterium (assembly GCA_021108075.1). Lineage (GTDB taxonomy): Bacteria > Omnitrophota > Gorgyraeia > Zapsychrales > Zapsychraceae > JAIORP01. The sequence continues at coordinate 45,223 of JAIORP010000150.1, read as the reverse complement.
TATTGGACATCTAAGGCAACAATAACACCGGACGCAGCGATTGTTCCAAAGAATTGCTCGGCATATTGGGATTGGTTATCCAGCATGACGCCAACTTTATCACCAGGCTTGATATCATAATGATTCTTTAAATACTGCGCAAATTTTTTGCTTCGCCCATGAAGCTCCCGGTAAGATATGGATTGCCAGCGATGGTCGTCTTTAAACAAAATTGCTGGAGTGGTTGGATACGTACCAGCCACTTGCGTGAAGGCAGAATAAATATTGGAGACAATCGTTTCTATTTTCATAACCGGCCGCATTCTTCTAAAGAATGTCATTTTTGCCCAAACAAGTTTAATTCTTCCTCGAGAAAAACGAAAAAATAAACCTACGCACCTTCAGCAAAGTAGTCAAAAAATCCTGGAAACTTCTTCTTAACCTCTTCTTTTATTTTATCAACACGCCCCAAGTAAGGCTTAACAGGACCATACACATCGACTTCTGCGCCAACAGCGTCAAACGTAAAGCCATGAATATGCAGCAGTAGCCACAAACTTTTTTCCATTAAGGCATACCAATGAATAATATCCCGCATTAAGCTTTCACGGTAAACTTCACGATAGAGACCAAAGGCCATCGGCTTCGCTCGTCGTAAAAAAACATGGTTTTCCTTGTTCTTGACCGATTCATCTGAGACTTGCGGCTCATAATAAAGCTCATCCTTTTTACGTCTTCTTAAGTCCTTGCTGATGACCAGGCGTGAGATCTCGGCTATTTTATCGCGGGGGACATCACCTTGATCAATACGGATATCTTTGCAATGATGTTCCAATGGCATGAACAGATCGCCATTTAAAATAAGACGCATCGTTCCAATCACTTCTTGATGTTCATTCAATGCGGCAAAATGCACGGATTGCGGGTCGTATTCATCACGTTCAATTTGATCAGGATAATCCGCTTCGTTAATAAAGCCACATTCATAGCAATACACCCGAAAACGCAACTGGTATATTTGCTGCATCAACTCTTTATCGTCAAAATCAACTTTCTGAAATGTGAATGTTTCCATAGATAATACCAATTGCGTTAAATAATTGAACAAATAGCGAGACCAAATCCAATAAATAATTCTTCTGATTTCTCCTCGCTATTTGCGTAAAAGCATTCGCAAAAACCGATGAGAATTTTTTGGCAATTATTTAATGGAATTGGTATATTCCCCGAAATTCATCGACCAACAATAAATGTGAAAATATGTTAACATACCTCAAAATAACTGTCAATCAAGAAGATAGGGAATTTCACTCGAGGACATGACCCTAAAACTATTAAGTTCTATATGTATTAATTTTATTATTATAGTTAATTTAGTGATCGGTATAACATAATAATGATGCATCAAGACCTGCCAGACAAACTCACACTTCGCAACACGATCGCAAAAAACATAAAGAAAAAATTGTTGTGTCCCTATATTTTATATATAATATTATAAATAAATAGGGGACGCGTGGTATCATATGAACAAAAAGGTATAGCGAATGGAGGGATCATGCTTTCATTAAAAAATAAGATAAAAAAATCAAAATACAATTACGTGATCCATAGTTGCCAGGATATGGCCCCCTATGAGGTGATCGCGAGATCCCAACAAAAAGCCTTAAAAGTATTTAAACGTGCCGCGGAGAATGTTGAACTTTATCAAAATTATTTACAATCCAAAAATGTTTCAGGTAAGAACATTGATGATATTGCCGCGTTCAAATCTTCAGTGCCGGTCATTGATAAACACTCTATCTTCCATTCCGAAGAAAGCGTCAATGAAAACATCTTTTTAAAAGCCAATCAAAATCATATTCAATCCATCTTGCTCTCATCTGGATCGACAGGAACGTTTTCTTTTGGGATCAGCACCCCAAAAGAAATCAAAAAAAACAATCAATTCATTGAAGTTATCCTTGATTATTATTTTAACATTCTTGATGAATCCTCACTGATCATCAACTGTCTATCACAATCGGTCAAACTCCCGATGATCGATACAGCGGCTGTTGTCGAGACCGGGCCCCGCATTGATTCCTTGCTATACATATTGCAAACACTGGCGTCAAAATTCTCACAAATTATTATTATCGGTGACAACTATTTCATCAAAAACGCACTTGAAGCGGCCCTTAAAAAAAACATCCCATTGGGCAAACTCAAAATCCATATTATCGTAGGTGGCGCGTACTTACCGGAAAAACTCCGTACGCATCTAACAAACATCCTTGAAATCAATCAACACAACCGACATAATGGCTCGATCTTTTCGTCTATGGGCATTTCAGAGTTCGGATTAAATCTGTTTTTTGAAAGCCCGGAGACCGTTCGGCTCAGGCAGCTCACGCTACAAAACCCGTCCTTAAAAGAACACCTGCTTTATGACCGGTATCCGTACATCCCCATGTTCTTTAATTATTTCCCCCAAGCATTCTTCCTGGAAGAAAAAAATCAAGACATCATTATCACGAGCTTAACCTCAGCCTTACGACTCCCCTTGATCCGCTACAACACCAAAGATAAAGGCCACATCATCCCTTATTCAGAACTAAACAAAATCCTTAAAGATTTTGATAGAAATCATCTCCTGCCTCCATTTAAATCCCCGCTGGTCATCATGTACGGTAAAGATGATTATTTGCTCTTCAACGGCAAAAGGATTTACCCCCAGCAAATATCTGAAGGTCTTTTTACAGACTTTGAGGTGGCCATAAGCACAACAGGTAATTTCCGCCTCAGTCAAAAGCGGGATAAACCTCTCATTGAAATTCAATTAAAAAAGAATATCAAGTTAACCTGGGAATTTAAAATAAAAATCGCGCATGCCTTATTACGTTACATTGAAATGGACATCCCGATTAAAATCTTCCACTATCAAGACTTTCCATATGGAATGGAATTGGATTACGAACGCAAATTCAAATATATCTGATAGCATTTGTTTTCCTGCAGAGACGCAAAGGCTTGAGCCATAAATATTTGCGCACCTCATTCTTCACATAAATACCCCGATGGTTGTAGTACTTCGACAACATTAAAATTGCGGGTTGCAATTTTAATGGCTCAGTATAAATGCTGAGCGAAATTGAAATTATCAAAAGGTAATTTCAATGTAGTCGAAGTAGTAGGTTCCTTCATCTATAATATTGGGGAGAAAGCATTTTATCCCAGCCCCGAAAAAAAGTGGGAGAAGAGTTTATTGTAGCGAGGTCCGTTCGTTCCTTTACGGGGCTCTGACAGCTCATTTATATCGGTGATCAACGAACAGGCTAATAATACCAATTCCATCAAATAATGACCAAAACCAATTCTGCTTTTCAGAATTAAGATAAAGCAATTCATTAATGGATTTGGTATAAAGGTAACCGCACAAAAAAAGACATAGGATCAAAAAGATCCTATGTCTTTTATCATAAACTCAATTATCCGAGAATAATTAAGCTAATTTTTTCTTTCTAATGGCAGCACCAACTAAACCGAATAAACCACTACCCAAAAGAGCCATAGTAGCTGGTTCTGGAACAGCATAACCTAATGCTTTACCATCACTAAAAACTAACCAACCTGCTGCAATTTGTGCCGGTGTTAATCCTCTCGCGTCAAAATCATTTGAGAAGTAGAAATCCGCACCAGAAGAAAAGCTATCAAATTGGTTTGAATCAAACATTGAAGCATATTGACCACCAACAACCATTAAATAACCACTACCTTCACCACGAACAGGATTCGCCATAGAATCAATAGTTTGATGATATGTTGATGTTGGATCAACGATTGAAGCGCCGGGAACGAATGCTAATCTTAAGAAAAGCGTTCCGTCACTGGCATTCCATGGATCTGTACCCGCGGCATATGGATTATTCAAGTCGGCTAATGGAACGGCAGGCGCAGTACCGCCAACAGGATTCAAATTAGAAGTCGATAGATATAGATCTAAGAAACCACCAATTGAATCAATTGTTCCACTATAATCAGGGTTGATGCTCACGTTGTTGTCATCGATACCATAAAACACACCTTCAATCGATTCATTAGCGGATGATTGCCACAATGGTTGCGCTGTGTTAGGATCAATAATTGTAAAATTCTTTATAATACCGTAACTGTCACCCTGACCGTCAGCTCCGTTAACGATGTTTGTATTTGCATTGTAAGTAGTACCTACATCGTAGTTTATAAAGTCAAACGTAACTGAGCCTGTGTACCCGCCTAAAGAAAAAGCGTGTGCTGATGGTACGATGCCAAAGGTCAGAATAATAGCTGTAATCAGCAATTTTTTCATTCTGTTACCCTCCTTTTCTTGTTATTAAAATATGTTTTGAAATTGATTTCATCTATGTTATGCCCTACTGCTTATTTACGTTTAGGACTTGTAATATAAAAGCTTGCTCTGATTATCTGGCTCCTTCGCCCGTAATGACAACTCGAACGGTGCGCAGCATAATGTTAAAATCAGCCCACAAGCACATCTTTTTGATATATAAAAGGTCGTATTTTAATTTTTTCTTAACATCGTCCATGGTTTCGTCATATCGATGCCAAACTTGAGCTAATCCTGTAATGCCTGGTTGAACTCTTAATCTTTTTTCATAATCAGGTATAGCTTGCTTAAATTCATCAACAAACTTTGGTCTTTCCGGACGTGGACCAATGATGCTCATCTCTCCCCTTAAAACATTAAATAACTGTGGCAATTCATCAAGATGTGATTTGCGCAAAAAGCCACCAACAGGGGTTAATCGGTTATCATTTTCAGCAGCCCAAACCGGACCGGAATTCTTTTCGGCATCGACTTTCATGGAACGAAACTTAAATATTTTGAATAATTTACCATCTTTACCCACTCGAATCTGTGAGTAAATAACCGAACCTCGTGATGTCAGTTTAACAAGCAACGCGAGTAAAAGCATGAGCGGTGAGATGGCGATGAAAAGAAAAACAGAAAAAATAAAATCTAAGACCTTTTTAATTGCGGCATAGGTCTTACGGACAAAACTCATGACCATGCCAATAAAACCACTGCCAAACAAAAAGATGGTTGCAGGCTCTGGAGCCTTGGTCTTCTTTTCCTGCGGCAAATTAGTAGGAATGATTTCTTCATCCTGGATATTTAATGTCAATTCCGCATTCTCTGGCTCAATGATTGGAATTGATGCCAAAGCCATGGTTGAAATCGAAAGAATTGCGAATCCAAGAATAATTAATGTTAGCTGTATCTTTTTAATATATTTCATTTTTTTCATAGAAAGCGTTTTTTAATTTAAATTCTTACTTTACTATAAGCAAATAACGTGCCAAACCGCCAAAAAGGCGAACTTTTTTCACAACATCTTAAACCATTGAGGAATAACACATTAGTAATATACGTTTTTTAAAAACGCTTTTATACCCCTCCCAACCCAGGACATACTAGGACAACCCACCCCAACGGTGTGTCTATTTTTTTATACATTTGTTGTTGTTGATAATCATGTATATTAATTTAGTAATATGTATATTTTTAGTTATATTAATAATAAAACGAAAATTTCTTTCCAATTTGGCAACCAAAGATTTGTTCACATTTAGTTAATATAAGAGAAGGCATGATTCTATCGTTGAAAAAATGTATCGAGCCGCGAGATGGATTGCAGAGATCAGTTCTGAATATAAAGTCCACAGCAATATGATTACCAAATGGAAAAAGCAGTTGAAAGAAAATATTTCCAATATTTTCATCCGAAAAAATGAGCGTGAGCCGGATGCGGAACGGAAAATAGACAATTTGTACAAAGAGATCGGGCGAATGCAGGTTGAGAATGCCTGGTTAAAAAAAATCTCGGATTATAAGCCGGGATCAGCGATACCTGTTCATTGAGAAGGATAACCCGGATATTAGTATCCGACGGCAATGTGAATTATTAGGATTTAACCGTTCGAATTTGTATTATCAACATCGCCAGAAAAACATTGAGTCTGAGGATCAATTACGCAAAGAGATTGATCTGCGATTCATGAAGGAAGCCTGCGGGGTGTTTAAGATGATGCAGAATTTACGTCGACTTGGATACAAAGTCGGTGAGAAGCTTGTTCGCCGATTGATGCGCACGATGAATCTTTTGGCGATCTATCCGAAGCCAAAGTTAAGCAAGAGACATCCAGAGCATCGGATATATCCATATTTGTTAAAGGGATTGGACATTGTTCGGGCGAATCAGGTCTGGTGCACTGATATCACGTACATTCAGCTTGCGAAAGGATTTTGTTATCTGGTGGCTGTTATGGACTGGTACAGCCGTTATGTTCTGTCATGGCGTCTGAGCAATACGCTGGAAGCTGATTTTTGCGTGGAATGTGTTGAAGAAGCTTTTGATTACGGGCGTCCGGGCATATTTAATTCGGATCAGGGCGTTCAGTTTACGTCAAACGAATTCACTCAAAAATTGTTATCGAACAATATCCGAATCAGTATGGATGGCCGTGGACGAGTTTTTGACAATATTTTTATTGAGCGGCTGTGGCGAACGGTGAAATATGATAACATTTATGTTCATGAATATCGTACAATAACTGACGTGAAACACGGATTGAAAGATTTTTTTAATTTTTACAACACCGATCGTTTACATCAGTCTCTGGAATATCAAACACCGTGGGAAGTTTACTCGGGGCTTAAATTTTCGCCCCCAAAAAGCCCCCACCTTAAATTGCCTTAACTTTGGTCTTGACAAGGGAAGTATTGTATTAAGTCCAAATTGAATACGGAATACATCATCAAAGGCGGTCCGAGAGAAGAGGTTTTAGAGTTACCTGAAGATGCTCTTCGTGAGGCTCTTTTGAATGCGATGGGGCACCGTAATTATTTTCTGACAGGAAATATTCAGGTGTATATTTATTCCGACCGAGTTGAGTTTGTCAGCCCTGGCGGTCTGGTGTCTGGAATGAGGATGTCCGATTTGGGTAAAAAAAGTATGCCTCGCAATGTTCTGCTTTTTGGCCTATTACAGAGAATGGATCTTGTTGAAAAGGCGGGCTCCGGTATCCTGCGTATTAAGCAGTCTATGAAGGATTACCGTCTGCCAGCCTCGAAGATTGAAGCCGACGAGAACTGGTTCACCGTGACGTTTGTCCGTCCTGATCTTCAGAAGCAGAGTTATGAGGAGAGAATGGGGTTAAAAGCCAGGGGGGTAGAAAAGGGGGGTGAAAAAGGTGGTCAGAAGGTGGTCAGAAGGTGGTCAGAAAAGGTGGTCAGAGTTAACGGAGCGTCAAAGTGAGGTTGTTAGGTTCATTCAGCAAAAGCTTGATATATCAAGGAAAGAGTTATCAGAGAAACTTAAAATTAACCCTTCAGCCGTTCAAAAACATATTGAAAGTTTAAGGAAAAAGGAAGTGATAAAACGTGTGGGACCCGATAAGGGTGGACATTGGGAAATTTTAATCGATGCATAAGTCGCAGTCACGAAAAAAAGTTTTAGAGAAACTAAAGAATGTTGAATCACAAATAGGAATTCTTAGTGAACTCAAAGAAAAATTATTATTTGAATTAAATAACTCGCCCACTGATGATTCTTTTCATGTTGTTCCCCAGCCGCGAATTTGTCCCCGTAAGTGAAGAAGTTATGATTAATCATCTGGAAGGACAATGTGTTATTGGCGTCTATCCGATGTTGACAAATGAACATTGTTTTTTCCTTGCTGCTGACTTTGATAAAGAAGAATGGATGAATGATGTTATGGCCTTTAAAAACACATGTGATGCTCAGAATGTTCCGGTTGCTATTGAAAGGTCGCAGTCTGGCAATGGAGCTCATGCCTGGATCTTTTTTAATGATGAAATCCCTGCTTCTATGGCAAGAAAGCTCGGAAGTATGCTACTTACAAAGACAATGTCTAATTATTATCAACTTGATATGAAAAGCTATGATCGTCTATTTCCGAATCAGGACACATTGCCGAAAGGTGGGTTTGGCAATCTGATTGCCCTGCCGTTGCAAAGGCAGGCCAGAAGATGTGACAATAGTGTGTTTATTGATGATAAAGGTAATCCTTGCGAGAATCAATGGCAGTTTCTGGCATCAATAAGAAAAATGTCGTATCGTGAAATTGAAATAATCACCAAAGGTTCATCTGAACAGAGCCAAATGGAAGGTATTAGAAATAGCCCTCAAGATGAGAAAGATTCCCCTTGGATGAGGCTTCCCTCAAGTAAAACACAATACAAAGCGAAAATATCTGATCTTCCGGATTCATTGAATTTGGTTATTGCCAATTGTATTTATATCAATACCAACGATGTGCCAGCTGTTTTATTAAATCAACTAAAACGTTTGGCTGCGTTTCATAACCCGGAATTTTACCGGCGTCAGAGTATGCGGTTTTCCACACATGCGACACCAAGGATTATATGCTGTTCTGAAATAGTTGATGATTATTTAGCTTTACCACGAGGGTGTCTGGATGATGTTTATTCTATCTTAGAAGAATATGGTATTGACGTGGATGTCGATGATAAGAAATTTTTTGGGAAGAAGAAAAAATTTAATTTTGTGGGCACTCTAACGGATGAGCAGAAAAAAGCCGCAAGAAAATTGAATAAGAAGGATGTTGGTATTTTAGTAGCTCCACCTGGCGTTGGGAAAACGGTCCTTGCTATTCATATGATAGCGAAACGGAAAACTAATGTTCTTGTCCTTGTTCACAGAAAACCGTTGATGGAGCAATGGAGATTACAAATAGCCGCTTTTTTGGGAATTGATGTTAAAGAGATAGGGCAAATCGGATCGGGGAAAGACAAGTCTTTTGGCGTTATTGATATTGCGATGATCCAAAGTATGGAACGCAAGGGCGTTGTTGATGATCGGATTGCAGAATATGGTTTTATTATTGTTGATGAATGTCATCACATTGGGGCAGTTTCCTTTGAACGAGTTATGATGCAATCAAAGTCAAAATATGTGCTTGGATTAACAGCAACACCTTATAGACGTGATGGTCACCAACCCATTATTCACATGCAATGCGGTCCGGTTGTTGCCAGAATTAGGCAGAAGGACGTTAATCAGCATATTTCCGAATTTTTAGTTGTGTCACGCAGTACTGAATTTACCTGTAAGTGGACTGAGGACTCTAAGATTCATGAAGTCTGGCCGAAGTTAGTTGAGAATAGCCAGAGGAATCAAATGATCATAGCAGATATTCTTAAGGCGATCGAAGATGGGCGATTTCCAATTATTCTCACGGAACGAAAAAATCATCTTGAATTTCTAGCGGAAGCTCTTAAGAATCATATTGATCATTTGGCTATCTTCCACGGCGGTCTGAAGGCCAAAAAAAGAAAAGAAATATTGGAGGAGTTTAAAGATGACTCCAATGGTCATCGAAAGGCTTTATTAGCAACGGGGGCTTATATTGGAGAAGGATTTGATGATTCTCGTTTGGATACTTTGTTTCTAACAATGCCAATTTCTTTCAAAGGAAAGATTGTCCAATATTCTGGCCGGTTACATCGGGAGTATCATGGAAAAAGTGAGGTTCGAATTTATGATTACGTCGATCATAAAGTCCCGGTTTTGGCCAGCATGTATCAAAGGCGGTTAAAGACATATAAGGCGATGGGTTGTTCCGTCAATGAAACCATTGGAGGAAAAGAATGAGTGAAGAAATGCATGGGTATTTTAATGATGATGGCACGCCATTTAATCCGGGCATAGTGCCGAAGCCCAGCTTGTGTGCGACCTGTAAAAAGGATGTTGATCCTAAACAGGAAATTCTTTGTAATCTAAACAGGAATGATCAGGATGAGGATGTTTTTTTGTGTTTTTCTTATGAGCCGAATTCTGACCAGATAGACGGTCAGGCAGTGATTCAGGAAATGACGGATTATATGGATAAAAGGTATGGCAAGTCGGAAAAGATTAAGGAATAAATAATGGGAAATCTTAAACAAAAGTTGATGACTGAGGAGAAGCAAATAAAAAAGGAACGGCAAAAGAAATACATGACTATTTTCATTAATGGGAAACAAAAACGAGTTAAACGTCTGGAGACGATTGATGGCATACCTGTTGATGAATTTGTCCGTAATAATGCTGATCCTGTGTGGCTTCATCAGAATGAAATGTGGGAATACATAGATATACAAACAGATGAAGAATCTGAGGTTTATGGAAATTAAGGGGCTGTAAATAATGAGAAAATGTTTCACGCAAAAGCAAGGGCAGTATCTTGCGTTTATTTATTATTATGAGAAGATTCATGGAGTTCCTCCTGCACGCGTTGATATGGAGCGATATTTCAAAATGGAATGGGGTGCTGTGCAGAGGATGATACAGTCTTTAATCAAAATCGGATTCATCGAGCAAACGCCAGGAAAGGCACGGTCAATCCGGCTCTTGCTTTCTCGTGAAGACATTCCTGATTTGGAATGAGCGGCAATTTTGGAAAGAGATTGACTAAAAGTGCCACAAGCTGTGGCACAATCAACAGCATAATGTTTTTTGGATAAGATGGCAAATAAATTCAGTATTGATAAAAATTTTACCCCTTGCCCGGTTGATAATGGAGATGAGCTTTTTCCAAATGGCATTTTCGAGTTTAATATTACAAAGATGATTGAATATATTCAGAAAAATCCTGCTGATATTACACTTGAGACGGTTGCGGTAGAGGATTTCTTCAAGGATTTTTCTTCTCTTGATGAGTCTCATGTAGATAACGTTGATGTCTCGCGGCCTGTGATAATGGCAGAGATATCACCGGGGCGATATAATCTGATCGATGGCAATCATAGAATGCAAAAGGCGAGAAGGATGGGAGTAAAAAGTATGTCAGCCTACAAGCTGAATGCTGAACAACATATGAAATTCCTGACTACCAAGAAGGGTTATGAAGCCTACAATGAATACTGGAACAGTAAATTAAGACAACAATAATTGATTCGCGGAATTTTCGGAGGATGAGGATGGGAAATATTGGCAGAAATGATCCCTGCCATTGTGGCAGCGGGAAGAAGTACAAGAAATGTTGTTTGCCTGAAGAAGGGCGGAGATCGAGTAATGCCGGGGCGGATGAATATTCGACAGGTGACGACTGGGGTTATGAATTGTTCGGTGCCCGTTTTCCTGAAATTGCCGAGAAAGAAACCCGCAATATCACAATCATGGATGGCGAACATTCTAGTTTGCCAGAGGGAATATATGTTTTTCACGAAATGTATTGCCGTGAACGCAATTGTGATTGCAGGCGGGTATTTTTCTATGTGACATCTGCGCCGCGACACAATGTAGAGGCGGTCGTGTGTTATGGATGGGAGTCGACAGATTTTTATCGAAAGTGGTATAAAGATGATGACCCTCATATGGTTGCCGAGATTAAAGGGCCTTCCCTTAATCTTGGCAGTCCGCAGTCCCATCATGCGCCGGAAATTCTTGAGCTTGTAAAAGATGTTTTGATTAAAGATCGGGATTATGTTGAACGTATCAAGCGCCATTACAACATGTTTAAAAGCGAGATTGATAAAAAAGCGATGGAAAATCGGTAATTGTAGGTCGTGGCTCGGGGGTTTAAAGGATTAAGAATTTATTCAATGTATCAGGCCGGTAAAAGGCGGCATAAGGAAGTTTTGCAATGATGCAGGACTGAAGATTTTCCGTTGGGTGACATAGGAGCCGTCGTAATTGGTGATGCGCCGAGTAGAGATAGGAGGATGCCGAGTATATCGAGCGATGTAACGAAGGACATGTTTTTTTGAGCCTTTGACGATGGAGTCAGCAAAGACGCAGAAGCCATTTTTGAGATATTTGAAACACCAATTGATGGTAGGGTTGAGAGAATGTTCGTCATGTGCGTAGAGATCACGAAGGGCGGTCAGGATAAGATATTGCCACTTATTCCTGAGTTTATCGTAAGGGATAAAATTAACATCAATGAATTGGCTACGTTTAGCGTTAAGACCACCGCAGGAGACTAAGGCATGGACATGAAAGTTAGATTTTAGATCATCGCCAAAAGGGTGGAGAACAAGAATTATGCCGAGGGTTAGTTTTTGTTTGAGTGAGAAGATTTCATTAATGATTTTAGCGGCAGAGTCCAAAAGGAGTTTCTGTCTATCGGGACGATTAATGAAGAAATTCCAGAGTTTATCAGAGATAGTCAGGATGATGTGTCGGTGATCACAGTTGAGTAGTTTCTCAGAGAGTGTATGTGCCCAAATGTCGGTATGTTTTTTTCCGCAACGAGAACAGAGCTTGCTTTTACAGCTGAAAGGAAAGGTTTTAGTTTGGCCGCAATGGGGGCAAATGAAAGTGGCGAAGCCGCAGTCTTTGCTACAGCAATTAAGCATTTTCTCAACTTCGTGGATGACATTTTTAGAAAGTCGATTTTTGTAAAGCTCTTTAAAGAGTGTCCAGTTATTATCACGTTTAAGGATAGATTCAAAAGTCAGGTCTCTATTCATAACAGAGATAATTATAACAAATAATCCTACGGATGTGGGAATAAAAAGTCATGAGTTCCGCTAACAAAAATTGATGCGGGACGAATTTTCTTGATATTGATTAATTTTTATAATAATGTTATACTGTTTCCGTAAGTAATCAAATATGATTATTTAAAGAAACGGAGAACGCCGGGATGAAATTTAGTGATTTTAAGAGAAACTATCAGAAATATCCGCTTATTTTTAGCAAGTATATTGACTCTGGGAAGAATGAACTCCAGAACAACCGCAATCAACTTAACCGGTGGGTAAAGGACGATTTAATCATTCGTTTGAAAAGAGGGGTCTATCTTTTAAATGAGCGGGATAGAAAGGTGTCTCCTGATGTTGCTTATATCGCTAATTATTTGTTTGAACCTTCATATGTTAGTCTGGAATACGCTTTAAGTTTTTATGGATTGATTCCGGAAGAAACGAAAGACATCACGTCAATTACGACCCGGAAAACAATGAAAATTCAAAATGATCTTGGAACATTTGTTTATCAGCGTATCAAGCCTGAGGCCTTTCGAGGATTTATAAAAATGGGGCCTTTTGAAGCGGGTTTTTTGATGGCGGAACCTGAAAAAGCGCTTGTTGATTTTTTATATTTGCGTTCAGGCGAGATTCAAAAAGACGCGCGCCCTCAGCTGGAACGTTCTTATCGTTTGCAAAACCTGGATGAGTTAAGCAAAGAAAAAATGATGATGTTCGGGAGAATTTTTCATAGTAAGAAACTGATGAAAGTGGTTCATAACGTTTGCTTAATGATCAATGAGGGGGAATCATGATTGATGTGATCAAACAGCAATTCACCGAACGTATGTCTAGCAGCGATAAAATGAATGTGACCAGAGAGTTTTTGCAGATGCTTTGTTTACGAATTATGAGTCAAAAGAAAATGTTTCATCAAGTCGCGTTCCTGGGCGGAACAGCTTTGCGGCTGCTGTATAATTTGAGGCGGTTTTCAGAGGACCTTGATTTTTCATTGACCGGTCAGGGTGGATATGCCTTTGAAGACATCTCTGAGCAAATTGTCAAAGAATTCAGATTGAATGGACTGGAGTGTCAAACAAAGTTGAAATCAACGAATAATGTGGATTCGATGATGTTGAAATTTCCGGGTTTGCTTAAGGAGTTGGGTCTGTCTCCGTTGGTTTCTCAAAATATTTCCATTAAATGGGAGGCGGACACAAATCCTCCACAAGGTTGGGAAACGTTAACAACAATTTTAAACAAACAGTTCATGTTTAATGTTGTTCACTATGATTTGCCTTCGCTTTTCGCGGGGAAGTTGCATGCTTGTTTTTTTAGAACATATACCAAAGGGCGGGACTGGTATGATTTTGTCTGGTATTTAACCAAAAAAATTAAGCCCAATTTTGAATTGCTTAATAATGCCATTGTTCAAACTCAAGGGACGTCTTTACCGATTGACCGGCAGAACTTCAAAGACCATCTGTTGGACGTTGTGGCGCGGCAAGATTTTGATTTTGTGAGAAAGGATGTTGAACGGTTTATTGAGGACAAGCATGAACTCAATGTTTTCGAACAATTAGCGATCAAACAGTTGGTTGTGACATATTTTCAATCGTGGCCAACAGAAAAGTAGGGAAAAGTAGGGACGGTTGGTACTTTTTTATTTGACACTTTTAATAAATATGGTAATCTATAGGTAAGAATAATTATTACCTGTGGATCATATAATGAAAAAAGATTTTATTTTCGAGATTTATAAAAATTCAAAAACTGTATTTTCTTTTAAGGATATCGCGTTAATAATGAATGAAACCAATGCCGATGCCTTAAAATCAAAAATTCATTATTATGTCAAAACCGGGAAACTGCGGGCTTTGCGTAAGGGTGTTTACGCGAAACCAGATTATAACGCGCTTGAATTAGCCGCGAAAATTTATTCGCCTGCCTATATCAGTCTGGAAACGGTGCTACAACGGGAAGGGATTATTTTTCAACATGACACGTGTATATACGCGGTTAGCTATATCAGTAGAACGATAGAAATTTGCCGTCACTGTATCGTTATGCGGAAAATTAAGAATGAAGCGCTTTACAACAATAGGGGGATCATCATTTCTGATCATGTCCCCATGGCAACAAAGGAAAGAGCGTTCTTAGATACTTTGTATCTTTATAAGAATTATCATTTTGATAACCCGGGGTCATTAAAGATTCAAGACGTTAAAATGTTATTACCCGTTTATCAGAGCCATACGTTAAATAAGAAAGTGAGCGCGCTTTTGAATTTATGTTAAATATTAATAAACATAGAGTTATTTTAATTCAAATTTTGAAAGATATCTATTCGGATATAGAAATATCCTCACTTTTGGGATTCAAGGGTGGGACAGCCGTTTATTTTTTTTATCAACTAACCCGGTTTTCCGTCGATTTGGATTTCAATTTGCTTGATTCAAATAAGAAGACTTTTGTTTTTGAAAAGATCAAGAACATCGTTTCAGCCCATGGGGAGTTGAAGGAAGCCAGTCAGAAACAAAACACACTCTTTTTTCTTTTGTCGTATGAGCGTGAAACCCGGAATCTAAAAATTGAGATTTCTACCAGAATGTTCGAAGACAGCTACGAAGTCAAAGACTATCTCGGCATCCCCGTTTTGGTCATGAAACAAGAAGATATGTTCGCGCATAAAATGGCCGCCCTGTTAGACCGGAAATCACTGGCAAATAGAGATTTATACGATATTATTTTTTTTATTAAGAACAGATGGGATTGCAATCTGAATTTGTTAGAAAAGAGAACAGGGATGGCAACAAAAGATTATATTGATCGATGCGTTCACAGAGTCAATCAGGTTAATAATACTTACATTTTGCAAGGGTTAGGGGAGCTTTTAACGGAACCTTCCAAGGATTCGATGAGGGAAAAGATGAAGGATGAAATTTTGTTTTATTTGAAATTATTTAAGGAAGGTTTGATAAACAAAGGGCATTAAAATTAGGAGAGGAAAAAGTAGGGACGGTTGGTACTTTTTTAAAAAGTACCAACCGTCCTCACTTTTTTATCCCTTTTTTGTCGTCCTGTCTTGTTTTATCCGGAACAAATGATATAATCAATGACAATGAAGAAGAAAAATGTCTATATCATCGCCGGGCCCAATGGATCGGGTAAGACCACTTTCGCGAAAACGTTTTTACCTGAATACGCTAAATGCGTTAGATTTATAAATGCTGATCTCATAGCCGCGGGTTTATCCCCCTTCTCTCCCGGGCAAGTCGCGATTAAATCCGGGAAACTTGTTTTAGAGCAGATTAAAGAATATTCAAATGAAGGTATTGATTTTGGTTTTGAAACAACGATGTCAGGAGTAACGTATCTGAAATATTTCAAGATGTTAAAAGAAAAAGATTACCGGTTAAACATGTTTTTTTTATGGATACCGGGTTCCGCACTTGCTATTTCGCGGGTTAAGGACCGTGTGGCGCAGGGCGGACATCATGTGCCGGTAAACGATGTGAAGCGGCGTTACAGGCGAAGTATAGCGAATTTCTTCAAAGAATATCGTTTATTGGCCGATAGATGGATTTTATTTGATAATGCTGAAACAACGCCCCGAATCATTGCCAGGCAACAAAACGCACATATGGAAATATTGAATCAGCCATTATTTGTGGCGATCACAAAAAACGTGGGGATTAACTTATGCGCAAACGAATGACGATTTTAGATAAAGCCGAAGCAGCCATGAAGGAGGCGGTTAAACGCGTTGTCGCGGAACATCAAAAAGCCGGTCGCCCGCTTTACGTCTGGCGGGACGGTAAGGTTCAGAAAGTTTACAAGTAAAAGTAGGGACGGATGGTACTTTTTTTAAAAAAGTACCATCCGTCCCTACTTTTCAGCCCTGCTTTCCCCGCATTAATCCTTGACAAATCAATCAGGTATGATACATTTGTTGTTATTATTATAATACCTATTATTTATTAATATATATCTATAATATTACTATATAAATATATTTTATGCTCTGAGTTCTTAGTGTATGGGAATAAAGGCTTTATGCTTGGTAACGTTGGGGAGCGGGTCGGAGGTGATCATTCCGGTTGTGTCGCGGGAGCATGTCAGGTCCGTCGTTTAAAGCGCGCGTTGGAGAGATCATTCATCTGTCAGTCACGCTTTGCTTTTTGAGGTTTGACTTTGTGTACCCGTCCGGTCATTATTTGATCGAATGGGTATGACAGGAATTCAGTGTGTTTAACCGAATTTTAATTCTTTTTACTTTTAACTTTTTTATAACTTAAACTATGTTTTCCATCATCCTATTACCACTGCTGGCGGCGATGTTTCTGGCCATCAATATGGGCGGGAGCGGGACGTCAGCCGCGTTCTCATCGTCCTACGGGGCCAATATCATCCGCAAGGATTTGATCCCGGGTCTGTTCGGGTTTTTTGTCTTATTGGGTGCGATCATGGCCGGCAAGGATGTGACCGCGACCATCGGCAAAGGCGTCCTGCCGGAAAGCTATATGACCTTAAAGATCACCACGATCATTCTGTTCTCGATCTCTTTGTCCATTCTTTTTGCCAATCTGTTAAAAGTGCCGCAGTCGACCAGCCAGTCGACCGTGTTCGCCCTGGTAGCGGTCGCCGCTTTTCACGGCAGCATTCAAATGGAAAAACTGGTTTTTTTGATCATCCCCAGCTGGTTTATTCTGCCGGTGATTTCGTTTTGCCTGACGCTTCTGCTGGGAAAGTTTATTTATAAGCCGCTGAAGGCCAGGAATCTGGTTAATTTTAAGGAATTGGCTTTGCATCCGGTGCTGCGCTTCAGCGTGATCGCCTCGTCCTGTTTCGTGGCCTTCGCGATCGGCGCCAACAATGTGGCCAACGCGGCCGGCCCTGTGCATGGTTTGCTGGTTAATCAATTCAGCGTCACTGAAAGTTCACATTTGTATGTTATTTGTATGATACTGGCCACGTTTATCATCGCCCCGTGTTTCGCTTTAGGCAGTTCGATCTTCGGGGCAAGGGTGCTGGAGACGACCGGCAAACAGATCGTCGAGTTCGGCCCGATCGGCGCGCTGGCCATCTCGAGCGTGACCGGGAGTTTATTAATACTGGCGTCGCTTTATAAAGGCATCCCGACCGCCCTGGCGCAATTGAACGTGGGCGCGATACTGGGACTGGGCGTGTATAAATACGGATTTAACGAAATCATGCAAAAATCCGCGGTCCTGAAGATCTTTACCGTATGGATCATCGCGCCGATGATATCCTTCGGGTTGGCGTGGGGGATGTGTGTGGTGATGGGGCATATTGATTGAGTCTTTTAGCTTCTCATTCATCAATAGCAATATATTCGCATTTATTACTAATAAATTCAATGCAATCTAAAAGCTAGCAGAGATCCACGGGCATGCCCGTGGGTGAATGCAACCTTCGCCCAGAGGGCGACGAGCGTAAGCTCGCACAAAAATTAATTAAGTGCCACGGGCACGCCCGTGGGTATCTACTCAAAAAAGCTTCAAGATTGCCATTAGATATTAAAAGAGAATCATTTACAATCATAGGCAGTCGTTCACATATGTCAAAAGAAACAGAAGAATATATTGAAGAGCAAAAGAAAATCCACGGCAAAGTAGAAGTGCTATCAGCCGGAAGTTCGCTAAAATTATGCCTTGTAGCCGAAGGCAAAGCTGATGCTTCTCCAAGATTTGCTCCTACGATGGAGTGGGACACTGCTGCTGGGCACGCGATCGTAGAGGAGGTAGGGGCGAGAGTTGTGAATACGAAGACTAATAATCAACTTGATTATAATAAAGATGTTTTAGTGAACGAATGGTTTTTAGCAAGGTAAAAGAGTGCTATTATTTTTATTTTTTTATAAATTGTGACAGGATATGCAAAATAAAAAGAAAAATACGATTTTAGTAACAGGTTCTCATAGAAGTGGAACTACTTTTGTTGGAAAAATGTTAGCATTATCGCCTAATGTTGGTTATATTTTCGAACCTTTCAATAAAGTTTTGGGGGTTGAGGGTGTGGATGTATGGAATCCTTATATCAAAAATGGTGGATTGCTTGAAAAAAAATACCATTATATTTTAAAAAATGTTTTGAATGGTAAGGCAAAATATAAAGAACCATGGAAGTTAAGCTCTAAAAACAAACAAGAGCTTATGTTGAAAACAATAGCAAGGAATATATTTGGTGACAAAAAAATAAGAAAATACAGGCTTTTGAAATATAAACCTTGGGTTACAAGATTATTGATAAAAGATCCCATAGCTTGTTTTTCTGCTGAATGGATGCACAAAAAATTAAATATGGACACGGTTATTATAATTCGTCATCCTGTAGCTTTTATCGGAAGCATAAAGAGATTAAATTATAAATTTGATTTTCAAGAATTTATTAAACAAAAAGAGTTGATGGACGATTTTTTAGGCGAGCGTATTGATTTAAATATTGATTTTAATAAATTATCAATTATTGAAGAAGGCGCTTTGTTATGGAATTGTATTTACTCAGTTTTATTTGCGTATTTAGACCGGAATCCAAATATGATTGGTATTCGTCATGAAGATATTTCTAATTTTCCAGTAGAAAAATTTCAGTATCTTTATGATAAATTGAATTTAGTTTTTACAAAAAAAATCGAGATAATTATAAAAAGATTTACAAATATTGACAATCCGTCTGATCCAGTAAATAATCGTCCTCATGTTTTAAAAAGAAATAGTCAAGAAAACATAAAAAGATGGAAAAAATTACTTAATTTGAATGAAATTAAACAAATTAGAATGCTAACAGAACCGTTAGCATGTAAATTTTATAACGACATGGATTGGTAGTTATAGGTTGTCATGTTGCTCAAAAGGATGAAAAAATGAAAAAGAAAATTATATTTATTCTAAGTGTTGGGCGTAGTGGATCGACTGTCTTGGATAAATTTTTAGGCTCACATTCAGATTGTTTTTCTTTAGGTGAAATTAATCATTTTACTGAGGAGTTTATAAAAAATTCTATCTGTAGTTGTGGTGTAGGACAACAAGAATGTCCATTTTGGTCAAAGATGATGCGACACATTAATCAAGAGTTTCAAACTGATTTACTAAGAAATCCGGATGCTTTTTCGACAAACTGCAAAATTGGAAAAGGATCGGCTTTTATTCGATGGTTAAAGCTTATAGATTTTTTATTATATTATTCAGGAAATTTTCCGTTTGTATTCAGAAGAATAAAAGAAGCTATGCAGAATAATATATTTTTGTACAGAAAAGTATTTGATAAAGTCCAAGAAAATATTCTTATCGATTCTTCAAAGGATGTAATTAGGGCGTTGTTTCTGGAGAAACTGTTAAAAGCTGAAATTGAATGTAAGCATATTTTTTTGGTAAGAGATGGTCGAGCCACGGTGAATTCTATATTAAAAAGAGAATATCGGCTTTTAAAAAAAGAAAATGATTCAAAAAAAGAAAAGTGCGCTACCTTTAAGAGTCAGGTAAAAATTGACTTTAAAAGCGCTGTTTTTCAATGGAAGAAAGTAAACAAGAAAATAAAATTATTGTTAGATGTTTTTAAAAGAGATAATTATTGTCTAATTAAACATGAAGACTTTTGCAAAGACCCCAAAAGTACATTTAATAATATAAGTAATTATTTAGGGGTGGAATGGGAAGACAGTATGCTTGATTTAACTAAAAAAACTCATCATATGGTTGGTGGTAATGCATCCAGAATAAATGCTAAATCAATTCAACCTTCTGAAGAGATATGGACCACAAGTTTCAGTGACCACGATTTATTGTTATTTAACAAGAGTGCAGGTCAGTTGAATGAAAGATTTGGATATAAATAGCAAAATAAGTGGTATATGGTGAATATTTATAACGGAAGTTAACAAATGTATAGGTTAGATTCTTTTGTGAAATTGTTATCGAAATTAACAAATAAATATAATGATTTATCGCAATTAAAGAAAAATGTATTATCAGGAGCTATTTTTTCTGGATTAAATATTTTAGTAACATTAATATCTTATCCAATATATTTAAAATATTTGGGTGTTGAATTATATGGTGTATGGGTAACATTATCTGTGATATTGACATATGGTTTATTAGGTGAAATGGGAATGGGTACTGCTATTATGAGAAGTGTTGCAGGTGAATATGCTAAGAAAGATATTTTGAATATATCTAAATATATTACAACTGCGATATATTTATTATTAATTCCTACCATACTTATTTTAGGATTGTTAATGGTGTTTAATAAAAATATTGCTGCTTTTTTAAAAATTCAATCAGTTCTTTTAGACAGTAGTTCATCCTTAATTTTAGGTGTTGGTGTTTTGTCAATTTTTTGTTTTTACCTGAATCTTATTAAAGGTGTACTAGCAGGTGTTGGAAGGATGGATATAGCGAACTATATCTATTTAATTTGCAGAATTCTTCAAATTATGATTGCTGTGATATTGTTGGTTTCTGGATACGGCGTATGGGGATTATATTTGTCTCATATTATGTTTTATATTTTTGCTTTTAGTGTAAGTGTTTACATCCTATTTAAACACTTCTCAATTATAATTTTTTATCCTTTTTTGTTTAATATTGCTAAATGTAAAGAGTTAATAAAATTTGGCGGTGTATTTATGACGGGTAGCATTGCCAATATGCTGGTAATTCCGTTTAACAAAATTATAATTGCAAGATATGTTGGTCTTTCAGAAGTTGCATATTATCAAATTGCTACTCAAGTTATATTTGCTGTAAGAGGTTTATTTGTTAAAGGATTAGAATCTATTATACCAAAAATTAGTAATGTCAATAAGACCAATGTTGGTTCAAAGCAATCTGTTTTACAGGTACATGCAAAATGTATGAAACTTATATTTTTTTGTGCAATACCTATATTTTTATTTCTTTTTGTATTTTCTAACCAAATTTTAAGTATATGGCTTGGTGAAGAATTTAATATTCAAATATCTATAATTTTAAAAATATTAGCAATAGGATGGTTTTTTAATGCATTAGCTGTCCCAGATCACTATATGTTTATAGGAATTGGAAAAGTGCTCTATAGTGCGAGTGAAAAATGGGTTAGATTAGTTCTTAATTTTGGAATAATTTTGTTTTTTATATTATCAAATTTTCCCTTAACTTTGACTAGAGTGACACTAATTAACTGTATAGGTTTGATAATCAGTGCAATTTGGTTAAAAATATTATTTTATATGTATAAATTTACTAGAAATAATATGACAGGAAAAAATTATGTAATTAATTCAGATTATTGATTTATTTATGATTTTAATTTAAATAAATAAGGCTTTGTATGAAACAAAGTGGTATGCGAGGAAAATGTTTTATAAAATTTAAATTATTTTAAAAAGACTTTAATAAATGCAAAAAAAAATATCAATTATATTCTTTGTTACTATATGGCTTATTGCTTTTAATTTTGGGAATTGGGGTAAAGGAATGGTTATTGTTGCATATCCTGGAAGTAATGGAATTTTTTATTTGGGCATAACAGCTTTAGAATTAATTGTTTTTTTAATTTTGTTAAAGCATTTAAAAATTAACATGCCAAATAAATTAATCATTTTTTTAATTCTATTTAATTTGTTTATAATCTCTTTTTTACGACCTAATATTTTTTTATCTTTGAAAAATTTTATTGCAATATTTTTTAGTTTTGGAATAGTTTTGTTTTCAGTATCGCTGTTGCATAGTTTAGAATTAAAAAAAGCCTTTTCGATATTTACTATGACAATCACTACTATAACATTTGCATGCGTACTATTACATTTATATAGAGGAGGGAGTACGCCTTTAATACATCTCAATCATAATGATTTTTCATCGCGCTTAGGTGGCGCTTTTCCAGCAGCAAACACTGCAATGCTTTGTGGCATGAATATGCTTTTATCTTTAATTGGAGCAACTATAAGCAGGACAAAAAAAGAAAAATATACGTATTTCTTGTTATCCGCATTAATGTTGTTATTTGTAATTTTTACTGATTGTAGAAGTGTCTTAATTCCAACAATTCTATGTGCGTTTTTGATAATATTTCCAAGCTACAAAAATATAAATTGGCATATTAAAAATATTCTGATACACCTTTTCCTATTGATTAATTCATTAGTATTATTTTATTTTATTAATTACAAATTTAATAATGACTTAACAGAAAAACTCATGAATGATTTCTTATATAGATTAGAAATTTGGAAATTAGCAATAACGGGAATACTAAAAAAACCTTGGATTGGTTATGGCAATGAAAACTTTTTAAAATCAGACATCTCAACAGGTCTTTTTGAACGCACAATACAAGATCCACACTCTGCATTTTTATCATTGGCTCTTCATTCGGGGATAGTAAGTTTGATTCTATTTATAATATTTTATGCAGTAATAATACGTAATTATTGGAAATATTCTTGCGCTAGGCCAAGATTAATTATCAACATTGCAATATTTTGGTGTGTTGTTCCTGCATTTTGGGGACATTCATATAATTTTAGTGGTGGCATTATTCAAATAGTATTTCCAATATCAATTATTGGTTTTCTTTTGCATCCAGGAAACTATGAAATAACAAAATAAAGAAAGATAATGAACAAAAAAGATATCAGCAGTTCGCTTTTTTATAATCAAGAAAAACATATATTCCTAAATAATTAAAGTTTATAAAACGGCCTTGTTTATTATGGACAATGCTAAGAATCAACTATGAGGTCATCGTGATATCAATAATTTGCCCTGTGCATAATGGTTTAAGTTGTATTAAGAAATATATGAAATATCTTATCGCATCCATTAATTTTTCTGGGCACAAAGATGATATTAAGATTATTTTTGTTGATGATGGCTCGACTGATGGAACTGCTGACTGGTTCAAAGATAATTATCCGAATATAGTTGTTTTAAAAGGGGATGGGAATCTTTGGTGGTCGGGAGCAGTAAATGTAGGTGTCAAATATGCACTGAATAATTATTCTTGTGATTATATTTTGCTATGGAATCATGACACTAAACCAGCAGTTAATTATTTTAAGGAATTGTATATAATAATAAAATCTTTAAAAAATAATATTATTGTATTATCAAAAATTTATTATTTAGATCGACCTAATGTAATCTTCAATATGGGCTGTTTGTTTGACAAAAGAAAAGGAATGAAGAAATTAACAGGATTTAATCAGGTAGATTCAGAGAAATATCATAATATTGTGGATGCAGATTGGTCTGGTGGAATGGGGACATTAATTCCTAGTTCTGTCTTTAGGAAAATTGGTTTTTTTGATAATAAAAACTTTCCTCAATATCATGGAGATAGTGATTTCACCTTACGGGCAGGAGAGAGTGGATTTAAATTGTTAGCTTTTCCAATGTTAAAAATATGGAATGATGAATCAAATACGGGAAAATTGCATAACGGGAGTTTTGTCCAGTTAATAAAAACTCTTTTTGACATAAAATCTCCCCAGAATGTAATAATCGAATTTAAGTTTTATAAACGTCACTGCAATTCATTGTGGGCTTATATGAATATTATGAAAAGAATGTTTTACTACGTAGGCGGATATTTCAAACATAAAATCATAAAACAGTAATTTAAAGCTTATCATGGAATTAAAAAAAATTTATATATTAAAACAACTATATATGTTCATTCAAGCATTACGCATGTATATATTTAATAAACTGATTAATCGTATCCCTTTTGCTTGTATTAGAATGCCATTGATACGATTATATGTAAATATAGGAAACGACTCTAACATATTGACAAATGTTGAAATATTGAATCGATCCTTAAAAAAGAATCAAATTGTTATTGGAAACAACTCGGTAATAAATTCCTATTGTTTATTAGATGGTAGAATAGGACGCATTTGTATTGGTGATAATGTTGATATCGCGAGAGAAACTAATATTTTTACTTTAGAGCACGACCTTAATTCAGATTTTCATGATACAAAAAGTGGAGATGTCATCATCGAAGATTATGTTTGGATAAGTTCAAGAGTTACTATTTTGCCTGGAGTAAAAATTGGGAAAGGGGCTGTTGTAGCCTCAAATGCTGTTGTAACGCGAAATGTTGCTCCAATGACAATAGTAGGTGGAATTCCTGCTAAAAAAATTGGGGAAAGAAAATCAAAGCTAACATACATAATTAAACATTTTCCTTTTTTATCATGATAAAAGTCGCACTATTTTCAGGTCCAATTGAATATTCTCTATGTTTAGCTAATGCGCTTTCTAGGAAGTGTCAGGTATCTTTTTTTTATGACGGTATATTTGTAGAAAGAGGCGATCCAACTATTTTAAAAGTGTTGAATCCCTCTATTGAGAAGCGAGCAATAACTCATTATCGGATTAGGGATGTTCGTAATATTTGGAGCTATTACGCTATAATGCGAGAATTTAGTTCTTATGATGTCATTCATATACAGATTGGAAATATTTGGTTCGCAATGTACCGTTGGTTATTTCGAGATATTCCGTTGGTCTTCACTGTGCATGATCCATATCAGCATTACGGGATAAGTAATAGAACATATAGGGATTTAAGTCAGAAATGGAATATTAAACATTCTTCAAGTTTTATTGTACATGGTGAAAAGATGAAAACAGACTTAGTTTCACGCTATTCTTTAAATGAAAAGGATGTACATGTCATTCCGCACGGAGAATTTTCTTTTTATAAAAGGATGATTCGCCCAGACGGGCAAGAACTGATTGGGACTGTGAATTATAAGCGAATTTTATTCTTTGGGAGTATTAGACCAAATAAGGGATTGGAGTATTTGATAAAGGCCGAACCCTATATCTCTAAAAAGTTTTCTAGATATAAAATTTGTATCGCAGGTAATTTTTCTGGGACTTTAGATTATTATATGAATTTGATAAAGGATAAAAATAAATTCGAGATAATAGATGATTATATTTTAAGTTCTCAGGTCGCCACTTTGTTCGAGAATTCTGATATTGTTGTCCTGCCATATGTTAGTGCTACTCAGAGTGGGATTTTGCCCCTTGCCTTTGGTTTTGGCAAACCAGTGGTCGCAACAGATGCCGGAAGTATAAGTGAAATTTTGGAAGACGGGAAAACAGGATACATCGTCCCTGTGAAGGATGAGAAATTATTAGCTGAAGCGATTTCTAAATTACTATTAAACGAAGAAACCTGTAAAAAATATGGAGACAATGCGTATTGTGTTGCTCAGACTAAGTTGGATTGGAACAAGATAGCAGATTCAACAATTAAAGTTTATAAAGGGCTAAGGTAAGAAAGGATTTTTATATGACTGCAAATTTGCCATATTATATTTGGCGTTTATCGAATAAATTTTATAGTTGGCACATTCCTTTGATTCCTTTTATCATTCAACAATTATTACGCTTCGCATTTTGTTGTTTTATCCCTTATGAGACAAAAATTGGGCAGAATGTTCATCTTGCTCATATGGGTATGGGCATCGTCATCCATAAAGAGAGTGTTATTGGGAATAACGTTCAAATAAATCAACATGTGACAATCGGTGGTAGGGTTGGCCCAGGGGCGCCTATAATTGGCAATAATGTGATTATAGGTGCAGGTGCAAAAGTTTTAGGAAATATCACGCTTGGTGATAATGTCAATATTGGCGCTAATGCCGTTGTTATTACAGATGTACCGATCAACTCAACTGCTGTTGGAGTTCCCGCGAGGATAATTCAAAGATGAAACTTATAATGTTCTTGATCATTGTTATGGTGATAAACCCTTTTAGTTGAATTTTAATGCTGGTGAAAAGTAAATTTTAAGGAATTTTCAAAAAGGAAAAGGTTAATGCTGAAGTATTATTTTGTAGCTAAAGTTTTGAAGTTTTTTTCATTGAATTCTACGACAAGGATGTTTTATCGACAAATAGGTAATCTGTTTGGCCAGGAAAAGAGAAAGAAAACAGATATTGAAATTTATCGGGAAAGAGGGTTCTTGCTTTTAAACTTGTGCCAAAAGTATGATGTCATCCTTCCAGACGATAAGGTTTTAGAGTTAGGCACGGGATGGATGCACTGGTTTTCAATTTTTTTACGTATATATTATGACGCTTCTATGAGAATTTCTATGATGGATGTTTGGGATAACCGTCAATTTAAAGCGCTACAGGTTAATTTTAAAAGGCTTGAGAAAGCGTTGACTGGACAAAAAAAGTCTTACCCTGCATCAAACGAAATTTTTCATCAAATTTCCTTATGTGAGAATTTCGAAGAATTATATGTGAAGTTAAATTTGGAATATGTTATTGATACAAGTGGGAATTTAGGTGCCTTTGATGATGAATCACTTAAATGTATCTTTAGTTTTCATGTGCTTGAGCACGTATCCTCGGAAAACGTGGAGCATTTAGTAAGCAATATGTATCGGCTTTTAAAGCCGGGAGGTTTTCTTATACATCAAATTGGAATAGATGATCACTTGGCGCATTATGATACACGAGTTTCACCCAAGAATTATATAAGATATTCTGATGAAACATGGCTTAAGAAGTATGAGAATGTAGTTCAGTATTTTAATCGACTGCAAGTATCTGATTGGCTAAGTATTTTTAACCAGCAAGGCTTTATTTTAAAGGAAAAGATAACAGAAACATGCACAATTGATAATTTAGATATTGACGAGCAGTACGCAAGATACTCTAAAGAAGACTTAGCGTGCACGATATTAACATTAGTTTATCAAAAGCCTGATAAGTAAATAATTTTTTAATGCATGACAATAAACACTCCAAAAATTATCATGATCAGCCCTGATCTGGATGTTCAGGGCGGGATTTCATCTGTTGTTAATGAGTATTTAAGGTCCGACCTGGACCGGAAAGTGTCCTTGACTTTTATCCCCAGTCATCGGGATGGAACGAAGCTTTTGAAGGCCGGTGTTTTCGTAAGAACGTTTTTTTGTTTTTTATTCGTTTTGTTAAAAATAGAATCACCGATTATTCATCTGCATGTCTCGCAGGATGGAAGTTTTGTCCGAAAATTTATTTTGTTCATCATTTCTAAACTGTTCAGGCGAAAAACAATTGTTCATTTGCATGGGTCAGATTTCGAAGAGTTTATGCATAAAACAAAGGTTCATCAAGCTCTAACGAAGTTCATGTTCCTCCGGGCGGACATAATACTAGTTCTGTCGGATCGATGGAAACATATTATTAAGTCTTTTGCCCAATGTGAAAATGTGATAACTCTGTATAATCCCATTAAGGCCTGTGAAAAAAATATACGAAATCATTATCCCATTCATGTTTTATTTCTTGGCAGGTTAGGAAAACGTAAAGGCACATATGATTTGTTCGAGTGCATAAAAGTTCATAAAGAATTTTTTCTTGAGAAGAATATTTATTTTATTTTAGCTGGTGACGGTGATGTAGATATTTTTAAGAAATTCGTAGCAGAGGAAGGTTTAGACGAACTTGTTACGATTACCGGTTGGTGTGCAAAAGAGCAGAAGGAAGAATTATTAATAAAATCAAATATTTTGATTTTACCGTCCTATAACGAACAAATGCCTATGTCGATTTTGGAAGCCATGGCGCATGGATATCCGATCATATCGACCGATGTTGCCGGCATCCCTGAAATGGTGATGCATGGCGAAAACGGTTTTTTATTTAAACCCGGTGACATTGATGGTATGTATCAGGCTTTAAAGCAGTTATGTGAAGATCGCGCTTTAAGAGAACGTATGGGCGCAAAAAGTTTGCAAATAGTCGCTGATAAGTTTGACAGTGATCTGATCGTCAGTAAATTAGTTGGAATATATCAAAGTATCAGTCAGGAGGAATAGAAGTAATGAAAAAAGTATTAGTTACCGGTGGCGCGGGAATGATCGGCTCAAATTTTGTTAAGCGTTTGGTTAAAACAGGGCATCATGTCAAGGTTGTTGATAATTTATGGCGGGGTAAGAAAGAATATCTGTTAGACGATTCCGGCGCCCCTGTTATTGATATGGAGAAAGACTTTCATGAAATCGATATGTCTGTCATAGACTCTTGTGACGGTATTGTTCAGGAAGTCGATTATATCGTGCATTTAGCTGATATTGTCGCGGGGATAGGGTATGTTTTTAATAACCAGGGCAGTATATTCCGTCAAAATATGCTGATTAATTCAAATATTATTTCCTCAGTCAGAAAACATCCTGTTAAAGGTTTTTTATATGTCGGTACGGCATGCAGTTTTCCGTATCAACTCCAGACAGGTGTTGATGCCCGGCCGTTAAAAGAAGAAGATCAATACCCTGCCAACCCCGAATCAGGTTATGGCTGGAGTAAGTTGATGGGGGAATATGAATCTTTGTTGATGGAAAAAGAACGAGGCATACCGGTTTCAGTTTTGGTTTTCCATAATGTTTACGGTTCTCCGTGTGATTATGATGAAGCGCGGAGCCAGGTCATCCCGTCTTTAATCCGTAAGGTTATCACCTCATCAGGAGAACCGCTTATCGTCTGGGGTACAGGCAGTCAGGGAAGAGCTTTTGTCCATGTTGATGATATTGTTAACGCGTTATTCCTGGCATTTGAAAAAGGGTATGGGCAGGGTATTATTCAGATCGGCCCCGGGGTTTGTGTTTCGATCAAGCAATTGGCTGAAACAATCGTCCGGTTATCCGGTAAGGATATCCCTATTCAATTTGATACAACCAAACCGGAAGGAGATAAAGGGCGCCGCGCGGATTTTTCAAAAGCAAAGCGGGTTTTAGGGTGGGAACCGCGGGTTAAGCTGGAAGATGGTATTAAAAAATTATACGATTGGATAAATAAAAGAATTGAAGTTAATAAAAAATAAGAATAGAGAAAGGTTTGAACAACACAATTTTCTCGGCATCGGTATTGAAGCGGTTACATATGATGACCTTTACGCGCTGGTAGACGGGTGGATTGAAGATAAGGCCCGCAGGTCACACCATATAGCCGTTATCAATACTTACTGTATTATGTCGGCCTTGACAAATGACCGGTTAAAAGGAATTTATAGTAAAGCCGATTTAATCAGTCCGGATGGGAGGCCGTTCGTTTATTGGATGCGCCTGTTTATGCGGCGGAAGGTTGATCAGTTTGACGCGTCAAGTGTCTTAATTAAATTGGCAGAGAAGGCTGAAGAGAAAAATTATACTTTTTATTTATACGGCGGACATCCGGATGTTGTAAGAAGAATGAAAGAAAACCTGGAGCGTGATTACCCGTATATAAAAATATTGGGACATAAGTCCCCGCCTTTTAAGGCTTTAACTGAAAATGAGGATCAGCGAATTTGTGAAGAAATCAATCGTTTAAAACCTGATATTATCTGTGTTGGCCTGGGGACCCCTAAACAGGATTATTGGATTGACGCGCATATAGAGAAGATCAGGGGCGCGGTTTTTGTTCCTTCGGGGGCTATTTTTGATTTTTTTGGCGGTCGTGTCAAGCGGGCTCCGAAATGGATCAGTAAAATGGGTCTGGAATGGCTTTACCGGTTATTCAGTAAGGATTTCAAAAGATTGTGGTATCGCTATACGGTTCTTAATCTTTTGTTTCTTTGGTATTTCCTGTTACAAAATTTTCGAATTAAGAATTTTCCGGTTCGTAGGGATATAAGAACATGATTATTTTGATTTTTCAAGCAAATAAACCGGTGTTTGATACTCGTTTGTATCTATCGTTATTGTTCCCGATTGCCTGACAGGTTTGGTTTTTTTCCCTTTTCGATCAATAGGATAAATAGAGAAGGCGTCTGTTTCCCCTTTAATTGTGATTGACATTTTTTCCAGTTGTGCCGGAGGATTTCCCCAGGAGTATAAGTTATCTACCCACCGACTGTCTTTGTTTCTAATCTTACTTAAAGCGAATAGGATCGTTCTGTTTTCATCGATATCAATGACGCCCAGGATGCCTATACCGGATGTTTGAATAACAAGATGTTTAAAATGAATTTTTTTGCCGTTCATATTTCCGCACAGGATTCTCATGCCGGGACGGACATAATTATAGAAAGACGTGTCGATTTCAAGTTCGGCGGTTTCGCTGTGTTTATGATAGATCAGGCTGGCGACTGAATTGAGGATCAATTGCTGGGTGTTGGCGTATATGTCGAAGAAAGACTTGATTTTTTTTTCATCCAGCCGGGAGTTTTTTCGGTGAGTGAAATCAAATTGAAAAAGGGCGGCCCAATTATTTTTCCGGGCGAAGTGGGCCAGTAGGACTGGGGTTTCGTACGCGTATTGATTGGGATAACAGTGGTTCCATTCGGATATCGTGATCGGTTTGGCATTTGAGGTCAGTAATTTTTTAATGGCTGATTGGTGTTCGGTGAATGCAGAGATAAGGCCTAGTTTCGGTGATGTTGAGATGGATTTATTATGCACACGAAAATTTTGAATGTCCCATTTTTTGTTAGGGAAGGAAGGATGGTCCCAGTAGCCATGGATATCGATATAATCAGTCTCAGTTAGTGTTGTTATATCTTCGTTCGCCCTGATCCCTCCAATTCCAGTTATGGGTATTTTGATCCGACAATGATTTTTTAAGAATGATCTCATATCTGTTAAGCATTGTTTTTGTGTTGCTTTATAAAACTCTTTTATGTCTTTTGCCCTTTGGGATGTATAAAACGGCAAATTTGAATATGTTGGCCTGGTAAAAGTGAACTGGGATGATTGCCGTTCTTCTGGTTGCAGTCCGAGGGGTTGGGTTGGGGCAAGAACGA
Source organism: Candidatus Omnitrophota bacterium (assembly GCA_021108075.1). GTDB lineage: Bacteria > Omnitrophota > Gorgyraeia > Zapsychrales > Zapsychraceae > JAIORP01. The sequence goes on along the minus strand of JAIORP010000150.1, from coordinate 14,020 downwards.
TATCTTTAATGAAAAGAGGCGTTGTGTTGTTATCTAGGATAAATGTTGCTCTGCTCTTAGCGTATGTCTCGGTCGCGCGGAAGTAAAAAGTGAAGTCGTTCCAGTCCGGTTCTAATGTTATTTTTTTTGTCAGTCCTAAATTGTCATACGGCGCATCGTTTTTCATGATGATCAGCGTCAGGGGCCTGTTTTTTTCAGATTTTGCCCAGAAAGAGATTTTGTATATTTGGTCTTTGACGAGAGGAAAATTTGTGTTTTTAAATTGCAAATGCCAGGTTGTCTTTGTCGTTTTGATGTTGTTGATAAAGAAGGTATTGTCGGAACTTGATATTTTAGCTTCTGCTCCACGATGTTTCTCAGCGATCCAGTCGGAATGGAGGATGTTTTCAGTGGAAGAGGGGGGCGACGTTGGAAGGACGGGATTTTCCCAGACGGCTTTGATGTTTCTGACCGATCCGTGTTTTTTTTCTAACCAACTGTTCCAAAGCTGGTCGAGTGCTTCCAGGTAATAGTCTGATAACTTGTTTTTCCAAGGGCCTGTATCGCTATTTAACCTGTCTTGCATCCAGTAATGCATCAGGGAGTTTTCATTTGTGATTTCAACAAAAGTGATCACCGGATCTTTGTTGTATTTCAGTTTTGTGTAGGGGTTATAGTGTGTTAACAGGTCCAGGGCGTATTTTTTTTGTAACTCGATTAATTTGGGATCGAATAAAGAAACGGCTTTAGCCCCGCGTCCTAGAGTTTTGGCATCGGGCACTCCGTCTGCCTCTGTAAAATGACGGGAAACAAGAAGATTGATATTGACATAGATACCTCTTTTTTTTAATTGGTATATCAGATAGTCGAGCCGGTCGAGTTGTTTTTCGCTGAGTGTTTGAGTGTCTTTAAGTTGTTTATTTTTGTACGCCGGGCTGGTATCTTTGAAGATTCCGATCGGTTCAAAAGCGAAATCCATGTGGTGCAGGCGCACGGCGTTGAACCCAAAAAAGGCCAGTCGATCGGCAATGCTGACAGCGTCTTTCTTGGAAGGGAAGCAGGCGGACATAGACAGATTCGTCCCCCAGAACCGGGCCGGAGTGCCGTCTTCAAATTCAAAATGGTCGCCGACGGCTTTAACAAAACCATGTTTCCCGGCCGGGGCGTCGAGCACGAGCTTGCCGATATTTAAAGGAGAGTTTTCATCGAGTTCGTTCTCGAAATAGAAGGGGTACCATTCCTCCGCGTTGTCTTCCGCCGATAACCGGGGGTTGGATATTATGCTAAGGAGCATGAAAACAGCCAGGAAACAGGATAGGATATGTTGGTGTTTTTGTTTTTTCATGACGGCATTATACCATAAGATGACTTAAAATATTTATCAGAGCAGGGATAATTTTTTTTGTGCATTTTAGTGTTAAATGTGATATACATATAATCTTAAGGATTACTTTTATTAATATAAGAAAGATTTTATGGTGATTTTGAAATGTTAGATAAGAAATTTTTTGTTGGTATAAAGGATACTTTTGTTTCATTCCGGTTATCCGACTGGCTGATATGTGCTTCAATGATATTGATGTTCGCCAAAACATTTTACCGTCTCAGTTTTCTGGGATGGCCTACAGCCGACTACACCCATTCCTATTTCATCGTTCCGATTTCTATTATTATCATCTGGTTGAAAAGAGATCAATTGAAGCGGTACGACGGGGTTAACGCCTCAGGGATAGCGCTGTTTATTCTAGCCATTTTCATTTTTTTATTCTCAACTTTAAACGAATTCATGTTCCTCGAAGCCGCTTCTTTCGTCATCATGATGTGGGCCATCTTTCGCCTGCGGTTCACCAAAGAATCCTTTAAACGAATAATTTTTCCATTGGCCTATCTGTTTTTCATGATCCCGCCTCCGGGGTTGGTTATTGACACGATCACCATGCCGCTTAAGAATATCAGCGCGTTCGCGAGTTTTAAGGTGCTGCAATTGCTGCAATTGCCGGTTGATTTGAGAGGCGTCATTTTAAAGGTGAAAGACCATGAATTGCTTATTGCCGACGCCTGCAGCGGCTTTCGTTCAATTGTTACCCTGTTAAGCCTGGGCGCGGTGTACGTGTATTTTCAGGACCTTTCCCTGAAAAAGAAATGGTTCGTTTTTAGCTGCATCGTGCCATTGGCAGTCTTTGCCAATATATTCCGGATATCTTTGACCGGTGTCTTCTCGTATTATTTCGGGCATGAGTTTGCCGAAGGTTTCTTTCATGAAGCGTCCGGTTTAGTGCTGTTTGTGATTACGGTTTTAGGCCTGATGTGGCTTGTGGATGTGATGTATCACTTAATGGGTAAAAAGAAAAAGAATGATAAGTAAATCAAGAATAAATAAAAGGGATTTGATATTGTCCATCATCATGATCGGGGCGGCCTTTTTTGTCTATCTGAATCCGCCGCGGAAAAGCGCGCCCGGAGAAAAAATCCATTTGAACACATTTGTTCCGGAAAAATTATGGGGCTGGCGGAGTATCACGCGGGATACGTCCGGATTTGAAGATATCCGCTGGCAGGCGATCAATGAATTGATGATCCGCACGTTTTATAAGCATGATAAGTCTTTTGTTAATTTGATTCTGGAATATGGCAGTGACCTGCGTAAGAATTTTACGTTTCATTTTCCGGAAAATTGCCATCGCGCCGGGGGCAATGAAATCGATTTTCTGGAGCCGATTAAAGTTGAGTTGAAGGACGGCCGGGTGATCATGATGAAGTATTTGTTTATTAAGGGCCTGCCGGATACCACGGTTGAGCGTGATAAGTTTGTCGCTTACTGGCTGACGATCGACAAGAAGCAATATCATGAGACCTTCTGGATCAAGCTCGATCAGATGCTGTCCGGTCTGTTGAAGCAGTCAAAGAGCGGTTTTTTATTCCGTGTGGATTATGTGGACCGGGTCAAATATGACGATGAGTCTGAAGCGCGGGCCCGCGAGCTGATCATCGATTTTACGCGGGATATGTATGATAAACTGGATGAGGAAAAGAAGGCTTTGATTTTCGGTGAGACACGCCCGCCCGTTGTGGCGGGGAGGGACACGGATTAACAGGCACGGATAAGGGCAAGTGGTATTAAAATATAAGGCTCTTTAGACTTTTGAGTGGGTAAAAATTAATAATTAATATAAATTATGAATTTGGTAATTAAATTTTTTTTGTATCTGAGATTCCTGCCTGCGCAGGAATGACACTCCGTTTTTGTCATTCCTGTGGAGCGAAGCGGAGACAGGAATCTCTTTTGGAAATTAAATATCCACTATGACCCGGTCTGCAAGCCAAAAGGACAATCCGTTAAGTATAATTATCCACATTTACCCACTTAAAACTTTAAAGAGCCAAATATAATAACATTAAGCTGTTATTTATACAAATTCATTAATGAATTGTTCTATTTCAATTCTGAAAAGCAGAATTGGTTCTGGTCATTATTTAATGGAATTGGTATTAGATGAATTTTATGTAAGCGTCAGAGCAACCCATCTGTATCAGAAGATTATTATTTGGTATAATCAAGCTGTTGCTGATGAAGCTCCTGCCAGCGGTCGGGGAGGAGTTCGTCGATCTTTGACATCGGATGGGTGTTGATTCTTTGCAGGACGTCTTTGAGATATTCCCAGGTGTTGATTTTGAGTTTGCGGCAGGTCGCGCGAAAGGTCATGAGGATCGCTACCGCATGCCCGCCATTCTCACTGCCTAAAAACATCCAGTTTTTGCGACCCAGAGCAATTGGTCGGATGGCATTTTCCTCTAGATTATTGTCAATCGGCAGCCGGCCGTCTTTGGTGTAACGGGTTAATCTCTCGCGTATGTTCAACGTATACTGAATGGCCTGATTCCTCGGCGATTTCGGTAAATGGCCGCGCTTATTTTTTTTGAGCCATAACAAAATTTTGGCCAACCGCGGACGGGATTCTTTTTTTCTGACCTTCCGACGGATATCCGGATTATCCATTTTAATCTTTTTCTCGATTTTATACAGCCACGCGATAAGCGTCAAGACCTCCGTCGCCGCCTTCGGACTCGTGTCCTGCGCCTTTTTGAAATACCGCCGCGCGTGTGTCCGGCACGATATACTTGTAATATCCTCTACCCGAAATAATTCTTCATATCCTCCATACGCGTCAGATACAAAATTCCCTTTGTATCCTTTGAAAAATTCCACCGGCCCTTCACGCCCGCGGCCCAACGTGAAATTATACATGGTGTCTTTCAAATATATTCCAGTGTTTTTTGTATTGGGTTTTCGTAAGCCTCAAGATGCAGATAATGTTTCATTGCTTTTTTGGAAACGACTATGTTTTTTGGGACAAATTTTGGTTTTTGGCCTTGAAATGGAGTTTTGGTTTTTGGGAAGTATCTGTAATGGTATGGGAGAGTTTCACTTACGACTTTTGAGTTTGTTCTTTTTGTGTCCGGATCGGGGAGCTCTTCACGGCGCGTTTAACGTTTGGTCCGGGAAGTTTTTTGACGAGGAAATTTAATATTGTTTGAGAAATGTCAATATAATTTCAAAATTATTATGATGTAATCAATTTATTAAGGAAATTCAAATTTTATCAATTTGACAAAAGTACCAATTATGGTACACTTTAATCAGATGAAACCAGATAGACCTTTACCAGTATTATTTTATATGACAGAGGCAGGCAATGAGCCTGTTAGAGAATGGTTAGTATCATTGACGAAAAAAGAAAAGAAAATTATTGGCGAGGATATTAAGACAGTTCAATTTGGTTGGCCATCAGGAATGCCTTTAGTGGAAAAATTAGAAGCAGGACTTTGGGAGGTAAGGACGAAATTAGAAAATAAAATTTCAAGGGTAATATTTACAATGACTGATGAGTATATTGTTTTATTGCACGGATTTATTAAGAAGACCCGGAAGATACCAAAACAAGATTTAGATACGGCCAGAAGCCGAATGAAGGAACTTAAGGGCGGTAAATGATGATTAAGAAAAATAAAAATATTGGAAGTAATTTTGATGATTTTTTAAAGGACGAAGGTATTTTAGAAGAATCTCAGGCAGTAGCGGCAAAGAGAGTTATTGCATTTCAGATTGAAGCAGCAATGAAAAAAGAGAAGATAACTAAAAAGGAAATGACAGAACGTATGCATATGAAAAGTCGTATGCAGTTAGATCGATTGCTTGATCCTGAGAATAGATCCGTTACTCTTTTAACTTTAGAGAAAGCTGCAATTGCTTTAGGGAAGAAGTTGAAAATTCAGCTTGTTTAGATTTATGATGCTTTTCTATAGCTTCAAGCTGTTTTTTAACAGGAAAATGGTAAGCGTCAGAGCAACCCATCTGTATCAGAAGATTATTATTTGTTATAATACCAATTCCATTAAATAATTGCCCAAATTTTTCATCGTTTTTTGCGAACGCTTTTACGCAAATAGCAATGAGAAATCAGATGAATTATTTATTGGATTTGGTATAATCAAGCTGTTGCTGACGAAGCTCCTGCCAGCGGTCGGGGAGGAGTTCATCTATTTTTGACATCGGGTGGGTGTTGATTCTTTGTAGGATGTCTTTGAGATATTCCCAGGTGTTGATTTTGAGTTTGCGGCAGGTCGCGCAAAAGGTCATGAGGATCGCTGCCGCATGCCCGCCATTCTCCCTGCCTAAAAACATCCAGTTTTTGCGACCCAGAGCAATTGGTCGGATGGCATTTTCCTCTAGATTATTGTCAATCGGCAGCCGGCCGTCTTTGGTGTAACGGGTTAATCTCTCGCGTATGTTCAACGTATACTGAATGGCCTGATTCCTCGGCGATTTCGGTAAATGGCCGCGCTTATTTTTTTTGAGCCATAACAAAATTTTGGCCAACCGCGGCCCAACGTGAAATTATACATGGTGTATTTCAAAGCTTCACCACTTCACGCGTCAAGGTTTGCGAGCCACTCGCCGGCATGGCGGACCGAAATCCCATCCACATCTTTTTCCTGCCGGAGGTTGTGGACAAGCTGGAGCATCTCCATTTCAGGGAGTTTTTTCTTGAAATAGGCTAATGGCGGGGCGATATGGTCATCAGAGAGTTTGACCTCGATCCCTTGACGGGCCTGGCCGTCGAGCGTGAGGACAAAGTCCAGTTCGCGCCCTTCTTTGGTCCGGATATAATGGAGGCTGATATTCTGAGCTTCGACATCCTGAAGGTACTGCGCGTGTTTCAGCAGGCTGACAGCGACCGCGTTCTCAAACCGGGAACCTTCATCGCGGTTAACATATCCACAGTCATAAAAATAGATTTTTGGTCCTTTAAGGATCGCCCTTGCAACATCGCGGTGGTAGGGGCGGATCAGGAAAACGATATAAAGGCTTTCCAAAATCGCGATATATTTTTTAACGGTATTGGGCGCGATCTGCAGGTCCCGGGCTAAGGAGCTGAAGGATAACGGCGCTCCAACTCTTTTGCGCAACATGTCAACCAAAAGACGGATGGCCCGTACCTCCTGGATACGGCTGAAATCTAAAATATCTTCCCGGACGATACCGGTAAAGTACTGCTGACGCCAGCGGTTGGCTTCGACCGGTGTTCCTGACAGGTAGGGTTCAGGGAAGCCCCCCAGGGTGATCAGACGGGAAAGGATATCATAAGGGGTTTCATTCGGGGATTTCAGTTCACGGACAGAAAAAGGATTAAGGCGGTAGTGATAATACCGGCCGGCCAAAGAATCGCCTGTCTGGCGGAATGTGTCCAGCCGGGCGCTGCCGGTTATCAGATATTGTTGGTTTGCCGGACGGGTGTCAAACGTTCCTTTGAGGTAGTTTTTCCAGTTTTTCATTTTATGCAGTTCGTCAAAAATAATAAGAGGGCTGGCTGTGGGCCATTGCCGCTTACGAATCATTCGGGCATGGTCGATATCATCGTAATTTAAATAGACGGAGGAGGAAAATTTTTCCGCGATGGCTTTAGCCAGGTATGTTTTCCCAACCTGGCGTGGCCCGGTAATAAAGACCATTTTTTTCTTTAGATCGTTGATGATATGTTTGTTTAAATATCTGTTCATGTTGAAAATATAGCATTGCATTGCGGAATAGTCAAGTCTATTATGCATTTCGTTGCAGAATAGTCGGAGAAAAGAAGGGACAAGAAAAGTAAGGACAGTTGGAGGTTAAAGAGGGATAATAGCTCATTTGTTCTAAGCCTGTCGTTTATACCTTTTATGTTTTATGAAGATGCAACTTGCAATTTGCAAGAAACATGTTATGATTTAACCATGATCAAACGCCTTTTAGAAAAAAAGTTAAGGCAGGGGGCGAAGCAATATCCAGTTGTATTGTTAACCGGCCCGCGTCAGTCTGGTAAAACCACATTATGTCGCGCGGTGTTCCCTGACAAACCGTATGTTTCTTTCGAAAACCCTGATCATCGGGAATTTGCTGAGCGTGACCCCCGTGGTTTTCTTGATCTCTATCCCGAAGGCGCGGTGTTTGATGAAATACAGCGTAGCCCGCCGCATCTTTTATCTTATTTACAAGGCATAGTAGACTCAAAGAAAAAGAACGGGATGTATATTCTAACCGGCAGTCAGAATATTCTTCTTTTGAAGACGGTTCAACAATCGCTTGCCGGGCGAGTTGATCTGTTGAAATTATTACCTTTTACTGTTGAAGAAATCCGTCCGCGACTTAAGAAATTTTCTTTAGACCAGGTGCTCTATACCGGTTTTTATCCCCGAATTTACGACCAGAAACTGAATCCAACCGAGGCCATGCGTAATTATCTGGAAAGCTATGTCCAGCGTGATGTTCGGGAAATTGTGAATATCAAAAATCTTTCATCTTTTCAAAAGTTTTTAAAATTATGCGCTGGACGGGTTGGGCAAGTTTTGAATATGTCAAGCCTGGGCAATGATATTGGCCTTTCGCACACAACGGTTCGGGAATGGATTTCGATTCTGGAAGCAAGTTATATTGTCTATCTACTTCCGGCCTATTATCGGAATTTTAATAAGCGCGTTATTAAATCTCCCAAACTATATTTCACGGATGTGGGTATGGCCTGTTATTTGTTGGGAATTGAAGAAGCTAAACAAGTCGGCCGCGATCCCTTGTTGGGTGGGCTGTTTGAGAATTTTGTTATTATGGAAGCCCTCAAGCATTATTGGGCGGATGGCCGCGGCGCTCCGTTATACTTTTTTAGAGATAATGCTGGTAATGAAGTGGACCTCATTATCGAAAAAGCGCGGGATTTAATGGGGATTGAAATTAAGGCGGGTCAAACAATAAACAGAGATTGGTTTAAGGGGCTTAATTATTTAGAGCGAATAAATCCAAAGCATGTTTTATCTAAAAGTGTGGTTTATGGCGGATCCAGCTCGTTCGTCCGGGAAGGCATTCATATTTATTCCTTCGCGTCTGTTAAGAATTTATATTTAAAAAATAGGGACGGTTGTATTTAATTCGCGCTTTAGGCGTGATTAAATGCAACCGTCCCTACTTTTTCGTGGATAACAATTTTATTTTAGTTTCAATAAGTTCGCGCTGGACAGCAAAGAGTGGAGTTTGGGAATTGCGTCTATTTTTGTATCTGTCGTAAATTGGTCTTGACTGTTTTACGACATGTGCTGTATTGGTCGTATGACGGAAGATGGTAAAGGAGGCCAGTATGACGGATCCTATCCCAAGGATGTACACGAAGGTAATTGAAAATTATTTTAAGTCCAATCGGCAAATGCTGTTTGTGTCCGGGCCTCGCCAGTCGGGCAAAACAACAGTGAGCCTGATGGCCGGGCAAAGAACTGAACGGTTTTTGTGCCTTCCTGGGATTGGTCACTTATTTCTGATCAGGGCGCGAAGCACGAAAATTTTGTCGCTGTTCATCTGATGAAAGCCGTTCATTTTTGGCAGGACAGCGGATCAGGGGATTATCGTTTGTGGTTTTTACGGGATAAATCCAGGCGGGAAGTTGATTTTTTGATAACAAAAAATAATGCGCCCTGGATCATTGTGGAAGTGAAATCTTCACAAAAAAGCGGGCTCACACAGGCCTTGCAGTATTATTATAAGACCATTCATCCCCAGCACGCTTTTCAGGTTGTTTTTGATATGGACTATGTCGACAATGATTGTTTTGCTTTACAGCGTCCGGTAATTGTTCCCGTTCAAACCTTTTTGTCACAATTAGTGTAGAAGGCTGAACAAAAATTTTATTTTCGTACAGCCTCTTAGAATAATAAAGTTTTGAATATGAGACACAAAATGATGAAACTGATCTTTATCATCCTGGTTATTGGATTTCTTGCCTACTGGTACAAATGTTTTTTGGGCATTAATTTTTCCCGCAGGTATAGTTTAAGCCGGTATTTGCCGCTAAAGTTTATGCAGCGCGAACTGCCGATTATGGTTAAGCCGGGCAAACCGGGAACAGTGTTGCGCTATGACTTTAATTGGCCCTTCTTGAACGCGCTGGAGTGGTATGATCCATGGAGCCGGGAGCAGGGCCTGGTGGAAGGCGGTTTCGCGCGTATTGCCGGTGAGCGACCGGTGTATCATTTTTTGAAAAGCCGCAGCGTGAAAGATTATTCGATCCGTCCTAAAAAAGCGGTCATTGTGCGGGCGGGTGATGTCTTTACGTATAAAGCGCGCGTGCGGGTTTTGCCTGAGGGGGAGGCGCGCCTGTGGCTGGGCACCATCGCCCGTGATCAGGGCCGGAATGTGATTTCCTGGAACCAGGTTAAACAACAGGCTGATATGGCGCGATATGATACCTGGCAAACCGTCGAGAAGACCTTCACGGTCCCCGACGGCACGGTTTCGATTCAAATAAGTATTTCCGGTCAGGGCAAAGGCTTATTCTGGGTGGATTGGGTGGAGTTGGAGAAAAAGTAGAGACGAAAAAAGTAGAAAAAAGCCCGATAAATAAATTTAACATTAATTCCCCAAAGGGGAACAAATTTAAATTGACGTTCTTTTATATGATCATACGTGGGTCTATGTTGATAACAAATGAGAGAAGCCGTGGAGATGGCAAGGGAATGGTTTAATGATTTAAATCGTATGCAAGTAGTTTTTTTTTCTAGATTTATCTATTGTAATAGGCAGGATTTTTCTTTGGTTAAAGAAATGATTAAGGCTGATAGCTGTTATAGAGGGCCTTTAAAGCCAATAATAACGGATGAACATGTGCAAATATGGCATGATCATGCGCCGTAATTACACGCATTGTTGATTAATTTCAGGTTTACAGCCTGAAGGTCGGGAGATTATCGCATTGTATATTATAGATGTAATATGTTGTAATTAAGTGATTTATGAAACTTGTTGTTGTTCAGGTTATGGGTTTTTAATGTTGCGATAACATTATGATAGCAAAATTCTTGACAAACCATTCATATGTGTGGTATAAAGAAAGCAATCCCCATAAAAGTACAATCAATTTGCTCACAATAATTTAATATAATTTAATCATCACATTTTTGGGATCTTTCTCTTGATTGAATTGGCAGTTCATATATCATTTCGTTATAATATCTTAATTGAGGAGAGTTTTAAATGGTTGAAGTATTAGCTGATATTCGTTTTTCAAAGATAGATCGAAAAATAAATGGGATTCATTATACCCCTAATAACTTATCTCGCTTCGTTGCAAAGAAAATGCTTGATGAATGCAATAAGTTGAATAAAAAAAGGATAAAAATATTTGATCCTGCAGTAGGTGATGGGGCTTTGTTAGAATCGCTGTCAGAGCAATTATTAGTTCGAGGATATAATGATTTTGAGATATATGGATTTGATACAAATTCTTGTGCAATTAATACATCCATAAAAAGGCTCGTTTCGTCCTTTAATAACCATATCCTTTTATCCCGTCAAGACTTTCTTGATTATGTATTAGACAAATATGGGATAACAATAAACTTATTTAATAACGAATCAGAAATTCATAAGTTTGACTTGATTATTTCTAATCCTCCGTATGTCAGAACTCAACAACTAGGAGCTGTGAAAGCGCAAAAAATTTCAAGAAATTTTGGCCTTAGAGGCAGAGTTGATTTATATCATGCTTTTATTGTTGGTATTTCTAGGGTGTTAAAAGAGGGCGGGATAGCTGGAATTATTGTTTCGAACCGATTTTTAACAACAAAAGGTGGCGCGACTCTTAGAAACAAGATTTTAGAAGAGTTTGATGTCATTCATGTCTGGGATATGGGTGATACTAAAATATTTAATGCTGCGGTCTTGCCTGCGGTCTTGTTTTTACGCAAGAAGAGTAAAAGTATTTTAGATAATATAAAACCTAGATTCAGTTCAATCTACGAACTACAAGTTCAGTCTCCGATTCGCAAAAGATGTAAAACTCTAGTCGAGGCGTTGGAGTTCAAAGGCGTCGTGGAGCTTGAAAATAATCAGAAATATTTGGTTAGACATGGTGTTTTAGATGTTGAGGAGTGTAGGAAGCATGAAGGTGTTTGGAGGTTGTCTGACGATTTATCCAAAAAGTGGATATCAATAATTGAAGAAAATACCCATTGCCGGTTTGGAGATATTGGCAAAATTCGTGTTGGTGTTAAGACGACAGCCGATGCAGTATTCATACGTTCTGATTGGGAAGATGTATGCAAAAAGAAATTGCCAGAGCTGCTTAAAAAATTAACAACACACCACATTGCTCGTCGATATAGACCCTTCAATCATAACAAGACTTGTATACTTTATACTCACGAGAATGTTGCTGGTGTCCGTAAAGTTGTAGATATTAAGAAATATCCTAATGCATTCAAATATCTTCTTAAATTCAAATCTAGGTTGTCCGGAAGGAAGTATGTTATTGATGCTGGCCGTAAATGGTTTGAGATTTGGGTTCCTCATAATCCTGAAATGTGGAATCGGCCGAAAGTAATTTTTCGAGATATTGTTGAAGAACCTACATTTTGGATGGATTTTAAGAAGACAGTCGTGAATGGAGATTGCTATTGGTTTACAAACGAAAAATATGATTCGGAGAATATTTTATGGTTAGCGATGGCTGTTGCAAACTCAACATTTATTGAGTTTTATTATGACCAGATGTTTAATAATAAATTGTACTCTAATCGAAGAAGATTCATGACTCAATATGTTGAGAAATTTCCAGTCCCGAATCCCAATGCTTCTAATTCAAGGAAAATAGTTTTCCTTGCACAAAAAGCGTTCTCACATGACAACTGTGATGAAATTGAGAAGATTTCTGAGAAGATCGACAAGTTAGTCTGGAGTGCGTTTAATTTAAGCAGAAAAGAAGTCGTTAGGTAAGTGCATCTGGATTTTTTTGTTGAGCACTTTGCCTTGAAATTGAGGGAATCTTAGAAAGAAACTTTCCCCCGAGGTGATATAGAGATGTGTTAAGGTCACCTCTTTCCCGTCAGTCTTAGCATAGAATAAAGCATACCTAATATCACAATGGCGAATCTGATGACCTTTCACCATCGGAAAGTCGATGATTTCTTCGCTGTTTGGACAAACTAATCCCAAGTCTATGGTAGGCGACATCTGCAGCTTCACTTCAAGAAGTTGATTGCATATATCCGGGAACCGGCCATCATCTTTATAGCTGTTGTAATCGAGTGATTTGCATATTAGCTTGTGAAGTTTTGATCCTCGGTTTCTTTCTTGGTCATATCCGGGGTCATTGAAGGTCGTTCCGATCAGTAGCTTTAGCTTTTTGAAGATTGTTTTAATAGGATACAGGGATCTCTCAGTTGGGTAGTCGATAGGGGAAGAGGAAAGCTGTGCCGATTTGCTCAACATGCGTTGGATGTTGTCGGTATCTTGGTCATTGATCAACTCGGCTTTAGCCTCTTTGATATTCAGCCTTGCTTGATATTTTTGCGTTAATGTACCAGTAGTATCCAAGAACGAGAGAGTTTCACCGGTAACGACCTTAACTCTTTCGACTTCGTCGTTCACATTGATCTTAATGATCACATAGCGTCTTGTTCCGTCAAGATCTTCGTTCCAAACTTGTAAGTTATTGGCTTTTTGTGCGTAGGTGTCAAAGTTCTGCCCGGGGAAGCGGGGATTTTCTTTTCTAAATGACGAGGGGACAGGATATCCCAGTGCTTGACAAACGGCGGTTTTAACAACTTTTGATCTTGTTCTTAGTGGAAGGTCCTTGAGGCTTAAGCCTTTTAGCTTCTTATTTAAGATAGCTTCGAGGTCTTTTGATGGTATCCATAGTTTTGGATCTCCGATTTTTATCGAGTCATATATCGATAATCCACTTGTTTTAATATTTTCAACATAGGCTAAGTAGGATTTGGGCATAGTGAATTAAATTTTTTCCAGTAAATTGAGCAACTTTGTAATTTTTTTTTGTGTTTCAATGTAGTCGCTATAACTTGTTTTTGTTTGGGTAACTAATTCATCGTATGTTATGAATCTTGCATTATGCGCTTTTAGAAGCTTTCTGTTGGTTTCTTGGTCGTCAGATGGCGAGGGGGGCTCACCTAATATGCAAATAATTTCTATTTCATGATGTTGGTTAGGGAATTTCTTTCTTAAGCATTTAAGAAGAGCTGATTTATATTTTGCAACTTGTTTGCACAGACTATGAATTTCAATTTTTGTTTTATATTTTTTCAACTCGATTATTAAATGTTTTCCTGCGGTGCTTTTATACCTGATGTCTAAGCGACCTTTTTTTTCTGCACTCGTGAGTGGGACCTTATCGGCTCTAAATTCTTTTAAAACAGATTCTTCCATGTGGGGATTTTCACTTGCTCTTTCCCAAGTAGTATCTAAAAGCCAAAGATGATTAAATATATGTTCTTGAATTACTCTTTCCTTAGATTTAGGAATTATTTCTTCAAATTTTTTTAAAACTTCGATTCTGCCTTTAATAATGTAATAGTATTCCGTAGCTTCTAACTCATCAATGTTATTGAATAATGCTTGTAGAAGCTTGAAGTCCTTTTTGGTATTAATTTTTTCAAGTTCACTTAAGGTGTCTTTGCGTATTCCGGCCCACATCGACCACCCATTCCGGCCCACATCGACCACTCATTCCGG
>JAIORP010000168.1 GCA_021108075.1 Candidatus Omnitrophota bacterium | reverse complement strand
TTCCATTAAATAATGACCAAACCCAATTCTGCTTTTCAGAATTAAGATAGAACAGTTTATTAATGGATTTGGTATAATGGGTCTCTTGTGGGCCGAATGTTCCTTTCCTGAATTGAAAACGGGACAGCCGTATTTACATCTTCAATTTTAAACCCCACCTATTCATGGATTTATGAGAATGAGCTTTGGAAGGCTTTGGAGTTTTATGTTGCTTTTGTCGCCAGGTCATATAAGATAATTAAAAAATAGGAATATGCATATTCATAGGATCATAAATGCCACGTCGCGTATTATTCCCACTATTAATCACTCTTATTCTAACAATTTTATTCGCCGCACCGATTGTCGATGATTTTACCTTTTGGGGGCAGATGGATTGGGACCAATTTGTGTCCTGGAACGCCATCGGGCGGGACTCGCTTTTGCGGTTTCAACAATTTCCTTTGTGGAATCCCTACGTGAACGGGGGGAATGTTCTGTTCGCCCATCCGCATTCTCCATTCTTATCTCCTTTTTATATTTTCGTGATCATTTTCGGGGCGTACATCGGCCTTAAGATTCAGATTTTTCTTTATCTGTTTATCGGCCTGCTCGGCATGTATGTCTTGTGCCGGCATTACAAATTGACCCCGAAGGCGTCATTTTTTTCTGCTGTTCTATTTATGCTGAATTCTGTTTACGCGTTGCATGTGACCGAAGGGCATACCGAATGGCTGGTCATGGCGTTGCTGCCCTGGTTGTTTTATTTTTTCTTGAAGAGTTTACAGAACGTTCCCTATGTTATTGCCTCCGTGGGTGTTTTGAGCCTGATATTGCTCAATGGCAGCGTGGATGTTTTTTCCATCGCGGTTGCCTTTATGCTTGTTTACGCGGCCTTTAAATCTTTTTCAGTCCGTTCGCTGAGGCCGTTGATGGTGATGAGCGGAATTCTGGCGGGTACGGCTTTATTCTGCGCAGTAAAATTATTGCCGATGTTAGAATTTCTTCATCAGTTTCCCCGTTATACGCTTGATAACAGCGGGACTCCGTGGAATATCCTGGTCAGGATTTTACTGAGCCGCCATCAAGTCGCATATGATCTGTATTATATCGATCAAACCCAGAAAATGGGCATTCAATACTTGTGGCATGAATATGGCGCTTATATAGGAGTTATTCCGCTCGTGATGGTTATTTGTGGCATGGTCAAGACATTCAAATCTCGGTGGCCGTTCGTCTGCAGCGGCATCGTTTTTTTGTTCATCGCGCTCGGGCGAAACGCCCCGGTTAATGTCTGGCTGCTGCTGCATTGTTTTCCTTTTTGGGATTCTCAAAAAGTTCCGTCGCGCTACATTCTCGGGTTTATGTTTGTGGCATCCCTTATGGCCGGATATGCCTTTTCTTATTTTGAAGAATGGATGAATGTTTTGTCCGTAAAGAAATACAGGCTTTTTAAATATGTTCCGGTTTTGATCTTATTGTTTGTTGTCTGCGATCTGTTCGCGGTGAACCGCCCCATTTTCGAACATGCTTTTACGATCAAACCCTTTGCGGTTAAGAGGGAGCAGGCGTTTATTCAACGCTATCGTAAAGCGGTCTTATTTGAGAACGGAACATCCCGCAGTTCGATTTATCCTGTTTTTTTAAGCAATAGCGGCATCCTGGAAGCCTATGAAGTTGTCAAGGTTAAGAGCGAAGGAGTGCGCGCTTTCGGGGAAGAAGGGTACCGGGGAGAGGTTTTTCTGGCCGGGGGACGGGGTGATGTTGATGTGGCCTTTTTTTCCCCGAATAAAGTTGTTATCAATGTTCAAGCGCGTCAACCGGATATTCTGGTGATGAATCAGAATTATTATACGGGTTGGAGGGTCCTGTCCGCCGGGCCATCATATCCGGCTGAGCCCTATGACGGCATGGTATCAACTCCGGTCCCTGCGGGGAAGGCGGTCTATGAGTTTTATTATCTTCCGAGAAGCTTTTTGCTTGGACTGGCGATTTCTTTGGGGTGTATTGTGACAGCCAGTATTTATTGTTATAACAAAAGGGATTGTTTTGTTACCTGAGATCATGACACGCAAGCGTCTGTGTGGTTTATTCGTCCGTGTATTTTTTATCTAGGGTTTGTCTTTGCGGCCCGTGTTTATGGATGTGACCGGGATTGTCGAAGAGCGCAAGTAGGTGCCGGTCGCCGCAAAGGTAATTTTTCATCCGGGCAGGTCCATTTTTAGAATATGTCGATGAGATTTATGAATACAACATTATGTGACATTCATCAGAAAAACAGGGATGGGGTTTAAAATGATGCGCATTGTGCCGAGAAGAAGAGTCCAGTTTTCCTTCGCGGAGTTAAAAGGGATCTTCAGATGGTTGTTGACAAAAGATAAGGCCTCCATGATCGGAACCTTTGAGCGGGCCTTTGCCGCATATGTCGGGGTTGATCTTGCCTGCGTGGTCCCGTCCGGACGAATGGGTTTGTCACTACTCCTGGACTGTCTGGATTTTAAAGACGGCGATGAAGTGATCCTGGCCGGTTTTAATTACCACGTTGTTTCGTTTTTACTGAAGAGCAAAGGTTTGAATTTGGTGTTTGTCGACATCAAACCGGGCACTTTTAATATCCATGTCGATCTCATTGAAGCAAAGATTACGGCTAATACAAAATGCCTGTTAGCGACGCACCTTTTTGGACAGGCCTGTGACATTGAGCGGATACAGCGCCTTTGTAAAAAGCATAACCTTATTTTGATTGAGGATGTCGCGCATTCCCTTGGGGCGAGAGTTCATGGACGAAAAGTCGGGAGTTATGGGGATTTTGCCTTTTATAGTTTTGGTACAGGTAAAGCCATGATGACTTTTTCCGGTGGCATGGTCACATCCAACGACCCTGCGGTCATGGAGCAGCTGCGCGCAAAGGTCGCGCAGCAGAAATCGTCATGCCGGTTGGGCAAGACATTCAAACATTTTATTATGGCTTTTTTACAGATCATCCTGACAAACAGAATTATATTTTCTGTTTTTGTATACCCGTTGTTGTCCGTTCTTGAGGGGCTGCGGTTTGACATCATGAAAGGCATGACGGGGGAATCTTATACGGTCAGGGATTTGAAGTTAAAGGGTCGTTTAAGCCTGTTCACTTCTTTTCAAGCCGCGGTTGGTCTGGTTCAGTTGTCACGCCTGGATCCGTTGAACAGACAAAGGGTCCATAATGCCCGTCTGCTGACATCCCTGTTGACTGGATTGAAGGACGCGCCCATGTGTTCTGGTTTAGATGACGGCTCAAATGTGGTGCTTTATTATCCGTTTTTGACAGAACAGGTGGACGAGTTCAGGAAATATCTTTTGTTCCGTGGCATAGACACAAAACTCTGTGGGATGAGACATTGCGCGTTTTTAACCGGTTCTGAGGGCGTCTATCCCCAGGCCGATAAAGTCGATTGCAAAGTTATTGAGCTGCCCTGTTGTCCGGGTGTTACCGATAAAGATATATCTTACCAGGCGGGACTGATTCGGTCCTTTTTTGCCGATAAAAAAGAATCGGAACAGAAAGAAATAAAAGACGAATAAATATTTCAAAGAAATGGTCGTGATCGTTACAGGCGCTTCACGAATAGGCGCAAGTTGTGCGAGTCTATCAGCCGGCCGTTTTATTGCTTGAACCGTTTATCCCCCGGCGGGTCAAAAACACATTCATTACGTGTTGCAAGTGTTGATTACGAAAGTTTTAGGATTTATTTCTATGTCAAAAAATAAAGGGTAACCTGTGCCTGAAAAATCGATCGTATTAGTTCGCTTGAATGTTGGGCAGGCAGAAAAGGGACAACATCCGTCCCATTGCACGCCTCCTTTTAGTCTCAAGTACCTTGAGGCCTTACTCAGGCAGCGCGCCGCCATGGTGCGGCTCATTGACGCGTACGCGCGACACCTGACGCTGACAGAGGTCGTCGACTTAGCTCAGACATGGCAACCGGACATTATTGTTGTTCTTGTCAATGTCGTTAACTTTACAGCGTCCAGGGCCTTTATTGAAGAGATGAAGGCGCGGCAAGATGTTTTTATTATCGCTATGGGCCAGATCCTTCCAGCCCATATTCCGGATAATATCGACGTCTTTTTGCCGGGAGAAGGAGAGCAGGAAGCGGACAGGATCATTGAGCGTTTGCTCTCTGGCCAGACCCGGGCGGCAGAAGAGATGGAACAGTACCGCCATTTTCGTGAAAAGGAATCGTCCCCGATTTTGGTCCAGAATTTGGATGAGCTTCCTGTTGTGCCGTATACCCCGCAAGAGTTGAAAACGTATCAATTTATTTATCCGATACGGTTATCGCGCAGACTGACCTGGGGGCATATTTTGTCCAGCCGGGGTTGTCCTTATCCATGTCTTTTTTGTTCTCCGGTTACCAGGGAAAGTTTTGGTGATACCCTTCGCGTAAGACATGCCGTGTCTGTTGTTGATGAAATGGAACAATTAAAAGGGCAAGGGGTGAACATGATCAGTTTTGATGATGATAACTTTACCACGTCCCGGACGCATGTTGAAGGCATCTGCCATGAGATTCAACGAAGAGGCTTAAAGATCCATTGGTTGATCCATGGTAGAATAAATAATGTTGACTTTGAACTGCTGAAGTTATTGCGTGAATCAGGATGCCTGCATATTCGTTTCGGGGTTGAGTCCGGGGCCAGCCGTGTGATTGAATTGACCCATAAGGCCGTGTCAGGCCAGGAGTGGATCAAGCGTTCGAAAGAAGTTTTTGCCGACACGCGTCAACTCAATATTGCGACCACCGCCCTTTTCGTGATCGGCTGTCCGACGGAAACGCAGGGTGATATGGAGCAAACGTTTCAGCTGGCCAAAGACTTGAGGCCGGATATTGTCCAGCTCCATTTTTTTATGCCGTATCCCGGTTCAAGAATTTATGAGCAATTGAAAAGCACGTTGAAAGATGAAGAAGTGCTGTCGATGTACCATTATACTGTTCCCCGAATGACCTTGAGCGCTGTGAGCACCCGTCAACTCGAAGACATGCGGGTAAAGATATACCGGCGGATATTTTTTAGTCCCCGATTTTTATGGGAGCACATTTATCGTTACGCGCCGTTCTATTGTCACAATACGGATATCTTTTTTCGGTTATTGAAGGGGGTTTTTTCTTTAAAATCGTAATAATACCAATTCCATTAAATAATGACCAAAACCAATTCTGCTTTTTTCGACGCTAAGGCAAGAATATCAGAATTGAAATAAAACAATTCATTAATGGATTTGGTATGAGTTTTAACCAAACGCATTTTATCTCAATGAATTGAAATGGCTTTTATCGGGCCCTTTTAAGAGTCGCGGAACAGGTGTTAGCGGTTGATTACGGTCGAGCCCGATTCAAAAAGGAAGAATATGAATAAAGATGCTATATCGGTCGTTTTGCCCTCGTATGATTTAGCGGATATTATAGGTAAAACATTAAGCGACACATATGATTATTTATCAAAACAAACATTTTTTTTAAGATATGAAGTGATTGTTGTTGATGACGGGAGCCGCGATAAAACCGCTCAATTTTTAAAAGACGCTGCCGCACGCTATCCATCGTTAAAAGTTGTCACGCATTCTGAAAATGAGGGCTATGGCGCGGCGCTTCTTTCAGGGCTTCACATCGCTCAATATTCGTCCATCCTTTTTATGGACGCGGATGGTCAATTTCAAATTTCTTCACTCGTAGATATGCAGCCATTTCTCGAAGACGATGACATTATCACGGGATATCGGTCTCATCGCCGGGATTCCGTGTACCGTATATTACTGGGGAAGATGTATACGTGGTTTGCCTGCCGGTTGTTTGATTTAAGCTTGAAGGATATAAATTGCGGATTTAAACTGTTTAAAAAAGATCGTTTTAACTTTGATGAATTTGACTGTCACGCAGGTGTTTTTTATACGGATTTTTTTATTCAAGCCAGAGAAAAGGGGTGCCGGATAAAGGAAGTTCCCGTTGCCCATTTCCCCCGCGTGCAGGGAAAGCAAACGGGCGCCAGTCTGGAAGTTATCATTGAAGCGCTGAGGGATTTATATCGTTTGGCATCCCGACAAAAAAAAGCCGTTAAAAATATTACTTAACTTGGAGAGGGCCGCTGGGGTCGTCCGTTCAAAGAATGATATTTTTCATCAAAATTTATTCTTTGGTGGGCTTTATTTCAATATGATGAAAGATGAAAGAATTTTATTAAATTTTTTTGATCGACACCTCTTAAGGCTTATTCTGTCTTTCATCATTATTCTCGCTGTCACATGTGTCATTTTCTATTATTTGAAATCGGTTGTTGACTTCCAACAAACTTTCCAGCTTATCTCCCGGGTTAAGAGCGCCTCCCTGCTGACAGGTATAGCCATTTCCATCTTGTTGAATATTTTTTTGTGCGCGTTTATTAAGCAGACAATACTGGCGTATATGAACTATCCTATGTCGTATATGAATGCGCTGTTTATCCGTTGCGGGAGCCTGCCATACAAACTTATTCCTACTGTTAAGAATACCGAGATTTTTTCAGTCTACTATTTGAAGAAGTATCATCATGTTCCCCTCATAGAAGGCTTATTGTCCAATGTGATTGCCAATATTATTCATCTGATTACAATTTTAATTTTTTTCGCACTCGGTTGTTTGCTTTATGGCATGCGGCAGGGAGAGTTGATAATTTATCAGAAATATTTTATGATCATGGCGGTCATGGGTGTGGTTGTGATGTTTTCCTTGTGTCTGTTTATCCTTAAAAAAGAAACCGCGAAGAAAATTCTTTTTTTGTTCTGTTTTGCCAGAGAATCGCGGTTATTTCAGCTCTTTAAAAAAAATATAGACCTATGGCATGGTTTGTCGCTTAAAAAGTTGTTGTTTTTGCTTGTCTTGTCCATGGGTTATCAAATTTCTGAATTATTGATCTGCTTTGTGTTCGCGCGTTCCTATGGTCTGGTGATCCCCCTCGGGGCCTTGTTTTTGTATATGCCATTGGTGGTGCTGCTGACTCAACTGCCTGTATCCATATCGGGCTTTGGCGTGCGGGAAGGGGCGTATATTATTTTTTTGGCGCATTTCGCGCCGAAAGAAACGCTACTCGCATTGGGATTATTGGTGTTTTTCGTGCACCAGATCGTTCCTGTCCTTTTAGGACTTCTCTTCTTTGTGCCCTTCTCTCATAAATTGCAATTCTCAGACGTCGTACTGAAAGAATAATACCAAATCCATTAATAAATTGTTCTATTTTAATTTTGATATTCTCGCTAAGTCGTCGAGAAAAGCAGAATTGGTTTTGATCATTATTTAATGGAATTGGTATAATGAGGCACCCGCGCAAGATTTTTTTCCAGAATCCATGCCGGAAGGCATGTTTTGTTGTCCTGCGTGAACGGGACGCGAACCTGTTGCCGTATTTGCAATATGAACCCTGGTTGGAAAATGTTAAAAAAGAATTGTTTCGGATTAAAAGCATTTTTTCCAGGATAGGATATAAAACGTTAAGATCGCTACGAAGCTTATGATGAGCAAAGGATAGTATCGGGGAAAATAAAGGTCAATCTTTACATTCCCTTCCGTCGGTGATAGAAAAGACAGTTGCCCGTTATCATTGAATACTTCAACTTTATGCTTTCCATGAAAAGCCTTCCAGGCGGGAAAATAGTTTGTTTTCAGCGTGATCGTCTCACCCCGCGCAATATTTTTAAGTGTGATTTGTTTGTGAAAAGGGTTCAGGGTCTGTGTTTTTATTTTGTCATCCCCGGACTGGCGGTCTTTTAAGGTGAACATTTCAAAGCCTTCGTCTTGGAACGTTCGATCAAAATAGGGATGGGCGTTATAAAAATAATTTTTCGCCTTTGAGCTAAATACCACGACATTTTGAATACCCCATTTATCCAATATGCGGATCATATCTTTAATATGGATTTTTGCGATATCGTCGCCATTGGACACTCCAGAGAGGATCAGCCCTTCTCGAAAAATAAAATACGGATAGGAATCGGTACCATAATGGGATAAAAAGCGTCTTTCCGTGTGCGACGCAAGACTTCCTTCAAAATGCGGATAGCCGGATTCAACATGTTCTTCAAAGAGGTTCTTGTACGGATTAAGATTTGCCGTGTTTTCAAGTAAGATTAACTGTCCGTTCGCTCGCGTGATTTCTTGAATGAGATGCGGTTTAAAATCAGCAATATGAGGTATATGGCGGATAGGTTTTGACAAAGAATTTGTTGTGAGCATGAAGGAACAGACCAATAATATCATCAGGAAGCGTGACAAAGAAAATTTTCCGGAAGGATCGACGATCCAAACGCCCGCAATCAGTGCAATAAAAATGGGCACAATAAATTTAATCCGGGCCGTGAATTGTGTATTGAAGAAGGGTCCTCCAAAAGCGATGATCAGAATGATAAATAAATATATGGCGTTTTTTTTTGCCCGCTCATCGCGAAAGAAAAGCATGATGGCCAGCGGGAGAATCATCCAAAGGCTTCTGTAGTGGGGGGTATCGAGCAGCCATACCGGCAGGATGAGATAGGTTCGCAACATATCGGAAAAATGGAAGATTAAGGACCCACTGTCACTTTGATCAAAAAAGTTTGATGTTGGAATAATAAAACGATTGTATCGGATCATGGGTAGGAGAAAAGGTAAGACAATGAGTGTGACGAATAGGCACATGAATAGTAATTTTTTTGCGGATACTCTTTTTTTTAACAGGAATGTTTGGGCTAGCGTTCTAAAAAATAACAGGCACACCGTCGAAGCGAGTGATATAAAATGAATATAAAACATTAATCCTAAGGTGAGGCTGAGATAAAAAAGGCTGAACGCTTTGTCTTGATAAAAGCGTTCAATAAATATAAGGGAAAGCACCATGAGCCAAATCGAAATAAATCCAGGCAGCATGCCCCATTCCAGCATGTCTCCGAAATAGGCCATCTGGGCAAAACCACAAACGAGGCCATTGATAAAGGCGGTTGTTTTATCATTATTTATTTGAATCGTCAGCGCATAAATGAGAAGGGGAAGCGTCAGGTAGAATGCCGTGATCATTAGATGAAAACCGATGTTATCGCCGAAGAAAGAAAAAGGCAGAAAGGGCAGGCTGAGTAATCTTAGGTCCAGAAAGCTTGGGAACCCTCCGGAAAATTGATCGTTCCATCCGAAAAGAGCTCCATTTTTCAGGATGTTTAAATGATATCTGGCAAAATATAAGTATTTTGGGTAGTCGTCTTGAAAGATCAGTTGATTGAACCTGGTCACAGGAAATTTGTAAAAGAACGGCAAGGCGGTTATCAGGACCAGGCTGAGAAGGCGGACAGACGTTGACCTGTTGACGGCATCGAGATAGAATGGCCTGTTTAAAGGGCCGGTTCCTTTGAGGAGGTGTTCAAAAATAATGAGCAGGAGCAGAACCCCAAACGCAATCCAGGCCAGGTTTGAATGGAGGTAAAGTGTTTGATAGGATAGATGAATGATCATACTGATCAATGTCAAAATTTTGAAATGTTTTTTGGCGAATTCAGATTTATAGATATAAACGAAACATAGAATTAATAGGGTGTTCAGCCCCAGGAGAAACAACGCTATTAATTGGCCGAACCGCTCAAAAGGTAAAGAGAACCCTTGCCGGATAATGCCCATAAATAAAAAGATCACATCAGAGGTATAACACTTTACGAATTGTTGACGGGCGACAAGAAAATAGATCAGCGTTCCGAGCGCAAGAAGGAGAGTAGCCCCAAGAGGTAATATAATATTTTTCCATTTCATTCTCATTTCACTATAATATATAAGTATTCCTATTTATCAACAGTTAAATATATACATAACGTCTTGATAGCGTAAATATTAAAAAACGATTTGAAAAGATTTAATGCCTGATATAATGCGAAAAAAATATACAGGATTTTATATCGTTCGGGGCGGATGAATGAGGTGTTCCTGGAATCTGCAGGCTCATCAAATGGAAAAGATCAGGGATGAACGCAAAAAATTATATGAACTCCAAAAAAACAGAGAAAAATGAAAAAGTCGTCTTAAAATTTTGCGATGATTATCATCATGTTGAACAAAAGGTTTTGGACATTTTTGATGTTTTTGGCCTGGAACATGCGTTCAAGAACAAAAGAGTTTTATTGAAACCGAGCATCGCCATTCCAAAAGATCCCGGCGAAGCCAGTCACACCCATCCTGAGTTTGTCCGGGGAGTTGTGCGGGCCATAAAAAAATTGCGGGGACGGCCGATCATCGGAGAATCATCTGTCATATATGGTTTCACCCGTGAAGCCTTAGACATTGCCGGAATCATTAAAGTGGCGCGGGAAGAAGCTGTGGAGTGGGTTAATTTTGACGCCTGCGCGCTAAAGAAGCAACACATAAACGGCCATCGTTTAAAAGAAATGTATTTACCGAAACTTCTTCAGGAAGTTGACTATCGGATTTCATTGCCCAAACTTAAAACGCACAGTTTGTCGCTTTACACCGGCGCCTTAAAAAATCAAATGGGCGTGATCCCCGGATGCCTGAAAGCCCGCATGCATTTATTGGCCCCTGGATTAGATGCGCTCGCGCGGGCGATTGTGGATTTAAACGTTTTTGTTGCATTTGATTTTGCCTTGATGGATGCCATTTGGGCGATGGAAGGTCAGGGGCCGAGTTCCGGATCGGTTGTCCGTAGTCATTTTATCGCCGGTAGTGATAACCTGGTGGCCTTAGACGCTGTCTGCAGTGATTTGATCGGGATTGCCCCGGAAGATGTTCTCATCACGCGTATCGCCCGGGATGTTGGTTTGGGTCCCTGTGACTTGGATAAAATTTCCGTGGCCGGTGACACCGGGCAAATCGGCCGTCGATCTTTTCAGTTGCCGACATTATCTTCCCGGAACGTTGTTGGCATCGTAAAGGATTATATTTTTTTTAAGTTAAGGTCGTCGTTAATACGGCCTTATGCTATAAAGGATTTATGCCGGGACTGCCGCAAATGTGCGGATATTTGTCCGACCGGTGCGATCACAAGCGGGAAAACACCCATTTATATAAAGAAGTGCTTATCATGTTTTGGATGTTATGAAAGTTGCCCGCATGGCGCGATCAAGTTGAAATGCGCGCATTATGCCAAAAAATCTTTTCGTCAAAAAGCCCAGGGATTTGCTTTGAAAGATTTGCTCTGAAGTGGAAGCGTCGTGGATGATGGAGCCGATGATTCACAGGCGTTATATATCGGTACAGGTAAAGGTATTGCTTATGAAAAAGAAAGTTTTATTGCTGAATCCACCTGCCAGAAAAGGGGTCATTCGCGATTATTATTGCAGCCATTTGGCCAAGGGGAATTATCTCTGGCTGCCTCAGGACCTGCTGGTCTTTAGCGGGATGCTCCAGGATGATTGTGATCTGTCGGTCATCGATGCGATGGTGATGCCCCTTAGCGAGGACAAAACACTTGAAGAAATCCAATCCTTCAGTCCGGATATTATTATTTGCATGGTCGCTGCTGTGAATTGGCGTTCCGATATGCGATTTTTGAGCAAATTGTCCCAAAAGACGTCAGCGTTGATCATTGTTTCCGGGGATTATTCGAGAATTTATCCGCGTCAGGTATTAACGGAAAATACATGTATTGATGCGATTGTTTTGGATTTTTCTCATTGTGGGATTCTCAGTTATGTTTTCAATCCTCATTCGGATTCCATTGTCAATATCATGACGCGTGAATCAATGCATGAAGAAATCGTTGCGGTCAACGAAGCGTGTTCCTACCCGCCACCCCGTCATGATCTTTTTCCCATAAAGCGCTATCATCTGCCCCACATTCAGTGTCATCCGTTCACGACGATCCTAACGACGTTTGGATGCATGCACGCCTGTTCCTATTGTCCTTACGAAAGAATTCCTTTTAAATTGCGGACCATTGAAAGCATTGAGCAGGAGTTGCGGTCGATCAAATCGATGGGTATAAGGGAATTGTTTTTTCGAGATCAATGTTTTGGTTCACATCGTGAGCAGGCGTATGCTGTTTGCCGTTTATTTGAAGAAGTGAGCCATCCGTTTTCCTGGAGTTGTGAGATGCGCACGGATAAGGCTGATGAAACGTTGCTTAAGGCGATGAAAAAATCCGGTTGCCATACCATCATGTTTGGTGTTGAGTCAGCAAGCGAAAACATTTTAAGGAAGCACAACAAAAATATATCACTGCAAAGGACAAAAGAAGCGTTTCACCTGGCTAAACAGTTGGGCATCAGGACGCTCGCGCATGTTATCGTAGGGATGCAAGGAGAGGATGAGCTTTCTCTTCAACGGCTTATCGATTTTTGCATTGAGCTCGACCCGAATTATGTTTCTTTTAATATCGCAAACCCCGCTTGGGATACATCTTTTCGTGATGCCTTGGAAAAAAATAACAAAATTTTCGACCCGAAGATCGAAGTTGATCATTCAATCGGGCAACCGGTTTGGGAATCTTCTCAATTGTCAGCCAGACAGGTATGGGAGTTTCGCAACAGGGCCATTCGCAAATTTTATCTGCGCCCCACATTTGTTATCCGGGAATTTTTCGGAGCGAAGAGCCATTATCGCAGAAAGATGATGTTGAAAGCCGGCTTGGAAGTGCTTTTGAACCATTCGGTGTGACAGGTGCTGTTTTTTAGCGGGATGATGGACGATCGTCGGAAGAAATATTTATGAAAAATAGAAAGAAAATAAGGATATTTTTATGGCGGCCGATGGCGACTGTTGTTAAAGAAGCCGGCCACACGCGAGATATCCGTGTGCCTTTTTATCTCAAATATATCGAGGCCCTCCTTAAAACCAAAATTTTCTATGAAACTTATTTTTTTGATTCATGGATTTCTCCCTTGCCGTTTGAAACACTGATATCCGGTGTGCTCAAATGGAAACCGGATATTATTCTTATGAGTGCCATGACCACCGAACAGGACTTGGTTTTATCATTCGCGCGTGAGATGAAAATGAAATTAAATCCATATATCGTTGCCATCGGTCAAGATCCTTCTGCCGAGCCTTGGCGGTATATCCATGCCGACTCTCCTGTTGATTGTGTCATTAGAGGGGAGCCGGAGTTGTCCTTCCTGGAACTTCTGGATGCCTTAGAACAGGGGCAGACACCCCTCGGGGTTCCCGGTCTGTGCAGCATGGCCTTTGCCGATCAATCCATCGCCCGGGTCACGGATCTGGACCTTTTGCCCGCGCCAGGTTATTCCCGTGAGGAACTGTTGAAGTACAAGATTTTTTATCCATTAACTTTTTATCATAAACTTGTCTGGGGGCATATCTTGACAACACGGGGTTGCCCACATGCCTGCGTATTTTGTTCGCAGGTGACCCGCGAGAGCTTTGGGGCTCAGGTCCGTTGCCGTAATCCGGGATTGATCATCGAAGAAATTAAGGCTTTGCAGGCTTTAGGTGTGAATATGCTGTATATCGCGGACGATGATTTTACATGTTTAGCCAATCACGTGCGGGCATTTTGCAACGCTCTTTTGGGCGCGGGTATTCGTATCGAATGGACGTCCCATGCAAGAGTGGACGAACTATCTGTTGATCTTTTAAAGCTTATGCGCAAGGCCGGGTGTATTCAATTGCGTTTTGGAATAGAATCTTCCTCCGTCGAGGTTTTAAATCATATCAAAAAATCTAAACGACCGGACATATGGGTCCAGCAAGCGCTGGAAGTCTTTCAATCGGCCCGGGCCTTAAAAATAGACACGTTGGCTATGTTTCAGGTTGGTTGTCCGAGAGAGACAGCGCAGGATGTCCTGAATAATATCCAACTGTCGCGGGATCTGCGGCCGGACTTGCTGCAGTTGTGTTATTTTACCGCTTATCCGGGATCCAGTTATTACGCCCAAATTGACGATAGCCGGCTCAAGGAAAAGATACGCGAGACCTATCATTATCAAGATCATCCGGTCAATTTCAGTCAAATGGATATGGAGACGACGAAACAGATGTACGTTCTGTTTTACCGCTCTTTTTATCTGCGGCTGTCCTATTTTATCCATCATCTGCTCAAGTATGGTTTGTTTTACTTGTTGAATAGGGATGTGTTTTTTGAATTAACAAGTTTCAAAAAAATACTCCATAAGAAAAGGTCCTGACTCTCTGCAAAGATAAATTGTTTCGCTATGAATCTATTATTGATCAATATTCCTAAACATAACATGGAACCAATTTTTCCGTTTACATTGGGAACCATCGCCGCGATACAGAAGAAAAAGGGTTGGCGTGTCCGGGGTGTTGATTTGTTTTTTGATCCGGCCGATATGGTTTTATCCATTATGAGAGAGGAACGCATTGATCTTGTCGGGATAGATGTCGCGTCTGATATGAACCCGTACACGGCAGACCTGTGCCGGAACATTCAAAGCCTTCAGCCTGTCCGTGTCGTCGCTCTGGGGGAGTATGCAACATTGGCCGGCAAGGACTTGTTCGCTTTGATCCCCGGGATCGAGGCGACCATCCGAGGGGACGCGGAGTACGCTTTTTCTGAGGTATGTCAGGCCCTCACACAAAATCGTGATTATAACATTAAAGGCGTATTGAACCGGCAAACAACGCGCACGCGTGCGGGGGAGCTCGCGTTGATCAATAACCTTGATGATTTACCGTTTCCGGACCGGGACTCTTTTTCTGTCGGGCAGTATGCAAATGGTATGCTCACGCGTCAAAAGATTTACGCTCAGATAGTAACCAGCCGTGGTTGTGTGCACAAATGTTCCTACTGCGCTGAATCTGTTATCGGCCAGCCTTATCGTGTCCGGTCACCACAAAACATTGTTGATGAAATGGCGCATCTGGTTGACAAATATGGCATCAGGGAGTTTCACGTTGAGGATAAGAACTTTATCGGTCATGATATTAAAAGAATCAAAGGCCTGTGTGCCCTTATCGGGGAGCGTCCGGACACTATTGAGTGGCAATGCGCGGGCGTGATCCCTCTAAGTGAAATGACAGACCTGAATGTGATCGATGCGATGGCGTCTGCCGGTTGTTACAGCATATCATTAGGTGTTGAATCGTTTCATGATACGCTCACGCAAAGAAACCGCCGCAGGCAATCTTCTCAGACGGTCGCTGATGTCGTGCAACGGTGCAAAGACCTCGGGGTCGAAATTTGTTGCAGCCTGATATTTGGTTTGCCGGGGCAGACACTGTCCGAGGTGAAGGCCGACATCCGTCAATCGCGCCGGTTTGATTTTGACTTTATTCATTATAATATTTTTAAGCCGTTGATGTCACAGTCTTCCGGCAAGGCTTTGCCATCGGATGAAGAGGTTCTTAAGCATAAGAGGTGGCAGATGTGGGCTAATGTGCGGTTGATTTTTAAGTTTTCCGTTTTCCGTTTTATTTTACGGCGCCTGGTCCTGCGGCACAACCGGGGCCGTTTCGTGAAAAAAATCCGTTATTATTTGTTCGGTGAAAAAAAGGTGCACGTCGCCTAGTTCAGTCCGAATGTGCCAACAGAGAGGGGATTTGGTATTATTCAAGATATAAAACGGGATGGATGTTATACTTGTGTGGTGTTAATCAGCCTTTGCGCGTGCTCATCATTTTTTTGGCTCGTGCGGGATAGGAACAGAAAGTTTTTATTTTATTTATTCTCATTGAGGATTAAAATATATCAGTGGTAAAATCATTTCATGTCTTACGAGAACAAAAGAGCATCAGATGAACAAATATAGTGGAACAAAAAAGGGTAAGCCTAAGAAATCACGTTTTGAATCAAATATAGAATTATTAATGGAACTGTACATTTTGATAAAGGAAAATAAGAAATGGTGGTTATTGCCGTTTCTTTTCGTTTTAGCCTTCTTAGGTTTGTTTATTAGCCTCACAGGAAATCAGTCGATACTGCCGGCGATTTATGCTTTATTTTAAAGAGGTTTATTTCATCCTGACTAATTCCGACAATATCAGGTGTGATCTTGCATTCATAGATTGATTATTTTGGGATACGCGAGAGGTTCCATCTTTATGGACAAATATAAAGGCCCATTCATTGCGGCTGTCTTTTTTTTGTTTATTTTACTGTTTTTTGAAGGGCTGGGATATCTTCTCACGCGTCATAAGACACCGATGGAACACATTCTGGCTGTTTTAGAACAAGATTTCGATTTGTTCTGGAAGCAACGCGTTCATTTGTCAACATCCTTTTCCGGGAAGTTGATCAAGACAAATCAATTCGGCTTCCGGTCCGGCCCGGTGACTGGCAAAGGGCAAGATGTCTTCCGTATTGTTTGCCTGGGGGCGTCACCGACATTCGGATGGGGCGTCGGTCAAGAACAAACATATGCCCATCGCTTGCAGGATCTGCTTCAATCCGGTCAAACAAAGGCTCAGCGCGTGGAAGTGATGAACGCGGGGTCCATTGGTTACAGTTCCTTTCAAGGTTTGAAGTTGTTAAAGAAATCCATATTATCATTAAAGCCGGACTTGATAACGGTTTCCTATGTCATTAATGATGTCGATAAGCATCGCTTCTTTCGAAGCAATGGAAAGAGTGATATGGAATTGGAACCCATTTCACCCCTATTGATTGCCGTTGATAACATTCTGAGCCGCAGTCACTTTGTCGCGTTATTAAAACGCTTGATGGTTCGATCCTCATCGACCGCCATGCAATATTTTGGAAAAACCGGGCAACGTTATTATATGACAAACCGGAGGGTCTCAGATCAATCGTATGCAAAGAACCTGCTGGATTTTGTGCGTATCGCCCACCAGGAAGGGATCCAAATTGTTTTTATTAAGATGCCTGTTAATTTGCCGTCCGTTGATCCTGTTTCTGAAAAGAACCGATCTCAGTCGGATCAATTCATTCAGCACGCCCTGAAGGCTGCCGGGAAAGAAGACTATCAAAAGGCGATTCAAATGCTGAATCAAGCATTGGCTTATCATCCCCACTCGAGTGAAACATATTATTATCTGGGGCAATATCATGAGGTCCTGCGGCAGTCCGACCGCAGTCACGCTTTCTATAAGAAAAGTGTTGAGATGGAACTGCATGAGTGTGCTTCTTTATCCCGGGTTTATAATGATATAATGCAAAAGGTAGCTGATGACAGGAAGATTGTCGTTGTTGATATTGTTGAAGAGTTTAAAAAATTTAATCAAATGAATAATGCGCAATATTTGTTTCTGGACCCGGATGGTGATACGATTCATCCCAACGCTGTGGGGCATAATTTGATCGCCCAAAAGATTTATGAGCGTGTGGTCCGGAATGATATGATTCGTGTTCAAAACTAAAAGATGTTATGTCTAAAACAATTCTTTTCATTCGGCCATTTAAGCCTGTTGGTTTAGGGGGGCCTGTGCCTCCGGTCGATATCCTTTATGCTGTTTCCGCGCTATACGAGGATGATCCTCTGGCATTAAATGTTCATATTATCGATATGGGGATTGATTCGTTGACCGGTGATGATGTTGAACAGCACCTCGACAATATCGATCCGGATTATCTCTGTTTGCACGCGTTGGCCTGGGAAGCGGGCCTGGTGCATGAATGGGCCGCGACGATGAAGACGCGCAACAAAAACGCGGTTGTCATCGTATCCGGACAGTTGGCCATGATTGCCGGCCGTTATTTACTGATGGATCCGCACATCAACTATGCCATTACGGGAGAGCTGGATTTAATTATCCCCCTGGTGATTAAAGCGATTGAAAGGCAATCCGGATATGAGCGAATCGCCGGACTCGTTTACAGAGACAAAGGGACTGTCTGTTGGAATTCGATGGATCCTCGTCCTGCGGGTTTTTCCGTAACAAAAATTTCTCCGTTGGCCTGGGACCTCATCGATGCCAAAAGCTATTCTCATTACGCGAATTGGAACGGCATGTTGAAAAGGGCGTATTACCTGCCGATTATGACCTCCAGAGGCTGTCCGTATCAATGCACATATTGCCGGGAGAATTACTCGAACCGTTTCTTCGCGCGGGAACCAGACGATGTTTTAGCTGAGATGGTCAACCTTAAAGAAAAGTATGCTGTGCGTGAATTTCACGTTTTTGACGCGGTTTTTAATTTTGACATGCAACGCGCGAAAGAAATATGTCAGAGGATTATTGATGCGAACTTAAATGTTAGCCTTTCCTTTCCCCATGGATTGCGCGTTGATAAAATGGACGAAGAGTTGATTCAATTGTTGAAACTGGCCGGCACATACAAGCTTGTTTACGGTATTGAGACGGCTGTCGGGCGTTTACAGAAAGAGATTAATAAAAATTTAGATTTATCAGCCGCGCGTGATATTATTTTTAAGACATCACAATCCGGAATCATAACCGGCGGTTATTTCATGCTGGGTTTTCCATCGGAAACAGAAGAGGAGATGCTGAAAACAATTGATTTCGCGGTTCATTCAGAATTGGATACCGCTTCATTTTTTAAGTTCACGGCATATGATGATATCCTTAAGATTTATCAGTCAAAGAGCCAAAACCTGAGTGATGACAGGAAAATTGATTTTGAATTTAAGGATGTCAGCTATTATTCGTCAAAAGGCTCGCACAGCGACGTGTCAGCTGGCCGGTTAAACCATCTGATGTTGATGGCCCAACAGCGTTTTTATTTGAACGGGGGACGCTTTTTAAAATGTTTGAAGAAATACCCGTCGAAGGGGCGTTTTTTGAAGAATTATATTCAGGCCATCAGTTTGATGCTGCAGGGATATCTGTTTTTACAACTCAAGAAAGAACAGGGTTGAGGAATGTTAAAAAAATTTTTCGCATGTATTATTTGCAGCGTAGCCATGGTATTGCCGTATAAACTTCGGTGCCTTTACACGGAATTCATCGGTTGGATCGTTCAAGGACTTTATTTTATGTATTTTTCGCTGTTGAAGTTTATCGTCGGGCAGTTAAGGAAAGCTGTTAAAAAGGAGAAGCCGGTTGAATAAAAATGAAATTGTCGTTTTGTTCTCCGGTGGAACGGATTCCACTCTTGCGGCGGCTTTAGTTTCTCAGCAATTCTCCAGGGTCCATCTGGTCACTTACAGGCGGTTTGGCTTCTTTCGCGTGAAGAACTCAACATTCAATGTTCATAAACTGCAGGAAAAATATGGACAGGAAAAGTTCAGCCATGCGATCATCGACGTCGATGCCATCACCAGGTTTGTGTTTTACTCGCGCTATTTCTATTATTGGCGTAAATTCGGATTTTTTCTTCTGTCAAATTGTGGTTTATGCAAGTTAGCCATGCATATGCAGACGATCCTGTACTGCCTGGACAATCAGGTGGCGCATGTTTGCGATGGGGCGAACCAGGGGATGAATATTTTTCCCGCGCAAATGAAACGGGGTGTTGAGATGATCAAAGACCTTTACGCCGAGTTTGGGGTGATGTATTCTAATCCTGTTTTCGACTTCGACGGATATAAGGAGACGGGGTTTGTTGAGCGCCTGCGTCTTGATAAAATGATCCCGGCTACAGATACCGGTGAAGAGGACAGCAACAGTAACACGGCGGGTTCCAGGCTTTACGAATTGGGACTGATGCCGTCCAAAGATGTTAAAGGATCAAGGATGGACCACCAGATGCAGGGCCGTTGTTTTCAACTGATCCTTTTTAACATTTTTGTTAAGGCGTATTATTTGTATGATCATTCTTATGATGAATATGAACAAGAAATGATGCGGTTTTACAGTGAAAAGGTTAATGACGGAATGCAATACCTTAAGAAACAGTGTCTTTCTAAAACGACATGATGAAATTTTTCAATTATTAATAGATGTTATTTGATGAGTCGGAGTTGCATGAAAGAATATTTTTTTATTTTCAAAAATTGTTTCAATCCGAACAAACCTTTTCATATTTTTATTTGCCTGGCGGTGCTGTTTCTGCTTGTTCAATGTGCGGCCTATCTCCTGTATGCCTATCAGATCGCCACGTTCCCTTATGATGTTAATGGCGGGGAGGGATTGGTTTTTCAGTCGGCGTACGCGATGTCTCAAGGTGTTCCGGTCTTTACTCCCTTAAATCAGGAACCTTTCTTTGTGATGAATTATCCCGCTTTGTATGCTTTTTTGTTGTCCCTGCTGATCCGTTTATTCGGACCCCAATTAATTTTGGGGCGTCTGATTTCCATTATCGCCGCGGTATTGAGCGCCTACGCGATCGGGCGGTTTGTCTACGCGCGCTCCAAAAACAACATGGCGGCGTTATTCTCTGCTTTTTTGTTCGTTTCTTCAGGGTGGGTCCATATTTGGTCTGTTCTGGTCCGGGTTGATATGCTGGCGGTGATGTTTTCGGTCTGGGGACTCGTTTTATTTATAGAAGGCGATACTCAAAATAATATGAAGAAGATTTGTCTGGCCGCGGGTTTGTTTATCGCCGCATTGTTTTCGCGTCAAAGTTCCATCGCGGCCCCATTCAGTTGTCTGGCGCTGCTCGCTTGCCGTCAGCCGAATGGGATCCGATTCAATGTCTCCTGGAATGACGAGAATTTAAAAAAAATAATGATTTTATTGTCTGTCCTGACAGGCCTTGGCGTCTCGCTTGTGATCGGGATGTTGATTATGACAAAAGGGCAATTTGTTTATCACATTACGCGTTATACGCTCGGCGCTTTTCAGTGGGACAGATATTTCGATTGGATGGGCCGGTTTATCGCGTCTCACGGATTTGTTTTTTTATTGTCTCTGGGGCTGATTTTTTATCATGGCCTCAAAAGGTCATGGCGCCTCGAGCACTTTTTTTTTATTTTTGCCTGTGCCATTACGGTGACAGCCGGTAAAGATGGGTCTTCCCTGAATTATTTCCTTGAGATTTGGGCGGCGATCTGTATCCTGACGGGTTGTGCCCTCTCACAGACCTTAGCGCTGGATAATGAGACGTTAATACCAATTCCATTAAATAATGACCAAAACCAATTCTGCTTTTCTCGACGATTTAGCGAGAATATCAGAATTAAGATAGAACAATTTATTAATGGATTTGGTATAAAAAACGGTTTAATTAAAATCGCCATCAGTCTTTGTCTGCTTTTGCAGTTGGGGATGTTGTTTATTAAAGTCGACCGCACAGTTCCAGATGAATATAATAAAAAAATCGCTCAACAATTAAACCAATTGGTCCATGACGCTCCGGGAGAAGTTCTTCTGGAATATGCCGGATACGCGGCTATCAATGGAAAACTTTCGCTTTATAGCCCCTTTGCCATGACGGAATTGTCTGACCGGGGGCATTGGGACCAGTCTCTTTTGATTAATGATATTGTTTCTCAACGTTTTGATCTCATTGTTCTTTCGGATATCGGTATTCATTATCAAAGTTGGACGGAGGAAATCGTCCAGGCCGTGCGCGCTCATTATGATTTAGTCGAAAAGAAAGATTTTTTTAATCTGTCGACCGACCGTCAGATGATGACATTATTTTATGTGTACAAGAAAAAGGAAGGCCCAAATCATTAGGTCTGGATTTTTGTTCGTGAATTTACAACTTGACTTTTATACCTCAGGATTAATAATAATTCTAAAAAATTATATAAACCAATATTTATCGCGATAGTATACGGGTGTTGTAAACCTTTAAAACAGCGACCTCTGGATTTTTAAGTATGATGACATTAAATTTTATGCGATTTATAGATTTTTGGGTTGGCATTCCGCTGTGTTTCTTCCTGACAGTTTTTAATAAGCTTACGGGTCTTTTTAGGTCAAAAAAGGATACCGCACCGAATCCGCGAAAGATCCTTTTTTTAAAGCCATCGGAAATGGGAGGGATTGTTTTGTCTTATCCCCTTATCAGGCGGATGCAGGCGGCTTATCCGCAGGCTCAGTTTTTTTTCGTGACATTTGAATGCAACCGTCAAATATTTGATGTCCTGGATATCATCCCATTAAAAAAGATATACACGATTCGCGATACGACATTCTCACAGTTCGTTCATGATGTGTTTGCGGTCATTGCCGGCATGAGAAAGGAAAAAGTGGATGTCGTCTTAGATTTAGAATTTTTTTCCCGTTTTACCGCTATTCTGTCTTATTTGAGTTCCGCGCCAAAAAGGATTGGGTTTGACCGGTTTAGCTTCGAAGGTTTGTACCGCGGCGATTTAGTGACGCATAAAGTTATTTATAACCCCCAAAAACATATCAGTGAGATGTTTTTGGCTTTTAGCCAGGTGGTCGCGTCAGTGGCCAAGGTGACTCCGGACTTAATTGAAAGACAGTGTATGGATGATCAAGACCGTCCTCAATATCAAGTCCAACAGCCAGCCATTGATGCGATGCGGGAAAAATTGATCCGCATGGGCGTGCCTGCGGCATCAAGAATGATGCTGATGAATTTAGGTGATGGGGTGCTTGCTTTAAGGGAGTGGCCGTTCGAGTCTTTTGTCACATTAGGCAAAAAGATCGTTGCTCAAAAGGATTGCTTTGTTCTCCTGATCGGCACAGAAAATTGCAAAACGAAAGCCCGGCAATTTTGTCAGGCTTTGGGAAAGGACGTTTGTCTGGACTTAACCGGGCAGACACAAATATTCGAGTTGTTTGCCCTGTTTGATATCGCGGATGCCTTGATTGCCAATGATTGCGGCCTGGCGCATTTAGCCTCGATGACGTCGATCAAACAATATGTTTTGTTCGGACCGGAGAGTCCCGGGATTTTCGCGCCATTAGGGGAGCATATTCACATTTTTTATTCCCAATGGCCCTGTTCACCCTGTTTGTCTGTTTTTAACCACCGCGTTTCCACCTGCAAGAATAATATTTGTATTCAACAAATAAGACCGGATGATGTTTTTCAAGCGATCCAGTCTCGTTGAGCGGTATAGACCCTGAGGTTTTTACTTCTATTGGACCGGGATGAAATAAAAAGAACGCGATGACCGATGACACGAACCGATAGGGAGCTTTTCGCCGTCCGGTTCAATAATAATTTTAAAATTTTTGATAGATATTACTTTATCGCCATACTAAATCCATTAATGAATTGTTTTTATTTCAATCCTGACATTCTCGCTAAAGCGTCGAGAAAAGCAGAATCGGTTTTGGTCATTATTTAATGGGATTGGTATCATTGATCTGATAGGGAAGGTAATTTTTTTTGTCTCGTTGCCGGGTAGGAAAAAGACGAAAGGCTTTGCATTTTATTTATTTTATGGTATTATTTTAAAAGCATCTATTATTCTTATTAATGAAGATTTAATATAAAAATATTATCAATAACATCGGCACTTATCTTTGTATATGTCATAAAAGGAGGCAGATGCATGTTTAAAAGAATACTTCAAGTCATTATTTGTATACTGATCACTTTGACCGTATTCTGTATTTCCAATCTGCGTGTTGAACCACCAACAGCACAAGCGCAATGTGTCAGTTGGCGTATTTATTCATCTACTACCGCGGGCCAGTGGGGGGATCCGTGCCCGGCAGGTTGGGTGCGCAATCAACCGGCGGGAAACCCTTATTCACCTAGTTACGCGACTTATTGGTATACGGCTATTTGCGCGCAATAGGTGCTTGCTTAAGATCACGAATGTGACAGGTTTTATGAAGCGGTCTTTTGAATTTGCGTATTTTTTGAAATTCAGATAATCTGTTTGTATCCTTTAGGGAGGACAGAGTATGAAGAAAATAAGTTATATTTTTTTAATAACAATTTTTTTAAGTGTTTTAACGGTGTCTATCATAGTGGGTGTCAAATTGTATGTGCCGCGCGCGGAAGCCCAAGCGTGTGTCCGCTATACGGTTGTAACCTGCAATAGTAGTGGATGCGGTTGTCCTGCTGGTTACAATCCTGTTTCAACGACACAATGCGGTTCTGGTCGCCCTTATGTTCCGGCAAGATATATGACCCTTTGCCTGGGGAGCTAAGTTTTTGATGTTTTTTTAAAGGGAGGATGTTTGATGGAAAGAATTAAGACAACGATAAAATTATTAATTTTTTTGTGTGCTTTTGTGCTTATTTCCGTTATCGGATTGCGTGTCGGAACGCGTTACGCGGAAGCCCAATGCGCGACATTTCGTTTGCGCAATTGCCAGTCAGGTGTATGTGGTTGCGGGGGTGGTGGTTTTGTGTGGATTAATCAAGCCCAGACAGGATCAACCAGGCCCTATTTACCTGCAAGATATGTTGCCTTGTGTGCCCGTAACGGTTAATGGACGTCGGACATTCAATGGTGGCTTCAATTTTGCATTGTTGATGTTATTAATGGTGAAATAGATTTCTACCTTATATAGATTAAGACTTTTTAATGTTTGATTTCATAGTTTTATCCAATAAATTACCTATCCGTAAAATTCTCTGTCTATTCTTATTTATTCTTGCTTTAGGGCTTCGTCTGTACCATTATGATTTTTTTGATTTGTGGCATGATGAGATCGGTAATGATCTGTATGGCGCGAAGAGCATTCAAATCACTGCTGAATTGACGGACACCCCTGCGATTGAAGTCTTCACGGATATGTTGATGCGCGACCCGCATTCCCCGATTTATAATATTCTTGTCTATCTCTACAGTGTGCTGATCGGCGATGGTATGTCGCTGCGGCTGATGTCTGTCTTTTTCAGTATGATGGCCCTGATTGTTTTGTGGTATATCGCCCATCACTTTGTGAATCCCCGTGTGGGGTTCTACACCCTTCTTATCATGGCGGTTAATCCATTCCATCTCTGGTACGCGCAGGAAGCGCGCGGGTACGCTATGGCGGTTTTTGTCTGTTTGGTGTGGGTTTATTTTTATCTGAAGGTTTTTCAAACGGATCGACGGGGGCATTGGGTGATGTTCACGGTCATGGGTTTCATGGCTGTGCTGTCGAATTATTTTGCTGTTTTTTTGCTGCTGTTTTCTTTCATACCTTTATTAACGCAAAAACACCGTTCAAAATTATTCAAGTGGATTCTGTCGATTGTAATTATTTTAATCGTTATTTTTGCCCTTAAAGCATTGTTTTCTGAGCACATGGACATGGTCAGAAAGAATTTTTGGCTGATTTCACCCAGATATGAAGTCTTTCTTTTTGCCTGGATGATTTTCGGTGTCGGTTATTCGGGGTCGAATTATTTTCATTTTTTATTAAGTTTTTTGTTCTTTTTTTCCATAGCCTGTTATGGCATTTTCGCTTTATTTAAGGTGGATAAGGTCCAGTCGGTTTCATTGAGTGCTTTTTTGTTTTGTCCGGTGATCATCATGTTTTATCTTTCGAGATGGATTTTACCTGTTTTTGTCCATCGGCAATTGATCATTTTCTCGCCGTTCTATTATTTATTGATGGCGTGCGGTATCGACGCGTTAAAGAAAAAACATTATAAAGTCATCTGCGTCATTATTTTCTGCGCTTTTCAGCTGCCGGCTTTGACAAACTATTATAAGGGTTACGCGTATCCGCGTGGATACTTGCAGGCTGTTTTTATGGGAACACCCCCGAAAAGACAGGCCTCTGAGATATTAGATCCCCTGCCGTTGAATATGAAGGAGGGCGATATCGTTGTTGCCGCAAATTTTCATTCTTATGTTTTAACCCGTCAGCAAGTCTATCGGCATTATGCCAAATACCGGGACAAACTGCCAGAATCTTTTTACAAGGTGTTTTTTCCGTATGGGATTTCGGCCTTTGAAATTTTTTTCCTGGGCATGGAAAACGAATATGATATTGTGGATGAAAGCGATCCATTACAGTTTTATAAATTCACGCCTTTTAAGAATGATCGGCTTTTAAGTGAGTTCAATATTGAAGACCTGTCTTTTAACCGGTTATGGCTCGTCTATTCCATGTGGATCAAGGATGGGTTGCTTGACCAGGAGACGAAGACAGTCAGGGACCTGTTTTATCATCATTTTAAACGCGTCGATGTTTTTCAAAAAGATGGTGTATGGGTTGAGGTCTACATAAATGAACCGGCTTCGATCCATCAAATAGAGGAAAAAGAAAATTGCGTCATGCCTTCTCCACAACTTCAAAAAATTTTTGATAAATTTACTGTTAACCCGTGATGGGTCCAGCAACTGTTAAAGCAAACGCCACCCCCAGGCCCCGGGGTGGATGTCCCAATGGGAAAAAACTTATTTGTTCAGTTTTCAATCCGTCCTATAATACAGTTGACCTTGAAGGGTATTTTTTTCTGTGCTAAAGCAAGATGTCCCGCTGTTGGCCTTAGCTGTTTTATGACGGCGAAAAGGAAGCCCGCTGGTTTGGCTCATTTTATCTCGCCAGGTATCTTCCGATGAACAGGGCGGCTGAAGGATCCCCGGGTTGTCGCATATCATTGCACCGTTGGCGCCGGTCGCGTGATTGATAGAGATAGTGTGAAAATTCAATATATGTGAATTCTGACGGGGAGAGGATGATGAATAAGAAAAAGAAAGCTGCACCCCTGGTTTTGAGTCAGGCGAAACAACCTGTTCTGAATCAATCGACCAGGGCAAGACTTGAAGCTCTTCCCTTTCCCGTTGTTGTTATCGATATTCAAACATATAAAGTTTTCTACGCGAACCCTGTCGCAAAGATTGATATGGCAAAAGGAGAAAATTTTTGCTATCGCGTTTTACACAATCGTCAAAAAAAATGTCCCTCCAACTGGCCCTGCGCCTTAAAAGAAGTCAAGAAATCGCAGCGCAGCGTTGTTTTAAAACATTTAAAGAAATTGACCGCTGGAAAAACGCAGCAAGTTGATATCTTCGGGATTCCTGTCTTTGACCAGGAAGGTCAATTGGTCTATGTCATTGAGTATTTGGTCGATAGCGCACGAGGGACGAACCCGGGCATGACCCTCAAAGCGATGAACCAGCAATTGCAGGTCAGTGAAATTCAATTGCATACTGCTAATCAACAATTACGCGCTCAAGCATTAAAATTGAGACAACAAATGCAGGCTGAAGAAAAGGCTAAGGAAGAGGCCTTAAAAAATGAGAAAAAATACCGGTCCATTTTTGATACAGCCGCAAATTTGATCCTTTCCGCCGACCACAAGGGCGTCATCATTGACTGCAATAAAAGGATCAAGGCGGTATTAGGTTACACCAGGAAAGAAGTCATCGGCAAACCCATATCCCAGTTTATTCATCCGGATTATCGCGCGCTCGCGGCAGGAAATTTAAAGACGGTCATCTCAAAAGGTCGTTCTTTTAGGGACCATTGCCAATTCGTGCGTAAAGATGGCTCGTTTATTGATGTCGTGAAAAATTCATCAGCTTTAAAAAATAAACAGGGTGAGTTTCTGCGGACAATATGCGTGCTCGATGATATCACGCGCATGAAAAAAGTGGAACATCGTTTATTAACGTTGAATGAACAGCTGAAAGCAAATGAACAAAAGTTGAGAGATGTCAATAAGAACCTGATTCAAAAAGAAATCAATATCAGGCGGCAAAGAGACCGCATCCAGAATTACCTCGATATCGCCGGCGTGATCTTACTGGTTTTGGACCGCAAGGGATGTATTCAATTGATTAATAAGAAAGGTTGCGAATTGTTAGAATGCAGCGAGAAGTACGCGTTAGGTAAAGATTGGTTTGCTTATTTCCTTCCGAAGGATATCAATAAACAAGTTAAAAAATATTTTCGGTCAATTATGTGCGGGGAGCTTGATCCGGTTGAATACTATGAAAATGAAATCCTAACCCGCAAAGGTAAAAGGCGGATTATTTCATGGCACAATACAATTGTTCGCAATAATCAAGGAAGAATTGTCACAACTTTGAGTTCGGGTGAAGATATCACACAATGCAAACAGGTTGAATGGGCAGCGCGTAAACATGAAAGGTTTTTGGATGAAATCATTGAAAAAACGCCTTCACCCATGTGGATCAGCGATGGAAAAGGAACGATTGTCAGAGTGAACCGGGCTTTACTGCAACTGTTGGGCCCGGGGGGGACGGATATTGTCGGTAAATACAATGTATTAAAGGACGCGCAAGCTAAGAAGCAAGGATTAATGCCTTTAGTCAGAAGCGTCTTTACAGCTAAGAAAACCATTAATTTTATCCTTCACTACCGATTAAATCAGGTCAAACAAATCAAATTTAAGGACGATGGATTGATAGTCTTTGATATTGTTATCGCTCCCATCCTTGATAAAGATGAGAATGTCATCAATGCCATCTGCATCCACAATGATATTACTAAACTCATTCTGGTTGAGGAGGACTTAAAGGCCGCCAACCGGCAATTGAAGGCCAGGGGACGAGAACTTATAACCACCAATCGACAGTTAAGGTCTAACGCGACCCGGTTGCATTTGGAAATGTCAGCCCGTCAGAAAGTGTTTAATCAATTGCAGGAAAGTGAGCTTAGGTTTAGGACAATATTTGAACAGGCGGGGGTCGGTGTCGCCCAGATCATTTCGCGGACAGGCCGATTTGTCCGCATCAACCAGCGTTACGGGGAAATCATCGGTTACTCGACGTCAGAGATGCTTAAAAAAACGTTTCAAGACATCGTACACCCTGATGATTTGAAGGCTGATTTAGATAGTATGAAGTTGCTTGTCGGCGGGAAAATCCGTGAGTTTACGATGGAGAAACGGTTCTGCCGTAAAGATGGGTCGGTTGTCTGGGTCAGTTTGTCTGTCTCACCGATGTGGTCTATCGGGGAGGCCCCCGATTGTCATATCACGGTTATCGCGGATATAACCGAACGTAAAGTCGCTCAACAGGAATTGTTGGAAACCAAAGAACAATTATCCAATATTACTGAAAATTTGCCGGGAGTCATATTTCAATACTGGCACCCCAAAAATGACGCGAAAGGCGCGTTTAAATATATTACCTCAGGGACTCAAAAAATTATTGGTTTGACGGCAGATCAAATTTTAAGCGATGATGATTTGATCCGGGCAACTATCGTTGAGGAGGATATCCTGTCTTTGAAGACAACTTTGCTGAAAATGGCTAAAAAGAATATGAAATGGGATTTTTCCTGGCGGGTCAAGTCTACCGAGGGAGAAATAAGATGGGTGAGGGCTCTGGCCAGTGTGCAGCAGTTGCCTGATAAATCGTATCTATGGGATGGCCTTTTATTGGACGTAACAGACCGAAAGCGTGTGGAGACGGCACTTGTCGAAAGTGAAACAAAGTTTCGCAGCTATATCGAGAACGCCCCGGATGGCATTCTGGTCACAAACAAGAAGGGGCAGTATATTGAGGCCAACGCGGCCATTACAAATATAACAGGATATAGCCGTCAGCAGCTATTAAAAATGTCTATGCCGGATTTATTTCCCGACGATTGGAAAAAACAAGCCATGGCGCACTTTAACAGCGTCCGCACAAAAGGCCTGTCTAAAGGAGAACTGATGCATCTTCGCAAGGATGGCTCAAGGGGATATTTGAATATTGATACGGTAAAAATTAGTGAGGATCGTTATCTGGGTTTTCTTAAAGATATTTCTGTCCGTCGAACAGCCGAAGAGGCTTCTCGTGATAGTGAACTGAGATTCAGGATGTTTTTTGATCAATCTTTTTTTCAGTTTTTTGTGATTACGGATTTAGACGGGAACACGCTGGAGGTTAACCAGTTGGTCTATGATGTCTATGGGTGTTTTCCGACGAAGATCATAGGAAAACCTCTCTGGGAAGCCTGGTTCTGGGAAAAAACACAGGAAGAAATATCCACAATAAAAAAATCTATTCAAGCCGCCACGAAAGGCCAGCGTTCGGAACATGACTGCGTGTCATTTGATAAAAACGGAAAAAAAGTATTTGCTGCCCGCGTTTTTCAACCGGTTAAAGGCTATTCGGGCGAGATTGCTTATATTTCTGTCCAGGGGATGGATATCACAGCCCGCAAAAAAGCTGAGTGGGAACTTGAGTTAAAAAACAGTGAATTGAGCGATGTCAATGAAAAATTGAAACATTTATCAGATCACCTGTATAAGGAGCGTGAAGAAGAGCGTAAGGGGATAGCGCGTGAGTTGCATGATGAATTGGGCCAGGCGTTAACCGCGTTACGCATGGATTTAGCCTGGCTTAAAACGCATGTGAATGACCAGTCGAGAAGTTTAGATAAAATTGAATCGATGTTTAAATTGATTGATGATACAATTCATTGGGTTCAAAAGATTTCAAGTGAGATTCGGCCGGGCATTCTCGATGATTTGGGACTCATTGCTGCGGTCGAATGGCAGGCCCAGGAGTTTGAGAAACGGTCAGGCCTCACATGCCTTGTTCGTTCCGAAGGGGAGCATCTTGTTGAACCGAAAGTCGCGACCGTGTTGTTCAGGATTTTTCAAGAGGCCTTGACCAATGTCCTGCGGCATGCCCGGGCGACGAGAATTACTATTAGCATTATATCTACGGAGGATTTTATCCAGT
Organism: Candidatus Omnitrophota bacterium; assembly: GCA_021108075.1. Classification (GTDB taxonomy): domain Bacteria; phylum Omnitrophota; class Gorgyraeia; order Zapsychrales; family Zapsychraceae; genus JAIORP01. Next base: position 41,282 of record JAIORP010000168.1, on the reverse strand, counting down.
TTACAATACAGGACAATGGAATCGGCATCACCGAAAAGCAGATTTCAGATAAAAAGTCATTAGGTGTTATTGGGATGAAAGAACGTCTGCAGTCGCTGAATGGATCGATATCGTTTAAAGGCCGTCAGAACAAGGGAACGAAGATAGATATTACTATTCCTTATTTTTAAGGTTCGGTTGATTGAGGTTGAATACGAGCCCGGTTTGAGGATCACCACAGGGGAGATTATGTTATGAAAATAGGAATACTGACAGGTGGAGGGGATTGCCCCGGCCTTAATGCCGTGATTCGGGCGGTAACCAAAAAAGCGATTTTATCCCGCAACATGGATGTGATCGGCATTGAAGATGGATTTGAAGGTCTGATCAATGAGAAATACCGGGCATTAGACTTTAAAGATGTTTCAGGCATTCTAACTTTAGGCGGAACAATATTAGGAACGACAAACAAGGCCGATCCTTATAACTATGTCGCCACTAAAGGGGCTGATCCGGTTGATGTATCCGCTGATGTCATCAGAAATATTAGAGACCTGGACCTTGATTGTTTAGTCTGTATTGGCGGCGATGGCACCTTAGCGATCGCCTGTAAAATGATGCAATCCGGTATTCCTGTCGTGGGTGTACCAAAAACCATTGATAATGATATTATCGGAACGGAAATAACTTTCGGATTTCAGTCAGCCGTCAATGTCGTGACCGATGGGATTGACCGCATTCATACAACCGCCCAATCCCATCATCGCGTGATGATCATTGAAGCCATGGGGCGCACCGCGGGCTGGATCGCCCTTTACTCCGGTATTGCCGGTGGCGGAGATATCATTTTGATTCCTGAAATTCCATACAATTTAGATGTGATCGCGCAGCGTGTTAAAGACAGAAATCAAAAAGACAGCGGATTTAGCATTATCGTTGTCGCCGAGGGAGCTAAGCCGCAAGGCGGTGATGTGGTTATTGAGAAAATGGCTGATAAGGCGAGTGGTCCTGTCCGGTTGGGTGGGATTGCCCAGATATTAAGCGGACAGATTGAAGAGATCACGGGTTTAGAGGCCCGGGCCGTTGACATCGGGCATTTGCAGCGTGGGGGAGCACCGTGCGCATTTGACCGTGTCCTGGCAACTAAGTTGGGCACGTATGTTGTCGATATGATTCAACGCAATAAGTTCGGGTTTATGGTCGGAGTCCAGGGCCAGCAGCTTATCGATGTCGCTTTATCCGATGTGGCAAAGGGGGCCCGACTGATTGATCCGCAACATTATCTCGTTCAGTCGGCCCGTTCATTGGGAACATGTTTTGGTGACTGATACCAATTACGTTAAATAATTGTACAAATAGCGAGACCAAATCCAATAAATAATTTTACTGATTTTTTTTCTCAATTCGCGTAAAAGCGTTCGCCAAAATCGATGAGAATTTTTGAAAATTATTTAACGGAATTGGTATAATTGCCAAAATCGAAATAGAACAATTCATTAATGGATGTGGTATAAAAAAGAGAATGGATAATAAAATGCGAAACTCTTCCAGAATTGTACCCATATCAATCTCTATCTTATTTTTTATTTTTGTTTTTTGCGCCCTTGGTCTGGGTTATTACCTTTTATTCACGCAGGGCGGGTGTCATTTTGCTTTGGAGAAAATAAAAGATCGCTATGCACAGGAATATCAGATAAGCTGGGAGAGTGTGAGCGGAACTTTTGTCGATGGACTTGAATTTAAGAATGTGCAGATTTCCGATATGGATGAGTTGCCAAAACCGAATGTCATTAAGATTCAGGACATGTCTTTTGCTTTGAAGAGGTTGAGTCTCGAAGGGATTGAAGTCAGGATTGATAATTTTCGTGCGGTCATTGATGATTCTGATCCGATTTTGATTTCTGGTTCTCTAAACGGGGATAAACTGGATTTTAATGTCTCGACGTATAAGATGTCGATCGAAGATTTGAAGCACTTTATCCAAGATTCTCAATTTAAGAAGTTAAAAGGGGATTTATTTGATGTTGACATTTTTGTGAAGGGGACTATAGACAGTCTTGATGTCACTGGTAAAGCACATGTTTCTAAAATTAAACATGAACTTGTGACCCTGGAGAACGCGCCGTGCTCTTTTGAACTGAACATCAAAGAGAAGAAGGATGATGTTGAATTGCATGGCACAGTCCATGTGCAGCAGGGAGAGATATTCGGGAAAAGGACGGCGCTGATTCATTTGGCTCAGAGTAAAATTTATTTTTCTGGTGATCCGGCAAATCCCCGTCTGGCTATTCGAGCTATATCCGAAATTGAAGAAGTGAACATCAACATCGCATTGCGTGGAGATTTACAGCAACCGGACATCTCCGTCACATCAACTCCCCCCATGGCGCAAAGCAAGTTGTTGCTGATGCTGGCGACAAATAAGACATGGAAGACAACCGAAGAGCATTTTCGAAAAGGACAACTCAGTCCTGATATGGTTAAGGACGTGATCGATTACTTCTTGTTGGGCGGCCAATTGGATCAAGTAGCGAATAAGTTAGGCCTTAAGGATATCTCCATCACCTTTGATGCGGACGTTAAAGGGGTTTCGGTTTCGAAAGAAATAACCGACAACATTGAGGCCAGTTATAATATTGAGCGTCATGTGGACGCACAGAATCAAGAGGTCAAAACAAAACAGAAGATAGGCGGCGAAGTCGCTATCACAGAGAATTTTTCTATCGAAGTGTCAACAGAATTAAAGGACTTGGGCGCGGGAGATCAATCAGTTCAAGACGAGACAACGAATGAAGAGATCCTCTTTAAATTTCAAAAACCGTTTTAACCCGGAAAATGCAATCGGAATCGTAACGAGAAGGCAGTTGTCGCAATTGCTACGTGATGCTCGGGATTATTTCGTTCACCGTATCTCGATACGCTTCACGAAATAATCCCGAGCATCACGTAGCAATTGCGACGAGTTTTGCCTTCGCAGGTGATCCCAATTTCCGTTTCCGGGTTAAAATCAATACCTGAAGGTGACTGCCGTAAACGTTAGAATATATTTATGACAATCAAGATAACACCTAAAACAAATCGGCAGGTTCATCCGGGCCAGCCTGAACCGCTCGGGGCCACCTGGGAAGGGAATGGCACAAATTTTGCTATCTATTCTGAATACGCTCAGTGTGTTTACGTGTGTCTTTTTGACCGGAAGGGGCAAGCGCCAACAGACATTATTCCGTTGACGCGTTCGGATCATGCGGTCTGGCACATTCGGGTTGAAGGCATTCATCCGGGGCAGATGTATGGTTATAAAGTCGAAGGGCCGTATGATCCCGTCAATGGACAACGGTTTAACGCCCATAAATTACTCCTGGATCCTTATGCGAAGGCTGTTTTCGGCCAATATGACAACAGCGAAAATCATTTGCAGGGTTATGCTATGGATCATAAAGAGCAGGACCTCTCATTTAGTTTATTAGAATCATTCGCGCATGTGCCAAAATCCCTTGTTATTGACAATCATTTTGATTGGCAAGATGACAAGCCGTTGAATATTTCATTAAACGATTTGATTCTTTATGAAATTCATCTGAAAGGTTTCACCGCTCATCCAAGTTCGATGGTCAAACATCCCGGAACATACCTTGGCCTTATTGAAAAAATTCCCTATCTTAAAAAATTAGGTGTCAACGCGGTTGAAGTATTACCGGTGCAGCATTTTTTTGTGCGCGATGGTTTGGTTTCCGCGGGGTTAAGTGAGTATTGGGGGTATAACACGGTCTCCTTTTTAGCGCCGGAACCATCCTATGGGTCTAAAAGAGAACCAGGAGTAGAAGTGGTTGAGTTTAAAACAATGGTCAGGGAACTGCATAAGGCAGGGATAGAAGTTATTATGGATGTTGTGTATAACCACACGGCGGAAGGGAATGAATTAGGACCGACCATTTGTTACCGCGGAGTGGATAATGCGACATATTATTCGCTGGTTGGCGTAGACGGTCAACCGTACCGCCATTACCTGAATGATACGGGTTGTGGTAATACCTTTAACATTGAACATCCTCTCGTCATGCGGCTTGTGATGGATTCTTTGCGTTATTGGGTTGAGGTTATGCATGTGGATGGGTTTCGTTTCGATTTGGCGTCAATATTAGCACGGGTGAAAGGCCGTTATGATAAAGACTCCCTGTTTTTTAAATTGATTCAGGACGATCCGGTCCTGAATCAACGCAAGTTAATCGCGGAACCATGGGATTTAACAACCTATCAAGTGGGCCATTTCCCTTATAACTGGTCCGAATGGAATGGGCGGTTTCGTGACACGATCAGACGCTTTAATAAAGGTGATCCCCGGCAAATACAAGATCTTGCCTGGCGGTTAACGGGATCGGCTGACCTGTATGGTCAGGATCAACGCCAACCTCATAACAGCATCAATTTCATCACGTGTCATGATGGTTTTACCTTGTCTGATTTGTACGCATACAACCAGAAACACAATGAAGCTAATAAGGAAGATAACCGGGATGGTTCCAATGATAATCATTCATGGAATTGTGGTTGTGAGGGGCCAACAGATGAAGACAGTGTCAACCGCTTGAGAAAAAAGATGGCTAAAAACGCCTTATGTTTTTTATTTTTCTCTATTGGAACACCCATGTTGTTAGCCGGAGATGAATGCATGCGCACACAGCAGGGTAATAACAATGCTTATTGCCAGGACAATGAGCTGACCTGGTTTGATTGGGGTCTGATAGACAGACATGATGACCTGTTTCATTTTTCTCAGAAAGCGATTGCGTTTCGACAGCATTATTCTATTCTAAAAAGAGAGAAGTTCCTTTCAGGAAAGGACCAGGATCATGATAATGTTCCGGACGTTTTGTGGTTTGATGCTCACCTGAATACTCCTGACTGGTTGAATCCCGACTTGAAGTGTTTGTGTTATCAATTTGATGGCAGCGAAATCCCTTCGGATTTAGGGGATTATCATTTGTTTTTTATTTTGAATGCTGATGAAAAAGAGCAGACAATAGAACTGCCTCAGTACGATGGTAAACAATGGTACCGGGCTATCGATACGGATTTGCCTGCGGGAGAGGAATTTTGTCAGATTGAAGCAGAAGTGTTGCTAAGCCCCCCGGAGCGTTACCTGGCGAAGCCGTACAGTGTTGTGGTCTTGATCGGCAAAATGAGTTCCTAATGACTGCGCCGTGTCAGTAACGGCAGTGTTGTTTTTGTTCTCAGTGCTATTCATTTGGAGACGAGTGAAAGGAGATCGTATGCCAAAGTTATACAAAAAAGTATCGAAAAAAATCGGTTTGCCCCCAGGAACATTAATTCATGTCGGTGAAAAAAGAACAAAGAAAACAATCATTACCGCGTTTGATTATGATGAGACTTTTTTAGATGAACCCAACGTAAAAAGCATTAAAGATTGCTTTGCCTACCGCGATAAGCCTAGCCGGACGTGGATCAATATCGACGGTGTTGAGCAAGTTGAGATTATTGAACAAATTGACGCTCATTTTGGCATTCACCCGTTGGTGCAAGAAGATATTGTTAATACGGAGCAACGCGCCAAGATGGAAGATTATGGGGCGTATCTTTATATCGTTGTAAAAATGCTTTATTATGACTCCAGGCATCACGGATTAAAGGCTGAACAGGTCAGTTTGTTGATTGGTCATAATTATGTTATCACCTTCCAAGAGCACCGGGGGGATGTTTTTGAGACGATCAGAGACCGTTTGCGCGCGAACAAAGGCCGTATCCGCAAGATGGGAACCGATTATTTGGCCTATGCTTTATTAGATGCCATCGTTGATCATTACTATCTGGTGTTAGAGCGTTACGGCAACCTTATTGAAGACATGGAAGAAGAATTGATTACAGATGTCAGTCGGGAGATGAATCAAGAGATTCATTTATTAAAACGGGACGTAATCTATCTGCGTCGTCAAATTTGTCCCATAAAGGATGTCATTCATGGTCTCCTGCATACGGATTCCATGTTGATAAAAGAATCAACCGGGGTCTTTTTAAAAGATGTTTTTGATCATGCTGTCCAGGTTATTGATACCATTGAATCTTTTGGAGAGGTTATTACGGGCTTGAACGATATTTATCTTTCAAACATCAATAACAAAACCAATGAAAGCATGAAAGTTTTAGTTTTTTTTGTCGCTGTCTTTATGCCGGCAACCTTTTTTACCTGTTTGTTTGGGATGAATTTCAACCACATGCCCATGTCGCATTGGCGTTTGGGATTTTACGTCATGCTCGGAGCATTGTTACTGGTTTTAACAGGGATACTTGTTTATTTTAAAAAGAAAAAATGGTTATAGAATAGGGAAACTCAATGAGTTTTGATGATATGGGCAGAATGAAATTGATCGCTTTGAGCCTTCTAGCAGGAATCGTCCTCATCGTGTTGTTGCAGAACACACAGGTTGTTGATTTTCAATTATTGTTCTGGAAAATCAGCATGTCACGGATCATTTTTTTAGTTTTATTTCTTCTGGCGGGATTTGGCCTCGGATTTATTGTCGGTAAGAAATCAGTTTTTTAGTCTGAGACATATTTTAAAAAAGGAATATGATGATTCAGAATGTCCACCCGGGAAAAGTTAAACAACATTTAAACCGAGCCATAAATTTTTTTTGCCCGAGGACCGATAGCCTTTGATTTTTTTTCGTTGTTGCGGGGCGAGTTAAATCCTGTTCAAACTAATCTATGAATAATTTCCAGATTATACTCTCAATTTTATTTTATTTGTATTTACTCGGAACCATCATTCTTTTATTGTTGGATAACCGGGATTCAACGACGACGCTGGCCTGGTTGCTTGTTTTTATGCTTTTTCCTATTGCAGGGCTAATCGTTTATTTTTTAATTGGCCGGAATTGGCGTCCGAAAAGAAAAGAGCGCCGTCTGAAGCAACAACAGTTGGACAAGAACCTGAACGCCATGTTGGAGCCGATTGTCCAGGAACAGAACAGGAACCTGCTTGAACTTGAACGTATGTATCCCAATGAAGCCAAGAGGAAAATCATTCATCTGCTGTATTCAAATTCAGATTCGATCTTAACGAGCCATAATCAAGTGAAGGTTTTTTATTCAGGCAAAGAAAAATTTGATGCATTATGCTCCGACATAGAAAAGGCCAGGAGTTTTATTCATCTGGAGTACTACATTTGGCGGAATGATAAATTAACCCGAAAGATCACCCGTATTCTAGAAGATAAAGTCAAAGCCGGTGTTGAGGTTCGCATTCTTTTTGATGCCGTTGGCAGTCTCGCGTTAACCAGCAGGTATACTCGTTCTTTGCAGAAGGCCGGAATACAAATTTATCCCTATTATGATTTTCGTTCTCCCTTGACCATCCACACCTTGAATTACCGGAATCATCGTAAAATTATTGTTATTGACGGGCAGGTGGGATACGCCGGTGGCATGAACATGGCGCAGGAGTATATCGATGGTGGTAAACGGTTTGACACCTGGCGCGACGCGCATTTGCGGATAGAAGGCGAGGCGGTTGCGGTTCTTCAGTCGGTTTTTGCGACAAGTTGGTTGAATACAGGCAAAGAGTCGATATTCCAGTCCCAATATTTTCCCACCCCGAAAAAGGTTGAACAAGGCGTTCCGATGCAGATTACAACATCAGGTCCGGATTCAGCGTGGGAGTCGATTCAACAATTATATTTTACCTTGATTGCTTCAGCGGCTCGGAAGGTTTACATTCAGTCGCCCTATTTTGTCCCGGATAAAAGCATTTATATGGCATTGCAGACAGCCGCTTTGTCTGGTGTGGATGTGCGTCTGATGATGACGGGTTTGCCCGACCGCAGATTGCCATTCTGGTCCGCGTTCACATTTTATGAAAAGTTATTGTTAGCCGGAGTAAAAATTTATCAATACAAAGCCGGCTTTTTGCACGCCAAGACGATTTGCGTTGATGAGGACATTTGTTCGGTCGGCACAGCGAATATGGATATACGGAGTTTTCATTTGAATTATGAATCAAATACATTAATCTATGATAAGTCGATAACAGATGAAATTATGCAGTCTTTTCAAAGGGACCTTGAGTTGTGTGAAGAGATCACCCTGGAATATTACGACCGTTTGAGTGTTTTTGAGAAATTCCGGAATTCTTTTTCCCGTTTGTTTTCTCCTTTGTTGTAGGAGATGCATATGTTTTGTTGTTTAAAATCACGGGTTGTATTGTATAATTATTATTTAACGGAATTGGTATAATCATTTACCGTTTTAACTGACATAATAAATGTTTGGATGAACGTTTTTTAGCCCATAACAATAGTTTGAAATGAGAATGGAGAAACCGATCCATGGTCGAAAATATGTCGTCTTCTGCTACCCGACGGATTGTCATCGAGAATGTTCGGCCTGAGATTGATGGCGGACGATTTCCGATCAAACGCGTCAAAGGAGAATGCGTTACTGTCAGCGCGGATGTCTTTGCCGACGGTCATGCTGAAATTTTTGTTCTTTTGCTTTTTAAAAGGCAAGAAGATCGTGAATGGCAGAAAGTTCGCATGAAATCTTTGGGTAATGATCTTTGGGAATCAAAGTTCAGGGTCGAAGAGAACGTGAATTACTGTTACACGGTACAGGGCTTCATTCATGATTTCGATACATGGCGCAAAGGTTTACAAAAGAAGGTTAAGTCGCGGCAAGACGTGGATGTTGATTTAATGATCGGTGTTCAGATTCTTGAAGCCGCACTGCCACGCGTCATGCCCCAACATAAATCAGAGCTGAAGAAATGGATTGCGTTATTAAGAAATTCCCGGAAAAAGGAGGATGCCCTTGAAGCCGCCTTTGATTCAGACCTGCTGTATATGCTTGAGACATACCTTGATCCCCGAAGAAGTACCGTTTATGAAAAAGAACTGATTGTCCTTGTTGAAGATCCGCGCGCATCTTTTAGCAGCTGGTATGAGTTTTTTCCTCGATCATGGGGGAAAAAGCCGGGTCAGCACGGTACGTTTAAGGATTGCCAACAGATCTTGCCGGCGATTAAAGATATGGGTTTTAACGTAATCTATCTGCCTCCGATTCATCCTATCGGACAAACAAAACGAAAGGGCAAAAACAATGCGGTTGTCTGTCGGAAAGGCGACCCGGGTTCCCCTTGGGCGATAGGGTCAAAAGAGGGGGGGCACAAATCGATTCATCCTCAATTAGGTGATTTTGCTGACTTTCAGGATTTTGTCGCGTGCGCCAATAAATTGGGGCTTGAAGTCGCGATTGATCTCGCTTTTCAATGTTCACCGGACCATCCTTATGTCAAGGCTCACCCAAAGTGGTTTAAATGGCGTCCTGACGGAGTTGTCCAATATGCCGAGAATCCTCCCAAAAAGTATGAGGATATCTTGCCCTTGAATTTTGAAACAGACGATCGGCAAAATTTATGGCAGGAATTAAAAAGTATTGTTTTTTTCTGGATTGAAAAAGGGGTGTCAATTTTTCGGGTCGATAATCCGCACACAAAACCTTTTGTCTTCTGGGATTGGCTGATCGCCGAGGTCAAGAAGGCGCATCCCCAAACAATTTTTCTTGCTGAAGCCTTCACACGACCCAAAGTTATGTATCGCCTGGCCAAGGGCGGTTTCACTCAATCCTACACATATTTTACCTGGCGCCATACGAAGAGTGAACTCATGGAATATTTAACGGAGTTAACGCAAACGGAAGTCGGTGAATTCTTTCGTCCGAATTTTTGGCCCAACACCCCGGACATTCTCGTCCCGCACCTGCAGGAGGGTGGCCGGCCGGCGTTTATCATGCGCGTTGTTTTGGCTTCGATGTTATCTGCCAATTTCGGTATTTACGGACCGGTTTTTGAGTTGTGTTTGTCTAAATCCGTTTCGGATAAAGAAGAGTATATCGATTCGGAGAAATATGAAATTAAGGCCTGGGATTGGGACCGGCCGGGTAATATCAAGAGTGTCATTACGACACTTAATATGATCCGTCGAGAAAATCCAAGTTTGCAACAAACCCGTAAGATTCGATTCCTTGACATCAACAATGATCAGTTATTATGTTTTTACAAAGCAACAGAAGATTATTCAAATATTATTCTTGTCGCAGTCAATTTGAATCCATTTTGCACGGAATCCGGCTGGTTGCGGGTCCCGATTGATGAATTAGGTCTGGATTATGAGCGTCCGTATATTGCCCATGATCTGTTGAATGAAGAGAAATATGTTTGGCAGGGTGACGGAGCGTATATTGAGCTTGATCCTCAAAGATCAATGGCCCATGTGATCCGGCTTGATCATCAAAGCACCTGAAGAGTAGAATGTAAAAAAAGACGTGAAGGAGATAAATAAATTATGCCAATTGCGCGATCTGTCCTGGAAAATAATCCTCTCTGGTTTAAAGATGCTGTTATTTATCAATTGCATGTGAAGTCATTTTTTGACAGCAATGGTGATGGGATTGGTGATTTTAAGGGATTAATTGAGAAATTAGATTACTTAAAAAATTTAGGCATTACCGCAATCTGGTTGCTGCCTTTTTATCCATCGCCGCTAAGGGATGATGGATATGATATTTCTGATTATGTCAACATTCATCCGCAATACGGAACGCTTAAGGACTTTAAAGATTTTTTGAGGGAAGCGCATTTGCGGGGCCTGCGGGTTATTACAGAGTTAGTGATTAATCACACGTCCGACCAGCATCCGTGGTTTAAGAGGGCGAAGAAATCCAAACCAGGTTCAAATTACCGGAATTATTATGTGTGGAGTGAGCGTCCGGATAAATACAAAGATGCACGCGTCATTTTTAAAGATTTTGAGGTTTCAAACTGGACGTGGGATGAAGAAGCCGCTGCATATTATTGGCACCGGTTTTATTCCCATCAACCCGATCTCAATTTTGATAACCAAAATGTGCAAAAAGAGATTCTCAGGTTAGTTGATTATTGGTACGGTCTGGGGGTTGACGGCCTACGGCTCGACGCTGTACCGTATTTGTTTGAGCGGGAAGGAACAAATTGTGAGAACCTTCCAGAGACGTATGCTTTTTTGAAAAAGCTGCGCAAGCATGTTGATCAAAAATATAGAAATCGTATGCTGTTAGCCGAAGCTAATCAATGGCCGGAAGATGCGGTCGCTTATTTTGGCCGGGGAGACGAATGCCATATGGCCTTTCATTTTCCGCTCATGCCGCGGATGTATATGAGCGTTCAAATGGAGGACCGGTTCCCGATCATTGACATCCTGGAACAAACGCCAAAAATACCCAAGAATTGTCAGTGGGCTATCTTTTTACGCAATCATGACGAACTGACCTTAGAGATGGTAACTGATGAAGAGCGTGATTATATGTACCGGACTTATGCCAAAGACACCCGTTCGAAGATCAATCTTGGAATCCGTCGACGATTAGTGCCCTTGTTGAGTAATAATTATCGAAAGATTGAGTTGATGAATGTGCTTTTGTTTTCGTTGCCAGGAACCCCTGTTATCTATTACGGTGATGAGATCGGCATGGGGGATAACCGTTTTTTAGGTGACCGCGATGGTGTGCGCACCCCCATGCAATGGAGTCCGGACCGGAATGCCGGCTTCTCACGCGCCAATCCCCAGGAACTGTATTTGCCTGTTATTATCGATTCTGAGTTCCATTATGAATCTATCAATGTTGAGAATCAGGAAAGCAATTTATCTTCCATGTTGTGGTGGATGAAACGCGTTATCGCTTTTCGGAAAAATTACAAGGCGTTTAGCCAGGGCTCCACGAAGTTTATCGCTTCAGATAATTCGAAAGTCTTGAGTTTTATACGGCAACATAAAGATGAGATCATTTTGGTGATCATCAATTTATCACGTTTTTCCCAGTATGTTGAACTTGACCTTAAAGAGTACAACGGTTATATCCCACAGGAGGTCTTTAGCCAGAATGAATTCCCGATCCTTAAAGATCAACCGTATTTGATTACACTGGGGGCACACGGCCATTTTTGGTTGCTATTAAAGCCGATGGATAAAATTATTCGTGATTTGGGCCGGAAGTTAGCGCGGATCAAATTAAACGATTCCTGGGAAGAGCTTTTTATACAAAAGAATATTAAAAAATTAGAAACAACGGTGCTGCCAAATTATTTTAAGAAAGTCCGTTGGTTTGGAGGAAAAGCCCGGCAGATGATTTCTGTGCGGGTGGATGATATCATTTATTTGCCCAAGGACGAAACCACGGTCAAATTGTTGGTGGTGCATATCCATTATGCAAGCCGGGGAGAAGAAAATTATTTATTGCCCCTTTCGTTTATCTATTCAAAAGAAGATAAAATGATCGCGCAACAATACCCTGAAAGCATATTGTGCCGATTGTCCGTCGGGGGTAAAGACGGGATTCTTTTTGATGGGGTCTATGATTCAAGTTTCCATCGATTGCTGCTCAAAATGATTACAAACCGTAAGAAAATTAAGAATTCTACAAGCGAAATTTACGGCCTCAAGGGTAAGAAGTTTTCCAGTATCATGAAACATGTGACGGGGCAAATGAACTCCCACATATTAAAGACGGAACAGAGCAACACATCCATTTTATATGACAATGTGTTTTTCTTGAAAATTTTCAGGAAACTTGATGAAGGTAAGAATCCGGATGCGGAAATTATTCAGTTTTTAACGGATGATCAAAAGTATAAACAGATCCCGCCGTATGCCGGTGTCATAGAGTACCGCCAGCCCAGGAAGGAACCCGTCACCATTGGTTTGTTGCAGGGCTATGTTCGTCATCAATCTGATGCGTGGAATTTCTCATTAGACCACGTGAAATCATATTTCGATCTGATATTATCGGAGGTCAAAGGCCTTCGTAAGAAAGAGCTTACATCATCAGGATCTGACGTCCAAAACCATTTGCTGACTGTGGAGCAAATGCAGGACCTGGTTGATGATTTTTACCTGGAAATGGTTCAGCTCCTCGGTCACCGTACGGCCGAGATGCACTTGTCCTTAGCGGCAGGTTCAGACCATCCGGATTTTAAACCCGAATCCTTCTCCTTGCTGTATCAACGCTCTGTTTATCAATCGATGGGCAGTCAGGCCCGGTTTGTATTACGTTTACTGAAGAAAATTATCGGGGCATTACCCGTAGATATTCAAGGTGAGGCAACACCCGTTCTGGCGATGGAAAAACAGATATACGCCCGACTGAAACTGATTCTGCAATCAAAGTATTCCGCAAAAAAAATACGCATCCATGGAGATTATCATCTGGGGCAGGTTTTGTTTACGGGAAAAGACTTTGTTATCATCGACTTTGAAGGTGAACCTGCGCGTGCTTTGAGTGAACGGAGAATTAAGAGGTCCGTGTTAAGAGACCTTGCAGGGATGTTGCGGTCTTTTCATTATGTGGTGCATGCGACGTTATTATTAAACAGCACGGTGCGGGAAGAAGATATTTTTATCCTGGAATCCGCCGCACACGCGTGGTACGCACGCGTTATTGATACGTTTTTATCGGCGTATTTCGATATGATCGGAAAGTCCGAGTTCTTACCAAGAGTTAAAAAAGATCTGGATGTTCTGTTGAAAATATATTTGTTGGATAAAGCTATTTATGAATTAGGTTATGAACTTAACAATCGACCTGATTGGATCGTCCTGCCTTTAAGGGGAATAAAACACGTGATGGATAATTTTCAAACCAAACGTAAAAGAAGCACATAGTGTTAATTTATGATGAACATTTATCCTTATGACCAGGAGGTTGTCCGATAATGATGTTTTTGTCCAGTCCTGCGTTGCGAAACTCAAAAAAATCCTCAACGTACACATGTACGCCTGTGGTTTTCTCTCGTCTCGCGCCTTGTTCTGAACAAAAATTCTATTTTCGGACAGCCTCCTAGCTGACATGTAAGGATTTGAATTGGAGGGAATATTTTAAGATGAAAAACGGCGCTTTTTATGCCTCAGGTCAGTCTCTTTTTTCCGTGTGGGCTCCAAATTGTTCAAAGCTTGAATTGAAATTATGCCATCCCCGGAGCCGGACCATTCCCATGAAGCAGGATGACCAGGGTTATTGGTCTGTTCGCGTCGAGGATGTATCGCCGGGTACCCTTTATTTATATGTGATCAATCAAGAGCATGAATGTCCGGATCCCGCTTCTTTTTTCCAGCCGCGGGGTGTGCACCAGCCCTCCGCCCTTGTTGAGCATCATGCCTTCCAATGGCAGGACAGGGATTGGAAGAGTGTGGCATTATCCGAGATGATCCTGTATGAATTGCATGTCGGAACATTTACCAGAGAAGGCACATTTTTTTCTGCTGTTGAGCGTCTTGATTATTTGGTTGACCTGGGTATTAACGCGGTTGAAATCATGCCGGTTTCCCAATTTCCGGGTGGCCGCAATTGGGGATATGATGGCGTTCATCCTTTTGCCGTCCAAAACACTTATGGTGGCCCTGCTGGAATGAAAGAATTTGTCAACGCGTGCCATTTCAAAGGTCTGTCGGTGATTTTAGATGTCGTTTACAACCACTTAGGACCTGAGGGAAATTATCTGGGACATTTCGGGCCGTATTTTACGGATCGCTATCAAACACCCTGGGGAAGCGCCATTAACTTTGATGGCCCGGATTGCGGCGGAGTGAGACAATTTTTCATTGATAATGCGCTGTATTGGTATGAATATTTTCATTTGGACGGTTTACGTCTGGACGCGGTTCACGGTATTTGTGATTTCGGGGCAAGACATTTTTTGTCGGAACTATCTGATTGTGTGCGCGCGAAAATTGACGGACAGAAAAGATCGTTTTATTTGATTGCCGAAAGCGACTTAAATGATACGCATATTATTGATGATAAACAGAAAGGAGGCCTGGCATTAGACGCGCAATGGTTAGATGATTTTCATCATTCTATACGAACAATCATGACAGAAGAAAGGACCGGGTATTATCAGGATTTCGGTGCTCCGTCGCAACTGCTTAAGGCCTTAAAAGAAGGATTCGTTTTTTCTTGGGATTATTCACTTCATCGACGGAAGAAATACGGATCCTCCTCCGGCCATATCCTTCCGCGACAGTTTATCGCTTTTATTCAAAATCATGATCAAGTCGGTAATCGCATGTTGGGCGAACGGTTGTCTCATCTGGTACCATTCGAGTCCCTTAAATGTTGTGCGGCGATTATGTTGTTATCGCCTTATGTTCCGATGTTGTTTATGGGAGAAGAATTTGCCCAGAAGAATCCCTTTATGTATTTTATCAGTCATCTTGACCCGCAATTGGTCCAGGCTGTTCGCGAAGGCCGCAAGAAGGAATTTCAATCATTCCATTGGAAGGTGGAGCCCCCGGACCCTAACAGCGAAGATGTGTTCTTGCAATCGAAAATCCAGTGGGATATTATCGCCGAGGGGCGACATGCGCAGATGTTGTCTTTTTATCAGTCATTAATCGCACTCAGAAAATCGCAGCCGGCGTTAAGGCATTTTGACCGGGAGGATTATCAGGTGTTCTTAACAAATGATGATCGTGTCTTAATGATGCATAGAAAGCATAAGGCGAGTTCCATTTTTATTATTGTGAATATCAGTGTTCAATCCGTTAATTTAGGTATCCCGCACCTGCCGTTGCCTCATAAAAAGTGTTTGGATTCAGCTGCCCCTGATTGGGGTGGCCCAGGTTGTTTGGCCGTGGACCGCATTCGCTCCGGGGATAATATCAAACTACAGCCACACCATGTTTGTGTTTATGAAGGTGAAAAATAGATGAATAAATATATTTGTATTCACGCCCATTTTTATCAACCGCCCAGAGAGAATCCCTGGTTGGAGGAAATTGAACGGCAAGATTCCGCTTATCCGTATCACGACTGGAATGAACGGATCACATCGGAATGTTATGCCCCAAATTCGGCTGCCCGTATTTTAGGAGATGAGGGACGTATCCAGGATATTGTCAGCAATTATTCCCATATCAGCTTTAACTTTGGTCCGACATTACTGTATTGGATGTCGCGCATGGATCCGGATGTTTATCATGCGATCCTCAAGGCGGATCAAGAATCGATAAAATTTTTTTCCGGGCATGGTTCAGCTATCGCACAGGCCTATAATCACATGATACTTCCTTTGGCGACGAGGGAGGATAAAGAAACACAAATTGTGTGGGGGATTGAAGATTTCAAATATCATTTTAATCGGCCGCCAGAGGGAATGTGGTTGCCGGAAACAGCTGTTGATTTAGAGTCTTTAGATATTATGGCCGCGCAGGGCATACGCTACACGATATTAGCCCCTCGACAGGCTAAAAGGATCCGTAAGATCGGCGATAAGAAATGGCGGGATGTGAGTGGTTCCCGCGTAAATCCCCGTCGCCCGTACCTGTGTCGTTTATTTTCTGGCCGGCAGATTGTTTTATTTTTTTATGATGGTCCTATTTCACAGAGCGTCGCGTTTGAAGGATTGCTTTATCACGGCGAACACTTTGCCAACCGTCTGCTGGGCGGATACAGCCATGACAAGGATGACCAATTTGTCCATATCGCGACAGATGGAGAAACCTATGGCCATCATCATCCAAGTGGTGATATGGCGCTGGCGTACTGTATTAACCATATCAAATCCCTTAAACTCGCACGGATAACGAATTATGGGGAATATCTTGATTCCCATGCCCCTGAATTTGAGGTTGAGATATTTGAACATTCTTCCTGGAGTTGTGAGCACGGGATTGAGCGCTGGCGGAATAATTGCGGCTGTCATTCCGGCAAGCATCCAGATTGGAACCAGGAATGGCGGGCCCCGTTACGTGGAGCATTGGATTGGTTAAGGGATAATGCGGCGAATGTTTATGTCGATCATATGCGGAAATATTGCGATGATGTTTGGACTTTACGCAATAAATACGTTGAAGTGATCCTTGACAGGTCTTCCGGCAAGATTGATCATTTCTTAACGCAGAATATTTCTATGTCTTTGTCCGAAGGGGACCGGTTGAAGGTCCGGCAGCTTTTAGAAATGCAGCGATTTTCCATGCTAATGTTTACAAGTTGCGGATGGTTTTTCGATGAAGTTTCCGGGATCGAGACCGTCCAGATTCTTCAGTATGCCGCGCGTGTTATTCAGTTGGCTGAAACCATCTCTTCAATCCCTTTTGACCAAACATTTTGTCATTTGTTGGAGAAGATCCCCAGTAATATCGCCGAGTTCGAGAATGCGAGAAATATTTACCATCAACTTGTTAAACCAGCGATTGTTGATCTTGCCAGAGTTGGTGCGCATTACACCATATCGTCCTTATTTGAAACATATGATAAAGTCACATCGATTTATTGTTATACCGCTCAGAGCGAATCATATGATTTAATGGTCGTAGGTTCACATCGTCTGGCCAGCGGGCAAGCCATGATTCAATCAAACATTACCGGGGCGCAGGCGTCCATTTATTTTGTTACCCTGCACCTGGGTGATCACAATTTTATCGGGGGTGTTATCCCGGTTGAAGAGGGGATGAATTTTCAGAAAATAGCGGGTGAGATCAAGTCTGTTTTTAAAAAAAGTGATATCGCCGGGACCATTGCCCTGATCGAGAAAACGTTTCATAATAGCCATTATTCTTTATGGCATTTATTTAAAGATGAACAACGGAAAATTCTTTATCAGATATTATGCACAACGTTAGAGGATATTGAATCCTCCTTGAGACAGATCAACCAACATCATTATTCGATTATCCAGGTTATTCGACAACTGGGAATCCCCTTACCGCAGATTTTAGCGAATACAGTTTTAGCGTCTTTAAATACGGATATCATGCGTGTCTTAGGTGCTGATCCGATTGATTTCAAGCGTTTGCAGGAACTGGTGCGAGAGGTTATAGAATGGTCATTAGAAATTGATCAAATCACGCTTGAGTTTATGGTCCGTAAACGTTTAAATGGTTTTATGGCTGACTGGCGGCAAAACCCCCGGGAGGCTGGGGTATTGAATAACATTGTTTTTATGCTGGACATCGTAGATCCCTTATCGTTAAAGATAGATTTTTGGAGGGCCCAGAATGATTTTTTCCTGGTTGCCAAAAATAATCTTGCGGACATGCGGAAGAAAGAAGAAGCGGGCGAAGAACATGCCCGATGTTGGATGAAAATGTATAGACAATTGGCACAACATTTAACAATTAAGATTGAATAACATGCATATACCTCGGGCAACATATCGGATTCAGTTTTCCCCTGTTTTTGGGTTTAAAGACCTGGAGGCCATTTTGCCTTACTTGCATAAATTGGGTGTCTCTGATATTTATGCGTCGCCCATACTGAAGGCCCGGTTTGGTTCCCAACATGGTTATGATGTGACCGACCCATCAACGATAAACCCCCAATTAGGAACCCATGAGGAGTTTGAATCGCTTATTAAATCTGTCCAGGACCAGGGCATGTTCTGGCTGCAGGATATTGTTCCCAATCATATGGCCTACCATAAAGAGAACGATATGCTTATGGATATATTTGAAAAACGCGAACATTCTCTTTATTTTGAGTATTTTGATATTGATTGGGTCCATATGTATGAAAGTTACCAGGGGCGGGTTTTGGCTCCGTTTCTCGGCAAGTTTTATTCCGAGGCGTTATCAGATGGGGAAATTAAAGTGGTCTATAACCAGGGGGGATTATTCATCCGTTACTATGATTTATGTTTTCCCCTCTATTTAGATACATACAAAGACGTTCTGCTGAATAACATCTCTTGTTTAGAACAAACACTGGGGGAATATGACTCGACGTATATCAAATTTTATGGTGCCGTTGATATTTTTAGCGCATTATTAAACAAAGACAAACTGGATTGTGACAATCACCAGGTTTTACACGCTAAAAAGATGTTGTGGGATTGTTATCAGAACGCGACGATAAAAAGTTTTGTTGATGACAATTTGCTTTTTTTTAACGGGAAGAAAGACAAAGACCGGGGTCTTGAATTTTTTGACTTGTTATTGTCCAGGCAATGTTACCGTTTATCTTTTTGGAAAGTCGCCAGTGAGGAATTAAATTACCGGAGGTTTTTTACCATCAATGATTTAATCTCGTTGCGCGTTGAACAACGGAATGTTTTCAACGTCACGCATGATTTTATTAAGAAACTTAAGCAAGAAAATAAAATTCACGGATTAAGAATTGATCATGTTGATGGCTTGTATGACCCGACGGTTTATTTGAAGCGATTATCTGCCGCGATGAAGGACACGTTTATCGTGACAGAGAAAATATTAGCCGGGGATGAAAAATTGCCTCCGGATTGGCCGATTCAGGGTACCACCGGGTATGATTTTATGAATAGGGTTAATGGCGTGTTGTGCCGGACCAAGTCCAAAGCGGATTTTATCAAGATTTATTATAAATTCACAAAACTTCATTTTCGATATGAATATCTTGTTGACCAAACAAAACGGTTGATCATTGATAAGCATATGGCGGGAGATATTGAGAATCTTGCTTACTTGATGAAGAAAGTGGCCAGCCGGGACCGCTACGGACGCGACATCACACTTTTCGGGCTAAAACGCGCTCTGGTGGCGGTCTTGACGGCATTCCCCGTATATCGAACGTATCTGTCGTCCTTGCACAGAAATGAACATGAGAAGGTTTATATTCAGACTGCGATCACGAAGTCGTTGAAACATCATCCGGGCCTTGAGTATGAAATAAAGTTTATCAAGAAATTTCTTTTGTTAGAGATAGAGGATTCGCTGCGGGAGGATGAAAAACGTGATTTTTGGCATTTTATTATGCGTTTTCAGCAAATCACCTCGCCGATTATGGCTAAAGGATTTGAAGACACCTTTTTTTACTCCTACAACAAACTGATTTCTTTAAATGAAGTTGGAGGAGATCCCGGTTGTTTTGGCATCACACGCCATGATTTTCATCATTTTAATCAGCAAAGATTCGCTCAATTTCCGCACACGCTCAATGCAACAGCAACGCACGATACAAAGCGCGGAGAAGATGCTCGGGCACGGATCAATGTCCTGTCGGAAATTCCTGAGGATTGGAAAAATGCATTAAAGACCTGGAGCAAAATGAACCGCGCCAGGAAAAGAAAAATAGACGGGGCTTATATTCCTGATGCCAATGATGAGTATTTTATTTATCAATCCATGCTGGGGGCCTTTCCGTTTGATCTATCCGAGCTTGATTCGTTTAAACAGCGCCTGAAGGATTACACGATTAAAGCGATTCGCGAGGCGAAGGTTCATACCGCGTGGATCAAACCGGACACGGTTTATGAAGAAACCTGTTTGGCTTTTATTGATAAGATTTTGAATCAGGATACCGATAATAAATTTCTGAATGAGTTTATTCCTTTTCAGAAACATATCGCGCACTATGGTATTCTTAATTCCTTATCGCAGACTTTGTTGAAAATGACGGGTGTCGGCGTGCCGGATTTTTATCAGGGAACAGACTTATGGGATTTTAGTTTTGTCGATCCCGATAACCGACGTCCGGTAGATTATAAAAAACGTCTGTTGTGTTTGGATGACATTGATGTCAGGTCCCGGAATGACATGGACCTGTTATTATGCGACTTGTGGCAGAGTCGTCAAGACGGACGGATCAAATTATTTTTAATCCATCAGATCCTACAATGCCGGAGGCAACAGGAGGAGCTCTTTCTAGACGGAACCTATCATCCATTGACAGTAAAAGGGACGCATGAAGACTGCCTGGTTGCCTTTTATCGTAAGCGCAAAAATACAGTTGTATTAGTTATTGCCCCTCGTTTTTTTACCGAAATCGTCAAAACAGATGAGAGTCCTACCGGTGAGAATGTCTGGGGAGAAACATTTATCGAATGTCCACAGGAACTTGTCGGTCGGGGTTTCAACGCGATCACACGTAAGACTTTCGACATTATGCCGGATCTTAACGTCGGACACGTATTGAAAGTTTTTCCTGTGGCTATATTGCTATCAGAGGAAGACGGATAATAAAAAGGGTTGGAATGCTTTCACGATGGAGTCCGGCCAGTGCGATCATGTTTTTATCTGTAAAAGAATGAAGAACCGTCGTCGATTTTTTTGACGACGATAGCGGAGACAAAACATTAATGACAAAAAATTCAGAATCATCTGATCAATTTTTGAAAAGCAAATCGTTTCAATGACTCAGAAAGGATAAAGAGATGAAAATATGTATTCCCAGTAAGAGTAATGATGGCTATGGAGCTAAAATTTATGATCATTTTGGCAGCTCGCCGTTTCTTGCCATACATAATCATAAAGATCAATCGCTCTTTTTTATTGACAATCACGCCCATCATCATATTCATGGGACCTGTCAGGCTATCGGGCAGATCAAACCCCTTGGCATCAAGGTTGTTTTATGCTCTGGCATGGGCGTCCGGGCTGTCGGGCAACTCAATCAAAATGGAATCAAAGCGTTTTGCACGGATGGTGATATTTCGACGGTCCGGGAAGCAATCGACCAGTATTATCTGAACTCGATGGAAGAAGTCATCTATGACAATGCATGTCTGGATCATTTCCGCCTTTAAATTAAGACATCAATTATAACGAATGAGACGATCACTCAGGAAGCAGAGGAGTAGACAATATGGAAGTGAAACCGATCGGAGTTATCCGCACACCGTTTAATAAAATTGATAATATGCCGGTTCAGCCAAAAGGAGGCATGGAGATTGAGGGAAAGGTACATGTCGACTGCCAATATGCCCAGGGGTTAAAAGATGTAGAGGGATTCAGCCATCTCTATTTATTGTATCTGTGGCATAAGGCCCAGCAATCCCAATTGATCGTCAAACCGTTTATGGATCCATCGCTGCGGGGAATTTTTTCAACCCGTTCACCATCCCGTCCGAACCCGATAGGCCTCTCGATTGTTCGATTAGTGAAAGTTGATGGGTCCGTCTTAACCATTCGTGGGGTCGACGTGTTAGACGGAACGCCTTTGATTGATATTAAACCTTATATTCACGCCTTTGATTCCGTCGAAAATAGCCGATCGGGATGGATGCGGTCATCTGAAGACGAAGTGATCCAAAGACGCTCAGATTGCCGTTTTCAATAATGGATATCTGTTGTTCGCCCAAAACCGTTTTGTTGAACGCTATCCCTATTATGTTGCGCTTTATCGGACTCACCGGAATGACCGAAAGGGTCCAATCGTGTCATTGTCTAGGCTGAAATATGCTGCTTGAGAAAAATGCTTATTCATTCTATAATTTATGATATCTTTATTTTAGAGAAAACGGGTGTCTGATTCATCTATCCATCAATCTATTCAGAAAAAGGTTTGAACATGAGTTTAGAGATTAATAATGTGATTTTAGGCGGAAACCTGACAAAAGATGTTGTCCTAAAGAACACATCGTCAGGGCGGAAGGTTTGTACGTTTACTTTAGCGTCGAATCGGACGTATATGCAAGGCGGGCAAAAGACACAGGAAACGTCGTTTATCGACATAGAGGTTTGGGGTGTGATCGCGGAGAATTGCGCGAAATATCTCCAGAAAGGAAGTCCGGTTGTTGTGATAGGTCGTCTCAAACAGGACCGATGGGAAACCGAGCAGGGCGCAAAACGAACGCGCTTGAAAGTCTTGGCGTCGAATGTCCAGTTTATGGGGGCTGGACGGAAAAAGTCTGACCGGCCGGATGATACGGTCGATGAAGGAATGGGGTGGGATGAGTAGCATTCAATAATTCGGTGTGAGTATAGATATCTCACAAGAACGGTTGACCTTAGGAGTCAAAGCAATGATGAGGAAATGGAAATTTCTATTGATGACGTTATATTTTTCTTTGATCCTGGCAAGTTGCGCGACAACGAATCCTAAACTTGATGATGTGTATGATCAAGGGATGCAAGCCTATCAATCCGGTCGCTATAAAGAGGCCGTCAAACATTTTAAGGTGTTTGTTCAGGAAAAACCCAATAACCCGTTGAATGAAGTTGTTTTATATTATTTAGCTGAAAGTTACCGGAACAGTGGGGATAGTGACCGGGCGATGAATGTTTATATGGAATTGATTAATAAACACCGTTCTGGTTTTTGGGTTGAACAGGCTAGGAAAGATTTAAAGCATTATGCTGAATAATGTCATAACTTATTTAAGAGGACGTCTTATGGCCGCTGTTAATAATTTTGTTAATGAGATAGTCTATTAGTTACTTATGCGATTTCTTCTATACAATATTCGTTACGGAACCGGCTCCGAGTGGCATTTCCATCTCCCGTTTCCATTTAGCGGTTACCTGCGGAGCACGCATAAAAAGTTTTCGCATTTGATCGATTTTGTTGAATCCGTCAATCCAGATATTCTTGGGTTGCTTGAAGTTGACAGCGGTTCTGTTCGTTTTCAAAAAGAATGTCAAGCGAACACCCTTGCCCGTCAGTTGCAACATTTCTGCGTCTATCAATCGAAATACGCGCGAAAATCTATTTGGCAGAAATTGCCCTTAACCAATAAACAAGGCAATGCGATTCTGACGAACCGAACCATCCACAACAAGAAAATTCATTATTTCCGTAAGGGGATAAAACGGATGATGATTGAATTAGAAATCGAGCAGGTGGTCATTTTTTTAGTCCATTTGTCGATTAAATACAAACACCGTCATCATCAATTAGATGAACTGCGCAAGCAGTTGCAGTCCATTTCAAAGCCGATTATAGTAGCCGGTGATTTTAATGTTTTAAGAGGGGATCATGAAATGGAAGATTTTTTGGACAAGACGAAACTGATTAACGCGAATCATAGTGGCTTGCCGTCTTTTCCGAGCCGCCGTCCATTTAGGGAAATTGATTTTATATTACACAGTCCTGACATTAAAGTTTCTCATTTTTCCATGCCTGAGGTCGCTTTCTCCGATCATCGCCCGCTTATTTGTGATTTTGAAATTTGATCGCGCAGAATCCATCATGTGTATTCGATCAACATCATTGAATAGGTCAATCAATATGATATAAATGAAATCAAAAAAAATATTTTGTTTATGTTTTTGTCGATTATGATTTTAGGCGGGTGTATTGTCACTGAGAATGCTTCCCGGGAAGAAAAAGTTCTGGGCTGTCCGGTTTGCAAAGAGGCATATCATACCAAATCCATTAATAAATTGTTCTATCTTAATTCTGAAAAGCAGAATTGATTTTGGTTATTATTTAATGGAATTGGTATCATATGTATTTTTTGAAGGGATTAACACAGGGGATCATCAGAATTAATCTATATCAATCCTGCCTCCGACACGTCATTCCGTTATCGTGTCATTTGCCGGTTTGATGTGGGGCAAAACATAAACAAAGATTTTCAGGATAGGATGCCATGAAAAAAAATAAAATCCTCATTGAGGTTATTATTCCCCAGTCTGAACAGGCCCGGAAAGTTGATGAGTTGATGTGGCAAATTCTCTGGGAGCCGTTAGGTTTATCAAAAGAGATTCAAAATGATTTTAATCTGGACGGGTATGAGATGATTCTGGCTATCAAAGATCAAGATCAATTTGTGGGCGGATTAATCGCCTATCAAACGTCAACGGACTCTTATGAGTTGCGGCACATCGGTATCAGGCAAGATTATCGTGCTTGTGGGTTAGGAACGAAAATGCTTGTTAAGCTTGAAACAATTGTGAGAAGTCAGGGGATTGCGAACTTGCATGCCATAGCCCGAAATGCGTCACGGCCATTTTTTGAGAAAAACGGTTTTGTCTCAAGCGGCGAATATTTGGACCATCCTGATTTCCTGGAGCATGAGATCACATTTGTTAAGATGCAAAAAGGCCTGATGCCGAATAGCGCATAATGAGGGGAAGGTTTTTCTACGCGAGTCCTGTTTGCCAACCTGTCCAATACCCCGGCGGAAAAAATAAAGATATATTTTTTTATATTTATTTTTTTATCTCATCACATCATGTAAAATAATACTCGGATCGGTGAATAATATTTTTTAAATCAGATATCAACTGGACGCTCGATGACTTTACGAACTCAACAAGCCATACCACCTTTTATTTATGATGTTCAAATACCTGCGGAAGATCAGTTGTATCTTCGTTTGAAAGGGCACTTGAGCGCGCAATCTATCGGTCTTTTATGGAATGAAGTCCTAGAACGTGTTCAACAGGAGCAAAAACCTTTAATCATTATTGATGCCCGGGACGTGAGTTATTGCGATGGCGCGGGTATCGGGTTATTAACCGAAATTAATCGCCAGCAACACCTCAAAGGCCAGCACTGCAATGTCATCAACCTCAAAGAAGATTTTCAAAAATTATTGGATGTTTTCTTGGAAGACCCGGCCTTCAGCCCCGCCCCTCGACCGAAAGAACGAGTTAATATTTTTGAAGGTGTCGGCGAAAGTTTTTATTTTTTTATCGAACATATTTATCAGCAAATTGTTTTCCTGGGGGAATTGTCCGTGCATTTCTTGAGGGCTTTGCGTGATCCTTTGCGGTATTTCAGATGGACAGATGTCTGGCGGGTCGTGGAAGAGGGGGGCGTGCAGGCGCTGTTTATCATTCTGATGATCAATTTTTTAATGGGTTTGATTATGGCTTTTCAGGCGGCCATTCCGATGCGGCAGTTTGGCGCGGACATTTTTGTCGCGAATTTGGTCGCGCTGTCAATTTTACGGGTTTTGGGCCCTTTGATGACGGCGATCGTCCTGGCCGGGCGGACCGGTTCAGCGTTTGCGGCAGAGATCGGCACCATGAAGGTGAATGAAGAGATTAATGCCTTGAAGACAATGGGGCTTAATCCTTTGAAATTTTTAGTCACAAACAGAATTTTGGGAATGATCATTCTGGCGCCTGTTCTGACGATTTTTGCTGATTTTGCTGGTTTGCTGGGAGGGGCGGTTGTTGTCCGTTCTTTCGGTTATCCCCTGATTACCTATGTCAATCAGATTTTAGGGGCGGTCCATCTCAATGATTTCTTGGGCGGATTTATTAAGTCCTTTGTGTTTGGTTTCATAATCGCCTCGATAGGCTGCTATCGTGGGCTTGAAACGGGCAGTGGGGCGAGCGCGGTTGGTCAGTCGACGACCAGAGCTGTTGTGAGTTCTCTGATCCTGATTATTTTGGCTGAAGGTGCTTTTTCAATTGTTTATTATTTTTTAGGGATTTGATTGATGTCGAAACAAAATGATATTATGATACAAACAAGCCAGTTGACCATGGGATATGGGGATAACATCATTTTAGAGAATGTATCTTTTGAAATTATACGTGGGGAAATTTTTATCATCCTGGGGGGGTCTGGTTGCGGTAAAAGTACGCTTTTGAAGCATCTAATCGGATTATATCAAGTGAAGACCGGGCAGATTATTATCGATGGCGATGATATCACCCTGGCTCAGGGGGATGTGTTACAGAGAATTTTAAATAAGATTGGTGTGATGTACCAAAGCGGAGCCTTGTTTGGCTCGATGACCTTGAGCGAAAATATTATACTCCCTTTAGAAGAGTTCACGGACTTACCCAAGTCTGCCTGTGAAAGAATAGCCGCGCTAAAATTAAAGCAAGTCAGTTTAGACGGATTTGAACAGTATTTGCCGTCTGAGATTTCGGGAGGGATGCAGAAACGGGCCGCAATAGCGCGGGCCATGGCCTTGGATCCCAAGATACTCTTTTTGGATGAACCTTCTGCGGGACTTGATCCGATTACGTCAGCTGAACTGGATCAATTGATTATTCGATTATCCCGTATTTTAGGCATCACGTTTGTTATCGTGACGCATGAGTTAGATAGCATTTTTACGATCGCTGACCGCGTGATTTTTTTGGACAAAGAAACGAAAAGCATTATTGCCCAGGGAAAACCGCAAACGTTAAAACAACGCTCGAAGAATAAATTTGTTCATGATTTTTTTAACCGTCAGGTTTCCATCTAGAAAAAGGATTGTTTAATTTTGAGAGAGAAAAATCATTATTTCCGTATTGGGTTGTTCCTTGTCATCGGAACGGTGCTGATGGTTGTTGCGATCGTCATTTTTGGCGCAGGCGAACTATTTGACAAGTCGATACAATTGGAAACGTATTTTGACGAGAGCGTGCAGGGATTAGATGTGGGTTCTTTTGTCAAGTACCGGGGGGTGTCCGTCGGAAAAGTCAAGAACATTACGGTTGTGACCGATAAGTATGATTTTGGTGACAATGAACAAGCGAATGATTTATACAATCAATACGTTATGGTTGAGATAGATCTCGACGCCCGATTGTTCGGCCGGTTGAAAGATGAACAGGACCTGGGAAGCACATTGAGCCGTCTGATCAGCAATGAAGGGTTACGGATCAAGATCGGTTATTTAGGTATCACAGGCTTATTGTATCTCGAGATTGATTATGTGGATCCCAAAGAAAATCCTCCGTTATTGATTACCTGGACTCCGGAAACTTTTTATATCCCATCCGTGCCGAGTCCCATCATTCGTATTGAGCAGGCGGTGACGACGTTTTCCCGGGAATTCGAAAACGAATTTCTTCCGCTCCTCCAGAATTTGAACCATGCCTCAGAAAAACTCATGCCGATCCTGGATAACTTTAAAGTCGCTTCAGATGATTTTCCTAGTATAACAGAGGACCTCAAGGCCTCGTTAAATCACGTGAATAATCTGATGACTGTTGAAAAGGACAGCATCAGTGAATTGATTGAAAATCTGCGTGTCGTTTCTGAAGAATTGAAAGATTTCAGCTTAGAATTAAACCAGAACCCGTCACGGGTCCTGTTCGGTAAACCACCCCGGAAATTGGATGTTCCGCGATGAAAATGAAATTATTATTTTTATTCCTTTCAATCTGTTTGTGTGGTTGCATTACGGTTTCACAGGATTATCTGGATATTCAATCGTATTCCCTGGGGGTGGACCGAGTACAGGATGTCGGGTCGGATCAAGCGCCGATCCGTTTAAAAGTTAAACAACTCCTGATTGTCTCTCCATATGACCGCAAGCAGTTTGTTTATCAGATGCAAAATCAATCGTTTGAAACCGATTACTATAACCGTTGGGACCGCCCGTTGCATTATATGGTCACAGACATTGTCCTTGATTGGTTCGCCGCTTCAGCGTCTGTTAAAGAGGTGATTGGAGCGAAATTTTTAAAGAAATACGATTATATTTTGTCCGGTCAGGTTAAGCATTTTTATGCGGATTTTTCCGATCCCTCGGCTTACGAAGTTGTCATTGAAATTCGTTTTTCGTTGCAATCGAATTTTATCTTTCCGGAAGATGTGTTTTCTCAAATTTTTATTGCACATGTCCCGATCCATGAAAAAAGCATCGGTGCTATTATCCATGGCTACAACCAGGGGCTTGAGCAAATATTGATGGATCTTGAAGGCAAGATTTCCTCCCCCTTGCGGATCGACAATCCCTAAAAAAATAATAATACCAGTTCCAGTGAATTTCCTTGGAGCAGAGCTCAGAGGAATCCACTCCATTAAATAATGACCAAAACCGGATATTTTTTTCACCCTAAATACAAATGGACCCATTTGATTTTTTTTTGGGGTTCACCGAATACATGTATTTTTGGTATGTGTCCGTTTTTTTAAACTATTCTATTTAAATGATTTACAAATTGTGCCGCTGATTGTTGTCGGGTCTGCCATATAAGTTCGACTGTTACAAATAAATATGTTAATATTGTTATGTCTATTTTTTAATCCCTACAAGAAGGATAACCATATCATGAAAAAAATACTGCGCGTTTCTGTCGTATTTTCGTACGTATTAACTCTTATTTTTCCATTATTTATTCCAGCGGATGTTGCTATTGGAAACGAGATTATTCGAAACTTAGTTCCACCCGGTGAAATGATCGGGCCGAGTCAAGATTTTGTTCCGGTTTTGTTGTCAGGGATCACGCTTCATAAAGATGACCCTTTGCGTTTTGACTTTATCGTGGACAGCGGCTACAACCAACTGGATGCCGGGCAAATCAAAGAGGAATCGCAGAAACTCGTGCATTACTTTATGTCTGCTTTGACCATTCCAAAAGATGATTTGTGGGTGAATTTATCGCCCTATGAAAGTGACCGCATCATTACCCCGGTTTTAGGAAAAACCGAGTTGGGGCAAGACCTGCTCGCCCAGGATTATCAACTTAAACAACTCACTTCTTCTTTAATTTATCCGGAGAAAGATCTCGGCCGTGAATTCTGGCAGAAGGTCTATCAACTGGCCTATGAAAAATACGGTTTGACGGAGTTGCCGATCAATATGTTCAACAAAGTTTGGATCCTTCCTGACCAGGCGCAAATCTTTGAAAAAGATTTGAGTGTTTTTATTGTGCGGACCCGTTTAAAGGTGATGCTGGATGAAGACTATATCGCGTGGCAACAAGAGGCCGACAACAATCGCTTGGGAACGGACAGGACGGACCAAGCAGAAGAGCAGGGTATCAGTCAATTATCGGCGTCCATTGTCCGCGATCTTGTCATTCCGGAAATCGAGAAAGAAATCAATACCGGTCAGAATTTTGCAGTGTTGCGCCAGATTTTCCATTCATTGATATTAGCGAAGTGGTACAAAGTGACTGTTACGAACAGTTTATTGTCACAACTTTATGTCGATCAAAATAAAATTTTAGGCGTCGATGCGGATGATCCGGAATTGAAAGACCGTATTTATGAGCAGTACATTAAGGCTTATAATATCGGTGTTTTCGATTATGTCAAAGAAGAGTATGATCAGTACGCCCAAGAAGTTGTGCCGCGTAAATATTTCTCCGGCGGGATCACCCAATTGATGAATGTTGAGTTTGAATCGATTGATGACGCGATGCTGGTTGACCGGAGTGCCGTGGGACGCCGGTTTGTGCTTGAAATAGGCGCTTACCCGCGCAAGGAAGGTGATGCCGCGATGTTAACCGAGGATACCGCGTCTTTGCCTTTGCGGGAAATAGAACTGATTGATCACCTGTTTGAGTCTGTCCGGAAAGAAAAGCGTTGGAAGAGAGATCAAGTTATTTCTTCATCTGAAATGGCGGCAGCCCTGGTGGAAAGATTAAAAGCGGAAGGCATGACGGTTGATGTCGAGGTGATCGAGACTTTTCTCATTAACACCCCTGGTTATTTGATCGCGGGTAATGAATATCTTGGTCAGGACCAAACGAAATTGCCAGGTAAATCAAACGGTTTAGAAAGCATCGGAATGGGGCGGGCCACATTTTTTGAACGCGAAGATGTGCAGTACACCTACCCGCTTGTCGCCCCGATAGATAATGAATCGATCCGTGATCAAAAAGTCGAACATGAACAACAGCATGTGGTCGAAACGTTTGAGAAGGTTTTTGAACGTGTATCAAAATTGAAAGACCATCCTGAATACGCAAACACGATTCAAGTTGTCCGGTCCTATCTTGTCGACCAAATCGAAAAGCGTATGGTTTTTGGTTATCGTATTGTGCACGAGCTGGTGCGTTTAGAGAATGTGGATTTTCGTGAGAATTTAGTATTGGGCGAGCAACAGATTGATGATGATTTTATCAACGAACTGAAAAAAGAACTGTTGGATGATTATATCCCCGCGCTTGTCATGGAACGCTCCCACTTTATGGACAGTGACGCGCTGTTTGGAGAAGATAAAAACAGCCATGAACGTTTTAAGCTGTTGCGCAGTTCCTGGGCCACGATTTTGACACATCCGTTCGCGATGTTAAAAGTCCATGAATACCGGGAACTGGTCCGTGAGTATTTATTGGACCAGCAACTGCTCCAGGATGAACTCGCCAAGACCGCTGAAGCACGCGACAACAAACTCATCACAAGAACACGCCACAGGATGGAAATGATTGAAAAGCGTCTGGCTGTATTGAATGTCGAAATTGATGATGATCAAGGTATCGCTGGAACCCAAGAGACATTTTTTATGATAGATTTTTTAGGTAAACCTTTAAAGCAGATCGATGATGCCGGAGAAGATTTGGTGGCCCATGATGTCCTTCAGCGAACAGAGGAGAAAATGCAGCAGTTTTTTACCATGATGAGAGACTCGGGGAATTGGAACAGAAACATCGAGGCGATTGCTGAGAATTATCAATCTTTTACTTTTGTTAAAGGGCGGTTGGACAGCCAATCTTATGTGACCTCCTATGCTGATCCTTTAGAAATACAGAAGAGTAAAAAGAATTTGGAAGTTCGCCGTTTCAATTCAGCTTTTGAGAAGACACGGTATCTTTTCATGCTCGAATTCATACGCAAAAGACTCAAAAGTCAAAATAAACTATTTGACCCGGATTACGAAATATTGTTAAAAGCACCAGAACTTTCTGACGCGGCTGTCACCGTATTAATTAACCGGAATGAAACCTTAAAGGCCTTTCTGGATGGATTTTTTTCCTTTGTAAAGGAGCATATCCAGACGACAGGCTTGGATACAGAAAGTAGCGTCGCGGACTTCCTGGCGATATATCATGATGAGACTTTATATGGACAGGCGAAAGATCTGTTGAATGTTCCGCGCCTGGATGATCAAGTTGCTCAAAGTCAATTGATTGAGAATATTTTTGATTTTGTCATGCTTTTTTCTCAGAATTTAGCCGATGATGATGCCGAAAAATTAGAAGAAGACGCGGTGGTTGTCTTTGTGGATCCGGCTATTGACGTTTTGACACCGAATGAGGTCGGATCATTGAATCAGCGTTATGGGCGTATCGTTGCTTTTGTTGAACAGGGCCGCTCTCCTCATGCGATTAATCAGTTTCCGCTCTCCGTCTCGGGCGTGAATGAGATTAATGCGGCTAATGTCAAAGAAGGTGATTTTGTTATTGTTCAGGGTTCTTCAAAAGGTGTTGGGGACGTCACTGTTCGTCCCAAACTTCCTACGCGCTTGAAAGCCTATCAAACAAGAGAGGACCTGGATCGCAAACAGGAATATTTTTTCTCTGCCGCGACAAAACCGTTTGAAGTAGGCGGCCAGCATTATCACAGTTTGGTGAGTATTGGTGCCAAGGCGGAATCCGATATCGAAAGAGGCATGGCAAAAGTGGCGGCGTCAGGAGTTGGCCTGCATCGCCTCGAATTGTTATTCAGCAATCCTTATAACAACAAACTCTGGAGCGAAGAGGGGCAAATGGTAAAGCAATTTACCGATTATTTAAATGCGTCTATCTTTAGTGAGACCGAAGCGAGTGATGTGCGTGGCTTATGGATGCCCCGTTTGGACGATGTGGCCGGTGAGAAAATACCCATCATTCTGGAGCAATACCTCGACAGGATAGAGCGCGACCAGAGCAAAGAAAAGCGGGATCAACTCCAAAAGACGATCCTGCGGGACTTTAATGGTGTTTCTTTTTATTTCTATATGGATGAAAACGGGCAACGCCCATTTTATGAATATGGTCAACGACAATTACGCGCTTTATTTAAGGCGTATCATCACGCGGATAATAAACGATTGGGCGTTACGTTTCCGAATATGCGCAATATCAAAGGTGTTATGACGGTTGATGACGTTTTGAATATGATCGTGGAGGCTAAACTCAAAGCGGCTGACGATATCCTTACTGAAGAGCAAAGAAAGCGAGGGGGTGATGTTACCGTCCTCGAACAAAGAATTGCTGATTTTGAGGGGCAGGATGAATTGTCAGCAGATGAGCAAACGGCACTCGCTAACACGAGGGACGCATTATCTCAAAAACAGGGTGAATTGGCGGTGTTCAATCGAGGGCAGAAGGATTTTATCAGGAAATTGATGCAGCTATTTGATACTGTTAAGATCGGTTTTTATGTTGAGGAAGTGGGCCAGCTCGAGCATTATGAAGAGATGGTCGAGAAATCAGATTTTATCGCTATCGGGACGAACGACATGTTGAATTCTCTGTTTAAGAATGACTTTCCAGATGTTTCGAGGTTTGACAGCCGTTATAGTCATTTATTTGATGAACCGCAACCACGTTTGTTTGAAGTGACCTGGTTTATGGCTAAAGTTTCCAAACTATATGGCAAACCTTTTATCATCAGCGGCGATTGGGGCGATTCGGTCCGTTGGGGCGGGATGATCGGTTCAGCATTAGCCGCAAAATACAATGCCCAGGTTTATTCGGCTTCGTCTGTGTATAAAACAGCCCGGTTACGGTCCTATATGCAATTTTTCGATTTGACACGGCTGACCAATGCCCAACGGCAAGGGATGTTGGATGAAGTCTTCAGGGATCTTGATGCCCGCTACGGGAGTAATTTTTCAAATGGTTATCTGGGCGAACTCAGGGATCAAGAGGGATTCATTCAGCGCTTAAATAATTATCAAGCGGAGATTGATGACATCATTGATCTCCAGGTTTCTAAAGCCGAAGCAGAACTGCGGGGTGGAGAACTGACAACAGATTTGGCTCAATTGACAGATGATTCCCTTGGTGGTATTGATTTTAATGAGATTGATTTTGAAAGCACAGGCAATGCGATCACCATTGAATTTGACCAGAAACGCATACAGGAGATTATGAGCGCCGGGCCTATCGACGGTTTCTCGCCGGTCATCATTAATGTTTTTCCTCTGAATAGTGTTTTGCCGTTGATCGGGTTAGAACGAGATGAACCGGATAATAATCAATTGCCGAAGATATTAAGTTTGAAATAGATAGATTAGAATAGAAAAAAAAGACTCAGAACGAGTATTTGACGCCTGTTACGATCCGTGTGTCTGTTTTCTTTTTACCCGCAGCAGGTTCGCTGTTGTGGTCAACGACATATTTAACGCTGAGGTCTAAATCATCACGCAAAGGATTCGTAAACTCGGTCTCAGATTTAACGCGGAAACCGCCGCCTTCAAGAGAAGGAATAACAGTTATGTGTTCTGCGATCCTGGCTTTTTCAAAAATTTGTTTTTCAAAGAAGACTTTACCGAGCGCGACTACGCCGTCCTCATCCGGGATCCCGCTACGGTAACTGGTGGATTCATAACCGAGCGCGCCTTCAACGTTTAATTTGATATCATCTTCGTCTAAAAACCAATAACCGATACCTGCCGATGGTGTGATGCGGACATCAATATCAGCAAAACGGTCGTGGTCGATTAAGACACCAAAGGATGTAAACCACTTGCCGGCATCATCGATGTCAAAATTCGATGATGCTAATCCCGACCATTTTTGATCATCTAAGCGTTCGTCTGTCGTAGACATGTAGATGTCACCCTTCAGCATGAAATCGGAGTGCTCAAAAATTCTTTTGACGTGACCGGCCACGCTCAAAGATGATTTCTCCGTGTTGCCGTTGGATTGATTGTACCCGACCCCAATATCACCTTTCCAGCCTTCAGCCGCAGAAACAATGTTAGGTAATGCGATCAGGAACGACAATAAAACAAGGGTTGTGATGCTTGATTTGGTTTTCAATGTATACATACGACCTTCCTTTCATTGGATAGGATAATAAAAGATTTAAACTATTGACAACCAAAATAAACAAATTAAACTGCAATGTCAAGACAATCTTTTTATTCGATCGTAACTGCCTCAGCCAGCGTGATTTAAAAAAGCTTGAGTTTTCATCGCGAGGCGATTATATTAATGGATACGTTTAACAAAAATTTTATTTCTATTTGAAAATGAGCGCGGCATATTTTCAAATTTAACCGATAAATACTAACCAATCATAATAGAGGAGATTTTATGTCATCTTCAGAACTACAGGGAATTATTGATAAAATTATTGATGTAGGCGTTCCATTCTTACTCAATCTCGTAGCCGCTATCTTTATCTATATTGTCGGAAAATGGATAGCAGGTCTTGTTGCAAAAACCATTGCCAAAGTGATGGATAAGGCTAAAGTGGACAGCGCTTTAACCGGGTTCACCAAGAACATCATTTACGCCGGTATTCTTGTTTTTACGATGATCGCCGCTGTCGGCAAGTTGGGCGTTCAAACGACGTCATTTATCGCTATTTTAGGCGCGGCCGGTTTAGCTGTGGGTATGGCTTTGCAGGGCACACTTTCAAATTTTGCCGCCGGCGTGATGCTGATTCTGTTCAGACCTTTTAAGGTCGGAGATTTTATTGAAGGCGGCGGAGTCATGGGATCTGTCAAAGAGATCCAGATTTTTAACACGGTGCTGGCCTCTCCGGACAACCGGAAAATTATTGTTCCAAATTCTAAGGTTGCCGGTGATACCATTACCAATTTTTCCGCGATTGATCAGAGACGGGTTGATATGGTTTTTGGTATTTCTTATGATGACGACATGAAAAAAGCCAAGCAAATTTTAATGAAACTTGTCCAATCAGACCCACGGGTTTTGAAGGATCCGGAACCGCTTGTGGCTGTTTCTGAATTAGGAGATAGCAGTGTCAATCTCGTGTGCCGGCCATGGGTTAAGCCTGCTGATTATTGGGGGGTTTATTTTGACCTTACCGAAAAAGGCAAAGAGGCTTTAGAAAAACAAGGGCTTTCTATTCCATATCCACAACAGGACATTCATGTTTATCCAACGGGTTCATCACAGCAGCAATCATCGGTCGGGGCAGCCACCGTTTAGTTTATGTTTTTTAATATGAAAGCGTCACAGATTTCGGTCTGTGGCGCTTTTTTTGGTGCGCCTCAAGCGCCGATTGATATCTCTTTATCTCTTTTGAAATAAGGAAATAGATTGACATCATGATGGAATTCGTTTAAAAAATGATTATACCAAATCCATTAATAAATTGTTCTATTTTAATTCTGAAAAGCAGAATTGGTTTTGGTCATTATTTAATGGAATTGGTATTATTGATGTTTTTGCGGTATCATATAAAACCATATGTTTGCGGTTTAGATGTACTTGATTTTAACTCGACATATTATGATCTCTTCTGTAAAAAGCACAAAGGGAACCAGGCGTGGAAGAACGGTCACATCATAAAATTTGGTCATTGGGATCGGGCTTAAAGTCAATCATCCTATGCAGTTTCGCGATTGTTTTTATCACGTTCTTATCTTTTCAGTCTGTGTTGTATAATGATTTTGTGAACTGGGATGATGATGTCATTTTGTTGAGAAATCCCCTGGTCCGTTCTTTGACCGTTGACAATATTATCCGGATCTTTAAGACCCCGGTACTAAAAATTTATTGTCCTTTAACGATTTTAACGTTCGCGTTTGAATACCGTTTTTTCCAATTGAACCCGTTTTTTTATCACCTCAATAACTTGATTCTGCACCTTGCCGTCGTATGGCTTATTTTTTATTTTTTCATCCAATTAGGCTTTAATCAAAAAGTGGCTGCCCTGGCGGCTTTGATTTTTGGAATCCATCCGATGCACGTCGAGTCTGTCGCTTGGGTCACAGAACGAAAGGATGTGCTCTATACCTTTTTTTATATGCTGTCATTAAATTGTTATTTGATATACACTCATCGTCAAAAAAAGGCTTTTTTTTATACTGCTGTTTTAATAGGCTGTTTGAGTTTTTTATCGAAACCCATGGCCATCAGTCTGCCGCTTGTTTTTTACCTGTGTGATTGGTTCAAGGGACGAAAATTCACATGGAGAGTGATTGTTGAAAAGGGACCACTTTTTCTCATGC
This sequence comes from Candidatus Omnitrophota bacterium, assembly GCA_021108075.1. GTDB lineage: Bacteria > Omnitrophota > Gorgyraeia > Zapsychrales > Zapsychraceae > JAIORP01. The sequence continues at coordinate 4,804 of JAIORP010000168.1, read as the reverse complement.
TCATTCCTGTCACCTGGATGACGTTGAAGAATATGGAACAGGTGGCCTACAGCACCAATATTATCAATGAAATTGTAAAAGTCGTTTGGATTACGATGTTTTATCTTTGGAAATTTTTTGTTCCGCTTTCGTACACGATGTTCTATGACATCCCCCGGCCTTTTACCCTGTCCGGTCCCATGTATTTTTTATCCTTGATTGTCTTTGTGTTATGGGTCGCCAGCATGGTGCGCTTTCGTAGGAATAAAGTCTATCTTTTCGCGAATCTTTACTTTATCCTGTCCATATTTTTTGTTTTGCGCAGGGTTCAGGTACACAGCCCGGGCGCAGAGCCGTTTTACTCGATTGAAGACCGGTTTATGTATCTACCCAGCCTGGGATATTGTTTGCTGATCGGATCGGCTTTTCATCACATGTTTGACGCGGCCAGAAAAAAAGGCGGCATACGCATACTGACCGTTTGTAATGGCCTCGCGTTCGTTTTCGTCTATTTATCGTTTTTAACATACCTGCAGACACAGGTCTGGAAGAACAGCTTAACGCTGTGGGATTCGGTCATAGCGGCAAACCCCGAAAGGGCCATCGCCTATAATAATCGTGGTGTCCGGCAGATGGATTTAATCCTGGCTTTATCTGACTTTAACCTGTGTCTACAGATCGACCCGCATTTTATCGAAGCGTATTTCAACCGGGCCAATACGTATTCAAAATTAGGAAAACCCGATAAAGCGATTGAAGACTACACAAAATGCATTCAATTTAATCCCCTGGATGCCCAGGCGTATTACCTCCGTTCAAAACACTATGGATTTGTCGGTGATATGCGTCATGCTTATTTAGACGCGATCAAGGCGCGCGATCTCGGATTCAAAGACGATGGATATTATAAACAGGTTCTTCCCTGAGAAATGACGCGTCTGAGCGCCTGTTATGCATCTTTCCCCGGACTTCGTTGGGGATTTTTATTTTGAAGAAATAATAAATAATTCTTTATTTAATAAATTTTATCTGTATCATTAATTCATAGTATATTTTTTTGAGAAATTCTATATTGTAACAATCTTTCTAAGGGGGATGGGTTGGAACTCAAAACAGTTTTTAGATCGAAAACTTTTTGGATTTTTTCTTTTATTATAATTGTTTGCCTTGCCTATATTTTTTCTTTGTCTCATTCGCTCAATCAAATCCTGCAAGTATCATCGGATCAAGAACAACTGATAAAAGTGGTGAAACAGGCTAAATTTTTCGTGTACATCGGTGGGTTTGCTTTGGCCCTGTTGATAGCTTTTGTTGGATTGAAAGGGGGCGGTGGGCTGTCAAGAGGCCTGGTAGAGTTGAAGCGTCTGCTTATGAATTTGACCTCGGGCGAGCGCGCATTGCAGCAAAGAATAACGGAATCATCGTCTGGTTCGTTTAGAGATATTGCCCGGATGTTTAATTCGTTTTTAAGTGAAATTGATGATATATTCTCCCGGATAAACTTATCATCAGCCAAGACAGGTTCATCCAACAATGAAATCATACTAAAAGCTCAGGGCATCTCTGAAGGTGTATCCATGCAGGGGGAGTCTTTTAAAGACTTATCTGAATCGATTCAATCCAACGCAACCAATTCAGCTAGTGTTAATGAACTTGTTAAATCTGTTGAGCAGAGCGCAGAAATTACGGGAAAAAAAATGGATGCCATGGTCGAGGCGATGAAGACCATTGAAAAAGGAACGCTACAGGTGACAGAGGCTGTAACATTTATTACAGATATTGCCGACCAGACGAATTTATTGGCGTTAAATGCCGCTATTGAAGCCGCACGGGCTGGTGAGCAAGGCAAGGGTTTTGCTGTTGTTGCTGATGAGGTTCGTAAGTTAGCCGAACGGAGTGCTGAATCAGCAAATGAAATCAAGCAATTGATGCAGGACAACAATCAATATGTTCTTCAAGGTGGTCAATTGAGTGAAGAGGCCGGCCGCAGCTTAGGAGAAATGATGGAGAACATACAAAATGTCGCTAATCAAATTAATTCCATATCACAGGTTACGCAAGATCAGGAATCCATGGTCGCTGCAAACGTGAGTATCTCTGAATCCATCGGTGCAGCCGTGATTCAACTTTCTCTTTCAACGGCGTCACTGGACCGTCGCTCAAAAGAATTGAAGGATATCGGGGAACGCTTCAAATCGAGCAAGAATTTAGTGAACGATTCCATGAAAAAATAAATATTCTATCATACGCAAGTTGTCCTTTTCATCCTTGCCTGTCCATTCAACGAAAAATTTTGTATCCAACCAGCTCATCAATTATGACATCGTTAGTGTATTTAAGACCGTTTTTGTCTTGCCGGTCATTATTATCGGTGTGATAATGGCGTTAATGTCGTATTGTTGATTTTTTATAGGAAATAAATTTGGACATATTTTTGAGAAGAAGATTGAAGTTATACCAAATCCATTAATAAATTGTTTTGTCTTTATTCTGAAAAGCAAAATTGGTTTTGGTCATTAATTAATGGAATTGGTATTATTGTCAACTTGAAACCTAGCGGAGGGGAAATGCAAAAAAAGACGGTTTTATTGTTCATTTTGTTGATCTTGGGGATCATCGCAGCGTACAACATGCGTTCCTTGTTCCCTGGCCCGATGAGATACCTGGTATTTGAAGATGCCATAAAATCGAAATTACAAATGATATCCATGGCTGTCGATCTGTATTCAAAGTATCATGATGGGCATTATCCCTTGAGTGTCGACGACTTGATTAGCGCGAATCCTCCATATTTGACAGTGGATTTTTTTGATTTTTGTCATATGGGAACCGGGGAATATCATATCACATGCGATTTTAAAGAAGATGGCTATTCTTTTTCCGCGCAGCCCAAAGGGGACATTGAAATTTTAACACAAACGTATACAATAACAACAGGTGGTTTTAAAGAGCCGCTGGATTGGAGTTTTAAAGCCCGATAGGCCGGAGAAGGAGAAGCACATGGATGATATCAGACAAAAAATGATTGATTTTAAAAAAAGCCGTAATTATCGAACTTAATAACGGTCCCGTTATACCAGGTCCATTCATGAATCGTTCTGTTTCAATTCTGATATTCTTGCCTTAGCGTCGAGAAAAGCTGAATCGGTTTTGTTGATTACACCAATTCCATGAAATAATTGCCAGGAATTCTCATCGTTTTTTGTGAACGCTTTTACGCGAATAGCGAAGAGAAATCAGAAGAATTATTTATTGGATTTGGCCCGGCCGTATGTTCAGGTTCAAGGCACGGCTAAAGTAACCCCTGATCCGGATGAAGAACAGGCCTGTTGTTTTGATCTGTTAGGCGATGTGTTTACCGGCCCGGATGACCTTAAATATGGCTGCATCATTGTGACACCATACCGTGCCGAATATATTCAACCCGGGGCAATGGTTCCAGATGTGTGGGAGAAGTAACTCTTAGGTTTCTTCATAGATCGAAAAGGAACCGACCTCAACCGGATGAGCCTATGAGACGAAGACTGCGATTTTTTTTATCGGGATTAACGATAGGTCTTATAATGGCCCTTGGGGCATTGACGTTCTGGCCTGTTGATCTGAGTTCATTAGTCTCGTCATCATCTCCAGCCCTAACGTATCAAGAAAGTTTAGAACGTATTGAACACTTGCGCCGGCAGACATCCGAGAATGTGACGTCTTTTGGTCAGCCGATTTTCATGGACCAAGGTGCCTGTGTTGAAAACGTCATTATTTTTCTGCACGGTTTCACAAGCACGCCGCGTCAATTTAAGAGCTTAGGCGAACAGTTCTATCAGAAGGGATACAATGTTTACATCCCGCGTATTCCCTACCATGGTCATCGGGTGCTCGTCGACTCTGATTTAGACCGGCTGACAGCCGAGGATTTGGTTCAGATCAGTGAGGAAGCGGTTGACATCGCGCGGGGTTTAGGCGAGCATGTCACGATCATTGGCCTTTCAATGGGAGGGGTTATGGCCAGTTGGGTCGCGCAGCATCGTTCGGATGTGGATCAAGTCATTATTCTCTCGCCGAATTACCGAACACGCCGGACACCCGGATTTTTTTACAAACAAGTCATGATTTTTTTGTTGAAATATCCGAACCGTTATGTTTGGTGGAGCCCCGGGTTGAAGTCCGGGTTGATCCGGCCCAATGGAACGTATCAGGGGTTTTCCTCCCGGGCTTTAGGCGAAATTCAGCGTATGGGTTTAAGTGTGATGACAGCTGCTCAACAATTTAGTCCAAAGGCTCAATCTATTTTAATGATATCAAACGCTAATGATACAGCCGTCAATAAGGGCGCTATTGATCATCTTGTCCAAAAGTGGCGGGCGCAGGCTCCGTCAAAGATAGCAGTCTATGAATTTTCCGCAGAGCAAAATTTAGGCCATGATTTGATCGATCCGCAGCAGACCCATCAAAAGACCGCTGTCGTTTATCCGACAATTATTTCATTCGTGACCGGAAAGATGGAATAGATGGGACGGATATTTGTTCTTCATATAGGAGAGAAAGGGACCACTCTTACCTGTTTTATAGTTATTTTTAAGGAGTTATACCAAATCCATTAATAAATTGTTCTATCTTAATTCTGAAAAGCAGAATCGGTTTTGGTCATTATTTAACCCGGATTTTTCAATAGAAGAGGTAATCCGGCTTGAACCGCTGCTTTTCTCGTCACTAATTGAGGAAGCAGATGATTTTGCAATAAAACCTTTTTCTCCCGTCCGTTTATGTCGAGAAAAAGATTCTATTGCAAAATTGTATACTGAAAATAATCAAATAACACATTTTAGGGACG
>JAIORP010000100.1 GCA_021108075.1 Candidatus Omnitrophota bacterium | reverse complement strand
CTTCAATGTCTTCCCAGTTGATCCCCGCGTCACTCATCACGTCGATATCTTCCCAATTGATACCAGATGCAGATAGCTCGCCGATATCCGTCCAATTCACACCCGTATCACTCATCACATCAATATCGTCCCAGTTGATGCCCGCGTCACTTAACACTTCAATGTCTTCCCAGTTGATCCCCGCGTCACTCATCACGTCGATATCTTCCCAATTGATACCAGATGCAGATAGCTCGCCGATATCCGTCCAATTCACACCCGTATCACTCATCACATCAATATCGTCCCAGTTGATGCCCGCGTCACTTAACACTTCAATGTCTTCCCAGTTGATCCCCGCGTCACTCATCACGTCGATATCTTCCCAATTGATACCAGATGCAGATAGCTCGCCGATATCCGTCCAATTCACACCCGTATCACTCATCACATCAATATCTTGCCAATTAATACCGGCCGAAGATAATGTCATGATATCAGACCAATTAATGCCCGCGTCACTCATGACATCGATATCCTGCCAGTTAACTCCCGCAGAAGATAGCTCCCCAATATCAGACCAATTAATACCCGCACCGCTCATCACTTCAATGTTAGACCAATTAATCCCTGAAGAGGACAATTCCCCAATATTCGACCAATTAACACCTGTTTCTGACAGCACTTCAATATCGTCCCAGTTGACGCCCGCCTCTGATAACGCTTCGATATCTTCCCAATTGATGCCCGCGTCGCTCATCACTTCGATATCCTCCCAGTTGACGCCCGCACCGCTCATCACTTCAATGTCTTCCCAGTTGATGCCCGCGTCACTCATCGCATTAATATCTTCCCAGTTAACACCCGCGGTAGAGAGCCGGTTCATATCCGTCCAATTAATACCCGCGTCACTCATCATGTCGATGTTATCCCAGTTGATGCTGGATTGACTCATCGCTTTAACATCTTCCCAGTTAATACCGGTATCACTTAAGACATGGATATCATCCCAGTTAATACCGACACTGCTCAATTCCCCAATATCCGCCCAATTGACGCCCGCGTCACTCATCACGTTGATATCTGTCCAGTTGATTCCAGAAGCAGATAAAGCGCCGATATTCGCCCAGTTAATGCCGGACTCACTCATGACATCAATGTCGTCCCAATTGATGCCGGACGACGACAATTCACCAATATTGGACCAGTTCACACCCGCGTCGCTCATGATGTCAATGTCATCCCAATTGATACCCGACGCTGATAACGCACCAATGTTTGACCAGTTCACGCCTGCGTCGCTCATCACATTGATATCTTCCCAATTGATGCCTGTATCGCTCATCATATCAATGTCGTTCCAATTGATATTTGCAGACGACATTTCGCCGATATTCGTCCAATTGATGCCCGCGTCGCTCATCACGTTCACATCACTCCAATTAATACCCGAAGTGGTTAAGTCACCCATATTCGTCCAGTTGATCCCCATATCACTCATCACATCAATGTCGTCCCAATTGATTCCGGCTTTGGATAATTCATCAATATTGGTCCAATTAATACCAATAGAAGTCAATGCGTCAAAATCTACCCAATTGATTCCGGCATCACTGAGGACCTCAATATCCTCCCAATTAATACCGGAGTCACTCATCACATCAATGTCACTCCAATTGATTCCGGATTGTGAAAACACACTGATATCCGCCCAATTCACCCCGGCTTCACTTAATTGTTCAATATCCTGCCAATTAATACTGGCACCACTCAGAACACCGATATCCGCCCAATTCACTCCAGCCTCGGTCATCATGTTGATGTCATCCCAATTAATACCGGCTGAAGACATCTCCCCGATATTTGACCAATTGATTCCCTGGTCACTCATCACATTCATATCTTCCCAATTAATACCGACTGAAGATAATTCATCAATATTGGTCCAATTGATCGAGGCATCACTCATCACATTAAGATCATCCCAATTAATCCCCGCGGCACTCATCGCCTTCACGTCTTCCCAATTAATACCCGTGTCAGTCAGCACGTCAATATCGCTCCAATTAATGCCGGCTACGGAAAGCACCCCGATATCAGACCAGTTGATTCCAGAATCACTCAGCACATCAATATCAGACCAATTGATACCTGCCCTGGACAACACATCGATATTCGTCCAATTAATTCCGGTCGAGCTCATGATGTCGATATCTTGCCAATTGATATCAGCCTCACTCAAGGCTTCAATATCCTCCCAATTCACACCGGCACCACTCATCGCGCCAATGTCTTGCCAGTTGATACCCGCGTCGCTCATGGCTTCAATGTCTTCCCAATTAATGCCTGTATCCGAAAATACGTTAATATCCTCCCAATTAATTCCGGCCGAAGAAAGCGCGCCGATATCGGCCCAATTGATGCCAGACCCGCTCATCACATCGATATCTTCCCAATTGACGCCTGACGAAGAGAGCTCGCCGATATTCAGCCAATTGATGCCCGTCTCAGAGAGGAGTTCAATGTCTTCCCAGTTCACACCGGCTTCTGACATCACTTCAATGTCTTCCCAATTAATGCCAGATTCCGACATCACTTCGATATCTTCCCAATTAATACCCGTTTCTGACATCACTTCAATGTCTTCCCAATTAATGCCCGCGTCACTTAATATATTAATGTCTTCCCAGTTAATACCGGCTTTTGACAACCGATTAATATCTGTCCAGTTCACACCCGCGTCGCTCATGATGTCAATGTCATCCCAATTGATACCCGCGGAAGATAATTCGCCGATGTTGGTCCAATTGATGCCGGTATCGCTCATCACATCAATGTCGGACCAATTGATGCCGGATTGTGTTAAGTCATTGATATTCGACCAGTTGATTCCCGACGAGCTCATCACATCAATGTCAGACCAATTGATTCCCGCGTCACTTAAGACACCGATGTCTTCCCAATTGATACCCGCTAAACTCAACGCGTTGATGTCTTGCCAATTCACACCGGCCTCGGTCATGACCTCAATGTCTTCCCAGTTAATGCCGGATTCGGATAAGACCTCAATGTCTTCCCAATTAATGCCCGCACCTGACATCGCCTCGATATCTTCCCAGTTGATACCGGCTGAACTGAAAACATCTATATCCTGCCAATTGACGCCGGCTTTTGTCATAGCCTCAATGTCTTCCCAATTGATGCCGGTATCGCTCATCACATTGATGTCCTGCCAGTTGATGCCAGCAGCACTCATCACATTGATGTCCTGCCAATTAATACCGGCTTCACTCAGCACATCAATGTCTTGCCAGTTGATGCCGATTAACGATAAAACGCCAATGTCTGACCAATTCACACCGGCGTCCGTCATAACCTCAATATCTTCCCAATTAATACCGGATTCACTGAGGATATTCATGTCCTGCCAGTTGATACCCGATTCTGTCATGACCTCAATATCTTCCCAATTCACACCCGCATCGCTTAAAATATCAACATCAGACCAATTCACACCAGCCTTCGTCATCACTTCAAAATCCTCCCAGTTAACTCCGGTCCCGGTCATCACTTCAAAATCTTCCCAATTCACGCCGGCAGAACTCAGCACGTTAACATCACTCCAATTTACACCCGCCTTTGAAAGGACTTCAATATCCGTCCAGTTCACACCCGCGTCACTTAAGACATCAATTTCTTCCCAATTGATACCAGAGGTAGACAGTTCATTCATATTCGTCCAATTAATTCCCGCGTCACTCATCACACCGATATCATTCCAGTTCACGCCAGAATTCGTTAACTCGGTCAAATTTTCCCAATTGACCCCAACCCCGGACATATAATTGAGATCAGACCAATTCACACCGACCATAGACATCGTATTGAGATCAGACCAATTCACACCCGCCTCACTCAGCACTTCAATGTCTTCCCAATTAATACCGGATTCTGTCATGGATTCAATATCTTCCCAGTTAATGCCCGCCTCACTGAGGACTTCGATGTCTTCCCAGTTGATACCGGCTTCCGTCATGACTTCAAGGGCTTCCCAATTGATACCAGCGTCGCTGAAGGCGTTAATATCCTGCCAATTAATACCAGCTTCTGTCATGGCTTCAATATCTTCCCAATTAATGCCCGCCTCACTTAACATGTCGATATCATTCCAATTGATGCCCGAAGAGGACATCACGCCAATATCCGTCCAATTGACTCCAGACGAGGAAAGTTCATAGATATTGCTCCAGTTCACGCCGGAATCAGATAAAACATCAATATCTGTCCAATTAATACCGGCGGAAGAAAGAGCCCCGATATCATCCCAATTAACACCAGCAATTGTCATATCATAAATATTATTCCAATTAATAGCGGAGGAACTCATCACGTCAATATCTTGCCAATTAATCCCTGATTCCGTCATGGCTTCAATGTCTTCCCAGTTAATACCCGCTTCACTGAGAACCTGAATGTCTTGCCAGTTAACACCGGACCGGGTCAGCGCCTCCATATCTTCCCAATTAATGCCCGCGCCTGACAACACATCGATATCCGCCCAATTCACACCCGCTTCACTCATCACGTCAATGTCTTGCCAATTGATGCCCGAATCAGAAAGAACATCAATGTCCTGCCAATTGATACCCGCCCCTGCCATGGCCTCAATATCTTCCCAATTGATGCCGACCGAACTCAGCACATCGATATCCTGCCAGTTAATGCTTGCTGTCGACAAGGCCTGCAAATCAGACCAATTGATATTGATGGTACTCATGACACCGATATCGCTCCAGTTGATACCGTTGGAAGACATCTCATAAATATTAGACCAGTTAATATTCGATTCAGATAACACATCGATGTCCTGCCAATTGATGCCCGCACTTGACATGACGTCTATGTCTTTCCAGTTGATACCGGAGGTGGTTAATGCTTGAATGTCCGACCAGTTAATCCCTGTTTCGCTTAACACATCTATGTCTTGCCAGTTAATTCCGGATTCACTCAAAAACTCGATATCTTCCCAATTAATACCCGCCTCGGTCATAACCTCGATGTCTTCCCAATTGATGCCCGCACCTGAAAGCGCATCAACATCATACCAGTTGATGCCCGCCTCGGTCATAACCTCAATGTCTTCCCAATTGATGCCCGCACTCGACAATATGTCGATATCCGACCAGTTTACACCCGCTTCGCTTAAGGTTTCAATGTCTTCCCAATTAATACCCGCCGAACTCATCACATCGATGTCTTCCCAATTAATGCCAGCATCACTCATCACACCGATGTCGCTCCAATTAACGCCGGATGTCGATAATTGACCAAAATCTGTCCAGTTAATGCCCGTATCACTCATCACATCAATATCATTCCAGTTGATACCTGCTGTTGATAAATCATTGATGTTCGTCCAATTAATGCCCGCATCGCTCATGGCACCGATATCATCCCAATTGATGCCTGAATTTGTCAATTGTGTCAGGTTATCCCAGTTAACGCCTACTCCCGACATATAATTGAGATCAGACCAATTCACACCGACCATAGACATCGTATTGAGATCAGCCCAATTCACACCAGACTCGCTCATCACTTCAATGTCTTCCCAATTGATGCCCGCGGCACTCAAGACTCCAATATCTTCCCAGTTCACGCCCGCTTCACTCAGCACTTCAATATCTTCCCAGTTAATGCCCGTATCACTGATGACGTCGATATCTGTCCAATTGATGCCCGCTTCACTCATCTCATTAATGTCAATCCAATTAATGCCCGCATCGCTCATGGCACCGATATCATCCCAATTGATGCCTGAATTTGTCAATTGTGTCAGGTTATCCCAGTTAACGCCTACTCCCGACATATAATTGAGATCAGACCAATTCACACCGACCATAGACATCGTATTGAGATCAGCCCAATTCACACCAGACTCGCTCATCACTTCAATGTCTTCCCAATTGATACCCGCGGCACTCAAGACTCCAATATCTTCCCAGTTGATGCCCGCTTCACTCAGCACGTCAATGTCTTCCCAGTTGATGCCCGCTTCACTCAGCACGTCAATGTCTTCCCAGTTGATGCCCGCTTCACTCAGCACGTCAATGTCTTCCCAGTTGATGCCCGCTTCACTCAACGCGTCAATGTCTTCCCAGTTCACGCCCGCTTCACTCAACGCCTTGATATCTTCCCAGTTGATGCCCGTCGCGCTCAGCACATCAATATCTTCCCAATTGATACCTGCTTCGGTCATGACTTCAATATCTTCCCAATTAATGCCCGCCTCACTCAGCACATCAATATCCTTCCAATTGATACCCGCCTCGCTCATCACTTCGATATCCTGCCAGTTGATGCCCGCTTCACTCAAGGCTTCGATGTCTTCCCAATTAACGCCCGCCTCACTCAAGACTCCAATATCTTCCCAGTTCACGCCCGCTTCACTCATCACTTCAACATCTTCCCAGTTAATACCCGCCTCACTCAAAGACTCAACATCTTCCCAGTTGATGCCCGCGGCACTCATCACTTCAACATCTTCCCAGTTGATACCCGCTTCACTCAACATATCAATATCTTGCCAGTTGATGCCCGCTTCGGTCATCGCTTCAATATTTTCCCAATTGATACCCGCTTCACTTAATAAATCGATATCCTGCCAGTTGATCCCCGCTTCACTCATCAATTCGATATCTAGCCAGTTAATCCCGGCTGAACTCAAGACATCCATGTCCTGCCAGTTGATCCCGGCTGAACTCAAGGCATCCATGTCCTGCCAGTTGATGCCCGCTTCACTCATGGTTTCAATGTCTTCCCAATTGATCCCGGCATCACTCATGGTTTCAATATCTTCCCAATTGATGCCGGCAGCACTTAAAACATCGATGTCTGCCCAATTGATACTGGCCTCGCTCATCACTTCGATATCTTCCCAATTGATCCCCGCTTCACTCAACACATCAATATCCAGCCAGTTGATCCCGGCCTCGCTCATCACTTCGATATCTTCCCAATTGATACCTGCATCACTCAGCATATCAATATCTTGCCAATTAACACCGGCTCTCGTCATGATCTCAATGTCTTCCCAATTGACGCCGGCCTCACTCAATACGTCAATATCCTGCCAATTGATGCCGGTTGCGCTTAAGGCTTCAATATCCAACCAATTAATACCTGATTCCGTCATCACTTCAATATCTTCCCAATTGATGCCGGCAGCACTTAGAACATCGATGTCTGCCCAATTGATGCCCGCGCCACTCAACATGTTAATGTCCTGCCAATTGATACCGGACTCGGTCAGCACTTCGACGTCTTCCCAATTGATCCCCGCCTCGCTTAAGATGTCAATGTCTTCCCAATTAATCCCCGCTTCACTCATCGCCTCGACATCTTCCCAATTGATCCCCGCCTCGCTCAGGATATCAATATCTGTCCAGTTCACTCCCGCTTTCGTCATGACCTCAATGTCTTCCCAATTAACACCCGTTTCACTTAAGGCATCAATATCCAGCCAATTTATACCCGCTTCACTCATCGCTTCAATGTCTTCCCAGTTAATTCCCGCTTCACTCAAGACTTCAATATCCTCCCAGTTCACACCCGCTTCACTCATCACTTCAATGTCTTCCCAATTAATTCCGGCCTCACTCAGGACTTCAATGTCTTCCCAATTGACGCCCGCTTCACTCAGAGCTTCGACATCTTCCCAATTGATCCCCGCCTCACTCAGGACTTCGATGTCTTCCCAGTTAATACCAGCGTCGGAGAGGGCGTCAATGTCAGACCAATTCACTCCGGCTTCACTCATCATTTCAATGTCTTCCCAATTGATGCCCGTATCACTCATCACATCAATATCAATCCAATTAATTCCCGCTTCCGTCATCGCTTCAATGTTTTCCCAATTAACTCCGGCCTCACTTAAAATGTCTATATCCTGCCAGTTGATGCCCGCTTCTGTCATGGCCTCAATGTCTTCCCAGTTGATACCGGTCTCGCTGATGACTTCAACATCTTCCCAGTTGATACCGGCTTTTGTTAGGACTTCAATATCTTCCCAGTTAATACCAGCGTCGGAAAGGGCGTCAATGTCAAACCAATTCACTCCGGCTTCACTCATCATCTCAATGTCTTCCCAATTGATACCGGCTTCGCTTAAGACCTCAATGTCCTCCCAATTAATACCGGAACCACTCATAACATCTAAATCCTGCCAGTTGATGCCCGCTTCCGTCAAGACTTCAATATCCTGCCAGTTGATACCTGACTCTGATAAAGCTTCAAAATCTTCCCAATTGACCCCGGCCTTTGTCAGCACTTCAATGTCTTCCCAATTAATCCCGGCGTCAGACAATATATTGATATCCGACCAATTAACACCGGCCTCCGTCAGCGCCTCGACATCTTCCCAATTAATCCCGGCGCCACTCATCATATCTATGTCCAACCAATTGATACCCGCTTCAGTCATCACTTCAACATCCTGCCAATTGACTCCGGATAAAGTCAACATGCCGATATCATTCCAATTCACGCCGGCTTCGCTCATCATTTCAATGTCTTCCCAATTCACGCCGGAGTCGCTCATCACTTCGATATCTTCCCAATTGATACCCGATAGAGAAAGCACATTCATGTCCGTCCAGTTGATTCCACTTTCAGAAAGAATTTCAATGTCTTCCCAATTCACGCCGGCTTCGCTCATCATTTCAATGTCTTCCCAATTGATTCCCGTTTCACTTAACGCATCAATATCCGTCCAATTGATACCCGCTTCGCTCATGGCTTCAATATCTTCCCAATTCACGCCGGAGTCGGAGAGAACGTCTATATCTTGCCAGTTGATTCCGGCAACCGTTAGGGCATTGATATCCTGCCAGTTGATACCCGCTTCTGTCATGGCCTCAATGTCTTCCCAATTGACACCCGCATCACTTAACACCCCAATGTCTTCCCAATTAACACCGACATCACTTAACACCCCAATATCTTGCCAATTGACACCGGCGTCGGACATGGATTCAATGTCTTCCCAATTAATCCCGGCGTCGGAGAGAAGGTCAACATCTTGCCAGTTAATACCTGCGACGCTCAAAGCATTGATATCCTGCCAGTTGATACCTGTTTCAGACATGACATCGATATCCACCCAATTGATTCCGGCTTCGCTCATCATTTCAATGTCTTCCCAATTCACACCGGCCTTAGACATAACATGGATGTCTTCCCAATTGATTCCGGTGTCACTTAAGACACCGATGTCCTGCCAATTAATTCCAGCCTCGGTCAATGTCCCAACATCTTCCCAATTAATTCCGGACGCACTCATCGTGTCAATATCGATCCAATTGATTCCGGCTTCCGTCAAGATCTCAAGGTCTTCCCAGTTGATTCCGGCTTCACTCATCATTTCAATGTCTTCCCAATTGATGCCAGCTTCACTCATCAATTCAATATCTTCCCAATTGATTCCGGCCTCACTTAAAGCATCAATATCCTGCCAGTTAACACCCGCCTCTGTCATAACCTCAAGGTCTTCCCAGTTAATTCCAGCATCGGTTAAAATATCAATATCTAACCAATTGATCCCGGCTTCACTCATCATTTCAATGTCTTCCCAATTGATTCCCGAACCACTGAGAACGCCCATGTCCGCCCAATTGATGCCTGTCTCGGAGAGGACTTCAATATCTTCCCAGTTAATACCGGATCGGGTTAAAACTTCGACATCTTCCCAATTGATACCCGCGTCGGAAAACATGCCGATGTCTTGCCAATTGATGCCCGCGTCACTCATCAATTCAATATCTTCCCAATTAATGCCAGCTTCAGTCAACACATCGATGTCTTGCCAATTAATGCCCGCTTCCGTCATCACTTCAATGTCTTCCCAATTCACACCTACCGTACTTAACGTCCGCAGATCTTGCCAATTCACACCGACATCACTCATGACACCCACATCCTGCCAGTTGATACCCGCTTCTGTCAAGGCTTCGATATCCTCCCAGTTAATACCGGCTTCACTTAAAATATCAATATCTTGCCAATTGATACCGGCGTCACTCAACACATCAATATCTTCCCAATTAATGCCGGCCTCACTTAAGACTTCAATGTCTTCCCAGTTAATCCCCGCTTCACTCAACACATCAATATCCAACCAGTTGATACCCGCTTCTGTCATAACCTCAATGTCTTGCCAATTGATGCCCGCTTCACTCAACATATTTATATCCGTCCAATTGATTCCGGTTGAGGACATAGCGCCAAGATCCTCCCAATTGACGCCCGCTCTTGTCAGGCGGTTGACATCCGTCCAATTGACCCCTGCATCACTCATCACGTCAATGTCCGTCCAGTTAATGCCAGCTTCCGTCAAGACTTCAATATCTTCCCAATTAATGCCCGCGTCACTCATCATGTCAACGTCCAGCCAATTGACGCCTGATTCGGTCAGCACCCCAATGTCTTCCCAATTGATGCCCGCACCGCTCATGACATCCAGGTCTTCCCAATTGATACCGGATTCTGTTAGCGCTTCAAGGTCTTCCCAATTGATGCCCGCACCGCTCAACACATCGATATCCGACCAATTGATGCCCGCGTCGGAAAGCATACCGATATCCTGCCAGTTGACGCCCGCTTCACTCAGAGCTTCGATATCTTCCCAATTGATGCCCGCACCGCTCAACACATCGACGTCTTCCCAATTAATTCCCGCGTCGGAGAGCATACCGATATCCTGCCAGTTGACGCCCGCCTCACTTAAGACTTCGAGGTCTTCCCAATTGATGCCCGCGTCGGAGAGCATACCGATATCCTGCCAGTTGACGCCCGCTTCACTCAGAGCTTCGACATCTTCCCAATTGATACCCGCACCGCTCAACACATCGATGTCCGACCAATTGATGCCCGCTTCTGTTAACGCCTCGAGATCTTCCCAATTCACACCTGCCTCACTTAAGAGTTCAATATCCTCCCAATTGATTCCGGCGTCACTTAAAACATCAATATCTTGCCAGTTAATTCCCGCTTCCGTCATCGCTTCAATATCTTCCCAATTGATGCCCGCCTCGCTCATCACGTCGAGGTCCGACCAGTTCACACCGGATTCCGTCATCGCCTCAATATCTTCCCAGTTAATCCCCGTATCACTGAGGACATCGATATCAGACCAATTCACACCCGCTTCACTCATGGCCTCAACATCTTCCCAATTAATACCGGCAGCGCTAAGAATTCCAATGTCCTGCCAATTAACACCTGCTTCTGTTAATAATTCTAAATCTTCCCAATTTACACCGGCTTCCGTCAAGACTTCAAGGTCTTCCCAGTTAATTCCAGCGTCAGTCAATACATCAATGTCCGACCAATTGATGCCCGCTTCTGTTAACGCCTCGAGATCTTCCCAATTCACACCCGCCTCACTCAACACATCGATATCAGCCCAATTGACACCCGCTGCTGCCATCACTCCGATATCTTGCCAATTGATACCTGAATCACTAAGAACATCCATGTCCTGCCAATTGATACCCGCCTCGCTAAAGACCTCGATATCTTCCCAGTTGATGCCCGCCTCCGACATGACTTCGATATCTTCCCAATTCACGCCCGCATCACTAAGAACATTAATGTCCTGCCAATTGATACCCGCCACACTCAATGCCTCAAGGTCTTCCCAATTCACGCCTGCCTCAGACATAAGGTCAATGTCTTCCCAATTCACGCCTGCCCGAGACAACCGGTTCACATCTATCCAATTAATGCCCGCATCACTGAGAACATCCACATCCTGCCAATTAATACCTACCCTGGCCATCACGTCAATATCTGACCAGTTAATACCCGTACCACTGAGAACATCGATATCAGACCAATTGATGCCCGCTTCACTCAGGACCTCAATGTCTTCCCAGTTAATACCCGCTTCACTTAATATGCGTATGTCTTCCCAATTGATGCCGCTGTCACTTAAAACATCAACATCAGTCCAGTTTATTCCCTTCGACGACAAAACAGCAATATCCGCCCAATTGACGTTCGCTTCACTCATGGCTTCAATATCTTCCCAATTCACACCCGCTTCAGAGAGGGCATCAATATCTTCCCAATTCACACCCGCATCACTGAGTATATTGATATCTTGCCAATTGACGCCTTCATTCGACATCGTTTCAATATCAGACCAGTTGATACCCGCATCACTCATCACGTCAATATCCAACCAATTAATACCCGCGTCTGACAATTCACCAATATCCAACCAATTCACTCCGGACTCGCTCAATACTTCAACATCTTCCCAATTGATTCCGGCTTCGGTTAAAGATTCAAAATCTTCCCAGTTGATGCCCGCCGCTGTTAAGGCTTCAATGTCTTCCCAATTGATACCCGCTTCGCTTAACACATCGATATCCGCCCAATTGATACCCGCTTCGGTCATGGCCTCGATATCTTCCCAATTAATACCCGCGTCGCTTAACACATCGATATCCGCCCAATTAATACCCGCCTGACTGAACACCCCAATGTCAAGCCAGTTCACACCAGCTTCGCTTAACACATCAATGTCAGACCAATTAATGCCCGCATCTGACATCACGTCCAGGTCAGACCAGTTAATACTTGCCGTCGCCATAGAAGCAAGGTCATCCCAATTGATCCCGGATTCACTCAAGACTTGCCAATCATCCCAATTAACATTCGCATTGGACAACGCGGTTAAATCATCCCAATTGACATTCGCCTTTGACAAAACAGCTAAATCACTCCAATTGATATACTCCTCCCAATCGACGCTCGCACCTGTCATAACGGCCATATCAAGCCAATTGATCCCCGCTTTTGTCATCACGTCAAAATCCGTCCAATTCAATCCGGCCTTGGTTAACGCATCAAAATCCGTCCAATTAACTCCCAGGTCTGATAAAACTTGAATATCGGACCAGTTGATACCCGCGTCCGTTAAGACGTCAATGTCAGCCCAGTTAATGCCCTCATCACTTAACACTTGAATATCATTCCAATTGATTCCCGTCTTAGACAAGACATCAATGTCATCCCAGTTGATGTTCATGTTTGACAGGGAATCCAGGTCTTCCCAATTGATACCCGCCTCAGTTAAAATTTTTAGATCATCCCAATTGATACCGGCATCGGCCATGGATTGAATATTCGCCCAGTCGACCGGATCCAATTGATTCGTGACATCTTTAATATCAGCAACATTCGTAACGAGCACATCAATATCATCCCAATTGATGGTATCCGTTTGGGCTTTAACAGCCGTAATATCATCCCAATTGATGGTCTGCGTTTTGGATCTGATTTGAGCAAGCTCATCCCAGTTGACATCCCCCAGGTCTTCTAATGTGGGTTTGATAACATCTAAAGAAGCATACGCACTGTAGACCGTATTAGCGACGTCCGGGTCTTCCGTGATAACCACATTAGCGACATAAGAATCATCCTGAAGGTCTGGTTGCCAGGCGCCCGACGCAGAATAAAACCATTCGACATTTGTGTCTAAGGTCAGCGTCGGCGAGCCACCGCCAGAATCAAAAGTGGAATCCTGGGTTGTTCCATCAGGATCATAAATCGTTACCTGACAACGGTCATCAGCGTTTCCGCCATTGTTATCCAGATCAACGCGGCCTGTTGCGCTATTATCTTCTAACCAGATAAAAAGTGTGTAACCACCCGAACCCGAATTGGCAGAATCATCCCAAGAAGCGATAATACGCGGACTGGATCCGGGTTGAACATTAAAAGCATCGGATATAGCCGAGGTTAGACCTGGAGAAGTTGCGATGAGAGTGTACATTTCAGCGGGTTTAGGAATTTGCAAGTCCGTGTACAGGGCCTGGCCGCCTTGGACAGAGATTGTCTTTGTACCGATCAGTTGAGAATTGCCCGGGTTGCTTAACAACTCAATGGTGACCTGTGTTGTATTGTCCGTAGCAACGAAATTATTATTCGAGTCACGGATCTCAACAATGGGTTGACGTTCAAAGGAATTGTGGTGAGATGACTCCGATGGCATTTGACTGAAAACAAGATACGCCGCTTGTCCGTGAGACAGAGCCTCCCCTTGAGATGAATGACCGATAAAGGTATCATCCTGTGATCCACCTGTATAAATATCATTACCAAGCGAACTTTCCTCATCACCCCCATAGCTCCCACCTGTGTATTGCGCAAAAACAGGTGCGGGTAATTGGGCGAACAAGAAAATAAATATCATAACAGATCTTAAGCTGCTATGTATTATATATTGTAATTTTGATTTTTTATCTTTTCTCATTCAAGTTTGTTCGTTTGTCGCCTAGCTTTTTTATCTATCAGGCGATGACTCTCGGCTCTTTCCTTAGTAATTTCGCCAAGAAAAAACAACATGCTGATCATTGAAACACAGCCTTACGGTGCTGTTCGGACCAATCGACCTCCTTGATAAACTCCGGCAGTTGCGTCATACCGCTCCTGAAAACCTCCTGTATCGGCATCCCTTACTGCTAATGTTCGATTTGAAACTTGAAAATGCAATGAACTCACCGATTGGAAATCCCCGCCTCTATAACCTGACCCGAGAGTTCCGGTGATTCCTCTTGCGGAATCGGATGTATTGATACCCGGCCAATCCGTATTTGTTGCGTTTCCCTCATAACCGGAAACCGATGACAACCGGCCGTCTCCATGTGTGCCTAAATATTGGCGTCCTTCTATTCTCCCGACGGTAACGCACATTTCGTATAAATTCCCGGACAACTCCATCACACCATAGAAAGAAGCGCCACTCGTTTCCCTGTTTGTTGAACTTTCAGCAAAAATACCCGCGCGCACAGGACCTTTCTGCCCCACAGCAATACCTCCCGCGCGGCCATCACCGGAAGTCCAGCCTAAACTGTTTCTGTTGATGTTTGCAGCTCCATCAAAAATCTGTTCCGTTCCATCTTCATCGCCATTTGGATATATCTCTGATGATTCCGCGGTGTTATACGATGCCGTGCCCCAGGCGAACTCATTCGGCACAGCAGAAATATCAACGCCACGAGCGGCTTTTTCATATTCCAATTCGGTCATCGGCCGTAAGCCTGCCCAATCGGCATAAGCCATCAGGTCGGTCCAGGAAATGTATGTTACCGGCCGATCCGGCCTTTGTGTGGTCGCGATAGATTTGACGTCCACATGATCCCAACTTATCGTATTTCTATCCACGACGCTGTCAGAATTCTTTCCGCCTTCCTGAAAACCCGTTATGTCACGGTTTGTTTTTGCCGCATGGCTCAAAGAATTAAAAAAACTTGTCCATTGACCTTCTGTTAACTCATATTTCATTATGTAAAAAGACCGGTACCCCTTGGGAAATGATGTTGAAATAAGAAAGACATCCCCACTGGCATTCTCGCCCGTCACGCCGGCACTCTGGTAATAATATCCATCGCTGACCACATTTGCTGTTGTAATCGATTCCTCGCCCTGGATATACCAAGGGTCACTATCAGCGGAACCTTGTTTAAAGGGATACTCCGAAGAACTGCTGCTATCTCCCGCGCTAAAAGACCCCTCAGGGATGTAAACCATTTCAATTCCAAAAATTTTGTTAATCGTATTCGAAGCCGTTGCCTCATCATCAGATAATCCGTCCTGGGCATAGTCCCACACAAACTTGACACCTTCCGCGCTCACACTGCCTGAACTTAAATCTGTTCGTTGCAAAAAGAACCCTTTCTCATCATTCGGAACAACAACTTCAAAATCAACAGGAGGGGCAAAACCCATTGGGTCTGTTCCACTTAAGGACATGCTGGCATGATCCCAATTCACTCCGGCATCGGTTGAATATTTCAAAAAAACCCAGACGGAATCGTTGTTTGTCGTCGTCCTCCAACTGTTGTCCCAGGAGACATCGCAAACATATGTGATCGTGTTGGCTGCTGTATCGATGCTGTCGACTTCAAAGCCCTCAATGATTAAATTGTTGGCCCTTGCCATCAACGGAACAAAACAAATAGAAACGAACAAAAAAATAAAAAAATTAACTGTTCTTTGTGCTCGCGTTCTGAACCCGTGATAAGTTTGTTCGCAAATTTTCTTTTTCATTTTTTATTCACCTTCGTAAGTCCTTACGCCGCGGCCGCCGGCATTATTAAAAGCGGATGTCGTCGACAAGGCTGCCTCTGTCCGGTCAGAAACTCTTAATAAGTCACCACTCGACTGAGAATCCCAAGCGCCTCCACGAAAACCAGAGCCATTCGCACCGGTAACTCCGCGTGCCGTATTCGTGTCCATTCCCGGCCAGTCGCTGTTCGTAGCATTACCTTCATAACCGCTCACGGTTGTCAAGTCACCATCGCCATGGCTGCCGTCGAATAACCGCCCACTGGCATTGCCGAACGTAACAACACGTTCTCTTAAATTCCCGGAGACATCTAAAACGCCGTAATATGTGGCTCCTGACGTTTCCCGTGTGGACTGGCCTGTCGCAAAAATACCGCCACGTAACGGCCCCTGGGTGTATCCCGTTCCATAGCCGGTGTCGCCACCTGTTAGGGTCATGTTGTTAAAATGGGCATTTGCTCCTGTTGTTGTAATTGTTTCGTTGCCAACCTCATCACCAGCAGAAATCGTCGTCGCTGAAGTGATGTTCGTGTCGCCCCAGGCAAACTCTGAGGTCTCAGCCAACAAAGGTCCCCGGGATAATTTCTCGAATTCAAGTTCACTCATGGGTCGCAATGCCATCCAATCTAAAAAAGAAGCTAAATCCATCCAAGTTATAAAACTCAACGATCTGTTCGGACGGGATGACGAACAAGAAAGTGGCGAGCCGGAGCAAGTGACGGTATTTCGATTAATCACGCTGTCCGTGTTCTTATGGGCACTATCCGTTATATCCCTGTTCAGTCGGGCGCTATTTGATGGTAACGCATTGATGAATTCGATCCATTGCCCTTCCGTGATTTCATACTTCATAACATAAAATGCATAATAGCCAACAGGAAACGCGGAACTGATCGTAAAGGTGGCGCCCGTAGGATCTTCACCCGGATTATTATTGGACACATACCGATAACCGTTGTTACTGGGATTTGTCACATTAATCATCAAATCATTGGAGATCACCCAGGGATCAGAATCTGCCGTTCCCTGGTCGAGGGCTGCCGTACTGGAATCAAAATCACCCGCAAAAAAAGTCCCTGAAGGAACCAGAACCATTTCGACACCCATGAGACTAACATAAACATCATCTGAAGAACTAAATCCAGCTGTTCCGTAATCAATGGTCAGCTGAACAGCCTCAGCCGTAATCGTTGAAAATTTTCCATAAGCTGCAGGCCGGATAAATACCCCCCATTTATCAGCAGGGACATAAAGCTCAACTTGGGATGTTGAACCTGTATATATGCCTTGAGGGTTCAAACCACTTTCGGTTAGAGGAGAGAGAATTTTATTGGTGGGAGTTACGGTGGATTTATATAAACGGACAGTTAACCATACGGCATCGTGGTTAATTTTTGTGCGCCAGGAATTCTCCCAGGACACATCAAATTCAACCACGACCGTTCCGGCAGAAGGGTTTCTCTCCGTTAAGGTTACATTCGTAATGTTTAGATTGTTCGCGTAGCAGGAATGCCCTGATGAAAGCAAAAGGATGAGGAGCAGGATGAAGCATTCAATAAAAAACTGTTTGTTTTTCATATCACCTCTAATTATTATTAATTTTGTTATATATATAATATGGAAAACAATACACGAAATGCACCAGCAGAACTGTACATTTATTTTTTTAAATTTTATTTATCCAATAAACCGAAAGTGATTCAATTCCTAATAAGTACAAACATGTCAAATTATCTTAAATAATCGCCATCTTCTAAAGGGGAATCTGTCATGCTTCTAATTTCTAACTCAGCTTCCATTATCTTCTGTCTAACCAAATTGGAATCTTTCGCCTGTGGCTTTAAATACATGTACATTTTGTAATGTTTTAAAGCCGTCTTAAAATCCTTAAGATACTCGCCGCTGACAAATGCCAGATTGTAATGAGAATCCGGATCATCGGGCATTAAATTCACAGCTTGATAATATTCCCTGTAAGCAATTTCATACTTCCCCTTTTGAAAATAAATATTGCCCATATTGTAATGAGCTTTTGCCGCGTCTGAGCGTACGCGTTCATCATCCTCAATAAAAGCATCAATACTCGTCAACAGTTCAATCGTACTGATCTCTCTTTGCGTAACCTCTGACGTTTCAACATCTTTATCGCCGGAAGAAACAAGTTGCATATTATAATCTTTTTGCAAATTTCTTAAATAATCCTGGTCATCAAATTCATTGCCGATCTGAGAAGACTTAACATCGTCCTCTTGTTTCAATTTCTCTATTTGATCCTCAAGGGCTCTTATCTTCCGGGAATAACGTTGGTTGACTTTCTCTATTCTTTTATATCTTCCCGCGATGTCTTCCTTTTCCTGCTTCAAAGATTCGAAAGAGGAACGATTATCCATATTGCCTTTCATTTTTCTGAGCTCAAATTTCAAACCATCATTGTCGTCCACTAAGCGTTGATTTTCTTCAATTAAAGTTTTTAAGCTTTTATTGATTTCGACCGCTTGTCTTTCTCTAATGTCTGCCTGCACATCAGAGAAAAAAACGACTGAAAAACATAAACTTAAAAACAAAACCCCACAAAAAACATCACGTGTTCTTTTAAAATAATTTTTTGTAAACATATCTTGGCCCTCTTTATTGTTAAGACAACTTATTAATCAGTACTATATGATTTAAAAGGTTTAATTGTTCCTCTGAGCAAGGTGTAATCGTCATCGCCTTTTATAATATGAGGGGTTATAAAAATGGCAATTTCTGTCGTCGTGTAATTGTCATCCGTCCGGCTGAACAAGGTGCCAAAGAATGGAAGATCCATCAAAACAGGAAATCCTTTTTTCATATGGACTTTATCATTACGCTTTAATCCGCCTAAAATAATCGTATTGCCGTCCTTGACCATAACAGTTGTGTCAACCTCTGTTTTATTGACCTGAGGGATGCCTCCGCCCTGGGACTCGACAGAAGCAACGACGGTAGAAATCTCCGGTCTCAATCGCATTGTGACAAATCCATCATCATTAATGGAAGGAGTTACGTTCAGCTTTAACCCGACGTCAACAAAACGGACATCTTCACTCGTGATGGCACTATCACCGGTTCCGGATGTGGTTGAAATAATATAGGGAACCGTATCGCCGATATGAATACGGGCTTCTTCATTATTGGTTACCAACAATTGCGGATTGGACAAAATTTTCGTGTCACTCACCTGTCTCAACGCACGTATAGCCACCTCAAACTGATCCGCGCTGAAGTCTCCCACAGCAATTTGACCAAATGTTGTCTTTAAATTGTCCGACGATGAAATGTTATTTTTGTCGAGATAAATATTATTGAAAGACACTTTCTTCAGGCCGTCATAGGAACTGCCCCTGAAATCCATCTGCCAGTCAATCCCGACGTCATACTGAGGTTTCAAAACAATCTGCAAAATGCGGGCATTGACAAGCACTTCTTTCGTGATCGTATCCAACTCTTTTATGATCGCCCGGACTTCTTTTACCCGATCAGGGAACGCGCGGATAATAATTTTATTTGATCTCTCATCAGGGGTGATTGATCCAACGGCTTTGGCATCGATACGCGCACGGAGCTTATTAGCAATGATGTTTGCGTTAGCATATTGCAGATCATATATAACTGTTTTTAACGGTTTTTCTATTTCCTTAATCGCTAATTTCATTTTTTCTATTGCATCTGGCGTGTCAATCATCACGACGGAACCCGTGTCCTCATCAATAATAATTTTTCCAACGTTACTCTTAATATTATCCAGAGCAGCCAAGACATAACTCGGCTTTGAATATTTCAACCGGATAATACTAACAATGGTTTTATCACCAAATCTTTTTCCGTATAGCGCCTCATATTCGACTGAACTCATAATCTGAATGATATTGCCCTCAACTTCATACGCGAGCTGATTCGATATGATCACAATATCTAAAGCATTACGGATCGTGACATTGTTCAATAATACCGTCGAGCGTCCATTAACGGTTGGGCTTATGACAATATTAAATTCACCTTTTAGGGCCAAAAACTTGATGACATCAACGATATTCATGTCTCTGACATCAAGGGTGATCTTGCGTTCCATCCGCGTAAATATGGACTCTTTTTGTTTTTTGATCACAATCGGTTTTGGCTTAGCAGCGTAACTCAAAGTCGCACAGTTGACGACACATATGGACAATAAAAAGCAGAAAAAAAGAGGTCTTTTAATCTTACATTTGTGATTTATCATATCGTATTATCATCTCCTCATTTTCATAGCCTAATAAAGCACTGTCGGCATAAATGGTTTTTACAATTATATCGCCTATCTTTTCCCCTTTATGCAAAAAATAGGTAATCTCTTTCTCGGTGTCTTCAATCATAACCGAGGCTGTTTCAATTTTATCAAGCCAGGCGACACCGACAAGTCTATAATTTTCGGACAACAGAACAATTTTTTTGATGTCCTCAACTGACTGGTCAGTTGCCGTCCTGCTTTTTTCCTGGTAAGGCTGAAAAATATTTCTCTCTTCAACCGGAGCGACATAAAAGGCCAACTGTTGAATATCAACATAATTTGATTGATGCAGGTTTGCCGACGAGGCCTTAACGGTTGCCGTTAATTGCAACTTTCGGCTTAACAACTGCGTGCCGGCGTTTATACCGCGAAACAATTCGAAGCCGACAAATAAAACTATAATAATTAGCACCAAGTTGATTCGTTTTATTAAAGTTAAAAAAGAAATCTTTTTCTTAACCTTCTGCTCAACTTGCACTTCAGGCGTCGGACTCTTCTTAGCCGCAGAGGCTTCAATCATTTTTAATAATTTTTGCTCAGCCGTTTCTTGTTTTGCAACCATATTATTAATCTTATATTTCTATTTATTTAGTTCAAGATAAAAATGTTTTTTTTTACGAACGGTTCGCAGACACAAAACCATCCTTGACGGAACCGGGTGTCATTTCTTGCTTAACAAAAATTTCTTTAATAAAAGGCGCGTCGATAATAGAATGCTGTTGCAGGATGAGCTCTTTAAGAGCCTTATGACAAAGCATATTTATTTTTCGAGGATAGCCTTTGGTTTGAGTATAGATCTCACTGATAGCATCATCTAAAAAAATTCTTTGTTGACTTTCATAACCCGCTTTATTAATTCGAAACAGGATCAATTCTTTTGTTTCTTCAACGCTAAGAGGATTCAACGTGTAACGGAAACTAATGCGGTCCATAAAGTTGGACATATGGACGACCCTGGCATACAATTCTAATTGCCCGAGGAGAATCAGCTGAATGAGCTTATGATCATTCGTTTCAAAATTCAACAAAATCCTCAGGGTTTCCAATGAGGCCAGATCCATTTTCTGGGCCTCATCAATAATCAGGACAACCGTTCGGTTCTCTTCTAACGTTTTATGAATAAGAAACCGCTCGATAATATCTCTCAACTCCATAAGGTCCAGATCTTTCAATTTACGGTCCTTCGGAATATCAATACTAAAATTCCTGATCAGAGATATTAAAAAATGCTGTTCACCATCGAAAGCAGGGTTCAAAATCATGTGAAAAATAACATCTTTACGTTTATTTAACTCATGAAGCAGCCGTCTTGACAATGTTGTTTTACCCGTTCCGACGTCTCCAAAAATAACCGACAGTCCCCGGCGAAGCCTGAGTTCAATCAATAAATTTGTCAATGCTGTCTCATGTTGTTTTGTGGGATAAAAGAAGGCAGGGTCAGGACTCGTAGAAAAGGGTTCTTTTTTAAAGCCCAAGACAGAATAATAGCCGACTTTTGAAGTTGTGAATGGAAATCTCATAAATATAATTACTAGTTATATTTGCAATTACATTTTTGATTCTAACATACACCTCTGGGCCTGCAACATTTATTTAATTTTTTTTTGAAAATTTCTCAAAGAAAAAGAAGCAAATCCCCGTCGACAAACCAAAGAACCTCAGATAACTCCTCACGAATAAAATGAAAGAATAATAAATAGCATCATAAATAGTATTTTCAGTCATACAAGAAAAAATTAACTGCATAAAACCGTTAAATAATAACACTATGAGGAGCATAACAGCAGCCCCGTACGGTAAAACACTGAAAAACAAAAACACAAGAGTCAAGAAAGCCAAAGGCATTTCAATAATATCTTTCCAAAAAGTATAATTATCCCCCTTAACCATATCGGGATGAGCCATATACAACCGAACCCGCCAAAACCCGTGACGGTACTGTTCTTTTAGATACCTGAATATACTTGTCGCATGAAAATGATCAACTTTGGCCGCCCTTTCAAAATAAATTTTAAACCCGGCCTTTAAAAGCTTGTAGCTCAAATCATTATCTTCACCGCTTGCCCAACGATAAGATTCATCAAATCCTCCGACCTGATGAAAAACAGACTTACGAATCGCCACATTATAGCTCCCAAAAGCGGAGGGATATTCCGGCATCAAATGATCGTGCCGGAAAAGAATTTCGTTATGAATGCCTCGCGCCAGGCGGTTATCCGCATTTGCGATCCCATAACTGCCTGCTACGGCGCCAATTAGCGGCCTATCAAAATGTTGAATCATTTTCTCAATCCAATCCTTCGCCGGGATACAGTCTGAATCGGTAAAAAAAAGCACCTCCCCTTCAGCCAGTTCAGCGCCTTTATTGCGCGCAGCCGCGGGACCGGCGTTAGGCTGAAAAACATATTTTACCTCAGGAAAAAATTTTACTGTGTGGGCAGACCCATCGCAGGAACCATCATCAATGATGATAATGTCTTTGGGCTTAAAAGATTGATTTTTTATAGCCGTTATTGTCCGAGCAATCGTGGATTCACAATTGTAGGCAGGAACAACGACACTGACCGACCTATGGTCCATATAAACCAACTTGACGTTCATGTGGCTGAATGCATCTATCGGAATTTATGTCTTTTTCCGGGCAATGGCATATAACAACATGCCGAAATATTGACCGAAAATTTTTTCGGGGGAAAAACGAAAAGGCAAGACATTCACCCCCCCTGATTGAATGATGAGCAAATTACACTTAAAATGAAGTCTTAACAAACCGGATAAAACAAACGGAGACTCTTTGATCCCTGGCATATAGAAAGGCCGAATCAATTGCCATGGAGACCATTTGTTCGGGACAAATGTCACAATCATTCCCTTTTCAGATAATATTTGTGAAAAATGCCCCAGGATTCTCTGTTGCTGTGAACATCCGAAATGTTCCAACAACCCATCTGAAAAAATGACATCATAGTCTGAGTCCATCGTCGCGCAAAAATCATCCGCCAGCATATCCTTACAAATCAGATGAGTTTTATTATTGGTCAATTGTTGCGTTGACTTAAGGGCTTCCTGCGAATAATCCAATGAACAGACACGATGCCCTAAATCATAAAAATGCTTCGAAAAAAAACCGCTCCCACAACCCGCGTCCAGGATTTTTTGCTTGCGCCCAAGAAAGGATTGCAGTAAAAACACAATGCGTTTTTTGGACCAGCTCAATTGCCCGCCACGCCGGACATTGTCCATACGCCAATATTTATTCCAATCTTGTTCGCGCGCTAAGATATTATTTGAACGATCTTGTGCCATGTTATCTTTTTTTATTTTTCTTCAATGATTCCAATTCATGCTCTAATAAAGCAATCTTTTGAGCGATCGTGTCATTATGCCGATTTTGTTGACATAAAAACAGCGTGACCACAAATATAAGCAATGTTAAAACGATCAACAATGAAAAAAATATAAAATTACTGGGCAGGACGAAGCCTAAAACTTCAGACAACTTAAACAGCCAGGAGTTGAATATCGCGAATACAAGCGCCAGGAATGACACGGTAAGCCACAACGATGCGTATTTGAACGTCAATTTCTCTTTTCGAATGAGTTCAACAACGCTGAGGATTAAAAAACAACTGATTCCGATAGTTATCAATTTTGCCATAACGTCAGCCTCATCAAATAATGTACTTTAATCGCCAACAACTTGCCCCCGGCCTTTTAATTTATCCAAGAATAAAGCAAACGTAACCTTAACCATGTAATACAACGTTCTTAAATATCTAATGGAACTGTGCCCGTTTTCCCGTCTGCGCATTCGGACAGGAACCTCTTTAACGAAGGATTTATAGCGTGCGGCCACGGCGATCGCTTCCGGCTCAGGAAAATCCTGAGGGTAATACTTCGCAAAAATACGTATCATCTTTCGATTGAACGCACGAAATCCTGATGTGGGGTCCGTAACGGTATATTGCGTCAGCCGGCTAATCAAGAAAGCGAAAAAATGAATCCCAAAACGCCGGACAAATGAAGAACGGTAACCAACATACGGAGGTAAAAAACGCGAGCCGATCGCCATATCAATATTTTCATTTAGCAACGGCTCCATTATGTTCTCCATAAAGGTGATATCGTGTTGCCCATCACCATCCACTTGAACAACAAAATCAAAATCATTCTTTAACGCATAAATGAATCCCATCTGCACGGCCCCGCCAATACCTAAGTTGTACGGCAAGTTCAAAACCTCCGCCCCTGCTTCTTGCGCCATGCGGGATGTCGCGTCCTTCGAGCCATCATTAACAACAAGAACCGTTAAGCTTTTATCATAAGAACGTATTTCTTGAATCACGTTCCGAATATTTGTTTCTTCGTTATAGGCGGGCACAACAATTAAAATTTTATGTTGATCTTTTATTGTTCTCATCAGACATTTATTTATTTTTGACTTAAATAATAAAAATACGTCGCAGCATATTCTAGCACATCGACTTCTGCATCTTCGATACGCCTGTCAGGACTTAATCCATCAAAGCTAAACGGCCGCCCATCTGAATGATAGCCCCGTGAAGTAATCAACAACAACATCGATTCATCATCAAAATGAAACATGCTCTTCAGCATCACCTGTCCGGCACTATTCGTACCCATCAGGACCGCACGCCCTTTCCTTTGGAGGATTCCAGAAAACAATTCTGAAGCACTTCCGCTCTTTTTATCAATCAAGATAACCAGTGGCCCATGATAATGAAACTTGTCTGGAATCCGGGGAACATCTAAAAGAGCTTTAGGCCGACCTTTTTTTTGGAAATAGGCAAAGTCATCTCCTGGCGGCAAAAAAAACGACGAAATTTCACGTGCGGCTAAGGGCGGGCCCCCGGGATTACCTCGCAAATCAATAATCAAACCGTACAATGGCTGGGCCTGCCTGACCAAACCAAGATACCGGAACAAATCTTCTGATGATTTTTTGTTAAAACGTTCAATACGCAAACAAAAAACTCCCGGGACTTCAACAGGGATCAAAAAAACTGTTTGTTTAAAATATTCTTTGCTGAAGGCTTCAATTCTTTTTTTAATATTTCCCCGGTCCAGATAAGTCAATAAAACTTTTGTATCTATCAAAGGATTTAAAAAATCAACAATCGTTGCTTTGTCTAATTTCCTTATCTTCTTTTTCCCGATACGGATAATAACATCTCCGACCCGGAGTCCTTTTGCATACGCATCCGATCGCGGTTCAATATGTGTCACCTCAAAACCCTTTTTAACCTTCTCCCCGGATATACCCAAGTCAACCCGCTTGCCCAATGCCGTTTCTTTATATTCTTTCGCGGGCGCTGGAGGATAAAAAGCGGAAAACACATCTTCCGACGTGATCAAATGATCGACCAACATAGCTGCGCTTCTCCAGCGGATATAATCAAGGGACTTGCCCGACGATTTTAATTGGCTGTAGATCTTATCGTTGAACTGCTTAATAAACAAATCGAACATTGATCGGGAAATTGATTGGTAATAATTATCATTCATTGTGTCATACACTTCTTCAAAAAAGTCGATGTAATCACGGTAAGCATTGTTTCCAGGTTGAACGTCCGATTGGGATACAGCACGATCAGGGCACATGATCATAACGAACAGACAACAGGCGAAAAATGGCAAAAACTTTTTTATGACGACTGAATTCAGAGTATCAAAAAATTTGACCCATTTTGTTATCATAAATAACAGCACCTCATACCAAATCCATTAATAAATGGTTCTATCTTAATTCTGAAAAGCAGAATTGGCTTTGGTCATTATTTAATGGAATTGGTATCATTATCACATTAATCTTATTTTTTTATTCTTCAGCCACTCACTTAACATTTCTCTTTCAACGTGTGTTGGTGTCACTAAATGCTCTGTTATAAAAAACGATTCTCGAAGTTCCTTTTTAATATCAGCGGGATCTAAATATATATTATCCAAAAAATCTAAATGCGATCGGTTTTGGCGGTACTCTGGCTGTTGTTGCGGCAAGGTTAAATATTTAGCCACAATCGACAAATCAAAGTCACATAAAATTGTCCCATGATGAAGAATAAAATTTCGTGCGCGTTTTTGCGCGTTACCGGAAACTTTTTTATTATTACCAACACACGCGACATCAGAAATCGGATGCCAGACAGTGTTTACGTTTAACTTATGAAAGGCTCTGACCAACTTATTTAAAATAAAATTATAGGAGCGCCGAATATCCTGAACTTGCGGATAATCCTGCTTACACAAAATCAATGAATAATTCAAACATCCCTTACCCTGCACGACCGTACCGCCGCCGGAACAACGCCTTACAACGGAAACGCGGTCTTTCCGAACAGCCTGCTGATTAACATCTTCGTCTAAAGAGGAAATTCTTCCAAGCACAACGAATACCGCTGATGATTCCCAAAACCGCAAAGTATTCCCCAGCTTGCCCTTTTCTGCCAAATGCAGAAGCAGTTCATCATAAAGTATGTTTTCTTCTGGCAAATCAAATGAAATATCTTTTAAAACCATGAATCAATTTAGTCATCCGGTTTTTCTTCGGCGAAATAATTTGTATTTATTTCTCTGGCAGCTTTGACCTCATCAGGCCGGGAGATACATGTTGTTTTCGGTCTGTCATGAAAACTTGCAGGATTTGAACGGCTCAATTCGTCCGCCTGGATCATTTTATCAACAAACAAGTCTAATGTCTCTTTTGATTCTGACTCTGTTGGTTCGATCATCAACGCTTCTTTAACTGTCAAAGGAAAATAAACAGTCGGGGGATGCAGGTCATGATCAATTAAAAACTTGGCGATATCAATAGCATGCACACCTCGCTGGGCTTGTTCTACCGCAGAAAAAACACATTCATGCATGCAAATACGGTCATATGGTAAATGGTAATATTTTTTCAATTGCTCCCGGAGGTAATTCGCGTTGAGAACGGAATGATCACTAATCGCCATCAATCCTTCTTTGCCTAACTGCAAAATATAAGCATAAGCCCGCAACACAATGCCAAAATTACCATAAAAGGACGCGATATAACCAATGGATTGCGGATAATCATAATTCAAAAAATATGTGTCATTATCACGTTTGCAAATGCGTGAAATAGGTAAATAGGGCGCTAATTTTTCACACACGCCAACCGGTCCGGACCCTGGCCCACCCCCGCCGTGGGGCGTTGCGAACGTCTTGTGCAAATTAACATGCACGATATCAAAACCGATATCTCCCGGACGGCAGCGCCCCAATATGGCGTTCAGGTTGGCCCCGTCATAATACATGAGGCCGTCAACATCATGAACCATTTTTGTGATCTTATCGATGTCCATATTGAAAATGCCGTGGGTATTGGGGCAGGTCAACATAAGGCCAGCAACGTCATCATTGATACATTGCTTTAATTGATCAATATCAATGACTCCCGTAGCATTGCTTTTTACTGATATTGTTTCATACCCGGCGATAGCGGCTGTCGCTGGATTCGTTCCATGGGCAGCATCCGGAACAATGATATATTTCTTTTTATTCTTTTGGGCCTTATGATAAGCGGCCATGATCATCACACCCGTCAGCTCTCCATGCGCGCCAGCCAAGGGCTGCATTGTAAAAGCGTCCATACCTGTTATCTCGGACAACAATTTATCCATCTCATAGAGAACAAATAATGCCCCTTGCGTTAACAGTTCTCCATTCTTCAACTGCGGCAGGATCGGATGCACCTCACAAAATTGAGGCATGGCCGCAACCTGCTCGGTAAATTTCGGATTATATTTCATCGTACAAGATCCAAGGGGATAAAAATGCGTATCAACCGAATAGTTAAGATGGGATAATCGCGTAAAATGCCGGACAACATCTAATTCTGTCACTTCAGGGAAAGGACAATCTCGCTTTCGTTGAAACTGCTCCGGAATACTTGCGGAGACAGGGACATCTGTTTTAGGCAACAAATACCCCCGTCGACCAGCCACACTTTTCTCAAATATTAATTCCATATCTATAAAAAATTATTTTTGTTTCTCTATGATATGTTTCAACAAGGAAACATACTGTTCAATTTCAGTTCGCGTTCTTTTTTCGGTAACAGCGACAAGCATATAATTCGCCGTATCAGGATAATATCGGTCCAGAGGGATCCCGGGGGCAAAACCCTCCTCAATCATCTCTTCACATATTCTATTTGAGTCTGAAGGCAAACGAATTGTAAACTCATTAAACGTTGGCGAACTCCTTTTCACTTCAACCCCCTTGATGCCTTCCAGCAATTGACGGCAATACTCCGCTTTATCTAAATTTAATTGAGCCAATTGCTTCAAACCCTCTTTGCCAAGTAATGACATAAAGATCGATGACTGCACCGCACACAATGCGACGTTTGTGCAGATATTAGATGTCGCTTTCTCCCGACGGATATGCTGCTCCCTCGTTTGTAAAGTGTTGACAAAACACCTCCGGGCACTTTGATCAACCGTCTTTCCCACGACCCTGCCAGGCATTTTCCGGACATATTTCTTCTTTGTGGTCATAAAACCTAAATACGGCCCTCCAAAATTCAACGGAAGTCCGAGGCTCTGCCCTTCACCTGTCACGATATCAACACCCATCTCTCCGGGCGTCTTAACTAATCCTAACGCGATAGGATAAACACTCTGTATGACCAAAACTCCTTTAGCATGCGCCATGTTAACAATATCCGAATGATCATCTATCGTGCCAAAAAAATTTGGATTCTGCAGGATAATGGCAGCCGTATCCTCGTCTATTAATTTCTGTATCGCATCCCGGTCACTATGCCCGTGGACAACAGGTGTTTGAATAAATTCATAATTCAGGTTTCTCGTGTAGGACTGAATAATTTTACGGTATATGGGACTAACACCCCCGTCCATTAGAACCTTTTTTCTTTTCGTGATCCGCAGCGCCATCATTGTCGCTTCATACAAAGCCGTACCCCCGTCATACAATGAGGCATTCGACACTTCCATGCCCGTTAACGCACACATCAAACTTTGGTATTCGTATAATGCCTGTAGCGTTCCTTGAGAACATTCCGGCTGGTATGGCGTGTACGCCGTGGAAAGCTCCCCTCTAGAGATCAGGGAAAAAACAGGCGCAGGAATATAATGGTCATAAAAACCTCCGCCGATAAAAGGGATCAAATGTGTCCTGTTATGATCAGCAATCTCACGAAAGAACTGAATAACCTCAAATTCTGATTGACCTTCGGGAAGGTTAAATGAAGACGGCCTTTGCTGTGGCTGAATATCTTTAAACAGATCATCAATCGTCGCAACACCGATCGCCTGCAACATGTCTTTTATGTCTTTTACTGTATTAGCAATATATGGCTTCAAAAAAACTTCTTTCTATAAGCATTTTATTTATTATCTAACACTATTCAAAAAGTTCCGATATTCCTCGGCGGTCATAAGGTTGGACTTCTCGTCTTTCTCAGAGATCTCAATCTTGATAATCCAACCCTTCTCATAGCAAGACTTATTAATAAGTCCCGGGTCATTTTCCAGACTGCCATTGATGTCCACGATCTTACCCGACATCGGAGAAAAAATATCACTGGCCGCTTTAACGGATTCAACGGACGCGATCTGCTCAAATTGATCGATTTCATCATCAATGCTCGGAAGTTCAATGAATGTGATATCGCCTAATGCTGCCTGAGCATATTCAGAAATACCTATAGTCGCAATTCCATCTTCTAGAGAAACCCACTCATGCTCCTTTGAATACAAAAAATAATCTATTATTTCCATAACTTGCTCCTTTAATTTTTTAAAGATCCCTTATTATAAAAAAGTCTACTTGAAATAATGGCCGGTGTCTTTGCGCGCTGATCACCAAAATAAACTTCCTTATGTTGCGCTAAATAATCTTTCGGAAGAAAACCTAAACCGATACCCTTTTCAAGAAAGGGTGAGAATGTGCCACTTGTCACTATTCCAATTTCTTCTTCGGCCATAGAAAAAATATGTTGCCGCGCGCGGGGTGAGCGTCTCGAAGATGAAACAAAACCGACTAATTTACGCTTTATAATATCTTTTTTGGCTAATAAAGCCTCCCTGCCAATAAAATCTTTGCTCAAATCAACAAATCGATCTAATCCCGCCTCAAAAGGACAAATGCTTTCGTTCATTTCATGCCCATACAGACTGTAGCCCATTTCCAAACGTAAAATATCACGCGCGCCTAAACCTGCCGGTTCAACCAACTCGTTTGCAAGCAATCCATCCCAGACCAAATGGATCTTTTCCCACGGATAATAAATCTCATATCCCAACTCACCGGTGTAACCTGTTCGGCTGATTAAAACATTTTCCCCTAATAAATTAAAAAAATCAAATGAATAATACGCTAATTTTTCAATACCCGGGACCAGGGCCTTCATCACGGTTCTCGCCTCAGGGCCCTGTAAATCTATTTTTCCCAGTTGAAATGTCAAATTGGTCAATTGAGATTCAGAAGGGAGATGGGATGCGATATATTTTTCATCTTTCTCCATTGTAGCGGCATTCACGACAACAAACCATTCATTCTGCGCGCACCGAAAGACAATAAGATCATCAATAATCCCAGCCTGCTCATTTAAAATCATTCCGTAGCGACATTTCATAAGAGGGATCCGGGATAAATTGATCGTAAAAATTTTCTCTAAGCTTCTATCTTTATCATTCGTAAGGACTTTAAACTCTCCCATATGGGATATATCAAAAATGGACGCTTTGGTGCGGGTGTGACGGTACTCGGCCAGCACACCCTTATACTGAACAGGCATCTCCCATCCACCGAATGACACCATCCGGGCGCTTAATGCCCGGTGTTGTTTATCCAGCGGTGATGTTAACAAGGTCTTTATCGTAGTGGTATCATCCCGGGACATTTTGTTTATCCTTTTTTATTGTCATGCCTTTTTGTATAAAATAAATTTATGAATATCATTCACGGCTCTTAGACATTATCTATCATGAATCTGTTACGATGGACATATTTTATTAAAATCAATAATAAATGTAAAGATAATTAATAAAGAAAGAACCACATAACCGTTACAATCTATTCTAAAACACATCTTCTTCATGTTCACTACAGAGCCGACAGGCCGGGACAATGGATAAAAAAACTGAAAAATATCGGATGAAAGCATGAAATCAAAACGTTATCGACATGATAAATTTAAAACAGAAGCGTTTAACCCGGAAAATGCAATTGGAATCGTAACGAAAAGGCAGTCGTTGTTGCAAGTGCAAGGCATTGCGAGGGTTATTACGTGAAGCGCATCAAGATACGGTAAACAAAATAATCCCGAGCATAACGTAGCAATTGCGATGAATTTTTCCTTCGCAGGTGATCCCAATTGCATTTTCCGGATTAATACGATTTGATAAAAAACGCGCCTGGGAGGATTCGAACCCCCGACACCCTGCTCCGAAGGCAGGTGCTCTATCCAGCTGAGCTACAGGCGCGTAACATATGAAAAATAATGATATTTTGGGATAGATGTCTGTAAACTTATATGCGAGTAACACGGAGCTGACCGATCAAACAACATCTAACAAACTAACAGTTTTATAATATTTTGCAAATAAAAAATTATTTCGAATTGTCTCCGGGTTCGACCAAGTCATCGACCACTTTCTGGACTTCGCTTTCCACTTTTGTGATCTTATCCTTGCAACTCTTAATCAAGGTCGCCGCTTCATTCACATAATTCGACAAATCATCAACGTCAATTTCTTCGTTTTCAATTTTTTCAATGATCGCTTCAATCCTTTTCATTGCTTTGCTGTACTTAAACTCAGGCACTTAATCCTCCTTCACAATTTTTTCAACAATATTGTGTGAGCATCCATCAAAAAACCGGTTGATCACTCGTTCATTTTCTTTGAGCTGTTGAATACTTTTAATATACTCACCTTTTTGATTTTGAACAACACAAAAACCTCTTTTAATCGTATTGCGAGGATGGACAAAATCAACAATTTTCTCAAAAGAACGGAGTTTATGATGACTCTGCGAGAAAAAATGTTTCACTTCTTTGCGGATTGCCTGCCGCTTAACAAGCAGATCGCGTAAGCCCTGTTGCATACGCGCTAAAGGTTTGTGTCGCACACATTCTCCAAAAAACATTAATCGATTCTTGTGCTCTTTCAAATACCCTCCCGTCTGGTTGTATAATTGCCAGGCATCCTGCTGCAATGACGCCCGCCGCCCTTGAAACATTGTCTTTATATTTTCCAGCAGACCATTCTGATAAGTATCCATTTTCTGAAGAAAAAGATCAATTTTCTCTATCAAAAACTGCGCGATAGCCGTCGGAGTTTTTGCGTACGTATGGGCCGCCATATCGGTAATGGTTAAGTTAATCTCATGTCCGATTCCTGAAAAAACAGGCAAACGCGATTTAGCAATGGCTTGAGCGATAAGCTTACTGTCAAAACAACTTAACTCAGCTAAAGATCCTCCACCCCGGGTAATCACAATCAAATCAAGATTTTTTATCCCCTCGAGCACACACAGGGCCTGACAAACATCTTTTTCTGAATTCTTACCCTGCATCAAGGTATTGCGAACTCTGACCTTAAAACTATATCCGCTACGGTCTAATTCGGATATAAAATCATTATAGGCGGCTGAGTCATACGCCGTAATTAAACCAATGTTCAGCGGTGCCAACGGCAGTTCCCGTTTTTTATTTTGCTCGAAAACACCTTGTTTCTTTAAAACGATAATCAATCTTTGTTTTTCTTGAGCTAATTTCCCCAAAGTATACGCAGGATCGATATCTTCAACAATGAGTCGTACAGCGCCATGTGGCGCATAAAAATCAACCCGACAAGCGAATTTAACTTCAATATCATCTTTAAGATTAAACGCTTGATCGACTTCTTTAAACTTCTTCTCGATGTAGACTTTTTTTCCTGCAAAAATAACCAAACCAATCCGCGCCTTGATGTCCTGGGAAGCGGAATCTTTCTCGACGAGTTCAAAGAATACATGCCGCTTTGTTCGATTACGATTGAATTGCTGAATCTCACCACAAACCCAGACCATTCGAGGAAAGCCGGCTTGAATGACATCCTTTATCAAATTGTTTAATGATGATACTGTAAAAAAATCTTCAACCATTTTTTGAATCCCCGCGATAGGCCCTGAATGGACAGAAAAAAGAAAGGGTACTGTTCCGATTGGGAAAAGCACCCTCATCTTGCCAACGATCTTTTCTACTTCGTGAAGTAATCCGATACCCGTAAGACACGTGTCATTCTGCTTAATGCTTCTGAACGGGCTTTTATTTTCTTTAAATCCTCTTGGGCTTGTTGATATTCTGTCGTTTGATCTAATATTTGTTTCACAAACTGCTCACGCTGAGATTCATTCATGAAACTATCACGAATCGCCTTTAATTCTCCAGCGTCCAGATAAAATCCCCCACACAAATAACATTCATCAACCGTCACATCTTTAGCGGCTTTGTATAAATGCCCAATCATCGGCTTTTGACAACGGGGACAATTGATTTGCCCGCGGGACTCGTCTTGCTCCCTTGTGCCTTCCAATGAATTCTTCAAGGCCTCGCCTAAACCTTCATGCGTTTCGTCTAACTTTTCTAGTTCAAACCAATCAAACCAGATGCCTCTACATCCATCAGCACAAACATCCACTTTGATCCCGCCAAAATCTTGTTCCGACATCGCTTTTTGACAAACAGGACAATCCATTTCCGCCTCCTTCTTAGTTTCATGTACAAGTTTCACTATTTTGACCCACAACATTCATCTGCTTAATCCGCAAATACAAAAGTGTAATAGCCATATGCATATACACGGGGGAAAAAACAAAAAATGAAACGCTTAAGACCTTTCCCAGTAATGGGCTCTGTTCATTAAGATTGGAGAATAGCAGAATAAACAAAACTCCGCAGGAAATAATAATCATCAAGAAAGAAAAAACTTTTCGAAAAACATGATGAACCAAAACCACACTCTTTTGAAAAACACTTTGAACATCCGTATACTCAAAAATTACGATAACCTCAACAAACAAAAAAATGGTGCTTAAATACAAGCCCGGCAAAAAAAAGGCAAGAAATCCCAATCCGACAAAAAACATCCTGATCAAAGAAATGCCCGTAAACAACAACAGCTTCTGCCTGACAATCGCCATCCACTCTTTGATCCCCACAGCCAACCCCTGACCCAAGGCGAAGGTCGTATAGATAACAATGATTGTCGCGATACAATTGATAATAATCTGAATAAAAAGTCGCAGACCTAAGAATTGCTCGTCCGAAAAATATATATTGTCAGCCAGCATTTGCGAGAAACCATAAATAAACCCCAGCGGCAAAAAAATCGAAATATTGCGACGATAAAAAACAAAAGAATCTTTAAAAAAATTTCTCAAAGGGATCGGATCCGCCTTCTGCTCAAAATAATCCATATCCTTAACTCTTTTCCCTGTGAGAAGATAATAATTTCTGATATATCATAAAATTTTCCAAATCAAAACACACAAAGATAACTTTTGCAATAAACATATTTTGATGCTGAACGATATCATAAACGGTGTCAACGGCAATCTGTGCGGCTAAAGCTTTCGGGAACCGATAAACTCCGGTACTGACGCAGGGGAACGCTATCGTCTTCAACTTGTTTTGTGTTGCGACCTCAATCGCACGACGATAACAATTCGCTAACAAGCCCTCTTCATTATGCTGGCCACCCCTCCAAATGGGACCGACAGTGTGTATCACATGCCGGGCTGACAGTTGAAAACCGTTTGTGATCTTCGCGTCGCCGACCGAACAACCGCCTAATGTTCGACAGGCATCTAAAAGCTCTGATCCCGCGGCTCTGTGGATGGCGCCATCCACTCCTCCTCCACCAAGCAGGGAAGTGTTTGCCGCATTAACAAGGGCGTCAACCTTAAGCTTTGTGATATCACCTTGAACAACTTCAAATACAATCATGAGATATAAAATAAATGAGTTTAAAAATTACAAATAAATGGGTATAAATAATATCGCCAAATAGGCAATGGACATGCCAACAATACCGATGAGAAAGCCAATTCGCAACCAATCCAGGAAAACTATGCGTATATCACGTTCTTTCTCTAACAAACCAAGGGCAACAATATTCGCTGTTGAGCCGATCATACTAATATTGCCACCATAACAAGCACCGAATAACAAAGCCCACCACAGTGGTTTTAAGTTGATGTGCACGGCGTCTAAGCTCTGAACAACGGGAACCATTGAAGCAACCGTAACAACGTTATCCAAACCACTCGATAATATCCCGCTTGAAAAAAGTATAATACCGGCAAGGACTTCGACAGAACCTCCAGCTAAAGTCAGGATCTTGCGCGAGAAGAAATCCGCGATCCCTGAAGATTGAATGACCCCGGCCTGAGCAAAAAGAAACATAAAAAACAGCAATGACGGCCATTCCACCTCATGTTCGACATAATGCCGCGCTTTATCATGCCGGTAGATCATGACAAATCCGGCTGAAATAACCGGAAGCATAATCAACAAAGTATTGTGCTCCAGCCCCAACAACATCTCTAACCGTTTATGTATAGCGATCAGAGCGATTGTTACGAAAAATATGTAAATACTAACTTTCGTCCGCTTATCCGGAGGAATGGAGATGAGGTATAAAAAAGATTTATCATCTTGAAAAGGAATAATTTTTTCTGATAAGACGTCAATGTACTTCCGGTAATAATACAATACAATACAGATCGTAACAACTAGCACCACGGCTGATAACGGAGCGGCATGAATGATAAAATCCTCAAAAGACAACTGACTACGAGCGGCAATCAATACGCCAACAGGATTACCCAGAACGGTCGCGGCTGAACCGATATTAGTTGCTAAGACAGAAGCAATAACAAGCGGCTTAGGATCAACTTCCAGAAAGTCACAAATATTCAGGATGACCGTCGTCACAATAATGATCGAAGTCACTTCATCCATTAATCCTGAAAAAACAGCCGAACTGACCATGATAAGAACGACCATCTTCCGCCCGGTCAGGTTCTTGACCCTTAGCACTAACGTGATCAACCACGTAAAAAGACCCGCCTCCTTCATCATGCCGACAATGATCATCATCGACACGAGGAAAATAATAACATCAATGGACGCGTATTCGATAAATTCATCCAAGTGGACGACATTCAAAAGAAAAAAGACCCCGCTGCCGATAAAAACAAAACTCAAACGAAAATCCCAGAAGAATAACGTGCCAAGGATGGACATCGAAAAAATGCCAATGATGACGGATTGTTTCGGAGTCAATCCAATGCAGAAACTCAGCAAGCTAAAAACTACGGATAAACTTAAAAGAATAATAAATTTAAGCTTCATACATAACTCACTCATCCCAGTTGCCGTTCAGTCTAATCAAATACAACTGTCTTATTGTTATAAACCAAAACCTTTCTTTCCAGGTGAAACCGGACAGCCCGGCCTAAAACAACTTTTTCTAAATCTTCCCCTTTTCTGACCAGATCTGTTAACGCATCACGATGGCTTATCCGAACAGTATCCTGTTCAATAATAGGGCCCTGATCCAACTGTCCTGTCACATAATGACTGGTCGCACCAATAAGTTTAACCCCTTTTTCATATGCTTGATTATACGGTTTTTTCCCAACAAAAGCAGGAAGAAAAGAATGATGGATATTGATCATCTTATTTTCATGCCGGGCAACAAATTCACCCGTAAAAATCTGATGATATCTAGCTAATACAATAACATCAATTCTATACTTTGCAAGAATATCTGTTTGACGCTGCTCTTGTTCGATTTTATTATCAGGCGTAATCGGGACATAAAAGTAATCCATGTCACTTAAACGTGCTATTCTCTCAGCCTCTTTATGGTTACTAATGATCAATGGGATATGACAACGCAATTGGCCGGATTGATACCGCGCCAACAAATCTTGCAGACAATGCAAGTGCCGTGACACGTATATCGCGAGATTTGGTGTTTGGTCAGAAAAGACAATACTCCATTGCATGCAGAATCGTTCGGCGATGGCAGAAAAAGCCGGAATAATATCATCTTTCCCTAAACCAAAGTCAACCAAGGACCACTCGAGACGCATAAAGAAAATATTGCTTTGATCATCAATATGCTGATCCGCATCGAGGATGTTGCCGTTATTCTTAAAAATAAAATCTGTAACAGTGTAAACAATTCCCTTCCGGTCAGGGCATGAAATTAGCAGTATCGCGTTCATTATTTTATCTCATTATGTTGGCCATTATTTATAACTGGAAAGCGGAAAACTCGTGAGGCGGAATGGAGATCAGTTTAACTTTACAGGTATTTTAATTTTAAACATCGTCCCTTCGCCTTCTTTACTATTGAAAACAATGATACCCTTGTGCCGTTTAACGATCCCATAGACGATGGATAGCCCTAAGCCGGTTCCAGGAGTTGTATTATCGCCCCCGCCGAACACACCTTTGGTTGTAACGAAAGGTTCAAAAATTTTCTTCTTGACTTTCTCCGGGATACCGCAACCTGTGTCTGACAAATCAATGCCGACACATTTCTTCTTAACGATAAAATTTTTATCCTTCCCTTGCATGTAAAACTCGACATCTGCCGGATAAATTCTTATGGTTAATATTTTTTCTGGCGCTGAGGACATCGAATCAATGGAATTCTTGATAATGTTAATAAAGACTTGTGACATCTGACTCGCCCAGCAGAAAACATCCGGTATTTCTTCATATTCCTTAACAATCTTGATATTGCCGTCGTTTATAAATTTCTTCAATAACAATAAATCCCGTTCGACCAAATCAATAATGTTCGCTTTGCACTTTTTGTGATATTCATCCTCCCATGCGAAACTTAACAAACCCTCAATGATTTCCTTACCGCGAACAACCAGTTCATCGACAACTTTGTTGTTCTCCAACAATTCATCAACATCCCTCGATTTCAAAGATAATTGTGTGTATCCACCCATCATAGTCAAAATATTATTGAATTCATGTGAAATCCCTGCCGCGAAAGAGCCGACAGCCGACATCTTCGCATTCTCTAATAATGCATTATGCGCCCGTTTTAATTTTCTATTCGCATCCTTTAAGTCATCTTGATATTTCTTAATTCTCAGGTGAGCTTCAACGCGAGCCTTAATTTCATCCTCATTAATAGGCTTTGGGATATAATCATCAGCGCCGAGTTTAAACCCATTTATTTTTTGATCAATATTATCAAGAGCCGTAATAATGATAATGGGGATATTTTTGTATCGATCGTCTGATTTTAAAATTTTACAAACTTCAAAACCGTCAAGGTCCGGCATCATAACATCAAGGAGAATAATATCAGGGGGGATATCCTGAACCATTTGTAAGGCTTCACGGCCACCGACCGCGCAAACAATGTCGTATTCAGGATGTGAAATTGTTAACAGTTCTCGCAAAATAGATCTGTTAACGTAGGTGTCGTCAACAATGAGGACTTTAGACTTCGCAAAATTCAAAATTTAATCCTCGCATAAGGCTTTCCGAACTGCGGATAAAACACGATCGTTTTCAAAAGGCTTAACAATATAATCTGTTGCGCCGATACGGATGGCCTTCATCAGCGCTTCTCTCTGGTCGACGGCCGTAACCATAACAATTTTAGCGCTGTCATCATCCGTCAAAATTTCCTCTAATGCTTGAATCCCATCTTTCTCCGGCATAACAATATCCAAGGTCATCAAGTCCGGCTTAAGTTCTGTAAATGCTTCCACAGCTTCTTGCCCATTATTGCATTCTTTTATGACTTCATAACCATTGTAGGTCAATATATCTCTTAACATAAGCCGAATGATAGGAGCATCATCTGTAACAATTATTCTCTTAGCCATAAAATCACCTCTTCCGATTAGATAGTTTGATTGCAATTACATTGTACTAGCCACATAAGAAAGAATTTTCTCACTTTCCCCAACAGGTAAAATAAACATCCGGCATCCAATATTAGTCGCAACAATATTAAAAACACTCTCAATGATTAGAATTTCATTCTTATCTACAGCAACAGACATAATATA
Organism: Candidatus Omnitrophota bacterium; assembly: GCA_021108075.1. Lineage (GTDB taxonomy): Bacteria > Omnitrophota > Gorgyraeia > Zapsychrales > Zapsychraceae > JAIORP01. Next base: position 32,580 of record JAIORP010000100.1, on the reverse strand, counting down.
CTCTGTAAAAACTGTACTCGCGTAATCATTGATAACTGTTGGCGGTGTGGGTGCCATGGATATCTGAAAATCTGATGAAAAAACATTCGAAATGGCACTCGACAAAATATTTCCCATCTCCTGAACCGCGCTCTGCGCGTAAACATCGAAAATTTTGGTCATGCCGATCTCTCTCTTTAATATCAAATCGGTTAACACGAGGCTATCGGCAACATTCACGTAAAATAAAAACTTAAACGGAGCATCGCCGACTAAATCGATAAAGGCGCCGACGACTTCCTGATCCGATTGACCGATGACTTTCTCTGTCGCTTCTGTGATATCCACGACACAAACATTCTCCAAATCTATTCGAGCTCCGGATTTAATCATTTTAGACAAAACCTGAGATGACTTATCTATACTAAGCTTGGCTATCAATTTTAAAGCTTTATCGACCTTTAATCTATCTGTCATAATTAAAACTCCTCACTTTCAGCTCCAAAAATTCGACATGAAACTTTTCCCGTGTCAAGATTTAAACTGATCCGATAACCTTTTCCCCCGCCTGTTCTGGCAGCTACAATACGAATCCCTAAATCTTTCAATATCGAGCGCACTGCCGATTCATTATCAGCCCCGATATTTCGGACGATGCCATGTAAGATTTTTCCTCCGCCAAAAATTTTGGCAACATAGTCTTTCGGCCCGGAAGAATTGATGGCTTGCAACTGATGGATTAACTCAGGGATACCCGTATCCGCAAACTTCGCTTTTTTAAATCCTTCTCTCTGCGCTGCCGGACCAGCATAAGCCATCATCAAATGCAAAATTCCTCCAACCTTTTGAGTCGGAGAATATAAGCAAACGCCAATACAGGAACCTAAACTGGTCGTAATAATATCAGGTGCTTTACTAACTTTAAGGTCAGCCATACCGACGATAATTTCCTTTTTCACCGTTGTTTGATCCATTATCTTGATTCCCTTATTATGGTTGCTGAATCTAATATTAAGGCCACTGTCCCATCCGCTAAAATCGAGGCCCCGGTTAAACCCTTGACTCGTGAAAAGTGCTCTGTAAAAGATTTGATAACGATTTCCTCTTTTCCGACTAATTCATCAACAACAACACCGAGACGAGATTCTCCATCCGTTATAATAACAACTTTCCGACTTCGTTTTTTCTTCTTTTCTTCATCTTGAGACTTCTCCTCTTTACGCTTGATCTTTATGACTTTTTCCAGCTCGATCAAACTCAAAGCATGGTCTCGTATCTTAACAGTATCATTCCTGTCGACAGAATAAATGTCTTCTTTGGAGACTTTGATGATCTCAGTTACAGTTTCCAATGGGAACGCATAAATCTCACTTCCGATTGTGACTAATAAGGCTTGAATGATGGCCAGGGTCAACGGGATCTTTAACATAAAATTTGTTCCCTCGCCTAATTTGGTTTCAATATCAACAACACCATTCACAGAGTTGATCATATTCTTGACAACGTCCATGCCAACGCCGCGACCGGACAAACCCGTAACCTGCTCGGCGGTGCTAAACCCGGGCATGAAAACCAGGTTCAATTTATCTTTTTCGCTCATGCGGTCAACTTGTTCGGCGGTTATTAAACCTTTATCCAATGCTTTCTCGACCAGCTTCTCGCAATCGATGCCTTTGCCATCGTCCCCGACTTCAATACAAATATTATTGCCTTTATGCGAGGCTTTCAGGTAGACCGAACCTACCCGTGTTTTTCCTAAATCTTGCCGGGTCTGATTATCCTCTATTCCATGATCAACAGAATTACGGATCATATGCGTAAGCGGGTCACCCAGCCCGTCAACGATCTTCTTATCCAATTCAGTCTCTTGACCTTCAATCTTTAGATCGACCTCTTTATTGATTTCCTTAGAGATATCGCGAACAATCCGTTTAAACCGGGTGAATACGCCTTCGATAGGAATCATCCGTGTCTGCATAACCCCTGATTGAATATTAGAAGAAATCTTTTCTAACATGCTTGTCGTTTCATCAAGAGCGTGTATATTTTCAATGATGTCATTATTAAGGACCATTTTATTGAGGTCACCGAAGATTGTCATCATTTCAGTAATGACCTTGTGGATTCTTGAAACACCTTTATCATCAACTTCATTTTCTTTTGCCGATCCATTGATATCATTTATTTCTTTCTTAATCGTGTCAAAATACAGTTCGATGTTTTCCATAATCCGCACAGTTTCTTTTTGATTGGCGACATCATTATTAAATAAATTCACAAGGCGGGCAAATTGTGCGCGGATAATGACAAGCTCTCCGGATAGATTCATCAAATTGTCCAATTTACGGGAATCTATTCTGATGGTGGAGATATCCGATGGCACAGACTTAGAAGCTGCCATTAATTTTTCTTCTACTGGATTTTTCATCGATGCTCCTTTCCTTGACTCAACAGAACGTGACACCCCCTCTTCGACATTCACTTTGTTCTGAGGTCTGGAGGCTTGCTCGGCCTTCACTATTATACCTTTAACTTTTTCGATATCAACTGTTTGAGAAAAAATAATCTGCACGCCAGCCAAAGATAACAATGTTTCTAACTCATTGTGTTTTTTATTTGTCGCGACAGTAAATCCACAATAAACTTTCATATCAGTCTCATCTAAGGCCTCCAAGAGCGGTCGTGTCCCAATGAGCACACCACTCTTTTTCAATCGTTCTTCCACAATCATCGCTTTCATACTCCGCAAAATAACACTATCATCAAATGAAATTTTGACATTGTAGATATTGCTCTGCTGCTTAAAAGCCTCCTGATACCGTTCGTGTTCCATCTCCGATAACTGATGCCCTTCGAAAAACGCCGTGACCTCCTCATCAAAAATGACTTCCCCATCAGCTCCAGATGCGATGGAAACATTCTGATCTTCCGCGCCAATCAGCACTGCGTGGCAATCATCCAACTCCTGACAAACTTTCGTAATATCCACTCCCGATAAATGACCGACAGTTTTCAACGCTTCCGATAAGCTGCCAATCACATCCAGGCCTTTAAATAGCAGTGCGATCAAACCCGGATCAACCTTCCCCTCTCGGTCTCTGAGATAAGATAAAACATTTTCCATTTTATGTGAAACATTTGTGATTTTCTGAGCATTAATAACGCCGGAAGAACCTTTAATCGTATGCATGTGCCTAAAAATGTTATTGATCATCTCTTTATCATCATTCTGTTCTTCCAATGAGAGCAAACACCGTTCAAAATCTGCAATATTTTGATCAAGCTCATCAAGAAATTGTTGTAAATATTTATTGTTTATCTTTGGCTCCACGTCCCGGGGTTCATCCTCCTGCTCTGGGGCTACACCCTCCGCTCCCGGTTCTTCAATCAACACGTCTTGCGCTTGACCTGTCGGAGCAGGAGCCTCCACGGCCTGGGGCTCTGATGATTTTTCTTCAGATTCTTGGGACTCGGCTGCTTGCGGTTCAGCTACCTTTCTTTCTTTAGCAGCGTCCTGAGCCCTTCCGAGACATTGGTTTAAAATCATTTCAATTTTCGCGACATCATTTTCAATCTCACCCGCTTCTTCACCGGATTCTCTTAAACTCGTCAGTAAAGATGTTAACGAGTCAAAAGATGAAAACAACACATCAACAATCTCACCGGTTAAATTGATTTCTCTGTTACGCAAGTGCTGCAATAAGGTTTCCGTTTTGTGCATCAAGTTAATGACCTTATTCAAACCAATGAAAGACGCCGTTCCTTTTATCGTATGGGCGGCACGGAACATCGCGTTTAGGTCATCATCAGACATATCCGTGCCTTGTTTGATTGAAGATTCAGCCTCCAACATCTTATCGTTCAAAACGGCCAAATGCTCTTCACTTTCATCTAAAAATTCAGAAAGAAATTCGTTTTGTCCCTCAGACATATTCATCTCCATTTATAATTGAAGTTGTGGCTTTTTATACTTTAACCATTCTTTCCATAAAGATTTCCAGAGGTTAATGCATGAAAGTTTTTCTTGCACGACAGATACCAGATCATCCATCTCAGATAGTTTAATGATAAAGTCTCCTGCCCCAGATCCAACATCAAAATTATATTGTTTAAGCTCAGACAGGCCGTGATAATGATGACCTGGAGGAAAGGATTCAGCTTCCTCATTCTAAAAAAACAAATCCGTCCCTTGAATTTTCGGCATAGAGATGTCTGTAATAACTAAGTCTATATCGTGCTAACCCACGCAATCCAATGCTTCTTGTTGACCCTGAAACCCAATAACTTTTGCGCCTTCATCTGTAACGTCTTAACCATCAAATCATACCAAATCCATTAATAAATTGTTCTATCTTAATTCTGCTTTTCTCGCTAAATCGTCGAGAAAAACAGAATTGGTTTTGGTCATTATTTAATGGAATTGGTATCAATCAGTTGCTTTCTATCATCCCGTTCCTCCCCCTTTTCTAACGATGGCGTCTGCTATCTGAGAGACATCCAGTTCAATATCAACCGCACCTAATTTATAAGCGGCTTTTGGCATACCGTAGACGATACAGCTATCTTCACATTGACCGATCACAAACGCTCCCTGCTCATGCAGACGCAGCAATCCCCGCGCGCCATCATCACCCATACCGGTCAAGATAACGCCCAGCACATTACTCAGAAAAAACGGCGCGATGGAATCAAATAGCGCGTTGCAAGAAGGACAATGACCGCTTACTTTATCACCTCCACCGACGGACAGCTCACAACCTCTTGAACTTTTCTTGATGCGCGTCTGAACCCCCCCGCGGGCGATATAGCAAGTGTTGTTCTCCAACAAGTCGCCATTCACGCTTTCTTTAACCTTAATCTTCGCGGCAGAGTCCAATCTTTCAGCAAAACTTTTTGTGAAGTTCTCCGGCATATGTTGAACCCAAACAATCGGTTTTGTTTGCGCGGGCAAACTTTTGATAATCTCAAGTGAAGTTTGAACCCCGCCTGTTGACGATCCAACGGCAATCAAGTCAATCTTTATTCTGCTCAAATGGGTCAATGACGTGATTTTTTTTGAAAAAATCGTTCTAGGTCTGTGGATTGTTGTCGCGAGCCCCTTATATTTAAACCTTGTCCGCCTGACAACTTGTTCGATTTTATTAACCAAATCCACCTGGATGTCTTCCAGCCCTAAAATTCCTTTTGTTGGTTTTGGCAAAAAATCGACAGCGCCATGTTCTAACGCTTTTAACGTGACGCTAGCACCTTCAAATGTTAAGGAGCTAAACATAAAAACGGGCAGCGGACACTCTTTCATAATGATGCGTAAGGCCTCAAGACCGTTCATAACGGGCATCTCGCAGTCCAGAATCAAGACATCCGGATTCAATAACTTGACCAACTCAATAGATTCCTTCCCGTTCCTTGCCTCACCAACAACTTTTATCTTCCCGCTCTGTTCAAGAACATCTTTTAAAACGTTTCTCAAAAGGGGGGAATCATCCGCTGTCACAACTTTAATCATAAATACTCCCTCGCAACATCTACAACTTATAAACTCCTGAAAAAATATTGGTCAAAGGAGAACTCACATCATTCAGACTTTCTGATAAACTAATCATGATGTAGCCTCCCGGACTTAAACTGGAAATCAAATTATTCACGACTTTGGATTTGCTGTCATTATCGAAATAGATCATGACATTTCTCAAAAAAATCACATCAATTTTTTTTTCCGCGAACGGTTTTAACAAATTATGCTGCATAAACCTGATATTTTTTTTCAAATTTTGTTTAATGACGAATTCTTTTCGGACTTTAGCAACATTTTCAGTCTGAGAAAAATACCTTGTTGTCAAATTCGGCGGGGTCTCTTTAAAACTTCGTTCCAGATATTGTCCTGTTCTGGCGAATGACAAAACATCACTATTAACGTCTGAAGCATAAATGCTATAACGGCCACCGGGGTTATGCCTAAAAAATTCTTGACAGGTTATAGCAACAGAATACGGCTCTTCACCCGTCGAGCATGCCGCGCACCAAATACGGATTTCCCTTCCAGGTTTGCTCTTTAATTCCGGAAGAATTTTTTCATACAAGTAATTGAATTGCTTTGTATGCCTAAAAAAATATGTTTCATTTGTGGTCAGGGCATTAATAAAAAACTCCAGTTCGTCGCCCTGATTCTTTTCTAATAAATGGATATATTCTTGAAACTGCTCGAGATCCAGCTGTTCCAGTCTCTTGCGTAGCCGGGTGACAACCAGCTGCTTTTTTGATGGTTTCAAGAACACACCCGTGCGCGCATACATAATTTTCTTGATTTGTTCAAATTCAGTATCTGTTATTGCTAACATAGTCTCCAATCCATTTTATTTGTTTTCTTAATTTTGGACTATAACATAATAACAAGACCTAATAAAGCGCAAACTGGATTAATTAATGACGCTTTCCATGACAGGATTCCATCCAAAACAAACCTGAACCCCCTCATACAAATGTGACTTTAAACAGGACCATTTTTCTAAGGTCAATTTTAAACTTTATCTATTTTCACCCCACTGATTGTGTCTAACAAAGAATCGGATAGTTCCGCCAGTTCATTTGAAATCAGCATCAAGTTCGAAGCCAATAATGCGCGCCCCCCCGTTTTCTGTGTTGAGCTTAGGTCCATTATCTGAGATTGTTTTTGAGAAGATAAAAATATCTCAGCTAATTGGTCTGAGACTTGCCGGATATGGGATATGATGCCTTTAACGTCTTTTCCTGCCTCCTGAGAAATCGAAACACCATTACCAACTTGCTGCAGGCTCACCTGAATTATGGTTTCAATCTCATGCGCCGAACTCGCACTTCGCTCTGCCAACCTGCGCACCTCATCGGCGACAAGAGAAAAACCCTTACCCTGTTCACCGGCCCTGGCCGCCTCTATTGCCGCATTCGAGGCCAGCAAATTCGTTTGATCGACAATGTCGCCGATCAGATGGACCGCTTTAAAAATCTGATGGGAACTGGCTTCTATGACAGTCATGGCTTCAATCGTGTTGTTCATCGCCTGTCCCGCTTTGATCGCTTTCCTGGAAACTTCGCTGGACAGGTCATTAGCGGATGTGGACTTCTCGACGTTCGCACATATCGACATTTCCAATTCTTCAAAAACACGGATCTTCTGGTTCAGGTCTTTGGCAATGGTTTGAGACGTATTTACCGCCTGCTGAGTCAAAGACAACATCTCGAGTGTGCGTTCTCTTAAAGAACGTAAAATCTGTGCAACCTTATCAACCAGCAATCTATAACTATTAGCTGCTCTTTTCATTTCGATAAAACGATACTGCTCCATATTTAATACTTCTGTAAAAACCCCGTCACGATTAGCTGCCATTCTCTTCTTTAGATCCCTCAAAAAAATAAAAACCTGATTTAAAAAAAACTGTTTCACAATAATGGAATAAACCAGGAAAACGGCAAAAATGCATGCCAGATGAACATAAAAATATTTCTTAAGACGATTGGTTTCTAAGGTCAAAAAGAGGCCCATGCGCCCGAGCCCTTCGTAAAAAGAGTTATAATTTTCCACAAAACCTCTCGACGAAAAATCTGATGTTTTATCATTCAGGACGCCACGAACCTTCTTCTGCCTTTCCGTCCACGAACTAACAAAGCCGCCTGAAAGAGCGGAAAACCGTGTGCTCATATCTTTGGGAATCTGAACAAAATGGATGGAATTGTTTTCATTGCCGACAAGCAGCTGATTTTCATGAAACATTCTCCAGTTCAGGTTCAGCTTCTCCACCGCTTTCAGGGCTTCTGTCCTCATGGACAACTTTTTCTGAAAACTAAAAATATATGTTCGAAAAAAAATCTGCTCCAATTGGGATGAAGTCCCTTCAACAAAAGACCTTAAACGCTGGACGGATTGCAATTGATTGGTACACATCAAACAGTGATACGAAAAAAAACAAACCGAAAGACCGATCAATATTGCGATATATTTATGCGCATGAACCATTGACAATGATTTTCTTTTCGAAATAACAAATAGCCATATTAAACGAACAAAGAAATAGATAAAGAACAAGAAAAAAATAATCTTCATGATCAAAGCAAATTTATTTCTTTCAGAATTCCTGGCGACAAAATCGTTCCGGCCTGATTGATATGTTGTCTTAAGGTTGTCGGTAAATCCTTTAACGACCGCATCCTGCTTCGCCAATGCAGCCCAATAGGCGTCATTGATTTCAATTTCTTTAAACTTATACAATTCATTCAATTCTTTTTCTAGTTGCGCATTCTTCAAGCTTAAATCTCTCTGAATCTTTTTTTCGCCCTCTTTCTGCATGCCGGCTAACGCCGCTTCCATTTCCCTCTGACCTACAACTTTCTGTATTTCTATCAGCTTATTAACATCTGCCTGCCCTTCCCGCTTTAACGTTTCCATCTCCGCCCTGACCTTCTGCTCCTCAACTTTTTTCCGTTCAGCGATTAAGGTCAACATCTTCTGGGTTGCAACACCCTTCTGCGCGTCTATTTCTTCCATAAGCTGTTTTTCGGATGCTTGCCGCAATGTTAAAATTTCTGCGTCCAGCTTACCCTGCAACTGCTTTCGTTCTTCATCTAATTCGGACTGCAAGGCCTGCAATTCTTTCTCTCTTAAAACTTTCAGCTCCTGCTGAATACGATCCATCTTATCGGTCTTAAAAATACTCAATTCGACGTTCATCTGCGCTTCGCGTTCTGTTTTCAATTTCTGCAAAATATCCCGTAATTCCGCTTCTTCCTGGGACCGCAGCAATTCCATTTCCTGTTCAACAACGATTGCAGGATCCAAAGCTCCTTGACTTGTCCCTGTTTCGGCAATAACCCCGGTAGCTGTTACTTCCGTTGATTGTTTTGCTTCGTCTTCACCAGGCTCCGTCCCGTTATTCACCGGACGATCAACCAACGGGGCTTTTTCTAAAAAACCAGCTTCCGGTTGAATCTCAGACTGAGACGTTTGTGACGGAGGCGGTTCCTGGGCGGAACTGCAGGGCAAACACACAAAAGAAATAAATAATAATATAAATATTACTCTTCTTATCATGAATATTTCGTCCCTCAAGATAATGTAAAAAAAGTATAAAAAATTAGGGTTGGAAGGATACTAATACCAATTCCATTAAATAATGACCAAACCCAATTCTGCTTTTCTCGACGATTTAGCGAGAATATCAGAATGAAGATAAAACAATTTATTAATGGATTTGGTATAAAGAATTAATAAAAATTACATAAACGAAAAACCGAACTTAATTTCTCGAACAGACGAACCAACTATTTTTTTGAGTTAATATATTTCATCAGAGCCCACCTATGACCTGTATCGATCGCAGAAAAACAAACACCAATTTCATAAGACTTTTCAGGAATAATAACCTCCAGCCTTACCACATTTGCTAAAACAATTAACGGTTCAGATCGGGAGGTCTTGTCAAAACGATAAAATTCATTCTTAAATTTCTCCCAACCAGGAAGGTTTAATTCGATCTTCAAAAGGGAACCCAGACTGTATTTGATATCGCTGTCAAAAAGAACTCCCCCCACACTTAAATTCTTAGTAATAGCCTCAATCTTACGTTCTATCCGTTTATCAACCGTTAAGTCACGAACTGAAAATTTTTTTAAATACAAAATATTCTGAGAAGGAATACGGATATATTTTCTTCTTTCAGGAGAAAAAGTTTTGGTAGCCATCGTTTTCACTCATACCTCCCTTTTTGTCGTGCGCGTGTTTAAATCACAGAGAGAGTTTATCAACTAGTTCCACTAACTTTTCAATTTCTGGTTTAGCAATCTCGCCATCAGAACCAACACTTTTACACTTCAACCTGAGTTTCTCCGAAATCATCGAAGAGAACGCTATACAAGGCAATTCACGCAATTTTGGATTTCCCTTTATCCTCTTGATCAGATGCAATCCGTCCACCTGGGGCATTTCGATGTCCGTAATAAGCAAGCTGTATATGTCCTCTATTTTAGTAAAACCCGAGTCATTCAGTGCGACCGTGAGATATTCCCAAACTTCGCTGCCATTCATCGCTGTCATCGTCTTATACCCGGCATCTCTAAGCACTTTATCAAGCATGGTCCGTATAAAGTCGGAATCTTCCGCGATCAAAATAACTTTTGATGAGCGGATATGTTTATCTGTATCGGAAATATTTTTTAAACGGTCTTCCGCATCCATGGATGAGCGCGGATTGATATGCGCGGCAATCTTCTCGAAATCTAATAAGAAAAGAACTTTATCATTAATACGAATAACACCGACAGCATATCCTTGGTCCGTCTGCAGCATTTCTGATGGAGGCTCCACTTGTTTCCAAGATAGCCGGTGAATGCGGGCAACGGAAGTCACCCAAAAACCAACGGTCATCTTATTGAATTCTGAAACAATAATACGGCTTTCCTTTTTGTCTTCAATGGGAGCGTTCTTTAGATAACGCCCTAAGTTGATAACGGGTATAATTTTACCGCGGATATTGATCGCACCATCAATTGATTGATGTGTGTCAGGGACCGAAACAATTTCTATGTCCGCTTTAATAATTTCACAAACTTTAGCAATATTTATCGCATAGTAAGAATCATCAACACAAAACTCAACAACTTCAAGCTCATTCGTTCCGGACTCCAACAGTATGCCTTTTTTATTTTCATCATTTATTTGTGTCACGTGTCTTTTACCCTCCCCCTTAAATGGTTATATCGCCTCTTGCTGAGCAAAGCCTTGGCCTATCCCGATTTCTTGTTTTATAAATTCATGCATCTTCGCTAAATCCAAAATAATAATCATTCGATTCTCAACTTCACCAAGACCCTGAATATACTCACGTTCTATTTTCATTTTCACACTCGGCGCTGGGTCAATAAGCGTGGATTCGAATTTAATATTATCCAGGACTTCATCCACGACCATGCTAATGATCTGATGATCAATGTAGGCAACCAAAATCCGGGTATTTCCATCAAATTCTTTTTCCTGAAGATAAAATTTTCTTCTTAAATCAAAGACGGGGATAACACTTCCACGATTATTGATGACGCCTAAACAAAAAGCAGGCATTTGAGGAACAGGCGTAATTTTAGGAACCAAAATGACTTCCCGAATCAAATTGATATCGATAGCATACTCTTCTTCGGCCAGCTTGAAACAAACCAATTGAAGAACATCATTATCCTCATGGAAATCTAATCCGTTCATTTCAATATCATTCATTTTCTGCCTCCATGGAATTAGTTGGACAAATTCAACAATATAATTATAAAAAAGGCTAATATGTAAGTCAATCAAGAGTATATTATTTCAATATTCATGACATTGACCGGGTCCACGCGAATCATCTAAGCCGGATCAAACAAATTGTGAAATAAAATTCACAATTTCTTGATTCGTAATAATCCCGCAAACCGCTTCTTTATCGTTAACTAAGGGGATGCAGGCAATATTATTTTTTGCCATATAGCATACGGCTGACGCGATTGAATCATCTGGAGTTAAGACGAAAGGATTTTTCTTCATCATGTGACGCAGAATAAAATTATCTAAGGTTTGCTTGCTGTATACGCTGTCACCATCCAACAACAGGTCAGGGTCATATCCAGAAATATCTCCCATAATTTTCCGAGGAGAACAAGTTTTATAAATATATTTCTGGGTTATAATGCCCTTTAATTTTATTTGACTGTCAACAACAATCAAATGGGTGATGTTATAAGCGATAAAACTCTCCAACGCTTCGCTTAAGTTAGCATCGACGTTAATCGTGATCACCGGAGAGACCATAATGGCCCTCAGAGTGATGTCATTAAATAAACTTCTTATTTGTGCGATTCGCTGTTCATTTTCAGACATCCGCCTTTCCTCTTTTTTAATATGACGTATTATATAGCTATGACCCTGACACCGCAATGAGAACCTTTATTTTCTTCTAAATCAGGGGAAAAACCAAAAAGGCCGTCTTATTTTGCCTGATATATCCACAAAACAATTCGACCTTTCTAACAAAAGACACGAAGACAAAAGAAACGCAATACTAACTTCTATAACTCTTAGCTCTTCTTCTTTTGGATGCTGCAGCAGACTTCTTTGCAGTTGTTTTCTTTTCCGTTGTTTTCACAGCAGTCGCCTTCCCGTTCTTTCCTTTTACGGGATCAGCTTTAGATTTACCGTTCTTAGGACCATCTGCCTTTTCCCCCGGCAAGTGATACCGCATCCAGTCCTGAGAATATTTGTTAAACCAGTCATCAGCCGCGCTATCAAAGCCAATATCATAACCGGCTTTTTCACTCTCTATCCAAAGATGCCGCTTAATCTCTTCCACAACTTCCGGAAGATTCAATAATTCTTTTCTTTCATTAGTTCTCACTTCACCCTCCTTTTTATAAAAAAAATTACGATTTAAACTTTTCTATACCGCACATGCCAAATATCATCAGCATATTCTCTGATCGTCCTATCGCTAGAGAAGAATCCCGTATTAGCGACATTATTGATCGATTTCTGTGTCCATAATAATTTGTCTGTGTATGTCTCAGAAACTTGACCTTGCATTTTATAATAAGCATCAAAGTCTGCGCAGACCAAGAACGGGTCAGAATAAAAGATCGTATTAATAATGGGATCAAACAACCCTGCAGCTTGCGGGCAAAAAAACTGACTCGTCAACAAATGATGAATCTCTTGAAGCACGGGGGATTGATTCACATAATCCATCGGATGGTAGCCTTGTTTTTTTAAGTCTTCAACCTCTTTATCTTTTAGACCAAAAATAAAAATGTCTTTATTATCCAAACATTGTGACATTTCAACATTTGCCCCATCCATTGTCCCGATCGTTAATGCCCCATTGATCATAAATTTCATATTCCCTGTTCCTGACGCTTCTGTGCCAGCCGTCGATATCTGCTCGGACAACTCGCTCGCTGGGAATATTTTTTCAGCCAATGAAACACGATAATTTTCCAGGAAAATCACTTTCATCTTCTTAGACACTTGCGCATCGTTGTTAACGATGTCCCCAATAGCATTGACGAACTTAATGATCAGCTTAGCCATGGTATATCCCGGAGCGGCTTTACCACCGACGATAAAAGTGCGTGGCTGCTTAAAACTTTTAGGATCATTCTTTAACAGCATATACTGAGAAATAATATAAAAGCTGAATAACAGCTGTCGTTTGTATTCATGAATTCTCTTAACCTGCACATCAAACATCGATTCAGGGTCGACCTGGATATCCATTGTCCTCTTGATGTACGTTGCCAGATCCTGCTTGTTCTGCCCCTTTATTTTTTGCCATTGTTCTACAAATGATGCTTCTTTGCTGAGTGGGAGGATCTTCTTTATTTTGTCTAAGTCGATGACCCACTTGTCTCCAATCGCTTCAGTTATCAAAGAAGATAATCTTGGATTTGCCTTAAGCAACCATCGACGCTGTGTAATCCCGTTCGTTTTGTTATTAAATTTTTCTGGATACATCGTGTAAAAATCACGAAACATCCACCGTTTCAGCAGGTCTGAATGCAACGCCGACACACCATTGACCGAACGGCTCCCGACGATGGAAAGCTGTGCCATACGAATTTGTTTCGGCCAACTCTCCTCCACCAAAGACATATTGCGGATTTTTTCTTCGTCGTCTGGAAATCGCGCGCGAATTTCTTTTATGAAATGGGAATTAATTTCATAGATCAACTGCAGATGACGCGGCAGAACTTTTTCAAGCAAATCGACAGACCATCGCTCTAAAGCCTCCGGCATCAATGTGTGATTGGTATAGGCAAAGGTCCGCCGGACGACGTCCCAGGCCGTCTCCCACTCAAACTTTTCGTCATCAACCAAAACCCGCATCAGTTCGACAATGCTGAGGGCCGGATGAGTATCATTTAATTGAATTGTTAACTTGCCGGGTAAATCTTTCAAGTCATCATTCTCAACCTTAAACCGGCGGATAATATCTGCGATGGATGCCGCAGTGAAAAAATATTCCTGCCGAAGACGCAGTTCTCGACCGGTGCTCATGGCATCGTTCGGATACAAAACCTTTGAAATGTTTTCCGATAAAATCTTTGAATAAACAGCACGCTCATAATCCCCATGGTTAAAATAGTCCAGATCAAAATCATCACTGCTTCTGGCTGACCACAATCTCAAGGTGTTGACCACATCATTTTTATATCCGACAATCGGCATATCATAAGGAACAGCTAAGACATCATCTGTCTTGACCCAACAACTTTTCATGCGGCCTTTCTCATCCGGACGCTGTTCAATATGCCCATAAAAACGGATTCTTTGCCTGTATTCTGGTCGAGGGAATTCCCACGGAGTTCCCCAACGCAACCATTCATCCGGAAGCTCAATCTGAAAACCATTTTTAATCTTTTGATTAAAAATACCATACTCATAACGGATACCATAACCATGGGCCGGGATGTCTAAAGTCGCCATTGAATCTAAAAAACAGGCGGCTAACCGCCCTAACCCCCCATTCCCTAATGCAGCATCCACCTCTTGTTCACGCAACAAGTCCAAGTCAAAGCCCAATTCATCAAAGGCCGCCTGCAATTCCTTCTCAATCCCCAGATTATATATGTAGTTTCCTAACAAACGACCGATTAAAAACTCCATTGACAAATAGTAAACTCGCTTCACATTCTTTTTATGATAACTTTGCTGGGTATGGATCCACCGTTCAACAATACGATTCCTGACAGTTATGGCTAAAGCCATATAATTATCATACGCTGTTGAAGTATACTGATCTTTCGCAAGACTATATTGCCGGTCCGCGAAAAAAGACAGCTTCAAGCCTTCCTTACTCATATCCTTATGAACATTGACCCAATCAAAATCGTTTTCTGTTTTAGCTTTCTTTTTTTTGTTCAATGATTTCATAAAACTCCTTGATCAAATTGTACAATAAAAATAAAAATTTTTTACTGCAAGACCAACACAATAATATTATTCTGTTTATCGCATGTCAAGCAATAATGCAGTGTTTTTTTTATGTCTAAACGATCACATATCCAGTAATATCAATATTTTGATTTTAAACATTTTCTTTGACGAACGATACGTTTAAAAGGCACTGGCATCAATTTAATTGAATAGCGGATAAAATTTTTTAGAAATCTTCAAGAGGAGTACAATCGTCTTTATTCTTTTTTAGAATAAATTTGTAGGTATTAAATACACGTTCTAGAACAATACTCCAGGCAACATGATAGGTGGAATCAAAACAAACTGTGTCAGGAACAGACTGACCATCGACACTTAACAGTTTAACGCCAGTATTATATTTACTCTTGTGAATCTTATCATCAAGCACCGTCTTCGACCACCGGACTTCGCCTTCCATCCCAATAGCCTTGTCACTTCCAGGCAAAAACAACTCCAGGTGCAAGGCATCGCCCTTGTGAAGTTTATACTTAGAAACGAAACACAGCCCATCTGTACTTATATTCTGAGAAAAAGCCGCATGCTTCTTCTGAAGAGCTCCCTGATCTTCCTTTATTTGGATCTTAATCTTTGTTCTCACGTCGTACGAAAAATCCAATGGGTACGCCGCATGATAACGGCTATTTATTCTTTTATCGTCCATATGTTCAGGTAGTTAATTGTATAAAAATAATACTTATACCAAATCCATTAATAAATTGTTCTATCTTAATTCTGATATTCTCGCTAAATCGTCGAGAAAAGCAGAATTGGTTTTGGTCATTATTTGATGGAATTGGTATTATCATCTCTTTAAACGGTTGTTTTGTCAATGAGAAATTTGACTATCACACAGTTGGACTGCATTTCGACCCGCAAGAAAGCCCGTAGAAAAAGCCGCCTGCAGATTATATCCACCGGTATCACCATCGAGATCCAGCATTTCTCCTGCGAAATACAAATTCTTAATGAGTTTTGACGACATCGTGCGGGGATTAATCTGCTTCAAGGACACTCCCCCGATTGTTATCATAGCCGAAGACATTGAGCGTGGACCGGTCAGGCGCAACGAAAACCCTTTAAGAGAACGGATGATTTCACTCCGTTGAAGCTGCGTGATTTGATTAACCTGTTTCTGTGGATCAACTTTTATTGCTTCTAAAAATGGCAGAATAAAACGCTTCGGAAGAAATGTGGCTAATGAGCTTTTGATTTGCTTTTTTGGATATTCATGAAAAACATTTAACAGACGCTGTTCTAACTGCTGCTCCGACAAACCCGGTTTCAAATCAATTTCAATCGGAACGTCGCCCATAACGTCAAACCAATCAGCGAGCACTCGACTCCACGATATAATCAAAGGGCCCGAAATTCCGTCATCCGTAAATATCAACTCCCCCACAGCAGAACGATAAACTCTTTTCTTTCTCATGAACTTAATCTGAATATTTTTTAACGTCAACCCTTCTAACCGGGCTGGAATCGTTTCCCTCGTTTTCAACGCAACCAATCCCGGTCGCAAAGGAACAATCGTGTGGCCATATTCCTTAACGGCATTCAAAACACTTCCATCAGAACCAGTCGCCGGATAACTTGCCCCCCCTGTAGCCAAAATATATGCCTGGGCCGAGAAAGTCGATTGATCATGCAAAATCAAGTTATGGACACGGTTCTCTTTAACCGTCAACCTTTTTAGGCGTTTCCCGAAAGAAACATGCACCGCCCCTTTTTTCAACTCTTTTTCTAAAACATGTAAAACGCTTCGGGCTGAATCGGTTACAGGAAAAATCCTCGCCTGTCTTTCTTCCTTTAAGGCCAACCCGTTCTTCCCAAAAAATAACTTCAGTTCTGGCAAAAAAAAGGCTTTAAATGCGTCTCTAAGAAAGGACCCGTTCTTCGAAAATTTTGATAAGAACACTTCCAAATCGCAAGCATTACTGATATTGCAACGGCCTTTACCCGTTAAAAGCAATTTTATCCCAAGGCTCTTGTTCTTTTCTAATAAAAGAACTTTTTTCTTCATTTTGCCGGCACTTATTGCGGCCATCATACCGGCTGGACCACCGCCAACAACTATGACATCATAATGTCTGACAAAAGACATTGTTGTTCCTTTCAAATCCTTAACGTTCAGCAGATAAGCTTCGGCGAATTTTAATTGTTTCCACGAGGGTTTGCCATAGTTCGCCTTGAGGGTCAACAACTTTTCTTTTGTGAACGGCTAAAGGAAGCGGGACATGTGTGAAGTGATGGTTCCAATACCCGACAAACATGTTTGTTTTACCTGCCATCGCAGCATGCACAGCATTCTGCCCCAGCATCAGACAAAACGCGGAATCTTCCGCGTTAGCAGGACAACTTCGGATCGTGTAGCTCGGATCAATATATTTTATAGTAACATTCTCGTCAATCTGATCAAAGCAACATTTAATACGATCTTTTAAAAACATACCAATATCTTTGTAGCGAACATTCCCTGACGCATCTTTCTGGATCATCGATGGATCATCAATGATATGACGACCGACACCCTCAGCAACGACAATCACCGCGTGACGTCTGGAGAGAATCCGTTCCTGTAATTCCTTCAGGAAGCCATTCTCTCCGTCCAAACAAATAGGAACTTCAGGGATAAAACAAAAATTGACATCACTATTCGCTAATGACGCATAAGCCGCGATAAAACCTGAATCCCTTCCCATGAGTTTCACCAGCCCAATCCCGTTCCAAGCTGCTTTTGCCTCTTCATGGGCGATGTAAATGGACCGACGAGCCTCACCGACGGCCGTGCTAAACCCAAACGTTTTTTCAGAACCATAGATATCGTTGTCAATCGTTTTTGGTATACCAATGACACTTATGGGGACTTCGCGTCTTTGTATCTCTTGCACAAGATGATGTCCGCCTGAAAATGTCCCATCTCCTCCGATGACAAACAGCACCCCAATCTGATACTTCAACAAAGTATTTATCATCTCTGACGGATCTTGCTGTCCGCGTGAACTTCCCAGAATTGTGCCGCCATCATGCTGAATGCCATCCAAAATCTCCGGGGTTAAAATCATGGGGGGCTGGACGGCATTCATCGACAAACCTTGATAGCCATAACGAAAGCCATATACTGTCTGAACACCATATTGCCATAACAATGTGAGCGCGACCGTCCGGATAACATCGTTTAATCCAGGACATAAACCGCCACACGTCACAATACCGCAGTTCAACTTTTTAGGATCAAAAAATATCTTCTTACGCGGACCAGCGGCTTCAAACATGGGCAAAGGCCTATTTTCCTTAATACATTGCTCAAAATATTGAGAATGGCTGTAAACCATAACTTTCATATCATCTTCCCTATATAAAGACGGCTCTTTGTTCAATGGCGAATCTATTTCACAGACTCCTAAATTATCCACAGATAATTCTAATAATTCGCCAAGTGTCGGCATTTTCGAGTCCATATCTCTCTCCTTATTAATTAAATTACGTTTTCAAAATTCATAAAGATGCACTGAGGCACCATAAAATTCTTTCGCATATTTTCGAGTTCCATATTTATCAAACAAATCAAGCACATATTGCTTCGCATCATCCTGTGCGTTTGAATAAAAAATCCAAAACCGCCTTGATGTTATGTTCGAGACGGATATGTCCGTAATAACAAGAATATCGCTTTTGTCTTTTTTTATTATCGTTGTTTTGTAAAAATGGTCGTTTGACATTTGATATATTTCATTGCGGGCAAACATAAAAGCCCCCTCTTCGCGCACATCTAAACCATCATTCGTGCGGACAATCTTAAGGTAATAATGATTTTTATCGTCGACCCCTTCGACTTCATAATGTGTCATCTTGCGCGTCAATCCGATACTGTTCAGGTAATACATCAAATGGTATTGGCCGGATTGATTGACCACAATGTAGTCGTCCGGCTCAATATGCTCTTTTATAAATTCAAGTGCCTGGCGGGTGTCCTGAACAAGCCTTCTTTTAAACAAATAAGCGACAGAAGTTTTAACCGGAAAGGCGAAAAGTAAAAACAAGACAAGGCAGGCAACGATTCTCTGCGCCCTCGGACAATGATTTAATAACCAGTCAAAGCCTTCCGCGAGCAATAAAAAAATTAGTGGGGATAAAAACAGGACCATCCTGTCATAAAACGGATATTTACTGATGAACGCCGCAAAAAAACACAAACAAAACGGACTAAAAATAAAAAAGAAAAAGCACGTGTTACGTTTAAATAATGAATATCCGCCGACAAGAGCCAAAAGCAGCCCGACGACAGGAACACGTAAGCCCGCCAGATGATAAAACGTATCAACAAAAACATGCTTCAGCCACAAAATAATATCGATAAAAGTGTAGCTCATCGGAAACCCCCCGCGCGCCCTCGCCAAATCGACAATATAATTACTCTTCAGCATATCGCCGTAACTGAGTTTATAAATGGCAATAAAATTAAGGGCCCAGAAGATAAAAATCAGCCGCAGAAAAAATAAATTCGTATGCTTCTTTTCTTTCCAATTCATGTAATACGCGCTTACGCCCAGTCCCGGCAAAATAAAAAGAGTCGGGTTTGAAAGCCACATTGAAAAAACTCCGACAAACAAAAGAAAAACGATGGGAAGAAATGAATACCGGTATCTGTCCAGGAGATGGTAAACAAACCCGAGAAGCAAAAAAACAAAGACGTCTGAAGAATATGGTTTCAATTCCGCAGCATAATATATTAATGAATCGGCGAAAGCAAATAAACCCAAAGCGACTATTTGCGCACGCGCAGAGACGTATTTCTTTAATAACAGATAAAATATGATCAAAGAGATTAGACTTGCGGACAACGGAAGCAAACGCAACGCATATTCATTGTTCCCCAAGAATCCGATCGCTGCTTTTCCAAAACAATAGACCAATAAAGGGGCTTTCGGTTGATCTGAGAAAATGGGAATAAAACTTAATATCTGATGCCAGGTCCTGTTAGCGGTCTGAACAGAAACATAGGCTTCGTCTAACCAAAATGAACGATTTTCAAAATAATGTTTCAACCTAAAGACAACGCCGACGACAATAAGCAGGAATGAAACAGCATTTAAAGAAAAACCAGCATGGAAAAGATGAGGAAATTTCACTTCTTTAGAAGAAAGATCATTATTTGACATAATTTGTTCAGTGAAGATTTGTATCCCCAGCTATCTGTCCATCAATATCATTGATAATAAAGAGACATCAAGTTTTAACTTGTAACAGTTTCTTCCGGTTCAGACTGTGGAACCCTTTTCAAGTCTTCCGCCATAATGCTTAAATAGCGAATGTGTTTTCTTATGGTCCTGGGATTGCCGACAATTTCTTGCCATAGGACAGGAGACAAATTGTAAAATAACGTAATCTTCCCCTCGTCAAAAGCAAAAGGGATTGCGCAAGGAGGCTCTTTTCCGGTGTAACAGGAAATAATGCTATTAATTTCATCATTGTTCATCAGCTCAATTGTTCTCACGCGGTCATTCGTATGCAAATAAAATTTCTCTATTCCGTTCCTCAGGTCGCGCCAACTCAGTTCAGCCAAGGCCTCGTCTTTCGGTTGTTTTAAAAAATCCTTATAAAAAACCTTAACCCGTTGATCTTCATAAAAATATCTAAATCGAATGAACAATGAATCATTTGTTTTAACACTTAAGGCCATAATGTCCTTATATTCCCGCTCGTTATAGGCTTTGTTAAACTTGACATTATACTGCCTCAGTTCGAAATCTTTGTCTTCAAAAGTAAACTTCATACTAAAGGCTTTATCATATCCGGGTAAGGGTTCCATGTTTGTTTTAAGAATTGATTCAAAACGTTTGACAAAAGGAGAATACATTGTTCGTAACAAAGAAAAAATTGCAAGATAAACAAGAACGACTATGACACCCAATAAGACAGATACCCAATCCATATAGTTATCACCTTGTGTTAAGTTGTCAGTAAATTTATAGTGAATCTCCTCGCAGCAGAGCTACGAGGAATCTAAGAGGAACACTGTATTTGAGAAACCAAAGGTTTCTCAAACTCTTCCTCAGGCGGCAACCTCAAAGCAGAGCTCAGAGGAATTCACTCCAATAGATATCCACGGGTTCACACCCGTGGTACTTGATTTAAAATTCAAGCTTCGCTTGTCCTGAATCTTCTCTCCAATTAGGCTCAAATGCAACCGCAATTCAGGAAATTGCTCTCATCCCCGCCTTAAATAAAGGCGGGGAATTCCCGCCGGGATTAAAAAAAATCAATATCCCTGTTCGCGAACGCGTTCACGTAAACGCTGAAAATCCCTATTCAAATCTCTTTGCCGATCCCTTTGTCTTTGTATCGCGCCGGAAACATCTTTTGCAAGGACCCGAGCATTCTGTGAAGTTGATCCAACGGCATCCTTGCGAATAATTGCTGAACGCTTCTTAGCTATCTGTTTTTGTTGGTCACTGACTTCGTAAACACCGACCTGCTTGATAATCTTATCTAATAAATTCTCATAATCATACTTCTGCTCATCTATTAAAAACAACATCTGATCTTCATTGGCTTTTAATTTCTTGACCAACTCCTTTGTTTGATTCTTTATTTGGTTAAATTCACTAATAAAATCATTTAAGTCTTCATTTGAATAATACTCGCAAAGATCTAAAAGATGTTTCATGTCTTTGTACGTTCGTGGATATGTTGTTTGCATTCTTTTCAAATTTGCCAACAAATTTCGAACAAGATAACTTTGTTCCTGATCCAGAGAATCGTAGTAAGCGACCAGGTCAATGACCTCTTGTTCTGACAGGTTGGAAATTTTCGCAATAATCTCTTCAAAACGGTTCTCAATACGGTAATAATTTGTGTCCATCTTATCCTCCGTTGCCTTAAAATTGCTCAGTAACAAAGTGTTCTCATAATTCAGGACACGCACCTTGTCGATCAGGTCTTTCATGTTTTTCTTTGGACGCATAAGGTAACGGCGGAACAATAAACTCAACTCTTTTTCAATGGAAATGGCATTCTTGCGCAAACATTGGTCAACGGCACGACAGCCGTAAGGTTCCGGCGGTTCGTGGGCAATGGCAATGCCCTCAACTTTTTTGAACAAAATTTTTAACTTTTCTAATTCAGGATTCTCTTCCTCGAACAATTCGTGATATCGATTCAACAGTCTTATCTTCTCCTGTTGATATATATCTAACCGTTCATCCTTCGTACCGAGTTTATGAAGGTCCACAAGAAACTGCCCGAAATCACTGCTCTGGGGAAGATTCTTCAAAACCTCTTTCTTCTCATTTTCGAGTATGCGAAGATAGGGCAACGCAAACTCTTTCAGGTCCTCATTGATATTCGTTAATTGTTGCAAAATTTGCCTGCGGGTTTCTATCAGCTCATCCTTCTGATTCACCATGTCAGTATGTTTCGACTCAATTTTAAAAAACGAATCCTCCACATTAATCTTGTATTTGCGACGCATTTGAACAACATCTGAGACATCACCATCCCAATTGTTTATCTTTGTTAAACCGGCAAAATCAATAAATTGACTGATCGGACTAACACCCTTTGATTCAATCATGTATCGATCATAAACAAACGCAGCCGTGATAACGAAAAAAATCAACATAATAAATAAAAATCTATCACCCATGATAACCTTCCCCTGAATTAGTTAATTATTATTTTCAATATTCTTCTTTTGATTAGTAAATAGAGAAATCATTTCTGAATATTGCTGATCGTCTAGTATTTCTCTTATAATCATAAATCCATCCGCAAAAAATTTTTCTTTTATTTTTAAAGCCTCATATTTTTTATCTATAAAATGCATCAAATGATTCGAATAAATCAAATCTTTCTTCACTTCGTTCTCTAGATCCATCGCAATCGTTTGAATTTCAGCATCTTTCAAGATCGCTTCTTTTTGGGCTTGCAGGTTAAGCTCCTGAAAACGTTGGAGTTGCTTATCTGTTAAGCTTAAAGCATCGCTATATTTAAGTATAAAACGAATATGATCAAAAAAAAAGTTTTCGACCTGGCCACGTTGAGGAAATCGTGGCAGGGATTCATCGGCAGAACTATGGGACAAAGAACCAAAAGCAAAGAAAAAACAAGCCAGCAGAATCAACTTTTTTTTTAACATATTATACCTCTAGCACATATATCTAAAATGGTCACTTATTGATAGGTATTTTACACGGGAATGGAAAATTTGACAAGTAAACCTTAATAAGTTTTTTCCCTTCCTTTTCCACTTAAAAATGTCCTTTTTGTACTTTTTTGCGGCAACCCGCTTCAGTGAATGCGTCAGAATAACCCGCGGGGGCCTGGCGCGTGTTCAAACTCCGGCAAAATTGATCATTTTGGGCTTGTTCAGCTACTCCAGTGATACAATTAAACCAATACGAATAGTACTCAGTCCCTTCCGGAATGCGCTGACAAACGTCTGGACGGCCCTGCTTTAAGGCTATTTGCTGAATGCAGGTCCCAAAAAGATACCCGATGTTAGGATCTTGCATCCGGTTGGGATCAAATGGCTCGCAGTCGCTGACACTCTGAACCAAAGGAATCGTCTCCCGGTAACAACGGCTTTGTTTCTGAATCTCACTTAAAGTCACCGGATCCTGAATGTGTCCACAATAATAGGGAGATGTGACATCTTGCGCTAATCGCTGCCAACACAATGCACTGAGTCCATAATCGGAGGCAATGGCCTGTTCCAGGCAAATGGTCTCATCTTTAATCGGAACTTGTGGTATTAAAAGCTGTAAACAGCTCAACTGCAAATCCTTCTGATCAATATAAAAGCATCCGCTCATATCCTTTTGTCGACTGGCCACATCCAAATAACACCGTCCCTTCTCCTGGGGATTTAACATTTGCAGACAATCCGAAAAGGTCGCCAGGGAATAATTCCGGGGTTTCATCAAACATTTTTGTTGCTGACAAACAAGTAGAGAGCCCCGGGGATCGCCCTCTTGAGGACAATCGATATCGCCACATTGCCGGTCCAAATACGTTTGCCACTCTTGCTGAAATTGCTTTGAAATACCCTTAACCCCATAACAACAATTTGTTTTGCCCCCGGCACAATCCTGATCCCTTTCGCAGGCATACAGTTGATCGCCGTATTTTCTTTCAAAAAAACTTAGGACACCTTCTTGCGGATCCTGCAGTGTAGACATGTTCATCTGTTCCGACGACAAGACAAAATAAAGATCATCATTAAATTTCGATAAATCCCAGACTAACGTATTCGTAACTGGTTCAACCTGCATCGCATTGTGTTCGAGAACCGGACCATGATACAGTAGTTTAAAAAAAACGGGCAAATCGCCATCCTTCAAATCATCGATTTTTAAACGAACAATAACTTTTTCTCCTTCCACCTGATACTGTAAAGTGGTGCTATCAAAAATGTGCAAATCAATAAAACTATCAAAATAGCCCCGGACATGAATATCACAGGAACAAACTGTCTTATTAAGGACATCCAGCTTCCAATCACGATATCCCGGCATATTTTGCCGCATTTCTTTTTCAAAGCCCGACACCCCGTCCCGGTCATCAAACCCGGCATACAATTCGGCCATTTCGCTTTGTTGCTCTAAAGGATCACTCTCTTCCGACCGCACCCGACTCGCGTAAACATCAACATAACCGGACAGGTCTTCCTTTATTTCATATATCATTGTCATCCGGTCTAAAGTCAAACATCCAGAGGAAAATAGAGATAGAAGGACAAGCATGAAAAAATAACTGTTTGTTAATCTTACCGGTAAAACCTTCATCTTGACTCCTTGATTACCTGCAGGCGCATAAAAAACATTTTTCTGATTTAACCCGGAGAGATAGAGCCCGAACAGACCAGGCCATCGCATCTATTGACCCGCTTGCATTTCAGAAACAAATTTTTAACAACTTAACGCCTTTTGTTTTCCCTGAAAACGTCAGGGGAATTTCCACCTTTGTGATCGAGAACAAAGGAATCGGCCATTCCCACGGATTCCCGCCAAAAACCGTTTGCACTTGTACAATGCGCCAAAATATTCTTATCTTGAAAACGCTCCCGCAGGACACTCCCCCGTTTGTTTAATGCATGACGACTGACGAGAACGAAACCGTCTACAGGGTAACATTGATATTGATGACATACGCGTATATAGGAATAGAAGAATCCTTTATAGAAGCAAAACACAACTCGAATTTATTGTGATTGTTCAGCAAATGATTGCCCCTCACGTTCTGACCGCTCTTTTTGTATCGCTTCAATCTTTGGTTTATTGCGTAATGTTTCCCGAATGGAATCCATGTTCGCTTCAAGGATTTCAAAATTTTTTGGTTGATAGTAGTCTTTTTTCACGCTTTCATTGATACGCGTTTCCGGATACAGCCTGCGGCCATGCGCCTCGATCCTTATAAGAATTGGATCTTGATTTATTGGAGCTGAGTTAATAATTTCAAAATCGATGCTAGGGAATTTCTTGTTAGGGTAATAATCCTTGCCGCGCAAAAAAAACATTTTATTTTCTTCCACTTGAAAGCCATATAAAACACCCTCACCCTGTTTCTCATCCAGCTCCATCATTTGTGTTGCCTGGCACTGGATCACATGAACAAGATCGGCATCTATGGCCTGTCTTAAGTTAACAACTTGAGCCCGTTGTTTTTTGATGATCGGGCCAAGCATATACGCCACAACACAAAACGTCAAGGCGAGAAAGGAATAGAAAAACCATCCCTCATCCGATGAGCGATATAGCCCGATCAACCACCCGATCGGTACCGTCAACGGTATACAGGCAAGAACAATATTGCGAATCGACATCAATGAACGGTAAACCGCTCCCATATGTTCCGCTTTTTTCTTCGTTTCTCTCCTTTCACGAGGTTTCATTTCTTTAGAGTAAAACTTTAGCATGATACAATTCGTTCCATCACATCAAATTTGACATCGCTTTAATTAATGCTGATATTTGGCAGTAAATGCTGCTGAAGTAAAAAATAAATGGAATCGCATAGATCAGTTCGTTGTCCGTAAGAATATCCCACGACAGTAAGGTCGCAGAAAATTCTAAAACAGCCCAGCATGAAACCATGCCAATAACTGCCAGACAAATCCCCACCCATCGATCAAATACCAGATCCTTGTACTCCTTCATGATCCTTCGGTACGTCGCTTTGCCGACAGTCTTTCTGATCGAAACCTTCATTGAGACGGCAAATAACCCCCAGAAAACAAAATACAGCCCAACACCTATGCCGATATTCATGTATGGTTTTAAATATTCTCCGATGGTCACAATGTTACCCTCCCTGTCAAATAAAACTTAAGAATGATCCCGTTCCTGAAATAAAGCCATTTTCGATTTCACAACCTTAATAAGGCTGACAATATCATACGGCTTCACGATAAAATCATCAAATCGTTTATCCAAAGACTCAAACCATACTCCCGCACTTGCCGTTAAAAATATGACCGGCACCGGCTGAAAACCGCCGGGGGCATCACTCGGATGCATACTTCGCAGCTGCTTTAATACCAGATCGGCTTCTTGCTCCGTCAAATCCAGATCAAATATAATCAGCCCAATCCGTTCCTGGTCATTCAAGGACTGCATATATCGATCTTCGGCAGCCGCAACACTTTCAGCAAAATCAGTCTGATATCCATAGTTATATAAACGGATGGACAGCTGGTCCAAAAAATCCCGATCTTTATCAACAAGTAATATTTTCATATCATCTCGAAACACTTATCTTATCAAAGACAAAAGCCTACACCTTTTTTTCTTTCCAGATAAAAACTTTATCCCGGGGCTTAACGACAAACGGCAGTTTTATCCCGACGGATTGCCCTTTGCACGCCTGTTGAATGGGCCGATGTTCAACTTGCATTTCTTTAATTTTTAATGTTGACGCAGGAGTGGTCTTCCCTATAAAAATGATGGTAGCTCCAACAGACAAGGGCATCGCTTTTACCTTCAACTCTGCGACTTGTATTTTTTTAAAAAATCGGGTCACGTCTCCAACATATACCTTTTCGTACAAATGCCCTAAACTTCGGCTGACGGGTTCTTGTGGCCGTCCAAAATAAAACCCACTGGAAAATCCCCGGTTGTACACCGTCTTCAATTGTTCCTTTGAATTAGCCGCCAAAGTTTGATTCCACTTCCCCTTTGCATAGGCATCAATGGCCTTACGGTAGACCGCCGTCGTGATTTTGATATACTCAGGAGAGCGCATTCGTCCTTCAATCTTAAAAGAATCAATTTCTGATTCCATTAAAGCGTCAAAAAAATCAATCGTGCATAAATCTTTTGGACTCAAGATATAATCTT
The DNA here is from genome assembly GCA_021108075.1 of Candidatus Omnitrophota bacterium. Taxonomy (GTDB): domain Bacteria; phylum Omnitrophota; class Gorgyraeia; order Zapsychrales; family Zapsychraceae; genus JAIORP01. Next base: position 5,304 of record JAIORP010000100.1, on the reverse strand, counting down.
GCCCGAGGACAAACTGAACCTCATTCTCCCTATCCTGAATAAAATATTCCCGTCGACAAGGTTGTGTGCAGGCCCCTTTATTAGCGGACTTGTTATGGGACCACAAAGACATAAAGCATCGGCCCGAAACACTCACACACATCGCCCCATGAATAAAAGATTCAATCTCACAAGTCAAATTCTTATGATCTCGTTTTTTGATCATTTGTCTGATATCAAACAATGTGCACTCCCGGGCGAGAATAACCCTTTGCGCACCCAGCTGCGCATATTGTTCAAGGGCATGGATATTCGCGACACTGGCTTGCGTCGAAATATGCACATTCAAGCCCATTTCCCGAGCAATAGCCAAAACAGCCAAATCCCAGAGAATAATAGCGTCCACCTTGGCTTCTTTAGCCGCAGTTAAAATTTGTTTAACCTTGGCCAATTCCTTATTTTTGATAATAACATTTAAGGCGAGATAACCTTTTTTATAATGCCGGTGCAAAAGGTTCATAATCTTCGGCAGTTCAAGAAGATCGAAATTAGAAGCCTGATGACGCATGTTTATTTTTTTTATGCCAAAATAGACACTATCTGCGCCATTCTCAATTGCAGCGCTCAACGAAGGCCAATCACCGGCAGGAGATAATAATTCTGGTTTATGTTTTGCCGTTTTCATCGTTTCCTATCTTTGCCCGGAGGTATCGAACATAACATATTCATTCAAAAAAAATCATCCAACAAAAAATCATTACAGATAGACTATTTAAGTTTCAAGCAATCAAAATAAAAGATGCCCTTTCCCGGTGTTTTCGGTTCCCATTGAAAACTTTGAATGGGAAAGTCTAAAACCTTGTTGCCATCGGCTGTGGTCGGCTGCCAATCGTCTCTCACCTTAAATTCACTAAAAGGACAATTGATGACCGTCCATCCGACAAATCTATCTTCGATCAAAAAGCGCCACAATTCACCACCGGCATCCTTTACATCAAAAGCGAGCATGCCATTTGTGTTGCCATACATATCAAATGTGATGCCCTGATATTTTTGCCAGTCAATTTTGTCTGGCGCGGGCCCCTCCCAAATGGCTCCTAGGACATCCAGGCCGTATCCCCGGGCGCAATACATATATTCTTTAGGCATCAATTCGTATTCAAGCCTTAAGGCCTGCTGACCGCATTCCTTAATATCCCTGTCCGCCTGGACTTTTATTGTGGATCCAGAAGCGGCCCCATACTCAAGAGTCGAGGCATCAATGGGCCCTTCAAAACTATCAAGGACTAATCCGTCTTCAGGCGAAATACTGCAACCACTTGTTAAATGAACAGCAAAGACAATCATCAGCAATGCGCTGAAATCATGCCATTTCTTCATTTCCCTCTCCTTGGTCTTTTATTTTTACAATAATGTAGCAATGTTTCCGCTATCATAGAGTGAAATAATGCGCCCGTAAAATAAAGCATGCATCACTAAAAAAAATATTAATCCGGATAATCAGAAAAATCAACCAAACTTTTGTAATAAAAATATGCTTGACGCAGATGCCTCTCAAAGGGACTGTTATCTCCCGTGCCCTGACCAACAATTCCAAACCATTCTTCATGAGAATATCCATCGGGGAACGGAAAAGGATATTGAGATTGTGTTTGTTGTCGATCCTCTGGATGGTCCCAGGTGTCTTTCCACCACTCATCCATATATTCAAAGATAACTCCCCCTATAGCATTTCCGGTATAATGGCCGCCGGCTTGATGAAAAACAATATCGCGATAATTGCCTTGATGGTATCTCAGCTGGCCCACCTCATCAACACCTTTCTTATGGGCATACGCGTCACAGCCATATTCCGTAATCAAGACCGGCCGGTCAAAAAGCTTTTGCGCTTCTTCCCACAAAACACCAAAACCATCCGCCCCTCGATAGGAATTCATTCCAATCACATCAATATTCGAAGCATATTCTTTATACGCATCAACCAGACCCAATTCAATATTACCGATAGCGACAGGGTGGTCCGGGTCAAGAGCATGAACCATTTCCACGACCTCCGACAAAAACCGGGCAAATGCCTTGGGATATCGCCCGGCATTTGTTCTGGTTGCATTCACACCTTTATCCTCGAGGGGCATATTATTCTCATTACCTAAAAGCCACATCAAAACAAAAGGCTCATCTTTAAGATCAATCACCTTGGCTCGAACAACCTCCTTCATTTTCTTTCGTTGTGCCGGGTCTGTATAATCTGTTCCGGTGTGCCAATCAGCACCTGATCCAATTGTGTATGCCCCCAAAAAATCACCGACGATAACGTAAATGCCAAATTGACGATGCAGTTCACGAAACAATTCTTTATTAACCAAATCCGGGGCATATGCCGTTACCGGATTATTCGGCGCATACCACCGAATAGCATTCACCCCCATCTCTTTGAGCAACTGAAAATCACCGACCGCTTTCTCATCATGGTCCTTTTTCCCGTTCTGATTAACATCAACCCAGGCATCATAAGCTGAATCAATCCTGCCATTCTCATCCTGGTCAGCAAACATCCAACGGTCTAGAAAATTGCCATCCGTATGCGGGCCGATATCCACTTTCGTGGGATTGTAGGTCACCCCTCTAACAAAAAATGGTTCGCCACCGACCAGCATCTGCCAATGACGATTTTCATATTGGACAAGCTGGACTTTGCCCCGTCCTCTTTTTTGTTTGACGCTCAAAATTGACACATCAATCAGGTCATTAATTTTATCTGAATAGCTAGTCCGGATAAACCGGCCAGGGTTTATTTTTATCCTGTCATTTTTTAAATTCGTATCTTTGCCATTCTTGATATCAAACGAGAAGTCCTCGTAATCTAAATCCAACTGAGGATAGTCCCGGCATATCCTTGATATCTTCGCATATGCAGCCGGGGCAATATACCAAACAAAAGAGCCATCCGCCGCCCAACAAACCGAGCGGGGGAAATGAACAATGGCAGCGTAATACGCTTTCAAAGCCGGAAGAATGTAACCAGCTTCTTCAAGGATTTGTCCGGTAAAATACGTCCGCACACCTGGATCCTCCGAAGCAAAAGTCCAGACATAAAACGCGCGGCGCTTATTTCTGTCCATCAACACCTCCCAATGTCCGACCTTTAACAGCCCCTGTTGAGCCATCCGCTGATACATCGGGTCCCTTTTTAGAGCTATCTCATTGGGGAATATTCCTGCTCCGATGTCTTTTTTTAATTTTGCTTCATCCTCGACGACGTATTTATAATCTATTGTACCGGGATTCTCAAAACGACCATACCTGCTATAATCCAGAACGGTGCGTACGCCCACATCCGAGAGTTCAAAACTCGGTTCGGGCAGAGAGTCTCCCTGATAGAGTTTCTCTATTAAGGACAGGGGATATTTTTGAGATCCCGCGGCAATAACTTTGCCGGAGTATTGGGAACTACTGCAGCCGATCAATACTAACGCATGTAAAAAAATAAATGTCTTTAAAGGAGCATGTGTGCCCAATGAATTAAGCATCCCCGTCTTCCTCTGGCTTCAAATAGTCTTTAATTTGTGATAAAAACGATTCCATATCAACAGGTTTGACATAATAGCCAATGACACCTTCAGCTTGAAAAATATCCTGCATTGTTTCATCTGCCGTTAACATAATAACAGGAATTCTATCTTCCGCCTGATTGGTGATCAGCTCCTGCATAAACTCATACCCATTCATTCGTGGCATTCGAATATCTAAAACAATCAAGTCCGGACGGGATTGCTTAATCTTTTCAAGCCCATCAAAGCCATTAATGGCAATATCAACATCATAGTTCTGTTCAGACAACCGAAACTTGACTATCGTGGTGTTTAAACGGTCGTCATCTATGATCAAAATTTTCTTCCCCATCGCCTGCCGCTCCTGATTGACGTCAAATCAACACATCAATCTTTCTTGAGAATTTATATTGCGTTATACAAGATCTTGAGTAAAATACTTTAAAAAGGAGTTTGAAATGACATATCAAGATTTCATGAAAAAAGTTCGATACGTTGATAATATCATCGCACGCTGGATGATGCGACATTTTTACTTTATGTTTTTCCAGATGGTTCTTGTCATTATCTTTGTAATTTGGTTCATTAATGTCTTACGCGTCATTGACGTAAATTTTGAAATCGTTAAAGAATCGATTTTACAGCGCATATTAATTGCTCAAACCATTAACACAACCATCCTGGTCATCGTTATGATCTTGAATTCTTTTTGGCTGCTTTACATCTTCAATGTTCTACAACGCCAAAAGAATATCATGAAAGATGTCAATTACAATATCCTGCGGCTTAGAAACAGACACCGCCAATCCGAAAAATAAAAAATTCTTCCTGCCCATCGGAGGCATGGGTTTATCCTCAGGAATGTCACTCCTTTTCATACAGCAAAACCCGTGTAGCCGCTGCAAAATTTCCATTTGTTATATACCGTTTTCACTGAAGAAAAAAAATAAAGCCCAATGGGTTCACACCCCCGATACTTACTGTTATAGATGATTCCAAAAAATCTGCAATATTCCTCGACGGAACGGCTTGCTAAAAATACACTGAAAATAGCGAACGCTATCAATAATCCGACGGGAAATATTTACAGGTTGCTTAGTTTAAAAAGCTTGCCCTGCACGATCTGAAGAAAATGCCATTCAACAATTCTGGTTTCCTGGACATTCCATGAAGCTTCCTGATAGTCAAATTTTTGAGCTCTTCTTTTGTTCTGGATGCATTGCCTTTGAGTTCTTGATGTTTTAAATGATTCCAGACCTGTTCATCTGGATTCAAATCAGGCGAACGAAAAGGCAAATAAAAAACATGCAATCTTTTTTGTTCTTTGATATTGATAAACAACTGTGTTCTTTGTGATACATGTGGTCTGGCTTGATCCATGACCACTACGACATTTCGATATTTATGATGCTTAAGCATTTGTTTAAGAAAATCAATAACTTCTACAAAAGTAATGCGTTTCTGATGAAGCCGAAAAATTAATTTTTTCATAAGCGAACCCCTTCCGATAGGAAGACTCATCCCCCTTCGGCGGGACTGAGCACCCCTTTAGCGCAAAAATCAATTTGTTATTGCACTAGGAGGCTGTCCGAGAATGATCTTTTTATCCAGTTCTACGTTGCAAAACTCCAAAAAATCCTCAACGTACACATGTACACCTGCGGTTTTCTGTCGTCTCGCGCCTTGATCTGAACAAAAAATCTATTCTCGGACAGCCTCCTAGGAGCTTGTCCGAGAACTAGTTTTTATTTGTAGAATCCGTTACTTCTAAATT
>JAIORP010000029.1 GCA_021108075.1 Candidatus Omnitrophota bacterium | reverse complement strand
TTTTTATGTTTTTTAACAAGGTTGTCCTTTGAAATAACTAGTTCTCGGACAAGCTCCTAGCTGTAGATCTCATCCCAGCCTTCACAGGCGGGGTTCCCGCCGGGAATAAAATGTCCGTCCAATTTTTTTGCCATGCGGATAGGCTCTTCTTAAAAATAGTCTTGATACAATTCACAGATTCTATTTGTTACCGAATTCAAAAAACTTGTGGGTTCTTGGTAAGCCTGGTCAACCTTATAATCCGTGTTAAAGCTCATATGCGCAAGCCCGACCACAGAAGAAAACAAGGCTGTATTGCTTAATTTCTTCGTTGCGTTTAATTGTATTTGACCTGATTGAACCGGAACATTTATGCCCTGACCGATCTTTTCGATCAAACCAGGGAGCATGCTCCCGCCACCGATGACCACCATCCCGTTGTTCAGCTGATCGGCAAAACCAGTTGTTTCGATCAAAGAAAAAATACTATGGACAAGCCGTTTAATAACGGTCTCTATTGCCGTATTGATCCTTTCTTTCTTGACAGGTAAATATGTGTCATCTTTCTTAACTAAAATTTCTTCGCCTTGCTGATTTTCTTCTTTCAAAACACTCGCATATGATTTTTTAATCTCTTCTGCTAAGTCAAATGATAGATTAAGCGTGTTGGCAATGTTCTTTGTAAAATCATTGCCCCCGATATGAATCTTTTTAAATACCCTCAGATGACGTTCTTTAAAAACGAGCAATGTGGTTTGAGTCGCGCCAATGTCAACCAAGGCCACTCCTTCCTGACGGTCCTGTTCCGCTAAGACCACTTCTGATGCGGCATAAGAACTCAAAAAAATGTGTGAGGTGTCATAACCGGCCTGATGAATCGCTTTAATGATATTCTGCAAACGGCTACTATCTGAAACGATCATCGTAGAATATACTCCCAGCTTTCGACCATAAAGGCCTAAAGGATTCCTGGCAAAATTCACATCATCAACTCGATAGTAATGAGACACCTCATGTAAAATTTCTTCTTCCATATTCACTCCGAGCAGACGCGCTTGAGTATTAACTCTCTTTATGTCACGTTTGGCAATGACTTTGTTCCCTCGATCAACCAGGGGAATGACCGTATTGGCTTCCCTTAATTCCGCTAAGCCACTACATATCCCTAGTTGAACATCTTTGATCGAATAACCTGTTTTCTTAGATAATTGATTGACTAATAAATGAACACATTCTGACAATTCGCCCAAGTCCAAAACAGAAAAATCCTTAAATCCATAGACTTTGTTTTCGCATACGCCGACGAGGTCTGGACGCCGGGGATCTTTAATTCTCAGCAACCCTGCTTTGATGCATTGGCTCCCTAAGTCTAAACCACAAACAATTTTTTCTTGAAACATACTATCTCGCTTAATAATTTGATCAATCTTACTTCGTTCTAATGACCGGGTCCTTTGAACGAACATCAATGTATTTGGTTTGACTGATATCAATCTTCCCTTGAGCCAAAAGCAATCCAAGTATTTTAATCTTATGATGGAGCTGATCCCAATCTAAAATGATGACCAGGTCGTTCGTTAGCTCTAACATAATCTTGGATAAATTTCTGACATCAACTTTCTTAATGGAATAAATAGAAAGCTGTCGAGTTGAACGAAAAAAACGGATAATAGACAAAGCCGTCTTTATCTCTTTTATTTTCAAAGACACGCCAGGTCTTATTTTTGTTTTCTTTAATGACGGACAAATGACGAGGGGCAACTTATCATTTTGCTTGCTCGTGGTCGATATAATGATGGCATATTCATCCAGTGTTAAGACCTGTGAATGATTTTTGATTTGAACGAAAGGCATCCGTTGTTCAGCCGTAATAAAAATTCGGTTGGGGAACTGCCGTAAAATTTTCAAGTCTTTCACTTGCGGATAACGCCGGGTTATACGTTCATGGATCTGTTTAATATCAACCATAAAAATATTCTTCCCCTTCACCCGGGAGAAATCCCCCGCATGAATAAAAAGCACCGATTGATCGACAACAACATCATCGATATCAAAATAGGCGGCCTCTGTAAAAAAATGCTTAACACCATAGTACACAGAACCCACACACATCAAACCAATTGCGCCGATGAACAGAATTCTAATTAATAACGGAGAAATTTTTTTCTTCTTTTTTCTTGGCATAGGCTAAATCTAATATTTTTAGACATAATTGAGAATAATTTAATCCACTTTGTCTGGCCGCCCTGGGCAACAAGCTTGTTCCAGTAAAACCAGGAATAGTATTTATTTCCAGCAGGTACGGGACGAAATCTTCCGACAGAATAAAGTCGACCCTGGACAAGTCCAGGCAGTCCACGGACTGACAGGCTTTTAACGCGGCATGTTGCATTTCTTCCGTCTTGTCTTCGGTCAAGCGGGCCGGAACAATATATTCTGTCATTCCCTCTGTATATTTTGCTTTGTAATTATAAAAATCTTTAGCGGGTTGAATTTCCACAACAGGCAGGGCCTCAGAACCAACAACACCGACGGTCATCTCACGTCCTTTAATAAATTCTTCAACAATAGCGTCCGGACCGTATTGCCAGGCGATATTTAGTGCGGGCAACAAATCTTGTCCATGCTCAACAATGCTGACGCCAATACTTGATCCTTCCCGGGGCGGCTTCACGACAACAGGGAATTTTTCCAGGGTCTTTAAAATATCCCGGATAGGTCTACCCTGACCTTTGTTAATGGTCATGTCCCCGGGTGTCATAATATTTGATTCTTGGCAGATATTTTTGGTGAGACATTTATCAAAAGCATGGTGACTCGCGTCAGATCCAGCGCCCGTATAAGGTATCGCCATTTCATCAAGAACTCTCTGAATCTGGCCATCCTCACCAAAAAACCCATGCAAGGCAATGAACGCCATGTCAATGTGTGCGCAAGCAATCGTCTCCTTGACTTGTGACACGTCTATCGACGTTAAATCAATACCCACAGCCTGACACCCGCAGGATAGTAAAGCTTGAAGAATACCATCTCCCGATTTTAAAGAAATTTCGCGTTCGGATGATCGGCCTCCCATCAGGACACCTATACAGCCATATTTTATTGGATTAAAAATCACACGGGAACCTTATAAACGTATGCGCACCTGATTCGCATACCAATTTTTTAACCGCTGGACAAATTCATGTGCTATATGCGTAATATCTCCCGCGCCCAGGGATAAAATCAAGTCTCCAGGCTGAATGATGTCTAACAAATGCGGAATAATCTTGTCTTTCGGCAAATAAACAACTTTCCGTTTGGTTATCTGCTTAATGAATTCCGCAAATTTAAAAGAAGACAATCCCTCAATAGGATTTTCACTGGCAGCATATATATCTGTTACAATGAGATAATCACAATCGCTGAGACTTTCTGCAAAATCATTAAATAATAAGTGAAAACGGGAATAACGATGCGGCTGAAAGAGAATAATCGCTCTTTTGCGCTGGAACCGTTTAACTGCTTCGAGGGTTGCTCTGATTTCCGTCGGATGATGCGCATAGTCATCGACGATCACAACATCCTCAACCTTTCCAATCAATTGAAAACGACGTTGAACGCCCTTATAATTGGCCAAACTTTCACTCACCTTATTGAAATCCAGAGACAATGATGTCGTAAACGTTAAACAAGCCAAGGCATTTGAAATGTTATATTGACCGGGAACATTCAGAACGACACGGCCCTTATTCTCGCCCTGGACAAAACAGTCAAAACTGCTTTGAAAGTTATCAAATTTGATATTCTTTGCCGTCACTTGATTATACGGATTAAATCCATAGGTGACAAATGTTACATCACTCTTTTGCAGTATCTGCCTTAATTTTTTGTCATCGCCGTTTGCAATAACCAAACCCCCTGGTTGCGTCTGATGAACAAACATCCGGTACACTTTAATGACGTGATCCCAGTCTTTATAAAAATCCAGATGTTCCAAGTCGATGTTCGTAATAATGGAATACATTGGATAAAACTGAAGAAAAGAACCGTCACTCTCGTCGAGTTCCGCGACAAAATATTTGCCTTTACCTGACCTGGCCAAAGATTCTTTGTTATCAACAATCCCGCCAATAACAACCTGAGGATCACACCCCACGGCACAAAGCGCGTTCGCAATCATCGCGGATGTTGTGGTTTTACCATGCGCTCCGGATACAGCGATGGATGTATATTGCTTCATAATTTCGGCCAGCAACTCAGCCCGATGATAAATCGGGATTTTTTTTTGGCGCGCGGCTAATAATTCCGGGTTATCTTGATGAATCGCCGTAGAGACGACAACACAGTCTACTCCTTCCAAGTTAAAATAATCATGCCCTCTGTATATTTTCGCACCTTTGACTTTTAATTCATTGGTAATTTTATTCCATCTGATATCTGAACCGCTAACGTGCTGACCTTTTGCAAGCAACAGTTTCGCTATCGCGCCCATACCGACACCACCGATACCGACAAAATGATAATGTTTCTTCATTTATTGATCCTGTAAATATTTTACCCAAGATTTATTCAATCTTTCTATTGAACGATATTGCAAATAAACTTTCTCAAAGACCCATTCAAAAGGGTCACCATCTTTCAATTTTCGACAAAAACGGACAAATTTATGTTTGCCGCCTTTATTGATCATAAAACTGACAATTGAAGCAGACTCCGCATAAAACAATTTAACGGTGTCTTTACTCGTAAACCGGTTAAGGTGGACTTGACTCAAGTCCGTCAAAGGAATAAACGTCTCATCAGCAATCGCCTTAGCAACGACTTTGTCTGCTCCCCATCTTTTGGCTTTTTCTTGATTCATGGCAACACCTTCTTCGAACCAGGTTGGAATTCTTGCCCGAAAACCAACAAACTCCCTAAAAATAATATGCCCGATTTCATGGGGCAGGATGGTGTCAAAAAAACCGTGTGCGGATGGATACGTTTCAATAACTTTGGCCCTTGAAAAAGCCACACCATGAGACCATTCAAATTTTCCGGATTGGTGATAATCCTCCTTATCGTCATAAATATATATCTTAGCGCGACGGTCCCAGGTCCAGCTATGAAAACGGTTAAAACCCAAATTCCTTGTAATCTCTTTGTAATATATTTCAGCTGACTTCTCAACCGTCTTAACAAAATCTTTTGGTGCAGTTCTGTAATAAATAATAAAATGCTCGCTCTTGTGCTCAGTCCACTTCTTTGCCTCCAGGCTCCATGTAATACTAGAAGCAGTAATAAAGTAAAAATTAAATATTATTAATAGTAATAAATTTTTATATTTCATTTATGATTTACTTTTTACCAGTGATAATAATGCTGTCGATAATAATTCGACCGGATGACGGGTGTTAAACCCTTGATTGACATCAGAAATTTCCCTTTGAACGTGTTTGTCTAGCAAAACGAAGAGATGTTCTTTAAAAGATTCTTCCGTTATATCTTTTTCTTCTAAAACTTTTCCCAGCCCCTTACGTTCCAGGACTAATCCATTCATTTTCTGATGTCCTTCGGCAGCATAAGGATACGGGATAAGAAGCGCGGATTTATTAAAACTTAAGATCTCTGAAACAGTAACTGCACCCGCTCTGGCAACAATGACATCGGCAACGCCATAAGCATCATTCATTTTATCGAAGAATGAGAATAAAGCAACTGGAATTCCATTTTCATCATAAGCCTTCTTCAACCAGGGATAGTCGTCCGTTCCAGAAATATGAATGACTTGAACACCTTTTTCTTTGTGGACATCGGCTATTGTTTCTAAAAACATTTTGTTGATAAAGTGACTGCCTTGACTACCCCCAAAGACCAGAATCGTAGGCTTATCCGGTGATAACTTGAAGAATTGATATAACCCTTTTTTGTCTGAGACCCCATCGCATTCATCCGCATGGCACGGACAACCCGTCACAATGACCTTTGCCCCGTTAATATGCTCTGCCGTTTGCGCAAAGCTGATTGCGATCCCTTGAACAAACTTAACTAAAAGCCGGTTGGCCTTTCCAGGAATCACATTTTGTTCATGGATCATACAAGGAATTCTTAACAACCGCCCCCCTAAAACAGCAGGGATGGAACCATAGCCCCCAAATCCGATCAGAACCTGCGGCTTAAGATGGCGCAAAATCGATACAGAGGACAATAGCCCTTTGAAAAGAGTGAACACGACATAAGTTCTATTCAACCAACGCCGGGACTGAAAGCCTTCCCCCGCGACCCGGTAATAAATAAAACCACTCTTTGTGATTAAGGATCCATCTGATTTTGCCGCCCCAACAAAGGAAATATCATGCCCTAAACGTCTCAAATGTTTGGCTAATACTATTGCGGGGATCAGATGTCCGCCTGTTCCACCGGCGCCGATAACAATCTTCATGCATTTATGTCTTTCTGACTTTGTCTATTAATGATCATCACGTGTCTTCCATCCGGGAAATATTTAATAATAGGGCAATGGCCATCATATTGAAAACCAGGGCCGATCCCCCATAACTGATAAACGGTAATGGCAATCCTTTGGTCGGCAACGCCCCGATGCTGACACCGATATTGACCAGGGCCTGCAACCCGATCATCGCTATAATGCCACAAGCCAGGTAATATCCAAAAGGGTCCCGCGTCCGCTTAATGATTCTTGCCCCCTGAAGAATCAAAGCAATGAACAGCAAAACGACCACTAAAGTGCCGACCAAACCCAGTTCTTCTCCAATAATCGATAAGATAAAATCTGTATGAGCAGCCGGTAAATAAAACATTTTCTGAACACTCCTGCCTAATCCCACACCAAAAATACCGCCTGAACCAAGGGCAATCTGCGACTGAGAAAGCTGAAAGCCCGCCCCCTGGCTGTCTTGCCACGGGTCAATAAATGCCGTAATCCGGCGCATACGATAGGGAACCCGGACAACCAAAAAATACAAGACAGGTAGAGCCATCAGAATTAAGGTCGATATATGTCTTATCCGTGCCCCGGAAACAAATAGAAGAATCATGGCAATACTACCTAGCAGTAAAGAATTCCCCAGATCAGGTTGCTTCACGACTAACAGACAAACCAGACCGACAACAAGAATTGCCGGTAGAAAACCATTCCAGAAACTAATAATCCGCCCCTTCTTGCGCGCAAGAAAGTCAGATAAATAAATCGTGAGTGTTATCTTCGCAAACTCTGACGGCTGGAAATTAACCGGTCCAAACTTGAACCACCGACGGGCACCAAAGCTAGCACGGCCGATACCAGGAACCAGGACAAGCACCAGCATAACAATCGTACAAATCATCAAAGGCTTAGCAAAATTTCTTAACCGATGATAATCAACGGCCAGAATAAATAAACTCAACACACTGCCGACAAATAAAAAAAACAAATGACGGTTCAAAAAATACGACGCATCCTGAAAATATTTTAAGGCATACACACCGCTTGAACTATAAACCATAATAATCCCAAAACTAATAAGCATCATGGTTATAGCAGCAATGGAAATTCTTATATTTTTCATAAATTTTTTTTCAGATTAGTTACGGGTCGACGGTCATTTTAATTGCGTCACAATCTTCTTATAAACTTTTCCACGGTGTTCAAAATTATCAAACATATCAAAGCTCGCACACATGGGACAAAAAAGGACATAATCCCCTTCCCTTGCGGTCTGGCTGGCCAAAGAAACGGCTTCTTCCAAAGAAGAGCACGAAACAACATTGAGGATATCTTTATATGCACGCCTGATTTTGTCTTTCGCCTCTCCAATCACATAAATTTTCTTTACCTGACGAGCGATATCTACTTTAATAACGGTAAAATCTAAATTCTTATCTTTACCCCCACAAATCATAATGATGGGAGCATGAATATTGTTAAGAGCCCATCGCCCTGAAGCGACGGTGGTCGCCTTAGAATCATTAATGTATTTCACTCCGTTTCTTTCCCGAACAAATTCCATCCGATGCTCGACCCCTTTAAAGCGCCTAAAAACATCCAGGCACCGTTCATGATTGATCCCAACGATATCCGCAACCACTCTGACAGTCCGGAAGTTAGGATTCTTCATGTCCGATTCTTTCTTCGATGAAGAATGATTAAAATATCTGATCGTTGAGGAAAGACATCCGCTTAACCGCCCGCTACTCCCATCCTGAGCATTGAGCACAGCAAATTGCTCCTTTGTCTGATTCCTGAATATCTTTCTTTTTGCATCAAAATATTCCGCTAAATCTTTATGGCGGTCCAAATGATTTTGGCTAAAATTTAAAAAAACGGCAATATGCGGACAAAAACCTTTAAATGAAAGCCCCTTATAACCAGCAGGATAAAAATACTTAGAATCAGCGTTTAATAAAGATTCCAATTGAAAAGAACTGAGTTCTAAAACAACATAGTCCAACTTTGAACTCTGCCCGACATAATCAGCGAACGGCGCGCCAATATTTCCGCAAAGCTGCACGTTATAACCGGAAGACTTAAGGACTTGATAAGTCAACGTCGACACAGTTGTTTTGCCATTGCTCCCCGTGACAGCAATCACCGGGGCTCGACAAAATTGATAAGAAAACTCTATCTCACCTAAAACAGGGATATCCGCCTGCCGGGCCCAATCAACAACCACGGCATTTACGGGAACACCTGGACTTAAAACGACCACATCACTTTTCTGGATCATAGACTTGTCATGACCCTCCATATCAAAAGTCACATCATGCGATTGTGCCCAAGTGATGAAATCTTTCGTATAGGCCGTCATACCCTGTTGGTCGCTCAAAAAAACAATCCCCTCCTGAGCAATAATCAAACGGGCCACAGCTTGACCGCTTCGCTTCCCACCAATGATTGTAATTTTCTTTCCTTTAATATCCATCCTACAAAATATAAAAACGTACTGTCTCACCTAATTTTTAATGTTGTTAAGGTCAGGAGGGCTAATATAATGGCAATAATCCAAAATCGGATAATAATTTTAGATTCTTTCCATCCGGATAATTGAAGATGATGATGCAATGGAGACATCTTGAAAATACGCTTCCCCCTCAGTTTAAAAGAAGCGACCTGCATGATGACAGATAATGCTTCAATCACAAATATGCCGCCTAAAAGAACCAGCAATAATTCTTTTTTAGTAAAGACGGCAATAACACCTAACGTACCACCTAAGGACAAGGAACCGACATCCCCCATAAAAACAGAAGCCGGGTGACAATTGAACCAAAGAAAGCCCAGACTCGCTCCGACAATCGCCATGCAAAAAATCGATAATTCCCCTGTGCCGGGAACATACGGGATAAAAAGATATTGGCTAAAATGCAGATGACCCGTTATGTAGCTTATGATGGCTAATGTCAGGCTCACGATCAACACACAGCCGATGGCCAGGCCGTCCAGCCCGTCTGTCAAATTGACGGCATTAGACGTGCCGATGACGATCACAGCCACAAAAGGGATATAAAAAATCCACAAATTTACAACTAAGTTTTTCATAAAAGGAAACCGCAGCTCTGGAGATGTATCCGGGTTAAAAAAGACATAGGAACCAATAAAACAACCGATCAAGACTTGCCAAATAAGTTTCGTTTTTTTGCTGAGCCCCCTTTTCTCAAACCGCGGATTAAGTTTCACATAATCATCAATAAATCCCAGAATCGCCAGGAACAAACATGTGATCATCGTCAGAATGATATATCGATTATTTAACTGGGCCCAAAGCAGGACAGAAAACAAAATGCTACTGACGATCAGAATCCCGCCCATGGTCGGCGTGCCCTCTTTCGTATCATGAAAAGAATTGAGGGTCGGACAATCATCTCGTTTTGCGTTCTCACCGATATTCCATTTTCGTAATTTTCTTATAAAAAAAGGACCTAATATGACACAGCAAAGAAACGTTGTCACAGCAGCCATGCCGGCGCGAAAGGTAATGTATCGAAAAACATTAAATCCAAAGAAAAAATCTTTAAATTCTGCTAAATAGTAAAACATTTATCCTCACTTCGTATATGTCATACCAAAACCGATTCTGCTTTTCAGAATTGAAATAGAACAATTCATTATTGGATTTAGTATAATTTATTATATAATTAGCCGAATATGAACTCACGCATATTCTAAAATAAAATCATAAACCCATCATTTTCGTGATTGAGACAAATTCTCTTCCAAGAAGTTAACAGTCCTTTCCAAATGCATTCCCCGCGAACCTTTAATGAGGACAATGTCCCCGGGCTGAATAATTTTAGCTAAAAAACGATGTAAATAATGCAGGTAAACAAATGATTTTGCCAGCACTTTATCTCCGTCACGGCAACATTCATCATAGATAAAGCGCGCATTTCTCCCAAAACCGATGAAGACATCAATCGATGAGTGGAGAATGTCCTTGCCGATCTGCCTATGCCACTTTTCAGATAATTCTCCTAACTCCAGCATATCTCCACCGACTAAAATTTTCTTGCCCTTTGCATGGATCGTGTTCAAGGAATTGATGGAGCTCCTGAAGGAAAGGGGATTGGAGTTATACGTATCATCAATGATCGTAACTCCTCCAATAGATTGTATCTTCTGGCGTCCAGAACAATGCAGCGACGTCTTCAATCCCTTATTGATATCAGATAACGTCAAACCAAAATGACGGCCGACAGCAATCGCAGCCAATGCGTTATAAACCTGATGATAGGCCGGTGTCGGCAAGGTAAACAACTCTCGATTGACTTTAAACTGGATACGGTTGTTATTGTCAAAATTTAAATTCTTGGCTTGAAAATCGGCCTTTTGTTGAACAGCATAGGTCATTTTCGATACGGAAGGCGCCTGCCCCACCAATTTCTTAAGATACATGTCATCTAAATTGAGTATCATCTGCCCTTTTTTGGTTAAAAATTTTATTAGACTTTTCTTCTCATTAAACACCCCTCTGATCGAACCTAATCCTTCCAGATGGGATGCCCCGATATTCGTAAAAACAAGCATATCCGGTTTGATAATTTGACCCAGGCAAGAGATATCGCCTTTCTGGCTGGTACCGACTTCGAGCACGGCCACGTGATGTTTGTGGGTCAATTTTAATAATGTTAAAGGAACACCAAAATGATTATTTTCTGATCTTTCATTCTTTAAAACATTAAATTTCTGACTTAAAACACTGGCGATCAACTCCTTTGTACTTGTTTTACCTGCGCTGCCTGTGACTGCGATAATAGGGATCTGAAATTGCCGTCTGTAATACGCGGCTAAATGCCCTAAAGCCGCAACAGTATTATCAACTGTCACAACAGGAATCTTGCAGGATTTTTTCTTGATCCTTTTATGAACAATCAATGCGCTGGCCCCCTTTTCGATCGCCTGATAAATAAATCGATGGCCATCATATCGTTTACCTGGAACAGCAATAAAAATTTCACCCTTTTTGATTGTTCGTGTGTTGATCGAAATGCCTTCGGGGCATTCGGGACCGGATCCCGCAGTCAATTGACCTTTTACAATTTTAGCTATCGTATCAACACGCAATGTCAACACAACAAACTCCTCACATTTCTGGGGCATTCGTCTTTTCTAATATATCCTGAATAATTTTTGATTCATTAAATTCCCGGTATTCTTGATGAACAATTTGATATGTTTCATGACCTTTGCCGGCAATAAGAAGCACATCATCCTTCTTTGCCTCGCACAAAGCCTTTTCAATCGCTTGTTTTCGATCAATGACTATTTCATAGTCATCATTTTCAAGCCCTGGAATAATATCCCGGATAATTTTTTCTGGGTCTTCCGTGCGCGGATTATCATTCGTAACATAAACATAATCAGCCAAACGGCTAGCCACCGTTCCCATGGGAGCGCGTTTTGACCGGTCCCGGTCACCGCCACATCCAAAAACAAGGATAATGCGCCGCTTGCAGACCCTTCGAATATTCTCTAGCACATTCCTTAACGCGTCCTGT
The DNA here is from genome assembly GCA_021108075.1 of Candidatus Omnitrophota bacterium. GTDB lineage: Bacteria > Omnitrophota > Gorgyraeia > Zapsychrales > Zapsychraceae > JAIORP01. The sequence continues at coordinate 65,736 of JAIORP010000029.1, read as the reverse complement.
GTATGGGCATAATCAATAAAAATAAAAAAATCCCGGTCATGTTGCACGCGCTGCATTCGGCCGGGAATGCCTTCGACTTGACGAATCGATTGAACAATCAAATCCATCGACACTCCTTCAATAAGGCCAACAGCTATCGCCGCAAGGATATTATAAACGTTGAAAGATCCAAACAATGACGACCGGAAGGAGACCAACCCCTTATCGGTCTTTAACTGAAACGATATCCCGCTGACATCCAACTCAATGTCTTGAGCCTGAAAATCTGCCTGGCGATGACACCCATACGTAAAAACCTGCGCTTGTGTCTCCTTTAACATCCGGGCGGAATAGTCATCATCTTTATTGATCACGGCAAAACTGTCCGGGCTTAATTGCTGAAACAATTTTGCCTTCGCTTCAAAATAAGCATCCATATCTGCGTGATAATCCAGGTGTTCGCTCGTTAAATTTGTGTATACCGCCGTATCAAAATCTATTTGATCAACACGGCCCTGATCCAAAGCGTGCGACGAAACCTCCATTAAACAATACGGCACTTTTTGTTGAGACAATAAACTCAAATAATGATGGTTTTCCAGCACCCCCGGGGTTGTGTTGCGGGCGACAAACTCATTCGCTCCGATCTTATGTTTGATCGTTCCGATCAGGCCGGCTTCTTGACCATACGCTCTTAATATGGATTCAATGAGATATGTGATTGTTGTCTTGCCGTTTGTTCCCGTTACACCGATCACTTTAATGTTTTGGGTAGACGTTTGATAAAAATTATTCGCAATCATCCCCAGATATGGACGAGGATCAGGAGCCCCGAGAAATAAAACATCCCCTTGCGACTGATACATCCCCGCCTTCCTGTCTGATAAAATAATCACGCGCGCCCCCTTGCTGAGGGCCTGTTGAATAAACTTGTGGCCGTCTAGATGACGACCGATCAATGCAACAAATAGGTCCCCGGACTGAACCTGGCGGGAGTCACATTTGATGCCGGGAATATCCCAATCCGTATATGGATGAGGGATGTGTTCCCACGGAGTTTTCTTCAAGACTTGATTCAGTTTCATCAGCGATTTAACTCTAAATATTTTAATGTGTTCTCAACAACTTCTTTAAAAACCGGGGCAGCCACGGTTCCTCCGTAATATTGGGGACGTGGTTCATCAACCATAACAACAGCGGCAATACGTGGATTGTCCGACGGAGCAAATCCAATGAAGGACGCTACAAATTTACTATGAGAATATTTCTTATCAATGACCTTCTGGGCTGTTCCGGTCTTCCCCGCAACTTTAACGCCATCGATCCGGGCATTTTTCCCTGTCCCCTCGTCCACAACACCAGTTAAAATAGCCCTTAAACGGCGGGCTGTATCTGAACTAATGACACGGCCGACAACTTGAGGTTTATTCCCTTTGATAATTTGGTCTTGATTGTCTTTAATATATTTTACAATATAGGGTTTCATGAGCAAGCCGTCATTTGCGACCGCGCCCAACGCGCAGGCCAATTGCAATGGCGTCACAGTCACTTCGTGCCCGATGGGGATTGCGCCGATGGATGTTTTTGACCAACGAGCCGGAGGTTTTAAATTTCCGCCCACTTCCCCGAGCAAGTCGATATTTGTTTTTTGGCCAAACCGAAAACGTTTCGCGTATTTATAAAAGATATTCGGACCGATCTTTTCTGCTATTTTCGTGACGCCGATATTACTTGAGACTTCGATCACTTCCCGAAACGTTAGCGTAGCATGCGGCCGATGATCATGTAAAATATGATTACCAACGCGGTATTTCCCATTTTCACAATATATTTTATCTGTTTCGGAAAAAATCCTCTCTTCTAAAGCAGCAGCGGCGGCCACAAACTTGAAAACAGAACCCGGTTCATATACAAAACTAACCGCCCGGTTCGTCCGATGCGCCAATTCACTCGTTCTAACATTCTGCAAGTCATATGTTGGTTCGTTGGCTAGGGCTAAAATCTCGCCGGTCTTTACGTCAATCACGACAATGCTCGCTGCAATCGCCTTGTATTTCTCAAAAACTGCTTTTAAAGATTTCTCAGCTAAATATTGAATGGTTTCATCAATAGTCAACACAAGATGAAATCCATGCCGGGGAGGTAAAAAGTTATTATCCAGCAATAACTCTTTTTGATGGGCATCACGCAAAAAATTAACCCAACCAGATTCTCCCTCAAGCTGGCTATTGTAACTCAGTTCCAAACCTTCTAACCCTTGATTGTCAATACCCGCAAAACCTATAATGTGAGCGGCTAATTGCCCATTAGGATAGAAGCGCTTGCTTTCCTTTCTAAAACCCAATTTCTTAATATTAAAAGACTTAATTCGGTCAACAATGTCCACACTCAACTTTCTTTTGATCCAAACAAACAATTTATCTTTATTTAATCGCTGTTGAATATGCCGGGGACTGATATTCAATGTCCCCGGAAGAACTTCAAGCATTTTCTGCTTATCTTGCGCACTCATCATTCTCGGGTTAGCAAACAGGGAATAGACGGAGACATTAAACGCTAATAAACGGGAGTTCCTGTCGAGGATGCTTCCTCGGATCGGTTCGATTTCGATAAAATGATTGTGTTGTTTCTTTGCTATAATTGCTAGATGTTCGGCATGAAACACCTGTATTAAGGCCAGCTTAATCCCAAAAAAAATCAAGAAAGCGATCAAGCCAACGTATATAAAAATAAACCTTAATACGTGCTTACGAATTAACACTTTTTTTCAATGTATTGGTTAAAATCGGTTGGTAATCAGCAAAAGCACCCACCCCTGCTGTTAATAAATATTATATGCTTTTAAAAGCTCAATCTTCAATTAAGTTATGAATATGTTGCTCTACGGGATGAGGAGTTACGATACGTCCTGAAGATGCAGAAGGAAAACTCTCTTCAAAATAAAAATAACCGGACTGCGATATGCTCGTTGGAACAACACAAAACGACTGTATGAAATAAAAAAAATCAAATGAGCGTATCGCATACCATTGGCCAGCAGGCTTAAACTCTATAGCGACCGTCCTGTTGTTTTTGCTAAAGAATTAATTGCTATCAAGTTGATGTAGTCAGCAAAGTATGCGACACGTTCATGGTTGCCGTGCTTCAGCCTGAGTGCCGAAAGACAATAGGCTTAATAAAGGGTTGTTCTTAGAGTCTGAAGTCTCCATCATTCCAACAGGAGCGGTTTCTTCCTCTGTCGATATTCGTACAATATTTTCCGGATCAACAAACTTCATCTCAGAATCTTCCCTAAGCATTTTAATCCCAATATGATTAGCGGATTTAAGGGTTAAAATATCAAAAGTAATATTACCATTGTCTTCAATGAGCTGACGGATGACATTCTCTTTATCTTTTCCTTCATAGGCCAGATTGATAATTTTCATCTGCATATTGATATAGACAACAGCCAGAGTTGTAAAGATGAAAATTATTTTCGTAAACTTAATGAGCATATTTTATATCCTTTCGACTGCTCTTAATCTGGCGCTTCTCGCCCGAGGGTTCTGTTTGACTTCCTCTTCTGTCGGACGGAGGGGTTTCTTTAAAAGCACTTGATATTTTCCTTCTTTTCCCCAATCTCTAAATACATTCTTGACAATTCGATCTTCTAATGAATGAAAAGAAATAACCGCGATACGGCCACCTTTTTTCAATAAAAATTCTGATTCCTTCAATAATGCTTCTAACGACTCTAATTCTCTGTTCACAGCTATGCGAATAGCCTGAAATGTTCGCGTAGCCGGATGTATTTTCTGACGGTTTCGCTTAGCGGGTAGCGCGCTTAATACAATCCGTGTCAAATCCTGTGTCGTCTCAATAGGCTGTTTCGATCTCTGAGCAACAAGTAAACGTGCGATTCGATGATGCCAGCGTTCTTGTCCAAAATTATCTAAGATCGAGTCCAATTCCTTTTCAGATAATGAATGGATAAGATCAAAAGCTGAAAACTGTTCTGATTGATCCATCCGCATATCTAACGGCCCCATGGACCTTAAGCTAAAACCGCGCTCCGGGTCGTCTATCTGAAAACTTGATAAACCTAAATCAACTAAAAGACCATCAATTTGTTTAATTTGACGGGCCTGCAATTGTTTGCACAAATCACGGTAATTGCTATGAATAAATAAACACTGATTATTAAAATCTATTAAATTCTTCTTTGCAATCTCTATCGCCGAAGCATCGCAATCCAGCCCGATCAACCGCCCTTTAGGACCAATCTGTTGTAAAATGGCTCTTGAATGACCCCCTAAACCTAATGTCCCATCAACGAAAATACCTTCTGGTTGGGGATTCAAATAGGTTAAGGCCTCTTGCAACATGACCGGGGCATGTGACGGACCATTATCCCTTGCCTCATGAGGCTCAATATTCATTTTATAATTTCCATTATTTATATGATTCGAATCAATCTATAGGGGCTATTATGAAAATGTGTCTATCTTTATCAAAGATCTAAAACATCCTCAGCTATTTTTTCAAATGATGAGTTTGAGTTATCATAAAAATTAGCCCAACCTTTAGAGTCCCAAATCTCAATACGATTAGAAATGCCAATAACAACCGTATCTTTATTGATGTGCGCATAATCCTTTAAATAGGGTGGGATAATAAAACGACCCTGCTTATCCGGGATAACATCAATAGCTCCAGAGAAAAACAATCGATTAAAATGTCGGGCTTGCTGTTTAGTAAAAGGCATATTTTTGAATTTTTGTTCCTGAATACGCCATTCATTTTCAGAGAACATGAAAATACATTTGTCGAGCCCACGGGTAAGAAAAAAACGCTCTATACCATATTCTTTACTAACTTCACGGAATTTAGACGGTAAGATGAGTCTTCCTTTAACATCAATGCTGTGTTTAAATTCACCATAAAACATGTTTGTCCCTTAGGATGGAAAAATAAATGGTGTGTTTGGCGAATTTACCACTTCTCTCCACTTCGCCCCACCTTTGCGTCTAATATACAGAAATTTTACGATTTTGTCAACCATTAAATAGCGTCCACTTATTGCATCTTGTTGCCATACAATATCTTGTACTATATCGCTCAATAACACACCATATATGGTAGACAATCTATTTACACAAAAAACCAGAAAAATTTCATTATTTATGCACATTTAGGGGAATAACTGTCTTTTCTCTCCCTGTTACAAACAGTTAGAGATGGCAGGTTTGATGATTACCGCAGATATTTTTGGATAGAAAACAAAAAAAGAGGGGATGATCATGGCTGGAGTATAAAAATCATAAGAAGAAATATCACAGCGCCCTGAAGGCTGAAACAGACAGGGATGAAAACGAAGACGATGTTGAAGAGGACAAAATACCGGTCGCTTTTGATTTATCTTTTTGCAGCTGCCGGATCAAGTGTTTGCGGGAAGCGAAGATCTCCTCTTCTCTCATTTTTTTAATAAATTCCAGAATGACATGCTCACCATAAATATTTTTGTGCCAACTGAAAATATGCGCTTCAATATTAATTTGACGATTGAACGGTTTAAAGGTAGGCTTGACGCCGATATTCGCCATTCCTTCATACTTCCGAGAACCAATTGTGATCAAGATCGCATAAACCCCTTTTGGCGGGACGACTTCTTCTGCAGGATAAATATTGATCGTCGGAAAACCCAAAATCCTGCCACGGGCGTCGCCTTTCATGACCTTCCCCAACACAGAAACGTTTCGGCCCAGGTAAGCCCTGGCTTCTTTCAATCGTCCTTCAGCAATCAAATAACGGATAAGCGTGCTGCCGATCTTAGCAAGGCCGCCAGAATATCTGGATGGACTCTTTACTAAAACAGGTTTCAATGATTTGACAGAAAACGCATATTCCTTTGATTGACTTTTCAAAAAATCAACAGTCCCCCGTCGATTAAAGCCAAAAGAAAAATCTTCACCGACGATGATTTCCTTTGGAGCGATCAGGCGTTCTAAATAATGCTGGATAAATCTGGTTGGAGCAATGGCTGCCATCTTCTTCGTAAATTTCAAAACGATACAGACCCTTATTCCCAGGGACTCAATTAATGTTAATCGGTATGGCAAGGAAATAATGTACGGAAGATATTTTTCTGGACGCATAACTTTGACGGGATGAGGATAAAATGTCATCAACATCGGCGTGCCGTTAATTTTTTTTGCCCGCCGGACAGCATGCTTAATCAATTTTTGATGCCCCCGATGAACACCATCAAAAACACCGACTGTTAGAATTGGATTTCGAAACTTTTCCTTAACCTTCCCAATTCCGTAAATAACTTTCATTTATACCCTCTATTTGATGCGCATCTTCTATCTGAAAGGGACCGACTTTAATCCGTTCAATCTGCGTGATACAGGCACCACAACCCAACTCTGTGCCGATATCATCCGCGATTTGCCGCACATATGTTCCCTTGGAACATTCTAAGTAAAACTTAACATGGGGAGGTGAAAAATCTACGATATGCAGATCATAAATGACAACATCTCTCGGTTTTCGCTCAACGGAGATGCCTTTGCGGGCCAGCTGATATAATTTTTTCCCTTTATGTTTAATAGCCGAAACCATCGGCGGGATCTGTTTAATCGGACCAGAAAACTTCTTCATCGCCGCTTCAAGATCTTCCAGCGTGATGTGATCATAACTCGACTCTTTTAAAATCTTTCCTTCTGTATCAGCCGAATCTGTTGTGGTCCCGAGTTTCAACGTCGCCCGGTAAGCCTTATCAAAAGAGACAAACTTTGAAAACAATTTTGTCGCCTTTCCAAATAAAACGACTAAAACACCAGTCGCTAAGGGGTCTAATGTTCCGGCGTGCCCAACTCTCTGAATCTTAAATTTTCTGCGCATCTTCATAACAACATCATGAGACGTCATCCCTTGGGATTTATTTACAACGATGATCCCTTGCATGGATGTTTCTTTCTTCGTCGCTTCCGAATTCATCATAATTCACTTACCAGTTTCTGGACTTGCTTTAGAACAATAGCCTTTGTTGTTTTAAAATCTTGATCCAACGTGCATCCACTTGCTTTTTTATGACCGCCCCCCCCGTAACATCTCGCGAGACTGGCAACATCGACTTTACCCGACGACCTAAAATTGACTTGGGTCTTATTCCTTTTCTCTTCAGAAAAAATCACATAAATTTCCGACCCGCGTATTGTACGCAAAGTTTTAAAAATTTTATCCCGTAAATCAAAATTCTCAGAAAACTTTTTGAATATCCTTTTCTTTAAATCAACAACGATCACCTTATCATCATACAAGGCATCAAACCGGCTGACGATCTTGTTCAACGATTTCAAATCCTCGAGGGGAACTTGTTCATACAATTGGCGATATACGTCATAGGCGGAAAAATCAAATCCCATCAGATGAGCGACAATCGCGTGGGTTTGCGCTGTCGTATTGTCATAAACAAAAGAACCTGTGTCAGCCATAATTCCTGTGTAGAGGCATAATGCGCTATCCCGCGTTAAAGAAACCTTTAAAACCTGGTGCATCTCATAAATCATTTGTGCCGTTGATGAGGCGAGATGATCGACAACATTAACGCTTCCGAAATCATCATTGGTCACATGATGATCAATATTAATGATCATGGCATCATCGGTAACCAATTGTTCAACTTTTCCAATACGATTTAACTCTCCACAATCCAGCACGATCAAAACACGATCAGCGAGTTTCATATAAGGTTGGAAACCTTTGATTTTGTTCGCAGAGGGCAAAAAAGAGAATCTATCCGGAAGTGGTTCGTCATTGATAATCTGAACTTTTTTACCGAGCTTCTTAAGCCCGGTGTGCAACGCCAACTCAGAACACAAAGCGTCCGGATCAGGATTTAAATGGGTCGTAATAACAAAATCATTCTTGCTCTTTATCAGAGATTTAACTTTCTCCCAACTCATTGTGAATCTCCTTAAATGTCTCCTCTAGACGCGCGCTTTCTTTGATGGAACTATCATAAAAAAAATGCAACTCTGGAGTATAACGCATCGTGATACATTTGCCAACATATTTTCGGATGATGCCTCTAACGCGATCCAGGCTCGACAATATGCCCTCTATCTGGTCTGTTTCCCCTAACAAAGAAAAAAAGACTTTGGCCTGCCTTAAGTCCTTGCTTGTTTCAACATGCGTAATCGTAATAAAAGTAAACCGGGGATCACTCAGTTCCTTGCGAATAATTCGGCTGATGTCTTTTTTTAATTGCTGATTGACTTTCTCTATTCGTCCCATTGATGAACTCCAAGCCTTTTAATGATTTAGGGCGACTCAATTGATCCAATAAACTTTTTTGCCACGAGCAATTCCGCCTTTCTGGACTTCAAATTGTAGTCGATTTTGTGGTCCAAAACATTACTTAAAATTTCTCCCATCCGATGCCCCGGAGAAACACCCATTTCCTTCAAATCTTCACCTGTCAGGGATAATTGAAAATAACGCCCCTTATCCAAATACCACTGGATACCCTCTTTTCGATCTTGAGACGGCATGGCGCATCGAAAGAAAATCAGGGTCGGAACATTAAACTTCTTTAGCTCTTTAAATATTCTGCTCTTTTTTATATTCCTGGATGAAAGGATTTTCCCCGAACGCTCTTTATACAGAGCATCTATGATACTTTTTTTTTCATGTTTTGTGAAATGAAATCTTCTCACCAATGCATTGCGGGCATCCGCGTCAAAAAAGGAGATGAAAGCTAAGAAATAACTTAACCAGCGGAAGTCCTCATCCTCAAATAGCACGGATAAACGAGGATTTGAATCATAAAAATGCTGAACACTGCGGACAAGATGATAATTAAATGTCGCCTGAGGTTTAATAAATCGCAAAAACCTGGTCCGATTCAACATTTTTAAGGCCGGCAACGGGTCGGCCTCTTTCATAATCTTCTTGAACTCCACAAAAAGTCGTTGCGAAGTCACCGTCCGTTCACAATTTGACCGTATGGCCAACTTAAGACATTGTCGCGTCCGGTCTGATAGAGAAAATTTATACCTTTTCTGAAACCGAACGGCGCGTAATATACGGGTTGGATCATCTAAAAAACTGTGATCATGCATGATTCTAATTTTGCCTTTGATCAAATCACTGAACCCTCCCAGGGGATCAAGCAATTGCCCATTGTGCCGTTTATTCAGACATACAGCTAACGCGTTGATCGTAAAGTCCCGCCGGAACAGGTCCTCTGCTACTGTACCTGGTTGAACAATCGGCAATGCCCCGGGCTTATCATACGTTTCATTTCTGGCGGATGAAATGTCTATCAAAAAATTCTTATAAAACAATGTTGCCGTCTGAAACTGTTTGTGCAAAACAATCCGGCAATTCCATCGTCCAGCTAATGCTTTTGCCAGAACACGGGCCTTCCCCTCCACAACAATGTCAACATCAAAATTACTGCGTTCGAGGATACAATCTCTGACAATACCACCGACCAAAAACGCAACAAGATTCAAATCGTCAGAAACCTGGCCAATTTCCCGTATAATTTTTAATAAAGGTCCCGGTAGTTGTTTTAAATAATCGTTCACGCCTTACATTCCATCATTTTTCTAACATCATCCCCTTGGATGATACTGTTTATGAATTGATCTTAACCGTTCTTTGTCAACATGTGTGTATATCTGTGTAGTAGATATGTCGGAGTGCCCTAACATCTCCTGAACAGCCCTTAAATCTGCGCCATGTTCCAATAAATGCGTGGCAAAACTATGCCGCAAGGTATGCGGTTTGATAGTTTTCTTTATGCCCGCTTTCTGGGCGTATTGCTTAATAAGCTTCCAAATGCTTTGCCGACTTATTTTCTTTCCCAACCGACTCAAAAAAACAGTCTGTATCGTCTGATCTTTCAGTAATCCCCGACGGACTAAATCACAATACTTCTGCAAGGCAACTCTGGCTCTCTTTCCGATGGGGATCAGCCTTTCCTTGCGCCCCTTGCCGATACAGCGAATATACCCTATTTCCAAGTTAATATTTTCTAGTTTTAGATGTGTCAACTCCGATACACGGACTCCGCTGGCATAAAATAATTCCAATATGGCATTATCACGGATGGCTTGCCAGTGTTTACCCTTTGAAGCATGGATCATCTTTTCGATTTCTTCCACACTCAAAACATCTGGAACTTTTTTCCATAACTTCGGGGTTTCAACCAGTGTGGAGGGATCCTGTTTGCTGATTCTTTCGCGGACAAGAAAACGATGAAACATTTTAATCGCCGCCAACGCCCGGCTGATGGAATTCGCCGATAAGCCCTTATCCTTTTCATCCAACATAAAACGGGTAATATCATCTCTTTGAATACTTGTCAATGAACGACCCAATTTTATTATCATGAAGTGCAAATATTTAATCAAATCCCGTCGATAGGCCAAAATCGTATTTTCAGCCAGGCCCCGCTCAATGACCAGGTAATCCATAAATTGTTCAATCGTTGCTTCATGGTCGGTCATAGTTCATCCTTAATATATGATTTCCTGTTGCATGACGTAATATTCTTTGACCTTATCGGGATGCAGTCCATTGCGCGTTTTTTTCTCCAGCCTCCGTAACTGACGTTCAACCCGGCTTGACAAACCAATCGGATCAGGGTTTTGAAAACCTTTCTGAATTTTTTCATAACCTTCGATAATATCATCAAACATGTGATGTTTTTCGCCGACAATCCTTTTTCGCATTTCACACACATGCACCAACAACTGGTTAATAGAATATAATAGTCTTTTCTCCCCTTCATTCTCCATAACCGCTTGATTCAAAGATTTCTCCCACACTTTCCAAAGGTTGTAATGATGCCGATACTTTTCTTCCGCCATAAAAACAATCGGCTCATAATCCCTGGGATCAAGCACCGGGATAAATTCTTTCTCAACTTGCTTGCCTTTCTTTTTTTGTCGCACAAATTTCTTTCTCAAAGAAGAACATCCACTCAAACTCATTGCAACAAGGAAAAAGCATATCCCTAAAACCCAGAATTTATGTTTTTCCACAGATCTCAAAACCATATAGACTCCTTTTAATAACAAAATTCAATAATACTAAATCCATTAATTAATTGTTCTATTTCAATTTTGATATTCTTGCCTTAACGTCAAGAAAAACAAAACCGGTTTTGGCGATTATTTAATGGGATTAGTATAACTATCCGATTAAATTTAAAAATTCTTGCTCCGTTAAGATATGCACCCCCAAAGCACGGGCTTTTTGATATTTTGAGCCGGGAGATGCCCCGATCACAACGTAATCTATCTTTCGACTAATGCTCGATGTCACGGATGCGCCTTTATTTTTGACTTTGTTCATGGCGGCTTGCCTGGTCATCGATTTCATTTCACCGGTAAAAACAAATTTCTTGCCGGAAATGTTGGACGAAACAATATCTGTTTCACCCTCAAAAAAATTCACTCCATTCTGCCTTAATCTGTCAATCATGCCCCTGACATCCGGAAAAGAAAAGAAACGCACAAGGGATTGGGCCATGATATCACCTATTTCGTGAATCGCAACCAGGTCCTCTACAGACGCGGACATTAAGTTGTCCAAGGACTTGAATCTGCGGGCAAGCGTTTCAGCCGCTTTCTCCCCAATATTATGGATTCCAAAACCAAATATTAAGCGCGTTAAAGATTGCGTCTTGCTGTTCTCAATACTGCGCAATAAATTCTCGGCCTTCTTTTCTTTAAATAGTTCGAGTTGAAGCAATTGATCTAATGAGACAGAATATAAATCCGCAATATGAGCAACCATTTTTTTTTCTATTAACTGTTTAACAACCCTTTGACCTAATCCTTCAATATCCATAGCTGCGCGGGAAGAAAAATGAAGAATGCTTCCTTCCAATTGTTTTGGGCAAGACGTGTTTAGACAACGATACGCGACCTGCCCTTGTTTTTCCTTGGAGATAAGGCTCCCGCATTCAGGACATCTGACGGGCGCCCGGAATATCGACACTTTTTTTGTGTGCGACTTAATGACTTTAACAATTTTTGGGATCACGTCTCCAGCCCGTTGCACTAAGACGGTATCACCCTTATTAATTCTTAATCGTTCGATCTCTTCAAAATTATGCAATGTTGCCCGCGCGATTATGACACCACCACAACTGACAGGCTGCAATTCCGCAACTGGCGTTAGGACCCCCGTCCTGCCGACCTGGACGACAATATCATTGACCTTTGTGGTTGCTTGTTGCGCCGGGAACTTAAAGGCAACGGCCCATCTTGGACCTTTCATCGTTGAACCTAATAGAGATTGTTGGGTTAAGCTGTTAACCTTAATAACAACACCGTCGACGTCGTATGGGAGTTGCTCCCTCTTGTCTGAATACTCCTGACACAGTTGAACAACCTCATCAAAAGAATGGCAGCGCCGGCTATGCTCTTCGACTTTAAATCCCCAAAGTTTAACACATCTCAAAAAATCCCATTGAGTCTCAATGGCCGGACCATTTTGAAGCATGCCATAAGAATGGACAAAACAGTCTAATCCTCTTTTCGAGGTCAACCTCGAATCTAATAACTTGAGTGAACCGCTTGCGGCATTACGCGGATTAGCAAATAAGACCCTATCATTATATTTCCGTTCTTTATTCAACCGTTCGAAGTCATCCCGGCTCATAAAAATTTCAACCCGCACATCAACAACCTCTGGAACAGACATCCCGTCTTTTAAACGTAACGGAATGGAACGAATTGTTTTAACGGCATGGGTCACATCTTCTCCGGTTGTCCCATCGCCACGGGTTGCGCCCCTGATCAATTCGCCTTTTTCATAAGTCAACGCCGCACTGACCCCATCAATTTTCATTTCAACCGTGAACACGATCTTCTCCTCGGGCAAGCCTTTTTGAACCCGCTGATACCATTCTTTCAGTTCATCCAGCGAGTAGGTATTGTCCAAAGAAAACATCTTGGCCTGATGTTTCACGGACCGGCTCTGGGATGAGACTTTCGCGCCGACGCGTTGGGTTGGGGAGCACGACGTCCTGAGTTGGGGATAATCTTTTTCAAGAGCGATCAACTCCGTCATAAGATCGTCGTACTCTTTGTCGGATATGAGCGGTTCCGATAAGACATAATAGTGATAATTATGTTTTTCGAGCGCATCGATTAAAACATGTATTCGTTTTTCAATTCTTTTCTTGTTCATTCCATTAAAAAATCATCATTGCCCAAGGGATAAACGGTGGGCGACATATTCCGGTAAACCGGCTGCGATAATCTTCTCTTGCGCAGCTTGAATATCATAAGGAATTCGGTGAATCGTTACCGACCTATCAACAGAATCATATACACAAAAACTTGCCAATGGATTTCCATCCCGAGGCTGTCCAACGCTACCAACATTAATAATATATTGCGCATCGTCTTTCATCTCGACATCGAGGACATCAGAATAATAGATATTGTTACCTTTTTTGATATATATTTTAGGTTCATGCGTATGCCCGACAAAACAAACAGGGGCTTTCATCAAAGAACAGGTGTCAGGAACTTTTGTAATATCATCTAGATATTGAAAAGCTTCCGGCTGATTGAGGGTCCCGTGCACAATCACTAAATCCGGATTGGCATAGGACAATTCCAGATTGGCCAAAAACTCAAAATCAGATAATGACAGATTGTTCCGAGTATATTCAATGCCGACTTTTCCCCACTCGTTAAAATACATCGCGTCCAACCGACCGCAAACGGCCCAATCATGGTTCCCGGCGACACACATTATATTTGTTTCCCGGACAAGCTGCAGGCATTCGATTGGATTTGCCGCGTAACCCACAATATCCCCAGCGCAATAAATTTGTTCTACCCTGTGTAGCCGACAGGCGCTAAGAACATTGGTCAAGGCTTCAAAATTATTATGGATATCTGAAATTATGGCGTATTTCATGGTATGAAAAAAATTTTGTGGAACAATCAAGGCACTAAGCCCAAAGATTTTGCTGAACGGGACGAAAAAAATCGCCCACTCATCGTCAATAAGTAATCTTAAAATCAGCGAATTGATGGGAGGTGTCTTCCCATGCTACTTTTTTATCTTTGACATAATTTCCAAAATGCCCCTCAACATCCTGACACAGTCCCAAGATATCTGCCTTTGGCCCCTCGGCCAAAACTTCAACTGAGCCATCGACTAAATTTTTAACCCACCCGGTCAAGCCCCGTTGACTCGCGTATCGTTGAGTCATGTAACGAAATCCAACACCCTGCACTAACCCTGAATATAAAATATGCGCTTTCATCTATGACGAATTTATCCATCACCCTGTAATAAATTTCCCAAGACCGAACCGCCGACTCCCCCCAGCCCCTTTTTCTCGCCAGTTCGACGGAAACTTGCAGCGGCGAGTATCCTGTCAGCCAGTCGGGAAAACGGCAAACTCTGTAAATACACTAAACCCGGTCCGGTTAAGGTCGCCAAGAAAAGCCCTTCTCCGCCGAACAAAGCATTTTTAAACCCTCCGATGAATTTGATATCATAATCAACCGTCGGCGCAAGCCCAACCAGGCAGCCGGTATCGATGCGCAAACGCTCCCCCACAGACAATTCCTTTTTTATAACAGCCCCACCGGCATGAATAAACGCATAGCCGTCTCCCGTCAATTTCTGCAAAATAAAACCTTCACCCCCGAATAAACCAGCACCAAAACGCTTCGTAAATGCGATATCAATGTCCGTTCCGTTTGCCGCGCACAGAAAAGCATCTTTTTGACAAATAAACGTCCCCCCAACTTGACTCAAATCTAACGGTATAATCTTTCCTGGATAAGGCGCGCCAAAGGCAACGTGTCCTTTTCCCTGACCACTATTCAAATATGTCGTAATAAAAAAACTCTCCCCGGTAATCATACGTTTAAAACCTTTAAAAAGACCGCCACCCGTTGACGTTTGCATTTCAATCCCATCTTCCATGTACATCATCGCCCCAGCTTCGGCACGAATCCCTTCAGCGGGATCTAACTCAATTTCAACCATCTGCATATCATCCCCAAATATTTTAAAATCGATTACATCCGCCATTGTGCCCTCCATGGTTTAAAATAATTTAATGGCCAAAAAGCAATGTGCCTATCGCGCCAAAAAAACCGACTGAAAAAAAAATAAGGCCTAGAACGAAGACTATATAGCTACTCCAAAAAATTCCCGGTTCCAACACAGCAATATAAAGATCATCCGGATTATAATAAACGTTCACGACTTTGCCAACGGGATATTTATTAACAATTTTTCGGGCATGACCGATATCACTTGAACTGTATTCCCCAAACGACACTTTGTTCGCAGAATATGTTTCCCCCTTGATTTGATAGTCATAGGCGATGTCTGCCCCATATGTTGTCGAAGATGAACCTGATCCAGAACTATGGTTGCGTTCTATCTCTGATGATGTGACAGCACCATTCACGGTTGGCCATTCCATGCTTTTTTTAGCATTTTGATAAATCCCAAAACCTATTTTAGTGACAATTCCACCAGCAATAGCAAAAATAACAAAAAAAATGATCGGAGCGACTCTGCTTCGCATGGTCACCTCTTGATAAGATAGGTTGATGTCTAAAATAATCGGGGCGGACGG
The DNA here is from genome assembly GCA_021108075.1 of Candidatus Omnitrophota bacterium. Lineage (GTDB taxonomy): Bacteria > Omnitrophota > Gorgyraeia > Zapsychrales > Zapsychraceae > JAIORP01. The sequence goes on along the minus strand of JAIORP010000029.1, from coordinate 50,129 downwards.
ATTCGAACCGTCGACCTCAACGTCCCGAACGTTGCGCGCTAGCCGGCTGCGCTACGCCCCGGTTACATTTCCGTAGTCAACAATAACAAAAAAATAGTCTATCATTTCAGACTTTGTTCGTCAATATGGGACGGACAGCCATCAATGACAACAAACGACATCCTAAAGCCACAACCATAGAACACGACAAAGAACACCATTCAAGTCATGAATCCCAACAGATCACATCATTTCTTTGGTCTTGAGAATCACCTCGTTCAAATCAAAACAATAATCCATAAATCCTTCATCCGTTAATCTCAGTTCGCTAAATGGCATCACGCAAAGGCACTTTAACAATTGATCTTTAATCAAGGGAATCGCCCCGTCTTCTAAAAAACCTGAATGGATTAATTTTCCTTTATACTCCCTCAAAAACCGCAAGATATTATTGTAACGTATAAAATGAGCCTTAAAAAAGCTGTCATCGTCATATTTCTTTTTCATATATTGCGCGATTTGCCCGATCGGTTCATACACATCAATGGGCAGATTGATATCCGCAAAATCCCAATCGTCCTTAGGTCTCTGAAGCAGGTGATACAAATGAGCATTAACGTCCTTAAATTCATCAATCGTCCAAGGAATCAAACCTTTTAATATCTCATCTTCTTTCATATATCCTTCATGGCTGATAAAACTAACGTTCAATTTTATGTTAACTCAAAAGCCACTCCAAACGAATCAGGTTGATGGGCCGGCCATTTTTATTTCCGGGTATTAACACTAAAACCGATCTCAGCTTCCGCCACTATCCTATCGCCGACATAGCCAACTGCTTTAAAAAACCCAACCTTTGATAATAGTTTAACCGAGCGGACTTCTATGCGCAGCTGGTCCCCTGGAATAACCGGGGCTTTAAACTTAGCTGTTATCTTCGCCAAGTAGAAGACCAGGTCATTATGGGTTGTCTGCAAATTTTTACTATAATAATAATAAATGCACCCGGCCTGTGCCATGGCCTCAACGATAAGAACCCCTGGCATAACTTTTTCCTCGGGGAAATGCCCGACAAAAAAAGGCTCATTAACCGAGACATTCTTAATGGCAACCAGTTTTTCGTTCGGTTCACATTCAATAACGCGGTCAATCAATAAAAAAGGGAATCGATGAGGAATGATCTTCTGTATTTGTGCTATGTCTATAATCATATTATATCCTTTCTTTAATCAAAGTTCTTTACAGATAAAGATATTTAATACTAAAACCGCATATTCAAGCCACCATCGACCTGAATGATTTGGCCCGTAATATATGCGGCTTCTTCCGACAATAAAAATGCTGCTGTTTTCGCGACATCATCGACATTCCCAAAACGAGCCAAAGGAATCCTTGCTTGAAATTCCTGTCTTTGCTTTTCGTTTAAACCCCTCAACATGTCCGTTTCAATGAATCCCGGACAAAGAGCATTCACAGTTATCCCGTAGGCCGCAACCTCTTTTGCTAAAGACCTGGTGAAAGCATTCATGCCCCCTTTTGACGCAGAATAATTCGTTTGGCGTGCCATTCCAGAAACGCCACTAACAGATGAAATATTTAAAATCTTACCTGATTTCTGCTTCAGAAAACTCACAATACAAGCTCGTGCAGCATAAAACATCCCATTCAAATTCGTGTCTAAAACACTTTGCCAGTCCTCAAACGTCATCATCATCAGCGCTTTATCCCTAATAATCCCGGCATTATTCACGAGCACATCAATGCGTCGAAAATCCTGTTTGACTCGCTCGATCCATTGTTTAACGGCCTCACCATCTCCTATATCAACGGCATATCCTTTTGCCGTGGCGTTCAGCGCTTGAACCTCTTGCTCTAATTCAGCGGCGACCTTATGGCTTGATTTAAAATTAAAAGCGACACTGTAACCCTGAGACGCTAATTCCAAAACGATCGCACGACCGATTCCGCGCGCGCCACCGGTAATGATCGCAACTTTAGCATTTGAATTGCTCATGACGGTCTCCTTACTAGATCAATAGGATTAAGCTTGAAAACGTTTCAAGATCAAACAAGTATGACTACCTGAAGGGCTAAAATTCGTAATCATGATATTGTTGAGCTTTACGGTTGTTGAGAGACAAGGCGTATAATCAAGATCGCAATCTGGATCAGCTGTCTCATAGCCGACCGTGGCAGGGATAAAATTTCGTTGAATGCTACCCAGACTTGCAGCAACAGATAAAGCCCCGGAAACACTAAAACACTCTCCGACCATCGACTTAATTGACGTGACCGGCACGTTATAAGCCCATTTAGAAAAAACATCTTTAATGGCTTCTGTTTCGACTAAGTCTGCCGCTTGTGTTGAGTTGGCATTCGCAAAAATACAATCGATATCTTCCGGGATCATTTGAGCGGAGAATAAAGCCCGCTTCATGGATTGAATCATCCCTGTACCTTTAGGATTATATTTATTGATTCGGTAGGGGTCAAAATAATAACCGAAACCAGCGACCTCCGCAAGAACCGCGGCCCGTCGATCAACAGCATGGGAATAATCTTCTAAGAGCATCAAGCAAGCACCCTCCCCAAAGGTGATCCCGTTCCGACGAGCGTCAAACGGACAATTAATAAACTCTTGGTCCTGAATCGATCCTGACAAGAAATTCAACTGGTAAAACCCATGAAACGTCTCACGACACAATTCTTCAACCCCTCCAGCCAAAACGACCTTGGCCCGGTCCATCTGAATAAAATCATACGCGTAAGTCAATGCGTCGAGGCTCGCCGTGAATCCTGTTGAAATCGTTGTATTAAACCCTTGAATATTATTCCAAATGGAGACCTGGCTGGCGGGAGAATTGATGACCGTGTTCGGAAAATGCGCAGGATTGGTATATCGTGGACCTTCTTTCAAAGTAACGACATCAAAATCACTAATGCTTTTCAAACTGCCCAATGTCGATCCGACAGCCACACCAACCTCATCGGTATTGTTGTCCGTAATGACCAAATGGCTATCATCAATCGCTAAACGCGCGACGGATATTAAAAGTTTTGTGCTGCGATCTAATGAACGCAAACCTTTCTTCCCGACGTATTGCTTTGGGTCAAAATCACGAATCTCCCCGGCTTGCTTAACGAGGTACGGCTCTGCATCGAACAGGGTGATCGGCTTATATCCGACTTGGCCTTTTTCTAAGGACTCCCAATAAGCGTCTTTCCCCTCACCATTACTGGCGAGAACGCCCAATCCTGTTATGACAACTCTCTTTTTCACAAGGACGATTATTCTTTCTTGTATGCATACGGGGATTCCGAATAGATTCCCTTGCTTAATATATATTTAGCTAAAATATCTGTTTCGACATTCACTTTATCGCCTTTTTGCTTCAATCCCAAGTTCGTGACTTCAAGGGTAAACGGAATTAAATAAACAGAAAAATCTCTTTTTCTAACGTCACCTATCGTGAGGCTCACACCATCTAAACTAACCGAACCTTTTGCCACAATATACTTCATCAAGTTCACTTTTAAGGATATCTGGATCTCTGTATAATTTGTATCGGTTATTATCTTCTTTACTGTGCCCATATCATCAACATGACCTGTGACGAAATGCCCACTAATCCTGTCGCTCATTTTTAAGGCGCGCTCAAGATTAACTTTATCACCCTTAGATAATTGCCCCAAGGACGTTTTCTCAAGGGTTTCCAGCATCAAATCAAAAGACAAAACTTTTTTTAGAACTTTCGTCACGGTCAGGCAGACTCCGTTGACAGAAACGCTGTCACCCTGCTTTGTGCCCTTACCCGCGTTCTGGGCCTGGATATCTAAAACACATAAATTTTTTTTATGCGTTATTCCAACGATGGAACCTGTTTCTTCAACAATACCAGAAAACATGCTTAGTCCTTTTTTAAAATAATTGCTTCAGGTTACTTTTTTTCGTCGTCATCTAAATAACGCGGATACCCTTCCAGGATAATGTCTTCGTCTCTTGAAGCATAATGAAAAAAAATATCCTCTAAATAAAAAGCATCCTGAACATTCTCGATGTTCAAGCCGACAATGGAAGACAGGGCATTTTGATCACCCAAGAATTTGGGAGCGATATAAATCATCATTTTATCGACCAGACGTTCTTTTAACGCAGACCCGATAACATGCGCCCCGCCCTCTAATAAAACGTTTGTTATCTCTCTCTTTGCTAATTCCTGAAACAACCAGGGTAAAGGAACATACCGAGTTCGAGTGGGCGGGATAAGAACATGGACACCTTTGTTTTGAAACATCTTCTTTTTTTTCTCAGGGGCAAATTGTGTTGTCGCAAGAATACAATTTGAAGGCTCCGTCTGTTCAAATAACTTAGCACGATTAGAAATCGCCAGATGAGAGTCCAGGACAATCTTAATCAATTTTTTTTTATTGCCATTCAATCCGGGATTATCACTCTTCACAGTATTGCCTCCGACCATGATAGCATCAAAAGAGTCCCGATATTGTCGCGCAAACCGCCGCGACATCTCAGACGTAATCCATTTGGACTGACCGGTCCGCCCGGCAATCTTACCATCCAATGTCTGTGCGATCTTGGCGGTAATAAATGGCCGGTTCTTTGTCGTATACGTCACAAAAATTTCATTGAATTTCAGTGCCTGCTTTTGCAGTAATCCGACATGCACCGCTATGCCGGCTTTACGCATTCTTCGAATCGATTTGCCGTTCGTTAACGGGTTGGGATCTTTCATCGCGATGAAAACTTCTTTTATTCCCGCCTGGATCACTTGATCAACACATGGTGGTGTATGTCCGACATGATGACAAGGTTCAAGATTGATATAAAGGGTCGCGCCTCTGGCAAGATCACCAGCCTTCTTAAGGGCGATTATTTCAGCATGGTCACCGCCACACCTGCGATGATAACCCGTACCGACAACTTTTTTATTTTTGATTATCACTGCCCCAACCATGGGATTTGGGGCGGTAGTACCTTTCCCTAAATAAGCGAGCCGCAAGGCCTGCCACATATTATGTTCGTCTTTTCCCGACTGAATGTCTATTCGCATAATGAATATAAATAAAAGGTTAACTTAACGCTGACTTATTCTGTTTTTTAATTGTACCACATTTTCATATGGAAGCTTAATCTTACCTATAAAAGTTGTGTCCTTGCCCTCTCCGTGGGCATCTGAACCACCGGTTAAAATCATACCATATTTCTGCGTAATTTTCGTGTAATGTCTAATAATTGTATTTGAAATATTCGGATAGTAAACTTCCAATCCGTCCAAGCCATCTTCAACGAATCGCGGGATCAGTTCGTCCACTCTGGTGATCATGGGATGCGCTAAGACAGCGACCCCATTCGCTTTGCGAATTAAATCGATGGCCTCCTTTGGCGAAAGTTTATATTTCGGCACATACGCAATGCCTTGTTCGTCTAGAAATCGTATGAAGGCTTCTTTTAAACTCTTCACCCATTTTTTCCGCTTCAAAATGCGTGCTAGATGCGGCCGGCCAACAGAATCGGAACAAGCCAATGAGCGAACTTCATCAAGCGTGATATTGTCAATGCCAACGGCTTTTAACTTTTCAATCATCAACGCCATTCGGGTCACACGCTCTCTTTGCATAACATTGAATTGTTCAATAATATCAATATTTTCATAATCAAAACCATACCCGAGGATATGAATATCTTTATTATGATAGCATGAAGAAAGTTCAATGGCAGGGATCACTTCAATATCATATTCTTTTGCTAACTCCATCGTCGGGGCTATGCCCGCAACCGTGTCATGATCAGTGATCGCTAAACAATGGATATCATTTTGATAAGCTTGAGTGACAACATCTTGAGGAGATAATGAGCTATCTGAAAAATGCGTATGGATATGAAGATCCGCATTAAGACGACTTGGAGACAAAATGAAGCCTTTCAGGTTAATCGTTCTTTGAAACTATTTCAATCTTGTGGATCTTATCAAGAATACCATTAACAAATTTACTCGAGTCAATATCACCGAACTTCTTGGCTAACTCAACATACTCATTAATGGAAACTTTAGGAGGAATCTCCGGGAGAAAAATCAACTCAAATGTTCCCAGTCGTAAAATATTGCGGTCAATGATAGCCATTCTTTTTAACTGCCAGTTCGTCGCATAAAATGAAATCTTTTCATCAATCAGAGTGAGGTTGTTTTTAACCCCCAAGGTGAGCTTTGTGGCAAAATCCTTAACGGTTGGATCAACCCGGGTTAATTCCGACCAAAAGGTGTCTGTCATCAAGCCGATCTCACGTCTAATAATTTCAGCCTGATATAATATTTTTAATGCTAGCTCTCGACCTCTTGTTCGCTTTCTCATGATAACAACTTTCTGTAAAGATCAGTATGTCAAATGCGTGTTTCGCTCTGCCGGTTTGTCAGTATATGGCTTTTAAATAAATCGGCGTTATATCTTTTCCAATAAACAGGCCATTTCAATAGCTGCTTGAGCCGCATCCTTACCTTTATTATCACCATCTTCTTCTGACCGTTTATACGCCTGATCAAGGGTTTCAGTTGTCAAGACACCAAAAATAACCGGTTTCATCGTATCCAGACTAACCTGCATGATACCTTGCGTTGCTCCCTGCGCGACCATTTCAAAATGATAAGTTTCACCCCGTATCACAGCTCCAAGAGCGATGACAACGTCAACTGTTTTCTTTCGAGCAAATCTCTTGGCCACTAAAGGGACCTCAAAAGCACCCGGTGTCCAGGCAACGACAATATCACCTTTACGGACGCCACAGCGGACAAGTTCATTCACACAACCGTTTAATAACTTCTCTGTTATGAACTTGTTGAAACGGGACACGACAATAGCAACCCTTACGCCCCGTCCTTTAACTTTTGCTTCTATAATCTTAACCATAACATATTTTTCACTAAAAAGACAAATTATACCAAATCCATTAACAAATTGTTCTATCTTAATTCTGAAAAGCAGAATTAGTTTTAGTCATTATTTAATGGAATTGGTATTAATGCATAATTTTATTTATAAAACTTCATCGGGCGAAGACGTTCCTCAACACAAAAAAATATTCGGTCTATCCCTACAAGCAGGATTAAAGCAAATGACCCAACTTATCCTTTTTCGTTTGTAAGTATTTCTCGTTCTTTGGGTTGTGAGGAATTTTAAGTGGGACTCGCTCGACCACTTTCAGACCATAACCATCTAACCCGACCAATTTTCGTGGGTTATTGGTTAAAATACGCAAATTTTTGACCCCTAAATCAACTAGAATTTGAGCCCCCAAACCATAGTGACGCAAATCAGGCTTAAAACCCAGGGCCTCATTCGCTTCAACCGTGTCCATGCCCTCATCCTGCAATTGATAGGCCTTAAGCTTATTAATGAGCCCAATTCCGCGACCTTCCTGTCGCATGTAGAGGATGACACCGCAGCCTTCTTTGGCGATGGCCTTCATAGACGATTCTAATTGCTGGCGGCAATCACATCGCATCGAGCTAAAAACATCACCGGTTAAACATTCGGACTGTACGCGAACCAGAACGTCTTTTTTATCTATGAAATCGCCCATATATATCGCTAAATGCTCTTGTCCGTCAATCGCCGATCGGTAAGCGCGCATTCGAAAATCACCATAAATTGTAGGCAAGTTCACTTCAACTTCTTTGAATATCAATTTCTCAGACCGTCTCAAATATTCAATTAAACTGTCAATCGTACAAATTTTCAAACCATGCTTACTAGCAAAATTCTTTAATTGGTCTGTCCGTGCCATCGTTCCATCGTCATTCATAATCTCACATATGACCCCGGCAGGGAATAGTCCAGCCAAACGAGTTAAATCCACGGATGCCTCTGTATGACCTGCACGTACAAGAACGCCGCCAGGAACAGCCCTTAAAGGGAATAAATGTCCCGGGGTAATAAAATCAGATGGTTTCGATTCGTCATTAATCAATACCTTTACAGTATAAGATCGATCATACGCTGAAATGCCGGTGGTGATACCCTGAGCAGCGTCCACGGAAATAGACCAAGCAGTGTCACATTCCTGATGTTTATGGCTCACATGAACCTTCATCGGGTGCAAATCCAATGCATCTAAGCGTTTGGCTTCCATAGGAACACAAATGAGACCGCGAGCTTCTTTGGCCATAAAATTAACAATGTCAGGGGTTATAAACTCTGCCGCACACAATAAATCCCCTTCATTTTCCCGGCCTTCATCATCCATGACAACGACCAACTTTCCGTTTTGCAAATCTTTCAAAATTTCCTTAATTGTGTTAAACATATCGGCCCTCACTCCTCATTTATAAATTAATAATGTGTATATAGCTGAAAGATGATAGATATCAACATTATATGTCAATTTAGATTGTTGTAATATATTCTAAATATAAATCATTGTCAAGATATTTATAGATGTTATAATACTCAATCGTATTATTATACATAATATCATGCTTATAGAAAAAAAAATAATAACAGATCTTATCGCTAAAAAATACCGTATTTCTATCGCTGAATCATGTACAGGGGGCCTGCTGAGTCATCGTTTAACCAATGTTCCAGGCAGTTCCCAAACATTTATTGGCAGCATTGTTGCCTACAGCAATGATATTAAATCCGGATTACTCGGTGTTTCTGAGGAAACATTGAAACGTAAGGGTGCCGTCAGCGCTGATACAGCTATTGCCATGGCCAAAGGATGCCTTAAATTATTTAAAACAGATTTTGGTGTCGGAATCACAGGCATTGCCGGCCCAAGCGGTGGAACAAAAAAAAAACCGATAGGCTTAACATTTATTGCCGTATCCATAGGCGAAGAATCATTATGTCTGGAATGTATCTTTACGGGAACACGTGCTGAAGTTAAACGCTTCGCGACACAACAGGCTTTAAAATTAATAAAAGAATTTTTAGACTAAAAATTACAATTATGTCATCAACCGTCCGTACTTTTATCGCCATTGATCTTAATAAAGAAATCCGTGATTTCATCCATCAGGTTCAATCTGAACTGAAAAAAATTGATTGTGACGTCAAATGGGTTACCCCCTCTGACGCACATCTGACAATTAAATTTATTGGGAATATAACCGAAGAACAAACAGAATCCGTTATCCGGCAACTCAAATCCCTTTACTTCAAATTTGAAAAAAACACGTTTCACCTGGACAAGACGGGGGTATTCCCTAGTTTCAAGCAACCCCGGATCATATGGCTGGGAATGAAAGACATCGATCACGCCCTTAAAGATTTAGCGGATACAGTTGATTTTTTACTGAATATGATTGGGTATCCGACGAATGAACGTCCCTTTCAACCACATGTGACGATCGGAAGAGTCAAGTCGCAAAAAAGCATTTTTCAATTATCACAAAAAATTCAATCGACGCAGATTCCTTCCGACTTAATCCTCAAAATCAACGAATTGATCCTTTTCAAAAGCACATTAACCCCTACCGGTCCTATTTATGAAAAGTTAGCACAGATCAGTTTAGGACCAAACAATGCCTGACCCCAGGTCAAACAATCGAAGAATAGGCATACTGACCATCTTCTCTATCGTCTTTATATTTACCGTCATCACCCTGTATTTTCTTCGGACAAAAGTGTCTCTGCCTGATTTATTATTGTTCAATTTATATGTCCCCGGTAATAATATCATCTTGGCGCCTGTTATTAACGGCCACGAATTCTACAAATACTTTTACTTTACATATTTGTCAACTTTACTCATTTTATTCATATCCAGATTCCTGGGGGCATTCAAGGTTCACCACAGGAACCTGGCTTTCCTTTTTGTAAATCCACTCATGATCCTGTTCGCATCTTTTTGTTGTTTTCAGCTTTTAAGCCTGCATGTATTTCATTTAAACAAATTATTTCAATATTTCGGCCAGTCAGCGGAATTCAAAAACGCCCAAATTTTAATCGACAGCACCTACGACCAGGATCTCCCTCTTAAAACAACTTATGATGATTATCGGTTCTTACTCGAAGGCAAAAAACGTCTGACCGAAACGCATATCCCTGAATTACTAACAGACTATGATCTCTCCGTCGACCCGGGCATGTACATCCATCGGTTCATCTCATTCCACCTCTATCCCCTCGACCTGCGGCACATAAAAGGAAAAGAAGCAAATTGCTATATTTTATTTCACAAAAACAATGCTATTGATCATATCCCTGAAGGGTATGTTCCCCTATATGTTCATGGCAAATCACATATAATAGCGGTACGAGGAGAATAATGCTCATTTTAAAATCATTATCCATTCTGTTTATTCCCGTCTTTTCAGGTTTTCAATTGATCAACTTTATATCAAGAGGAAAAAATTATTCCGTGACATTTAAGGCTGCGCTTGCCTATGGCCTTGGGCTGGGAATGATTTCTTTGCATATGTTGTTTCTCGGGATCTTCAATGTTCCCATGACAAGCCCGGCGATCAATCTTCCGCTGTTATTCACCGCCTTTGTGCTGTTCATGCTCAACTCCCGATCAAAAAAAAATAATAAGGGAAACGTGGCGCTCTATAAAGAAGTCACCTGCCAGACAGAACCTTTATCAACACTGGAAAAATATCTCACAATTCTTTTTTTATACTTTATCGGAATAAACCTGCTCGCTACCTTTTCAATCGCTTTAAGTATACCCGTCTATAGTTGGGACACATTATCAACGCATTCATTTAACGCAAAAGTTTTTTATTTTGAAAAATCATTCATCTATTATGACACATTGCCTCATAACACTTATCCGCTACACGTTCCTTTTATCGAAGCGTGGTTAAACATCACCCTGGGAGAATGGGATGATCAAGTCATCAAAATTTTTTTTCCTATCTACGCCCTGTCGATCATCATTATTCAGCACCATTTTCTAAAAAATTTTACCAACAAATGCTGGGCGCTTTTAGGAAGCGTCTTCCTGCTTTCCTCAAACTTCTTTCTCTATCACTCATCGATTGCTTACAGAGATTTCACAATAATGTATTACAATTACACGGCACTCCTATTGCTCATTCTATGGTTTAAGAATCATCGAACGGATTTCTTGATCGTTGCAGCCATCTTTTCTGGATTAACATCATTTGTTAAATTGGAAGGCACAGGGTATTTGTTCATCCACATAATGATATTTGCCTATATGCTGTTCCTGCGGAAAAATGATTCCCTCAAAAAGAGAATTGGACTGTTCTTTACTTTTACAATCCCCGGTCTGCTCATCTGTTTACCGTTTCATTTCTTCAAATTCTATCGAATACGACAAACCTTACGCCTCGAAACATCCACAGAATCAAAACATTTTGACCTATACAACCTTAAACTTCATTTATCAATGGAAACATTTCAGAAAATCTGGATCGTTATCACACGCATCCTCACAAACATGTTCTATTCCAACAATTGGAACCTGACATGGTTGATATTCTTCATATCATTCATTCACCTGATAAACAAAAAAATACAGACCGAGACAAAATTGTTATTGCTTGCGCTGCTGATGTATTTTGGCGTTTATATCTGTGGATATTCTTTCACGCAGCACTTCTTCTGGATCAGTCAGACTGAGACATCCCTCTCAAGAGGCATCCTGCATTTCTTCCCCATCATCACGGCTGTTATTATTTTGTTGAATTTTTCAAACAAAAACAAAAATGCGTCCTGTGAAAAATAATTTCTACGAAGTCTTTATAAAAAATTATTGGGACGGTTTTTTCGCCTGAATAAAAAGAGATCCGGCGATCTCTTTCAGCAAAGGGACCTTTTCAATACACAAAGAAAAACACTGAAAAAATGGAACTAATGGGGGGAAAATGAGCGGATGAAGAAAATCAAAGGGCGCAACTGTCACGTCTTCAAATCCATATTGAAAAATTTTCTTTCTTAAGGGGCCGCGGACAAAAGCGGTTTCATCCGGACTAACGTGCAAATAAGACTTAACGAATCCAACGTTCCTCTCAATAAATATTTGCGGGTTCAGCATATTCGGCTCAGCGAAAAATATCGTCCCCCCGGGCTTTAAAACCCGAAGAAACTCCTTCAAGGCCTGATCAATATCTAAGTGGTGAAGGACGGAGCTACCAACAATCGTATCAAAAGAACTGTCTTCAAAGCTCAAAGCATAAGCATTATCAATCTTAAATGAAACATTGCTTGCGATTACTTTTTTCCTGGCGATATCTAAAAAATCAGGTGAAACATCAATCGCCGTTATATGGGCTTTGGTTTCCGCGAACTGAAGGGTAAAACATCCCGTACCACAGCCAATTTCCAGCACAGACATTTCCGGGGTAATATGAGAGGAAATCATCGCCAACCGCCGCTCATAGCGTTTCTTACCTGCCGGCGTTTCCCAATAATAATAGGCCCCTTCCCAGCTATCCTTTAATTTCTTGCTATGTTCAATCTCACGTTCTACTCTTGCGTCTGTTTTCATAAAATATAAAAAAGTCTTTCTTTAAAAATTTATTTCTTTTTCAGTTCAACGGTACAAAACATCCCCAGCAGATTACTGAACGGTGTTAAGATCCATTCAAAACCTTTAAAGAAACCATACGTCCATGTTGGCAGCAACTGTTTCATCGAAACCCCTCCACTCACCAAATATCTAAACGGCGTATGATTCATCTTCTTTGTAATGTTTAACGAGGGAAAATCATTGTTAAACTTTTCAACGTCTCTAAAAAATATAATCCAAAGCAATGCCCCATTTGCGGAAGACATGGGGCCTGTACCCTCGATAAGCCAGCCGCTCGTCGGGTCAAAATTTTCATGGTGAAAATTTTGATAAATAAATCGACTCCAGGCTGTATTGGCCGGCTCGGTCATTAACACCCGACCCCCTTTTTTTAAACAACGATTCATTTCCTGGATAATTTTAGCCGGATTCTTAATGTGATGAAGGACATCAATCATAAAAAAAGCGTCAACGGAATGGTCCCTGAAGGGGATGGCCTCTGCGTTAAAACAGATATCAATATGGGATAAAGATAAAATATCAGACGTGATGACTCCGGGCAATTTGGATTTAACAAACCCCCCACCGCTGCCTAATTCAACAAACAAACCATGCTCATCATACTCCCGGATAACATCATTATATTGCTGATAAAGATCGACATAAATCTTCTTTAAAAAACCTTTCTTAAGAATAATTTCTCGATGTAATTCCGTCGTCGAAGCATCATCCAGGTCATCGACACCTTCTAATTCCGGCAACCTTAACGCATCCATAAGTTTTCCCATAGCGTATCCCGAGAATTCTAAACGGTTAGATAAACTTAATTTTCCTCATCGCGAAAACTGTCATTTTTATTAACAACCAGCCATGCTTGAACCGGCTGATTTGCGTCTCACCATAAGTGCGGGCTTTGTATTGGACCGGAATTTCAATAATTTTCAAATTCAATTTAGCGGCCCCAAACAACAAATCAAAATCGCCAAAAGGATCGAAGTCCCCAAAGTAACTGCGCCCTTGCTCAATTTTAAAATAGTCCTCACGCCACAGCACTTTCGTTCCACATAATGTGTCTTTTAAATACTGCCCGAGTAAATAGGTTAATGCGACACTGAAAAATTTATTCGCCAACATATTCAAAAAACGCATCGCATTCTTTTCCATTTGGTAAACCAACCTTGTCCCGTTAATAAACTCACCCTTACCTGTTGCAATCGCTTCAAAAAACTTCGGCATATCCTCAGGAGGAGTGGTTAAGTCTGCGTCGAGAATCATCAAGACATCACCGGTAGCAGCCGCAAAGCCTTCCCGGACGGCATTCCCTTTGCCTTTGCCCGTTTGGGAAAACACCTTGATATCATGCTGGGGATACTTCTCTTTCACCCGCTGGCATTCTTCTAATGTCCCATCCTGAGAGTGCCCCTCAACAAAAATAAATTCGGTATGCGCCCCTAACATTGGCGTTCTTTGTATCGCGGGTTCAATATTACCCTTTTCGTTCCGGCAAGGAATGATGACCGAGCAGGTTACCTCCTTTGGATCTTTGCGTTGACCAAGGGGTTGAAAAATCATAATATTATTTAACGCGAATCCCCTGATAACAGGCAGATGAGCGATAAAACGATTGAATATCGCGGAAATCAAAGGGATATAAAAAGGAATGATCATCTGCTCACTTGAACGGATCAGGCTGAAATCATTTAAATAAAACAAGTTCACCAAATCTTCTTTCGTGAGCCAGTGCTGATTCGGCCAGACCATACGCATACGCAAAACTTCTGCGAGCTTCAATAAATATTTCCAAAAATGACTATGATAAAATAAAATAATTTTTGTGCCGGGATGGCAGACCTTCTTTAGTTCATGAAATGTGCTTTGCAGGTCATAGGCGTAACCAACGGTATTGCTGACGATAATATAGTCAAATTTCTCTTCAATATTCAACTTATGGTCAATATCACAAAAATGAAAATCCAGATGGGGATGCTTTTCTTTAGCAACATCAATCATCTTCTTGCTAAAACAAACGCCGACACCCTTTTTGGGGTTAAGGGCGGCGAGTTTCTCCCCGGCATAGCAACCAATCTCTAACACAGAAGAGTTCTCAGGGATTAAAAACCGTAAATACCGCATTAACTCATCATGGTAATAGTGATTTTTCTTGCGCCAATATCCTCTTTTTTCTGCGACAGAATCAAAATATTCTTTTTTACTTTCAATGTATAATTGATCTTCTGTGTTCACGTTTCCTCCATATTAACGTCTGTCTCTAAGTCTGGCCCATAACTTCAACATCTCGATATATAACCACACAAGAGTTACCATTAAGCCGAACGAGCAATACCATTCCATATATTTGGGCAGACCATGTGCGCTTCCCTAAAGAAACATAAATTTATCTAAACAATATGCGCTAAACGGATTGCGACCTGCATCGTAATATTGGTATACACCCCTGCCATAATATCATCCATCATAATCCCGGTTGAACCACCTTTATCTTCCAGGACATTCTCCGGATAAATCTTAAACATATCGAATGCTCTGAATAAAAAAAATGCTGTGAAAAAAACGGCAGGCGTCATCGGCAACAAAAAGAAAGCGACCAGAATGCCGGCAACTTCATCAATAACAACACAACCCGGGTCTTTCTGGTCCATTATTTTTTCCATTTCCCCACTCACCACAAATCCCAAACGCGTGATAACTAAAGTCAGTATAATATACAGCAAGGGCAGTTTGACCAGAAGCAAGGCAAGGATGGCCCCAGCCAGGCTAGCCATTGTTCCGGGGCCGTAAGGAAAAAAACCAATATAAAAAAATGTTGAAAATAATCTTATCTGTTTATCTTGCATAGAATAATATTATATATAAATCTTTCAAATTATGAAGAAATAATTTTACTAGTATCGCGAACAACAAATTATCTCCCAAACGAAAGTAACAGTCCAGAGGGACTACTTTTTTTTAGAAACACAAAACAATGATTCTATCCATCCACCCGATTGAATCGGCTTAATAATATTCAGCCAGACATACTCCCCGCCGGAATAAACGGTTAATCCAACGGCGACATACATCAACAGATGAATGAACTGTAACCCTCGACCTTCCGGCTGCCAACCTGGACGGTAATGGCCACTAAAAACATGATACAGGACAAAAAAGAGCATCACGTAAACGACCACGATCTGGGCCACGGTTTTTACTTTTCCGGACTTTTCCGCCGCCTGGTAAACGCCTTTTTTGATGGCGACCAGACGAAAAAGGGTAACGCTCACCTCCCGGATAAAGATAACAACAAACATCCATGGCTGCACAAGTTGATTCAAACAAAAAACCCAAAAAGCAGACAGCATCAGGCATTTATCCGCTATCGGGTCCATAATTTTTCCAAAGTTCGAAATCAATTGATATTTTCTAGCGTAATAACCATCAAAGAAATCCGTAATCGACGCGAACAGAAAGAAGACCGCCGCGATAACCTTAGCGGTAACATCCTGCTGCAGAAAAAAAACCACAAATAGAAATGAAAAAATAATGCGCGAAACCGTCAACACATTAGGAACTTGTTTCTGCCACATCCTCAATATTCTCCCATCAAATCGTATTCCAGGGTATCAGTGATCAAGACCGGCACAATTTTTCCTGCCGGCAATTTCCTCCGGGAATGGACATAGACCAATCCATCAACCTCCGGGGCATCATATTCTGTGCGCCCAACATACATATTCTCCGCTTCTTTGTCCTTTTCATCAATAATAACATCAACTTTTTTCCCGACGAATTCCCGCAGTTTCTCTCGAGATATCTTCTGCTGAACACGCATCAACTTATTGTAGCGCCTTGTCATAACCGGCTTGGTTATGTTGGAACGGTATTTAAACGCCGGGGTATTTTCTTCTTTTGAGTAGGTAAAGACACCCACCTTATCGAAACGCGTGTCTTGAACATAAGAAACAAGCTCCTCAAAGATAGCGGCTGTCTCTCCGGGAAACCCGACGATAAAACTTGTCCGCACAGCAACCCGAGGTATTTTTTTCCGGATTTTTTTGATCAATGCCACTGTTGAACGTTTCGTGAGCGGACGATTCATCCGTTTTAATACATGCGAATTGATATGCTGCAGGGGGACATCCAGATAGCGGCAAATAAGATTATCCTCGGCGATCAAATCAAGCAAATCATCCGTAATATGCGAAGGGAACGTATACAGCAGCCGCACCCATCTGATATTTCTTATTTCCTTAATGATCTGACGCAACAGAAAAGCTAATCTTTTCTGCTTGTACAAATCTAAGCCATAAGCCGTGATATCTTGTCCAATCAAAATAACTTCTTTAACGCCCTGCCCATCTAACGAACGGATCTCATTAAGGATGGAATCCATCGGACGGGACCGCAGAGAACCCTTAATCCGCGGGATCGCACAAAAGCTGCAGCAGTGATAACACCCTTCACAAATTTTAACATACCGGTAATGTTTGGGACTTAAGGCATGTGTCTTCCCGGTTGACCACTGCTCGAATTCTGGCACGCCCATAATAGCATCAATCTCAGAATGGAATTCCTCGGACAGTTCTTCATGATAACGCTGAGCCAAACAGCCAGCGATAATGACTTTGTCAACTTTCCCCTGCTTCTTCAGGTCAATAACGTCGAGAATGGTGTCAATAGACTCTTTTTTCGCGTCTTCGATAAATCCGCACGTATTGATAATCACCGCTTGGGCCTGCTCAAGATCGACCAATTTATTTTTCTTTTCTTTCAAACAGGTGATCAAATTCTGGGCGTCGACTAAATTACGGACACAACCTAAATTGATGACATGAAATTTCATGAGTCAGCATATTCCCCTAAAAATCTTTTCAACGAAAATATTAAGAATGGAGGAAAAATTGGGGTTCGGTCATCTCCATCATTTCGTGACGGACAAGCCATCTTTTGTAATAATCACTTTCTTCGCGCGGCTATCTTCCCGGCCTAAGGCGCCGATCATCTTTCCGTTTAGTTCAAATTCCAATTGATTGATATTTTTCCCGGAAATAATAATTTTATCATCGGCCAGCCATGTCTCGACCGACCCACGTCTCAATGTTGATTGAAAGACAACATTCCCGTCCGTTTCGACTCGCAGCCAACTGCTTTTTTTAGCCCTGACGGTTAGAACAATATTTCTTTTAATATTGCTTATGACTGAAACAGGCGTTGGTTTCGCGGTCGACACGGCATTAGCTCTTGCAGTTGTTTGAGAACTTTTATTAGGTTGGGCTTTCTGGACAGAGGCTTTAACCGGATCTTTTTTATCTGAAATATTTTCTTTCTTCTCAGTTTTCTTGACCTTTTCCTTTTTCTTTTGTTGTGTTTGTTTTGTGTTTGGGCGGGGTTTAAATATTGATAAATTCGCCACCCAGCCAATAAATTTAAAAAATAGAAACAAAGCGACGACCCCCGCTAGAAAAAGAATCAAAAGCTGTTTTTGACGGTGGGATAGAATGTTCATCAATTTGGGGTGTGCAACAACGGCATTAACATCCTGACGAATATATTTTGGCAAACTTTCCTTATGATAGTCCGTGACAATTTCTTTCACATCAACTTCAAGGTAAGCGGCGTATTTCTTCACAAAAGCCTTTAAATAAAAAGGAGCCAGCGTGCGGATATTGTAGCCTTCTTCAATGGCGTTCAGAACGTCTAATGGAATCTTGGTCGATTCATGAACAGCTTCTAAAGACAACCCCCGGTCCATGCGTTTTTGCTGCAGCAAACGCCCGTTGTAACCATGGTCACCCTGGTCTGTTGGACGCGCTTTCTTTGTCCGCCTGATCTTTTGTTCCCTTTTTTTGACAGATTCCTCTTCAGGAGCCGGGCTGAAAGACGGATGGGTTTTCTCCGTTTTCTTCTGACTTTTTATTTCTTTTTTCTTTTTGTTATCTTTTTCACTCATAATCAATTAATCAACGCCAAATAGCTAACGATTCTCCATCATCTCGCATGATCACTGAAATAAAATCCCTTTGCAAAAAAACTAAATGTCTTTCTATACCTCTTCTTCCTCTTCTTCATATTCATACTCCTCCTCGTATTCTTTACCGCCTTCGTCCTCATTCTCATTCATGTTCTCAAGCAACCATTGTTCCCGATCAACAAGAATATCTCGCGCTTTGCTTCCACAATATGGCCCAACGATACCCTCTTGTTCCATCATATCAATTAAACGTGCTGCGCGGGTGTAACCCAATCGCATACGGCGCTGCAGGATAGACACAGACGCCTGACCTGTTTCGACAACAAGCTGAACAGCTTCATCGTAATACTCATCCTTCTTACCGCTACCTGACATGACACCTGTTTTTTGTTGTTTTAAAATGCCTTCGTTATAAACCGGTCCTTGCTGATCTTTGATAAATGAAATCACCCGGGCAATCTCATCATCTCTGACAAAACTACATTGACCGCGTGTCGGCTTGGCATCACCCGGTTGAATGAACAACATATCCCCTTTACCCAGCAACGCTTCAGCTCCGTTCATGTCCAGCACCGTACGGGAATCAACCTTAGACGCGACTTTGAATGACACCCTTGCGGGGAAATTCGCTTTTATGACCCCGGTAATAACATCAACAGACGGCCGTTGTGTCGCTAGAATCAAATGAATACCAACAGCGCGTGACAATTGTGCTAAACGCGTAATTGAACTCTCCACCGCTTTGGCCGACACCTGCATCAAATCCGCCAACTCATCAACGATCACAACAATGTAAGGCATGTAATGCCCTTTTTGATTATACCCCTTGATATTGCGGACTCCCTCTTTGGAGAGCTTTCTGTAGCGCGATTCCATCTCCCCGACAACCCAATGCAGAACAGCCGCAGCCTTTTTGGGATCTGTCACAGTCGGGCAAAGCAAGTGCGGGATATCATTATATTGTGCTAATTCTACCATCTTTGGGTCTATCATGACAAATTTTACTTCATCCGGGCCTGCATTCAAAAGCATGGACATAATAATACCATTCACACAGACCGTCTTACCCGCACCCGTCGTTCCGGCAATTAACATATGCGGCATAACGGCTAAGTCAGCAACCATTGGCATACCGGAAATATCCTTGCCTAAAGACAGTGTCAGTTTAGAGGACTTATTCTGAAATTCCTCCGTCGATAAAACATCTTTCAAGAAAACTGTCGCCGAGGTTGCGTTCGGGACCTCAACACCCACTCTTTTCTTACCTGGAATCGGCGCCACAACCCGGACAACCGAAGCTTTCATGGCTAAAGCAATATCATCAGATAATGTTACAAATCGCTGCACTTTCATCCCCGGAGCCGGCTCAAGTTCATAACGGGTGATGGCCGGTCCACGTTCAATGTCTTTGACTTTAGCAATAACACCGAATTGGGCTAAAGTTTCTTCTAACATCTTAGCGCCCGTCATCAGACCACTTTCAATTTTACTTGTCGGAATTTCCGGGGGATCTTCTAATAAATCCAAAGAAGGCATTGTGTATTCACCGACAATCTGGTCCTCTTGTTTCGGTTTTTCCTTCTTTGCACCGGTCGGGGCAATTTTAATCTGTGGTTTTTTCCCGCGTCCTACAACGGGGTCTTCCTCCTCTTCATAAACATACTCGTATTCTTCCTCCTCATCCTCTTCCTCGGGCTCGACGGTCGCTTTCCCTTTCTTTTTCTTCTGCGCGCCAGCGATATTGATGCGCGGTTTTGGAACCGGCTTTAATTTGGCCTTCTTTCTTATTTCCTTTTCCGCTTCAGCGTGCTGTTCTCTGTAATATTCCAACCATTCAGACGCCCGTTCAACTAAACCTAAAAACAACGGTGCCACAAGGAATTCACCAGTTAGAATCAGCGATAATACTCCTAACGTTATCAAAACGATATACGTGCCCATACGGCCTAAATACGTCAAAAGAAAATCAGAAAACAATAGACCTACAATTCCGGATCGGCCAAAACGCGCGACAATATCCTGCGATCCCGTTATGCTAAAAAATGAACTGACCACGGCAAATAAAACAAGTGAACTGATTAATTTTGAAATGGAAAATTCGATCTCACGAAGGGCAAATTTGTTCCAGCTCCAAAACAACAGAAAAATGACAAGAAAATGGGAACTGTATCCAAAGACAAATAACGTCACCCCGGCAATGTAAGCACCGGTAATACGTATTAGATTTCTGGCAGGGACGTTTGGCGATGAGGTGTACCATGACAGGTCTTCAGGTACAAATGAAATCAGACTAGCAAACAAAATCAGGCCAAGCGCTAAGATAACGATGGCCTTTATTTCACTAACATGCTCTTCCTTCATATAATAATCTATATAGAGGTTCTCTATTTGTTTATAGTCGATGTTTGTTGTTAATGGCTACTTATTGTAACACAACTCGATGAAAATCCGGCTGGAAAAGAAAATTTACGTCGAGCCAAAGAACCGCAAAAAAAATTATATCTTATACCAAATCCATTAATGAATTGTTCTATTTCAATTCTGATATTCTCGACTAAAGAGTCGAAAAAAACAAAATCGGTTTTGGTAATTATTTTATAAAATTGGTATTATTTAACGTCTTCTTGATCTTTTTGCGTGTCTTGCTCCCCTTCGGGCTTAGCTTCCGCTTGTTTCTTGCTCAAGTTCATCCGTTTTTGGGCATCAATTTCAACCAATTTGACTTTAAATTTATCTCCCACTTTCACAACCTTTGATAAATCTTTAATAAAGGTGGATGAAAATTCAGAAACATGTACAAGTCCCTGCCTTCCTGGTAAAAATTCGCAGAATGCCCCGAAATTAGCAACTTTGGCAACCTCGGCATCGTAAATCTTCCCAACGACCGGCAGTTCCACCAACCCATTGACGTATGCCAGGGCCTTCATCGCAGATTCCTTATTTAAGGACGCGATTAAGACACGGCCATCATCTTCAATGTCGATGGATTCCACCCCGGTCTCTTCAATAATTTTCTTGATGACCTTGCCACCCGGACCTATCACTTCACCGATTTTCTCAACTGGAACTTGCGTGGTGATAATACGCGGAGCGTACAAAGAAATATCATCCTTTGGAACAGCAATGGTTGCTTGCATTTTATCGAGGATCAAATCTCGGGCAATCTTGGATTGCTCCATGCCTTTCATAAGGATCTCAACAGAAAGTCCTTTGACTTTAAGATCTAGCTGGATGGCTGTCACGCCTTGACGCGTGCCCGCCACTTTAAAGTCCATATCCCCGAAATGATCTTCTAGCCCCATAATATCTGTAAGGAGACGGTAATCATCTTCTTTGGTAACAATTCCGACAGAGATACCGGCAACAGGAGCTGAAATGGGAACCCCGGCGTCCATCAAGCTCAAACAACCGGCACAGACGCTGGCCATACTTGATGATCCATTGGATTCTAAAATTTCTGAAACGATACGAATCGTATAAGGAAATTTTTCGCGCCCGGGGAGGATCGCCTTTAAAGCCTTGGCCGCTAACGCGCCGTGGCCTATTTCACGACGGCCTGGTCCGCGCATCGGACGGGTTTCACCAACACTAAAAGAAGGGAAATTATAATGCAGCATAAAATTATTGTAAGTCACCCCATCCAACGCCTCTATAAGCTGCTCGTCTTTCTTAGTGCCTAACGTAACGACAGCTAAACTTTGTGTTTGACCCCGCGTAAATAATGCTGAGCCGTGTGTGCGTGGTAAGACCTCGACGTCGCAAGATATATCACGGACAACATCCAGACCTCGCCCGTCAGCCCGCTTGCCGTCTTCAAAAATCAAACGACGGACTTCTTCATATTCAATCTGGTCAAACAGCTTTTTAATCGTACCGGCGCTCACTTCCCGCTCTTTCACGGTATAGGCTTCAAAAACACTCATATCTGAAACGATTTCAGATAACAACAGAGATAAACCTTCTTCCCGTTGACCTTTATCTGCAATCTGATATATTTCTGCCAAACGGCCTTGGCACATTTCAGCAACTTTTCCTTTTAAATCCGGATGAGGATTAAACAACTCAACGTCCGATTTCTCTTGCCCCACTTCCTGGCGGAATTTAGATTGTGCTTCACGAATCGATTGTAGTTGTTCAAAACTTTGTTGCAGGGCCTCAGCGACCTTGGCTTCCGGAACCTGATCTGCCTCGCCTTCAATCATGACAATCCCATCAGAGTGACCAACGACGATAAGCTCCATAGAACTTTCAGCGCGTTGCTCAAAAGTAGGGTTTAAAACAAATTCCTCACCGATCAGACCCAAACGAACAGCTCCGATCGGACCATCAAAAGGAATATTCGAAATCGTCAAAGCGCATGACGCGCCAATAATGGCAAGGATATCTGAGTCATATTCACCGTCACTACTTAAGACCGTCGCGACAACCTGGACGTCGTTAAAGCATCCCTCAGGAAAAAGTGGGCGGATGGGACGGTCGATCAGACGGGATGTTAAAATTTCTTTTTGAGTTGGGCGTCCTTCACGTTTAAAAAACCCTCCGGGGATTCGCCCGGATGAATACGTTTTCTCTTGATATTCAACCATTAAAGGGAAAAAATCTATATTTTCTCGCGGTTTCTTAGCCATACAAGCTGTCACGAGAACAACTGTACCCCCAAGCGAAACTGTAACGGCCGCATTGGCCTGCTTGGCTAATTTTCCTGTCTCAATCGTTAATGTTTGATCCCCATAGGGAATACTCATTTTTCCGATATTCATACTACCTCCTTAAACCTACACTATGCACTCTCACCATCTGATTGACGACAGGCTTTTGCGGTTTCTTAATTCTTTTAAATTATTTGCGTAACTTCAACCGTGCAATCGTATCTTGATATTTTTGCGCATCCTTTTTCTTCAAATAATCGAGAAGGCGACGTCTTTTCCCAATCATTTTCAAGAGACCCCGACGTGAATGGAAGTCTTTTTTGTGGGCTTTTAAGTGTCCGGCTAAATACTCAATCTTTTTCGTCAACAATGCAGCCTGTACTTCAGGGGACCCCGTATCCTTAGCATGAACCTTAAAATCATCAATGATAGCTGTTTTTTCATTCTTCAGTAAAACCAATTTCCTACCTCCTTAAACATGTTAAAAATCAAATATTAAAAAATTTCTCGAACTTTTTTCGAATTTAAAAAACAATAAATACACAAGTGCGGTATTATACTATCGCCCTATCTGATAGTCAAGGGTTAAATCGCAGTCGAGGTTATTATAATTTATAAGTATACTACTATTTTATGACTCACAGATGTAAACGGACATCATTCATTGACAAATGAAATACAATAATACTATATATTCTCCCAAATAACAAATGAATGTGTCTTCTTAATCGGTTTATAATTTGTCCTGATAAAATCCATCGTTTCGCTATATTTGACCCGATTGGCTTCGACAGTAAAATGTTGCTTGTCAAAATAATCCGGTAACTCCTTGGGGAAGATAGCGTAACGTGGTTTTTGCCCAATGAGGGCGCATTTAAAGTCCCCGTACCAACGCTCATTAAACCAGGGAAAAGTCCCCATGGGAAAACGGCTTAAATAAGGTCGGTCAACAATAAAATAGTAAGCGGCCATCTCCGGATAAAACAATACGGGCTCATCAACCGGCACATTTTTTTGGACAAAGTCATAGATTTCATAAAAATCATCCGCCTGCCAGGCAGGAACAGTCAGCCCCTTTAGAGGGGGAATGGCTAATTTCTTCTGCTGTTGATCCCTGAGCGGAGACAATTGCGCGGGATCTTCCCCCTTCAGCAGGCAAAAAACATATTTAATGCTGGTAAATCGCCTGGAAAAACGCACAAAAGGGTAAATGATTGAAGACATAATGACACTGACAAGGTAAAAATAAATCAGCCCTAGGCCCAAACGCTTTTTCCACCAATTAAGCCGGCTGACCTGTTCCGGTTGCAAATTCGTTCTCAAATCGTCGCGACAGCGCAACAAAAAGTCAATTAAAAGGTGAATCAAACAGAACAACAAAATTTTCTCTGGTTGCAAGGCCATCTCAAACTGGGAAGCCCAAAGATTACGAAAAGACGTCGCATAGAGCAAGGCCCCATAGATCCAAATTACCAGCACGCAGGAATCCTGTGTTTGCCAACGCCGCAAACGCGCCCGGATGTACAGATAACCCGCCATGATCAGATAGGTGTAGATAGGCGTTAAATGACGAAAATTCTTACTGGCAGGGCTTAGCATCCCAAGCAGCACATCACCGAGGTTCAATGGAACAAGATCCGTTTGTGGAAAGGTTTGGTTTAGGCGTGTGACAATGGTCAGCACATTATCGATAAAAGGTATCAAAGCCCCGTTGGCCATTAAATATATCGCGTAGGGCACACTGAGCACCAAAACGGCTCCTCCAAAAACAACGAACCCAGAGATCAGCGGTATCTTCGGTTTATGATCCGATTCCTTTAACCTGGATAGACCGGCGATGATCACCAAGCTCAGCCCCGCCATCATGCCTGAGCAAAAGCCCATTTCGATACTTGTCCAGAACGCAATCGCCGTCGTTATCCCACAGAAAAACAACCATGATTTCTTATAACTTTTAAAAAATTTTATCAAGAACCAGACGGATAACAGCCCCCAGACGTAGCGCAACCCACCCCAATACGTAAAAACCACGCGCGGAAAAGTGCGCGCGGTGAGGACAAAAACAAAGAGCGCCAACAACCAGCGCCTATCGAGAACCTCTCTGGCAATCAAAAGGCACATTAATAATGTTAAGACGGTACCGGCATAAAAATAAGTCGCTAGGACGGCAACATTTCGACCGGCAACCATCATCATGAATGCGGGCACATACAATTCAAATGGTCCACGCAAATACATAAAATCCCGATAAGGCATTTTCCCATCAAGGATCCCCTGAATCCCTGGCAAATACAGTCCATGCTCAAACGTATTAAGCGTACCGTGCAAATAAAACGGCTGCCAGGTTATAAATACAATCACACAGCTGAGCAGAATGAAATCAAGCCAGCGTGTGAGTCCGTCTTTCTTCATGGATATCCGCATATTCCTTTCGACTTTTTCTTCATCAAAGAGTACAAATTATCGCGATACACACCCTCTCGACCAATCTTTGATCCCTCGGTTTTATGTGTTAACTCCGCTATCGATCAACAACTCTTTTCCTTTTCTTACCAACGCATCCGTGCACATCAAGTCTATATCCCTGGCTGAGTCAGCAGGTGTGTTGATCCGCGATTCTTAATCATGTCCTCGTCCAAACTTATTCCCTGCTTCCATTTTGCCTTTTTTCTTTTTATTTCTCGCCTTAACCAGGCAAACACCATTGGTCGTCTGAGCAGAAGCGACTTGACTGATATCCGACTGGGACGTTTGCACCCAGGTGTTCAACTTTTCAGGATCGACAAAGACATTCTTAAAAAAAGATATAACCTCAACTTCAAAATCTTGCAATAAGCATCGCAAACTGCCCTGGTTGTAGATGCGTTGCTGTTCACTGATCGACTTCCGGCCATAAGGAACAGTGAGAAGCAATAAGCCATCTTTCTTTAGGACCCGTTTTATTTCCTGAATGGCCCGTCGGTCAGACTCTTCAGCCATCAGGGGGTCATCATAAAAACCCAGACCAAGATGTTCGACCGTGGAAACGGCGGTTACCGCATCATAATAATCATCTTGAAACGGCATGTTCAATATATCACCCTTCAAAGCATCCAAGTTAGGGTGTTTATACGGGTAGCCGCGGAAATCATATCCTGTCACCCGATACCCCAAACAGGCCAATTGTAAAGCCAGCGGACTCTCGTTGCAGCCGACATCAAGGACACAACTCCTTTGCGGCAAAGCGCTCAGCGCCTGCAACACAAATGGCAGTTCAACGATCCTTTCATTAACGAAAACCGACTTCAAACATTTTTCCCTGCGGAATTTCGAAAAGTTAAAGGTCTTCTTATATTTTAAAAATATCGGATTGTTAATAAAATAATTATCCATTTTTTTCTACCGAATACATCCGCTTTCAACCTGACAGCATCTGACAAAGAGATATCTGACGGACAAAAAAACAGGTGTTAGACAAACATACGCTGCTAACACCTGTATCATATTCATATCTAAAAATAGCCACCCAATTATTCACTATCAACCACTTTTTTCTTGACCGTTTTCTTTTTGATTGTCTTTTTCTTGGTGGACGTTTTTTTGTCCGGAGCGGGACTTTCTGGTTGACCCTTTTTAATTCTGGATTTGATGACGGTTTGCTCTTTATCTAAATTCTTTAAGGCGTCGACAAGTTTCTTTAACTCTTCGTTCTTCTGCGGTTCTCCTTTAGACTTCACGTATTCTTTACCGATCTGATAATACAATTTTTCTTTCTTAATGGATACCGCTGTATTATCAACATGCAATTTTCCAATCTTGGAAAATTTAATCAGCTCTTTTTCTCCTTTCTTGGCAAGTTCAACCGCTTCCTTGCTAAAAACACGCAAGTGTTTCTTTGTCATCTCCCACTCTTTGCTTAAATCAAATTGTTTTGGTTCTTGCTCTGTTTTCTTTTTTGATTTTTTTTCCATTGCTTCTCCCCTTTTTCATGAACCCCTAAATTGTTTGTTATTATATCAATCATTTGACCAAAACATCAATATTTTACGAAAATTTACATCTGATATTGCATATTCACTGTAATTGTCTTAAAATAATGTTCCTCTGTATGGAAAAGGCTTAATGTGTTGCCGATATCTTTTGTCTTTTAATAGGACGCATGCACCATAAAATGAAAATCCATTAAATGGTATTTAAGTTGCCAGATTAAACCCTTACAAACATTGATTGATATTTTAAAATATTATATAATTATAGTATGAAAAGCTGGTTTGGAGCAATTATAATAGCGGCTGTCCTTTATAGTGGCGTCATGTTTTTAGGCGCGATGCATTCCATTGGTTTGAGCTTTGGGCTCCTTAAACCTGAGACTTCGATCGAAGAACCCCCTAAGGAAAAAGCCGTCAAAGATAACGAAGAAAAGCAAGCCCTCACCCAAAAAACACAAGAGGACCGCATGCGTGAAGTCCGTGAACAATATAAAGATTATATGGAGCGTCAAAAACAACGCATGAAAGACTACCGTTATATGCGTCGCAAATAATATTTGTCTCCCTGAGGCAACCACAGCAATCCAAACCCCGCCCACACAATGTTCCTATCAATAAGAAATAAACGTTTAGCATGCCTGTTGGTCATAGAATAATGAGAACGGCGACGCGCACAGTTCATTATGTGTGCTCCCGCGCCTCTAATATCCGGCGCGTCATCTCCGTTTCATATAAAGCCTCAATATGGCTCAACTCGACCTTACCAAAAAAATGCACAACGGTCTTCTCGATGGCCTCAAACCGCAGTTTCAAATAATGATACTCTGGATGAAAAACCGCCTGATCCTGGTCTGCAAACTTTTGCCTGACCGCCTTTTCAAGTTTAATATTCATGTACTGTTGAAAATCATCAACCGCCTTAACGAGGTCTTTATCTGCTCCTTTCTTGATCGCAGGATCCTTTTGTAAACATTTTAACAACTGTTCATCGACAACACGTTGTGTAAAATAGCGTTCAATGCGGTCGAGATCTTCTTTTGTGGTTTTGTAGCACCAGATGAGATACCGGCGCATGAGATTCTTTTCTTTTGCCCCTACTTCCTTTTTTTTCGGCATATACTCCTCTTTCCCTAATTTTTGCGTTAATGGTTTAAACTGTCCTGATATTTTTGCCAGGCCTTAATTAAAAAAGCAGGCCAGTGCGCCGATGACAATGTCGGCATAAAATTTCTCACGATCATTCATTCCACCCATATCCAATAGATCCCGCGGGTTCACACCCGTGGGGCATTCTGCTTCAAGCGCTCCCGGCGCAAGACGTTGTCCAGCGATAAAGCCGCTGGAGCGGACTCTTATCCCCGCCTTAAATAAAGGTGGAAAATTCCCGCCGGGAGTGCTTCTCCTCGCAGCAGAGCTACGAGGAATTCACTCCATTAAATTTTAAAGACCTGATCACCGACCGTCACCGGCTTGAGGACTTTCAGTCCAACCAATTGATTTTTCTCGGCTTTTTTAACATCAAAACTTTCGACTTGTAAAGATTCGACGGGTTGCTTAAAGTTCGTTTTCCTGCCCCTGATATGTATATCATCTCCCAGACGCAATGGGCCATTCTCCATTTTTAAGACCACGACATTTATCCGGGAGAAATAATGGGTGATGGCTCCAATGTATTTTTCCTCATCCAACGAATTCAGTTTTCCTGATTGAATTTTTCCTCTGGGCTGAGTTCGCCTTTTTGAAGGCGATCGCTCCATCAGCCTGGCCTTGCGCCGGGAGCCCGGCCGCTGTTTCCCTGGCGTCTTCGCTGAAGATTTCGAATCTTTGCGGCGGGTGGCTTTCGGTGTTTCCGCAAGCGCCTTCTTTGGTGTCCCGGATGCCTTCTTTACAATTGTCTCTTTTCCATAACGAGGCTCCGTTTTTTTTCCGGTCTGTTTTTTTGAGGGAGAAATCTTGCTTGCGGAGGCCTTCGCAGAAGAGCCCGTTTGTCTGCGTTTTGTTGATCGTGCTGAGGTCTGCTTCTTTTTTGGTCTCGCGCCGAAAGCCCTTGTCGAGCGTGATTGCGGTTTCTTTCTATCGGCAGGCGGTGTGCGCCGGACTTTTGGAATATTACGATTGTATTTCTTTTTTCTACGAGGAAATAAATCAACCAGGCTTTTCAGCCCGCTTAATATTTTTTCAAATAATGACATTATAACTGAATAAATTATTTTTGTATCTCACTGAGATAATTTCATTTCACGCCTTACTATCGCGAAAACTTATCCCCAAAGAAATCTACGGCCCGGCATTTAGACATGAAAGCATGACAGGACAACGAACTCGACAGGGCACAAGGGAAAAATAAAACACGTCTCAATAAAAATAAAATCCCCCATTTGAATCAATGAAATCAGTGATTATAACCTCTCAAAGACAGGCTGCGCTTCAGATTTAACATCCATCACAGAATTATTGTCACCATACACATTGCGTTCCTGCGCCGGATTGCTGGGATCTTCTTTCCATACTCCGTCAACGATAAACTGATATTCGTATTGGCCAGCTTTTAATGGAATATCGATTTCCCATTGCCCCATTGAAGCTTCACGCAGGCGGCAGGAATCATCCAAAGACCAGTCATTGAATGATCCGGTCACATAAACGGCTTTTGCCCCGGGCGCTTTGATGGCAAACTTTGTGTCTCTGATGACCTGTCGTGTTTCTTTCTCGATCATCTTTTGCATCCGAGAGGACAATGAACGGAAAACCGTACGGGCTTCTTGTTCTTTTTCCTGGCGCTCTAAGCTGATAATTTCTTTAGACAATGTGTAATAGTCTTTAGAGCCCCGGCAGTACTTGTCAAAACAAGAAACAGTTTGCCCCATCACAGCGGATTCTTTCAACTTAACATTGGTATGAACGATCGTGTCGAACAATAAATCTTTAAACTTCTGCCTGAAGGTATCCAGCATGGAAAACGAATGACGCAGACGGGAATCAAACATGGTAATCAAAATACGGCATTTAACGGCATGGTTCAAACGGTCACGGACTAACTTCACGATATCCATAATGTGATCAACTCCCTGCATGGAGAAACGGGATGTTTCAACAGGAATAATGATCTCATCGCTGACGCGGATCGAATTGACCGTCAAAATGCCTAAACTCGGAGGACAGTCAATAAGGATATAATCATAAAGTTCCCGCATGGGCTTCATGATTTCGGTTAATTTCAACTCACGGCCAATTTCATCAGCGAGTTCCTGCTCCAAAGTTCCGACCAGGATATTGGAGGGCACAATGTCAAAACAATCCTCAACGCGATGAATAATATCTGTTATCTTCAGTTTTCTAGGGGTTAATTTTGATATAACATTATACATGCTGTCTTGACTTTCAATGTTGAGTCCTAAAGAAGCGTGGGCTTGCGGATCCAAATCGACCAATAAAACGCGTTTTCCGTTTTGACCTAACGCAGATGCTAAATTAATGGCTGATGTTGTTTTCCCACAACCCCCTTTTTGATTAGCAACTGATATAATCTTCATCTTTCTGAGCCCCCTTTTTTCAGCGCACGTTAATCACGCACGTTTTATTAAATTGTCTATCATAAATATTCTATTTAACACGAAATTTCGTATTAATATTTATCACCCTGAAAATTCGATGTCTTCAATGAGAACGACACCTTTGTCTTTCTCAACATTCCAGCTTTCAAGCACAAAGGAAATATTCTGCAACCCTTTCCAATCCGTAATTTCTTTAAAGTCCTCAAACGGGATCGTATAACTTTTCCACTTCAGGTCGACACCTCTGATATAAAAATGCGCGGTTTCATTCCTTCGATTGCTTAAGACAACCTTGACAATGCCCGGGGATCCTTCTTCTCTTGCGCGGGCGTGAAAAACTAATTTCTTGTATTTCGTCGCATCGATATTTTTAACAGATAATGTAAATTCTTTAGTTGGGTTCTCACTATTCCTAAAGTTGTACATAATTTGGATTGGCCCCTGATAGAGGGTATAAATAACTTTGCTGCGCAACTCAGGCCTCTTTTGGGTTAAAAAGGCTGTCAACCCATACGTTGCGCTGGCAAAAATAATGACCATAATAAAAATGTTAATCAGAAGCCAAACATCATATTGTTTTTTACTCTTAACATCCGCGTCTTTTCTTTTACCCAAATATACCTGGGCTAAATGATCATAAATTTCATCTCTATTCATTTTATCGGACACGGGTTCTAACTCTCTCGTTTTTATGCTTAGTTTCGCTATTTATGTTATTTTAATCCTTATTATGTGTATCTTAACAAATTAAAATACATAATAAAACATATTTTCATATTTTTTTAGCCATAAAAAAATGACTTTGTCGACGAGAAACAAAAAATAAAATTTAATATCCCGACCAGAAAGGTTAATTGCGAAAATATGAAAAACTTCAGGACACTTCCCGGACAGCAGGGCCAGACACAACAAAAGCATAAACGCTAAATCGTTTATGCTTTTGTGCTATTTTATTAAAGGTTTAAACCTTTAAATATCAACAAGTTAAAATTTTACTAAAAATTAACTTTCGTCCCGGCCAGGACCTGGAACGGCCCGTTCGGATTAGCCGTATCATTGACAGCATCACCAAGGATGACCCAACCAAGCGAAAGATTAAATTCCACATCTTCGGTGTATTGATAATACATGAACAAATCGATTTCATAACCGATCTCACGTTGACCCGGGGTCAACGTCACGACGTTAAAGCCGTCAGGCTGGGCAATGATTTCTGAAGCGGAATAAATCGGCGTGTTCGTCCATAGACCGGTCCAGGCGATAACCGTCTTTAACTCTTCCACAGGATAAAACTGAAAGGCAACGGTGTGCGCCACTGCGTTCGATAAAGAAACAATCGTGTTCAAGATCGAACCATTATCCTGATCTTCGTACAGACGGTCCCAGGCGGTGAAGACATTTCTTGAAACTTCTCCGGAATAAGCGGTATCCGTTTTATTACTATCCCCGGTTGTATATGTAAATTCATGGATAAGGGCGGGTTTATAGTCTTTCAGGACCGGCAGCTGGTAAAAAGTCAATAACTGTGTCGCAAAGGCCTCGCGCCTTTGGTTCTCCGCCGGAGTAGCACTGTTCAAAACTTTATTCCCCCTTTCCCAGACAACCTCAAGCGAGGTCCACAAGCCTTCGGCTAAACCGCTGCTGACCCGAAAACCCGGCATGTAAATTGTATCCGGTTTAATACCTGTTGCCGGCGCTGGAGATGCGTTATTCGCGACATACTTATCAATCTTAGCCAGAAAATAGGCGTCAATCTTGGTCTTGGCCACATTCTCAAAATCATACACGGAATAGATCCCATAAAAGTCGATATCATCATCGTCTTCAGAGGCCCCGGCGACCGTATTGGAATCTATCTTGGCATAGAAGATATCAATCGTTAAAGGTTGATAGTCTAATATAAACTTCACCGCGTCAAAGGATTCCACGTCACTTTGATCAAAGGCCACAAAACTGAGATTGCTTGATCCCGGCGGAAAAACAGGTTCTTTGCTTTCCCCTAAAACAAATTGGTTACCATACCTGAGCAACTGCCGTCCGACGACAATCGTCAATGGCGAATAAAGCATCTCACGCAAGGTCACATAGGCCAGATTGATCTTCACGCCGGTCTCCAGCCCCGCGCTTGCCGTGTCATTACCCCATGCCCGTTCATTTAACAAATCGATCGTCGCCGAGACTTTGTCGGTCAAGTCGGCGTCGAGCCGCAAATGGGTATTGGTAATGAAGATGTCCTGGATTTCATCACCTGTCGGGGCTTTCCCCAGATCAAAATTTTCCCGATGAATAAAGGTTGAGCGGACACTTCCACTGACTTTCAAATTTTGCACAGCGGCAAAGGCTGAGGTAGATGCTACGGCCAACATAAGAATTGTTAAACCAATTTTTTTCATCTGTGTTTTTCCTCCGAAGATACAATTTGAATTATTGACATATATATGAAAGACAAGCAACATCTGTATCAAAATAATACGCTTCTTTAAATAAATTGATTACTTCATGAATTCTTGCATACATATAAAAAGCGGTCAATAAATTTTGTGAATTTTTTCAATTTATTTTTCGTTAATACATGACTCGACGGAAACAACGCAAATGTTTAAATACATTTATACTTATCTCACTTAAGAGAGTCCTACAACCTTATACCGTTTATTACATACGCAAACTATGGGCATGTTGAAAAGTAAAGACTTGTTGTTCAGAAAAATCTGAACGAGCCTGAAGGAGGACAAAAAAATCCCCTGCTGCCCAAAGGCAACAGGGGATTAAACATAAACAAATACGGATGAACGTTAATTAAAAATCAACATTAACATCAACCATAACTTGTGAAGCTGCGTCTTGATTGTCTTTACTAAAGACATCGCCTGGCACGAACCATGACATTAATGCTCCGATAGAAACATCTTCTGTGTAGTCATAAGTTGTGTAGAGATCAACAGCATAACCCAGGTCTGTTTCATCGTCTTGCGCGCCGACAACTTCTGCACCTGAAGTATCTGTTCGGTTTAATGTCCATGCTGTTCCGTCTGTTTCTTTATCTAACCAATATTTTGAAAAAACGACCTTAGAAGTCACGTCTTCCATCGGATTGGCTTGCAATGAAAAAGAATGAACATGCACGTTTGTTAAGCTGAACAAGGCGTTGAAAATCTTGCTTCCGCCTAATGTGCCTTCAAGCATTGGATCCCAGGCCGTCCATTTATTTCTGGAAACTTCACCTGATGATGTTTCATCTGCTGGGTTGCTATCCCCTGAAGCATAAATATAATCATAAGAAACAACCGGATTATAATCTTCAGCCACAGGAACTTGATACGTGGCCATGAATTCAGCGGCCATGGCTTTTCGTTTTTGATTTTCTGCATCTCTTGCGGTACTGATAACTTTGGTTCCTGATTGCATCGCGATTTCCCCGGACACGGTTAAACCTTCGATCGGGGTTGTGCTGGCGCGTAAACCAGGTGTATAAACTGTGTCAGGTTTAAGATCACAATTTGCAGCTGCTTGTGTTGTTTCTTTGTTGATTTTTGCCCAGAAATAAGCTTCGACCAATGTGTTCATGTCATCGCCTAATTCATAAGCGGTCTGGATGCCGTAAAGATCGACATCATCGTCTTCCTCAGAAGCACCCGCGACTGTGTTAGAATCGAATTTACCATAGATGATTTCAACGGTTAACGGATCATAATCCAGAATAGCGCGGATGGCGTCCATAGCCTTGATCCCACGGTAGTCCTGGACGACATCGGTTAAATTTGAATTGCCGACGCCTGTACCCTTGGATACGATTAAACCATTACCGTACTTTGGTAATCTTTGACGACCGATAACCAGTGTTAATGGTGAATAAAGCATTTCTCTTAGTGTGACAAACGCGAGGTCAATTTCAACGTCAGTTTGAGCCCCTGAATTTGAAAGCCCTCGAGTAGCATCAGTATCATTACCCCAGGCCCTTTCATTAACTAACGCGATTGTTGCTGTCACGTTGTCGGTTAAGTCCGCATCGACTTGTAAGCTCGTGATGGTGAAGAATATGTTTTGAATTTTGTCCCCACCGATTGTGGTTGCTTCATAACCGAAATCGAAGTCTTCACGGTATGCCCAGTAGGAATCAACCCCACCACTGATTTTAATGTTTTGTACACTAGCAAATGCCGGCATGGCCACAAAGGCGACCATGATCATTGCCAAAAGTATACTTTTTCTCATTTGATTCTCCTTAAAGTAAAAATTTTGCTTTATAAATCTATATAGGCCAAGATAAAACAACTCAACTATCCCGGTTACTTTCGAAACTATGCCAGTTTCTTGATGACCCCGACCTTAAATTTTCCTCCCCCCTTTCTGAGTCTAATTAGAATCATCTCTGGATTATGTAAAAATACGACACATTTTTACACATGAGCCTTCCAGTGTCAACAATTATTAAGATTATTTTTATAATGGACTAATCAGCCTAACAACAGGCATTTTTCTAAATTTTACCTCGTCGGGAAAGGGTTTTCCTGAAAAAAACAATATAACTGAATTCCTATAAATACTTGAAGTATATACGATTATCGTAATTAATGTCCAGTTAAGATCCCGTATCCTCTTTGTATAAGCTCACAGACCAAAATCGACAATTTTTCGCGTTTTTCCGGTTTCCAGTCGATAATTTCACTCAAATTCATCAAAAGTGAATCTCCTCGGAGCAGAGCTCAGAGGAATTCACTCCATTAAACGACTGAATACAATCGGGATCCATGCCGAATACAGGTGCCAGAGAATTCTCTTTTTCGTGCTCTACGCGAATTCAAAATTCAAGTCCAACAGGCCGACAGGAAATCTTCAATCCAGGACTGAAATTGGCATGAAGATCACCTCTGACAAATTCTGTTCTCATTCAGCCTGATATGTCAGGAATACAGCGGGTAATAATTTTGTGTCGCTTCCGGGTTAATGCCTGAAGCGACGCGGGAACAAATTCCGCTTCGCGTAGGCGATATGAACAAAGCTTTGTACTGCTTCGCTAAAGCCGCGGAACCTTCATGAAAAAAGAATGCGCCTAGGAGGACTCGAACCTCCCACGCCGGCCTTAGGAGGGCCGCGCTCTATCCATCTGAGCTATAGGCGCATTAAGTGGAAAAACAACATCTACCGATAGGGGGTTAAAATTTGTAAGTATTCAGCCGGGGGCTGATACCCTAGTTTAACGGCCTCATCCAAATATTGCAAGGCCCGGGTAAAATCACCGTCCAGATAATAAATCGTGGATAAATTTACCGCAGCGTCCGTATACCCGGGATTCATATCCAGTGCCTGTCGGTAATAGAACCTGGATTTAGAATGCATTTCCAGGACAGCGTAAACATTCCCTAAATTGTAATAGGCCTCTGGATTGCGCGGATCATGCTCGACAGCCTTCTGATACCACTGCATGGCATCCTTGAGCGCGCTGGTCTTTTCAGCAATATACCCCAAATTATAATAGGCCCGGCCATGGTCCGGCTGAAGGCCTGTCACCTCCAAAAAAATTTTCTGGGCCTGGTCAAAATCATTCATGCGGAAATAAGTGACACCCTGCTGGAACAAGGCGTCGATGTGCTGAGGATCAAGGGCATAAACCTTTTTAAAAGTTCCCAAGGCATCCCTGAACCGGCCCTGATTACGAAAAACCTGCCCGAGATACATTAACGCATCGATATCCCGCGGTCTTTCATCCAGCACAGCCTGCAGGGCTGAAACCGCTCTGTTGTCTTCCCCTACACTGAGGTAAATCAGTCCTAATTTTTTATACGATTCGGTCTGGATCGGCTTGGCATTGATCAAGGCGATATAATTTTCAAGCACCTCAAGGCGCATGGCCTGCACCAGATGTTTGTCTTTATTTTCTAAATGTCTCTGCTCACTCAAGGCCAGGACCACAGCGACATAAAACCGTTCCTCTTTCTTCCAAAGTGACAGAATCCGTTGATAAATACCTAACGCCTCTTCCACACGATTCGCAACCAGGTACATATCCCCCAGAGCAAAATAAGCGTCTTCATAGGCGGGACTTTTTTCGATAATGTTTCGGTAAAGATCAATGGCCTTGCTGTTCTTTCCCATCTCCCGGTACAAATGGGCCAGATTGTATTTCGCGTCATAAGACTCCGGATTGCTTTTAATGGCGGAGCGATAAAGATGGCGCAGATAATAAACTTTCCCAAGCACCTGACGCTGCTCAGGATCAAGATCCTTCAACTCGCCCCGGGCCTGCCGGGCGAAGATATCACGCGACTCGCGCAAGGCGCCTTGATACGCTTCCTGCTCTAACAAAACATTAGCCTTATTGGTCAATGCGACGTGTTGGGTCGGATAATATTTTAACTCATGGTCCCACAGGGACTCACTGGTCCGCCAAACCCGGCTGAGTTGATTGGTGCGCGCAAATAAAAAGCCGACAACGCAAACGCTCAGAACCAAAGCAGTCTTTCTTCGTCTTCGTTCATACCAGAACTCGTCCAGCCATTTGCCAAGCAAGAGACAAAATCCCAGACCCGGCAAATACATAAAACGGTCAGCGATCATATTGGTGTCGTAGCCCGCGTCCCATCGCAGCAAAAAGAAAATCGAGAAAAAGAAATACCCGACCGCAAAGATATACCATTTGTTCCGACGGAAACGCCAGAAAGAATACAAAATAAGTATAAAAGCCATCACGGAAATGTAGTACTCATAAACACCAAGGTCGATCGGTTGGGGCAGTTCATAAATCGGCACGTTGTAGACCGGGATAAAAAACTGCGTCCAGTAAAAAACAAAGGACCAGATCCAGATCAGGCCCCCGGGAAAACTGGTTTCAGACGGCAACCGGGCATGCGCTAAATACGTGCACAATGTGATCCCCCAGACAGGTATGGCCACCCATATCTTCTCGAAAAAATAACGGCGGCTGAGATCCCGCTCTAAAAACCAATCCAGCAACAACAAAATTAAGGGTAAGCTTAAAGCCATTGGCTTGGCCAAAACACTCAAACTCCCAAACACAATCGTCCAGACCAACCAACCCATTGCCGGTTTGGGCTTCAGTTTTTTATCCTGAAAAGGATATCGCAAATAATTGAGATACGCATGGACCGCGGCCAAATAAAAAAACGCGTAGAGCACATCTTTAAGCTCTGTGATCCACACGACAGATTCAACCCGCATCGGATGCACGGCAAAAATCAGAGTGGCGACACAGGCCCCGACGGTAGAAAGCCTTAATCGCAAAGCCAACCAGAAAACAAGAACACAAACACCTAGATGCAGAAAAAGATTCACACAATGAAAAACGATGGGATTAAATTGAGCGAAATGATATTCCAGCGCGAAAACAAACGTCGTTAATGGGATATAAATATCATTCACGCGGCTTGTGAACATCCCCTTCACACTGTCAAACGACAAAGAGGACACGTAACGATTATTCAAAACATGGGTATCATCATCCCAAAGCAGGAATTCACCGCTCAAGGCGGGCAGAAAAGCGAAAAAAGTAATGATCAATATAAAAAAACAAATAATGTGATTTTGTCTTAAACGCATTTTGTATCAAATACTTTTTGGTTGTTTAACAGCCGACGGATGGAAGGAATTTCTGGCAAACATAAAACAATAAAAAAACAATCTTTACAACTCACACCCGATCTCAGACAAAAAAAAATGTGATTGAGAATTTATTCCGTCAATAAACGGCATCCATTTGACACTGAGATCACATCATACCAGATCCATTAATGAATTGTTCTATCTCAATTCTGATATTTTTACATTAGCGTCAAAAAAATAAAATCGGTTTTGGTATCAGTATTTCAATAACGAAAAAAGATTTAAGTCTTGCAGTTTCTTTTTTCCTTTCAGAAAACGCAATTCAATTAAAAACGCTGCCCCAATGGTATCCGCTTTTAAATTTTTCAATAAATCGGCTACAGCCCGAATCGTGCCGCCAGTTGCTAAAAGGTCGTCCACAATAAGAACCTTGGACTTAGCCGGGATGGCATCTTCATGAATTTCCAGAGTGTCTGTGCCATATTCTAAATCATACGTGATCGCGCTTATTCTGGCCGGCAATTTGCCTTTCTTGCGGACAGGCACAAATCCCACGCCGAGTTTATAGGCAACCGCAGCGCCAAAAATGAAACCACGGGCTTCAACCCCAACGACATAATCGACGCCTGCTTTTTTATATTTCTTGGCCATCAGGTCGACAGCCTTTTTAAAAGCGTCCTTATCTTTCAACAGGGTTGTGATATCTTTAAAAAGAATTCCTTCTTTTGGAAAGTCACGAATATCCCGAATATAATTTTTCAATTCACTTTTTTTAATCGTTTCGACCATTAGAAACATCCTAAATTAAGAGTGATTAATATTTAAAGAAAGTGTCGCGATAAAAATAATATAGTAAGGCTTTTGAGAGATCAGAGGTCTTCGTGCTCATTTTTCTTTTGGTCTTCAATAATGCGCCGAATCTTTTTAATTGTGGCCGCTTCAATCTGGCGGACACGCTCACGGGAAATTCCCAGGACTTTAGCGATCTCAGACAAGGTGTGTGAGTCGCCGTCGGATAAGCCATAACGCATATCCAAAATTTTGCGCTCCCTTTCATTGAGCATATCAAGAAAACCCATCGCTCTTTCTTTGGTAAAGAAGGCTTCTAACTCTTCATCCGGGGCAATAATATTTTCATCTTCAATAATATCTTTAACCTGGCCATCCCCATCTTCACCGATCGGGGCATCGAGACTAGACATACGCGCGATAGCATTTTCCAATTCACGGATTTTATTAACGGGCACTTTCATTTTCTTGGCCACTTCACCCAACCGTGGTCTACGGTTAAGCTTATGAGTTAACTTCTCCACAACTTTCTTGTATTTCAAGATTTCTTCATTCATGTAGACCGGGACGCGGATCATTTTACCCTGATCAATGATCGCCCGAGAAATGCCCTGCTTAATCCACCAGGCAGCATAAGTTGAGAAGCGGAAACCTCTATCGGGATCAAACTTTTCAACACTTTTCATCAACCCGATATTCCCCTCTTCGATCAAATCACTCAAGGGAACACCTAAATTGACATAACGTTTGGCAATGCTGATAACCAAACGCAAATTTGACCGAATCATTCGATCACGCGCCTTTTTATCGCCTTTCTGGACTTTCTTGGCGAGTTCAATCTCTTCTGCGGGAGTGAGCAGAGGAATGGGCCTTACATCTTTGAGGTATGCTTTAACCGGATCAACCATATACGTCTAAAACACATCCTTTCCTTTAGAAACAATTTTTATTTGAATTCATTTTGATGATTCATCAGAAACAAAGGATCACAAAAACTCAAAAAAATATCATCTTTTGAATTCCTGCTACCCCTTTGCTTCTATCTTTTTTAACACTATCTTAGCAAATTGCAACTCAAATCACATCTTTTATTTTTTCTGCTCAATAACGGCTTGTGCAGCGGCTAATCGAGCGACTGGAACACGGTACGGAGAACAACTGACATAATCCAAACCAATACTGGCAAAAAACTTAACGGATGATGGTTCGCCACCATGCTCCCCACACACACCGCATTTCAAATTCTTGCGTGTGGCGCGGCCTCTTTGGACGCCCAGCTTCACCAACTGGCCAACACCTTCTTGATCAATAGCCGCGAAAGGATCTTCTTTAAAGACTTGCTTGCTGATATAATCCGGCAAAAATGTACCAACATCGTCACGGCTGTAGCCCAATGTCATCTGGGTCAAATCGTTTGTACCGAATGAGAAAAATTCAGCTTTTTCAGCAACTTTGTCAGCGACCAACGTCGCTCTTGGAATTTCCATCATCGTACCGACGAGGTATTTCACTTTAATTTTCTTCCTGGCTATCACATCTTCGGCTGTTTCACGCACCACTTTTTCCAAAATGTCATACTCAGCTTTTGTTCCAATTAACGGAATCATAATTTCCGGTAAGACACTGACTTTTTTCTTGGTCATGTTACAGGCGGCTTCCATGATCGCCTGCACTTGCATTTGACAAATCTCAGGATACGTGATCGATAAACGACAGCCACGATGCCCCAACATCGGATTCATTTCATGCAAGAATTCAACCTTGGTCTTAACCTTTGCCGGTGTTGTGCCTAACCGTTTGGCCATTTCCGATTGACCTTTCGCATCATGCGGCAAAAACTCATGCAATGGAGGATCTAATAACCGGACAGTCACAGGCAGTCCGTCCATGGCCTTGAAAATACCTTCAAAATCTTTTCTTTGAAAAGGCAATAATTTCTTTAAGGCCACTTTGCGTCCGGCTAAATCATCGGCCAGAATCATTTCACGGATCGCCCAGATACGTTCGCCTTCAAAGAACATATGCTCCGTTCGAGTTAGACCAATTCCTTCCGCTCCTAAGGCGCGGGCGTTCGCTGAATCTTTGGGTGAATCCGCATTGGTCCGCACATTAATCTTACGAAATTTATCGGCCCAGTTCATGACTTCTAAAAACATTTGACAAATCGGATGATTCAAGGCTCTCTTCTTTTTCTCAACGATACCAGCAACAACTGGTGAGGAAGATGTGTCAACACGGCCCACAATGACTTCACCGGTAGACCCATCGACAGAAATTTCCGCGCCTTCCTTCAATATTTTTCCGGAAACATTCAATTGTTTCTTCTTATAGTCGATATCCAACGCGCCACAAGCGACCACACAACATTTACCCCAGCCACGGGCAACAACAGCCGCGTGGGATGTCATCCCACCGGTTGAAGTCAAAATCGCTTCTGCCGCCCACATTCCACTGACATCTTCGGGAGAGGTTTCCTTGCGGACCAAGATGACATTCTTACCTTTTTCAGCCCAACTCACAGCGTCATCTGCAGAAAAAACAATATGACCATAAGCCGCGCCAGGACCGGCTGGTAAACCTTTCGCCACACATTTCCTGGTTTTTAAGGCTACGGCCTTGGCTTTAGGATCAAAAATCGGGAACAGCAACTGGTTCAATTGATCACCATCAATGCGCAGCAGGGCTTCTTCTTGCTTAATCAATTTTTCATTGACCATATCAACCGCTATCTTGATCGCGGCTAATCCCGTACGCTTTCCTGTTCGGGTTTGTAGCATAAAAAGTTGACCTTCTTGAATCGTAAACTCAACATCCTGCATATCACGATAATGTTTTTCCAGTTTCAATCGGATCATGTTCAATTGGTCGTAAATTTCAGGCATCTTCTTCTTTAAGGTCGAAATCGGGTCCGGGGTGCGGATACCGGCAACAACATCTTCCCCCTGAGCATCAATCAGGTACTCGCCGAAAAATTCATTAGTTCCGTCAGCAGGATTGCGTGTAAAGGCGACACCTGTACCAGAATTTTGTCCCATATTTCCAAAGACCATGACCTGCACGTTAACAGCGGTCCCTTTTAAACCATACATTTTATTAATTTCGCGGTATCTGACAGCGCGGTCAATATTCCAGGAACCGATAACAGCATCAATCGCATACCTCAATTGTTCGCGAGCCTCCGTTGGAAAATTTTTTCCAACATGTTTACGGTAAACTTTTTTATAAGCTTCGACGACTTCCTTTAACTCGTTGACAGACAATTCATTGTCCTGGCTTCTCTTATATTTTTTCTTGATGCGGGTTAATTCATCTTCAAAATGTTCGTGGTCGACGCCCATACAGACATCGCCAAACATATTGATGAACCGGCGGTAGGAATCCCAGGCCATTCTCTCATTTTTGGTCTTCCTGACCAGGGCCTCAACAACTTCGTCATTAATACCCAGGTTTAAAACCGTGTCCATCATACCGGGCATGGAAACAGCTGCGCCACTGCGGACAGACACAAGCAATGGATTTTCGCTGTCACCCAGGCTGGACTTCATGACTGCTTCTAACTTTACGATATTATCATCTATCTGCTTTGCTAATTCAGCCGGTTTCTTTTTACCATGAGAGTAATAATACTCACAAACCTCGGTTGAAATGGTAAACCCTGGAGGAACCGGCACGCCGATGCGTGACATTTCCGCCAAATTGGCACCCTTCCCGCCAAGAAGTTCTTTCATTTGTGCTTTACCTTCGGCTTTGCCGCCGCCAAAAAAATAGACATATTTTATTGCCATCTTCATTTACTCCCTCTATTTCCTAAGGATTGATAATAAAATCTTTTACCTAATTCTTTAATTTGTCCGTAAGATATGCGTGCAACTGGTCAACGGCGACACGTTCCTGTTCCATCGTGTCTCTGTTCCGGACAGTCACGCACTGATCTTCCAAAGATTGAACATCCACCGTGACACAAAAGACCGTTCCGATCTCATCTTGTCGTCGATATAATTTACCGATGGCTGCGGTGTCATCATAAACACAGACCAAATCTTTTTGTAAATCTTTTTTTAATTTTTTAGCCATCGACACAATGTCCTCTTTTTTCTTTAAGAGAGGCAGTACCGCGACTTTAATTGGAGCAAGATCTTTGCTCAATTTCAAAACGACACGATTGCGACCTTCGACCACTTCTTCGTGATATGCGTCGACCAGAAACGCCAGTGTTGCGCGGTCGACTCCTCCGGAAGGTTCAATCACATACGGAAAAAATTTCTTCTGAGCGACTTGATCGTGATATTGCAAATCAACGCCCGAGAACTGAGAATGCTGTTTCAAATCAAAATCCCCTCTATTGGCAACACCTTCCAGCTCAGACCAACCAAACGGGAAGTTATATTCAATATCACTACACGCCCTGGCATAGTGCGCCAACTCATCAGATCCATGCGCGCGTAGTTGTAAATTTTCTTTTTTAATTCCTAATTGAATGTACCAGTCAAAACGTTGCCGCAACCACTCCCGGTAACACGTTTCAGCGTCTTCTGGTCGGGTAAAATATTCGATCTCCATTTGTTCGAACTCGCGCATGCGAAAAGTAAAATTTCCGGCCGTGACTTCATTCCGGAATGATTTACCAATTTGGGCAATCCCAAAAGGCAATTTTTTACGGGAGGAGTTAATGACATTATTGAAATTCAAAAAAATTCCCTGGGCTGTTTCCGGCCGGAGGTAGGCGACGCTGCCCTCATCAGCAACCGCGCCTAAATAAGTTTTAAACATCAAATTAAAAGCGCGGCCTTCTGTAAAGTCCTTGGAGCCGCAATTCGGGCAAGTATCCCCGATATGATCGACACGAAAACGCCGTTTGCATTTTTTACAATCGACGAGAACATCATAAAAATTGTCCGTGTGTCCGGATGCTTTCCACGTCGTGGGATGGACAATGATACCCGAGTCAAGTCCGACCATATCATCGCGATAATGGACAGCGGCCCGCCACCATGCGTCTTTGACATTGCGTTTCAATTCAGCGCCCAAAGGACCATAGTCCCAGGAATTTGCTAATCCTCCATAAATGTCTGAGGACTGAAAAATCAATCCTCTGCGCTTACAAAGGGAGACAATCTTATCCATTACATCGTTTTTAGGTTGTGCCATTGTGCGAGTTAAAAATACTTATATGTCATTTTAATAATAATTAACGTCCAAACAGAGGAATATTTTAACAAATCATTTTAAAAAAGCAAGAAATATGTGCTGAAGCCCATATTTTTTTTGACAAAAAATTTAAACACCCGAAAAAAAAGCATTGATCAAACTACTCCTCGTGCTTACGCATAATCTATTCATTTTTTTTATCACCGCATTTATCATCAAAAAAATATTCAGGGATCATTCACCATCCATGAGGAAATGTCTAAAATTTAAATAAAGCAAAAACATCATTGAATGGATTAACGCGTGGATTTCAAAATTCTATTCCATTCATCATCTTTCATCGAATAACTGTGTTCCCGATCAGGATAAATACCGTTGAGAACTTCAGCCCTGAAAGAATGGACGGTTTCAAGCATGATCGCATGCAGGTCAACATAGCGTTTGACAAATTTTGGTTTGTGC
Source organism: Candidatus Omnitrophota bacterium (assembly GCA_021108075.1). Lineage (GTDB taxonomy): Bacteria > Omnitrophota > Gorgyraeia > Zapsychrales > Zapsychraceae > JAIORP01. The sequence goes on along the minus strand of JAIORP010000029.1, from coordinate 5,556 downwards.
CCCTGTGTCAGGCCCAACAGATCATTCGTCACCAGAACCTGACCATCGCAATGCGCTCCGGCACCAATACCGATCGTCGGGATATCAAGCTGTTCGGTTATCATTTTCGCTAATTCCGCCGGCACACATTCGAGGACTAAAGCAAAACATCCCTGTCCTTGCAATTGTTGCGCCTGATCAATGATCTTTATCGCAGAAGAAAAATCCTTGCCCTGCACTTTAAAACCAGCCGGGTTCTCGACTGTCTGCGGGGTTAACCCAACATGGCCCATGACCGGGATATTCTCTGCCCGCAAATCCCTGACAACATCCAGACACCTGTCAAACCATTCCACTTTGACAGCATCACATCGCGCGTCTTCGATAAAATGTTTAGCGTGAATCACGGCGTTTTGCGTGTCAACCTGGTAAGAAATAAAAGGCATATCGCCCACAACCAGCGCCCGTTTGACGGCCCGTCGGACTAATTGACTGTGATAAAGCATATCCTCAAACGTTACATCCTTCGTCGAGGTCAACCCCTGAACAACATTAGCTAAAGAATCACCCACCAGGACAATATCAATCCCGGCCTGATCTAGCAGCTGAGCCATGGGAAAATCATAGGCCGTCAACATTGTTATCTTTTGTTGCTGGACCTTCTTTTTTTGGACATCCTGAATTGTCAACTTTTTCATAGCAACACCTAATTATACCAAATCCAGTGAATCTCCTCGCAGCAGAGCTCAGAGAAATACGAGATACATCGCTACAGATCGCCATTACGCTTCACGCATCCATATCCCGAACAGATATTGCGGACAAAAGAGTATCGATCATTTGGACCTGAATAATTCCACTACTTCTTTAAATAGCGATCAATATCATCGGCCGCATGTTTGCCTGACACCATCGCATGCAAAAGGGGGCCGGCGTTGGTCACCACATTCCCGGAGGCAAAAATACCCTCGACGGATGTCGTACCATCATCTTCGTCGATCTTGATGGTTCCACTTTTATTTAATTTTAAACCTGATATGTTATGTGTTAACAGGGAATTCGGTTTATGCCCCACGGCAATGATGACGGTATCAACGTTCATTTCAAAAACCGAATCCGGCACTTCGATCAACTCCCACTTTCCGGTCGAATCCATGTCCGCATAATCCATGCGCACACATTTTAAACCGCCGACAAAATTGTTCTGATCAGGTAAAATTTCAACCGGCCGAATTAACGGTTCAAAGTGGACGCCCTCTTCCTTCCCTAAAATTCTCTCGATCTCTTTGACACGCATCTCCTCTTCCGTCCGGCGGAAAACAAGGCTCACTTCCCGGCCGAAACGAACCGCCGCACGAGCGCAGTCAAGGGCCGTGTTACCTGAACCAATAACCGCCACATGATCACCTAAAATAAATGACGGATTATAACGGGCAAAAATATTAGCACGCGTCAGATTAACGCGCATCAAAAACTCTTCCCCATAATACACTCCGGCTATGTTCGCCCCGGGCAAATCCATAAACTTCGGAGTCCCTGCTCCCGTTGCTATTAAGATGGCGGCAAAACCGTCTTCAAATAATTCATCGACCGTGATTGTTTGGCCGACAAAACAATGTGTTTTTATCTGGACCCCTAAATTATTGATCTGGCTGATATCGTTGTCTAACATTTTTTTAGGGACACGAAACTCTGGAACGCCATAACGCAGAACGCCCCCGGGCTTATCAAAGGCCTCAAAAATGGTCACCTGATATTTCTTCTGAGCTAAACTGTGAGCGGCGGCTAATCCTGAGGGACCGGATCCGATAATCGCGATCTTCTTTCCTCTTTGTTTCATGGGAGGCCGTCTGAGGAAGGGGGAACGATAACTATCCGCGGCAAAACGCTCTAAAGCGCGAACACTGATCCGGTTCGATTCAATGCAAACATTTTCGCAGGGTGCAGAACATATGCGCCCACAAACACTCGGAAGGCAATTCTCTTCCGTAATCAATTTGTATGCCGATTGCAACTGGCCTTCACGAATAAAACGGACAAAACCCGGGATATCCACATCCAAGGGACACTCATTAGAGCAAGTCGCAGACGTACATTGTGGACATCGTCGCGCTTCCTCAAGTGCTATTTTTCGATTATATCCGAGAACAACTTCGTTAAAATTCCTGCTCCGCCGTTTTTCCGGCTGAACGGGGATTTTGAATTCTGACATGTTCCAGCCTCCTCAAAGGCTTTTTGACGCAGACTAAAATCGTCAAAATCAACTTTGTGTCCATCAAACTCCGGGCCATCACAACAGGCCAAGACCATTTCCCCTCCAACTTTGACCCGACAAGCGCCACACATCCCCATGCAGTCAACCATTACCGGCTTCAACTGAACACGTGTTTTAATTTTTTGTTTCTTTGAAATTGATACGACCGATTGCATGAACTCAATGGATCCGATCACATAAACTAAATCAACCTTTTTTTCCTGTAAGATACTTTTCAAAACGTCCGTCGCTACTCCGCGTTTGACGTAGGACCCATCTTCTGTTCGCACATGCAACTTATCGCATGACAGCCGCATTTGCGCCTCTAACAGCAATTGTCTTTTCGTTTTCGCCCCAATGATACCAATGACTTTGCAACCAGCCTTTCGATGAGCGCGACAAATCGGAAGAATCTGCGCTGTTCCCATATCTGTTGCGATACAGACGATCAGACCTTTTGATTCAATCCTGGCCGGCAGGCCTAAAGGACCAAGGATTGAACTAACCTTTTCGCCTATTGAAAATTTCCCCAACTTTTTGGTTGTCGAGCCGCATTCTCTAAAAATGATAGAAATCATTCCTTTATTGAAATCGGAATCAATAACCGTCAGTGGGATCCTTTCGTCGCCCTCTTCCGGACAAATGCTGACAAATTGTCCGGGAAGAGATTTCGCGGCAATGTCAGGGGCATAGACATCCAGACGCTTGATGTCTTCAGCTAATATAATTTTATTTTTGATCTCAAACATATTGATAATAAAGCTTTTATTGCTCCAAAGGACAAAATCAGAGTCGATACAATGTCCGACTCAGGATAAAAAAAATCATGTGTCAAAAAAACACTGGTCGTTCGAAGGATAATACCGCGTGAATTGTACATACTATATCATAGATTGTTTCTTTTTAGAAAATATTATTTTGAATAAAAAAATATAAAATAGTAAATTTTAAGGAAAATGCGCGGTTAAAAAAGATTTAATAAATTTTGATTGTTAGAATACAATTTTTCGATATATTTATTATAATCAAGAGACAATCAGTGCATCTCCTCGCAGCAGAGCTACGAGGAATTCACTCCATTTAAATTTGGCCAATAACTTGGTTTGAATTCTTTCATCACAATAAAGGGTATTCGTTTCGGATAGCTTTTATTTCTTTGCGTTCAGCCATTCAAGAAACACGGCCCGTGAACCTGTATTCACAACATCATCGCTCTTTAACCAGGCCCGTCGGGCAACACCCACCCCATATATCATATAATCTAAATGTTCTTGAGCATGAGCATCTGTATTGATCATCAGTTTCACTCCGTATTGTGATGCAATGTGAGATCGTTGCGCGTTCAAATCCATCCTGACCGGAAAGGCATTGATTTCCAAGCAGACATGATTCTTGACCGCGGCCTGACAAACACGGTTAAAATCAATGTCATAAGGCTCTCTTTTCCCTAAATGGGCCCCGGTGGGATGGGCGATGACATGAACAAATGGATTCTCAATGGCCGTCAATAGTCTTTGTGTCAACTGTTCCGCGGATTGCTCATGGCCGGTATGAATCGCAGCGATAACGATATCAAAAGACTGAAGAACATCATCGTCATAATCTAAATTTCCGTCACGATCAATTTCAACCTCCGCCGCATGAAGGATATGAATCCGGGGATATTTGTTTTGCAGGACAGCTATCTCTTTTTTCTTTTTGAACACCGCCTCAGCAGATAAGCCATTCGCGATCACCAATTTTTCAGAGTGGTCACATATCCCAATATATTGGTACTCCCTCTTTATGGCCGCTTGTACCAGTGTCTCAATATTATCTTTGCCGTCTGACCACGACGAATGCACATGCAAGTCGCCTTTCATATCCGAATAATCGACAAGTGCTTTTATAGTTCTTTTCAGGCGAAAATGAGACTCTTCCCCGCAAAGCACCGATACCCCGCCCCTAAAACCAATGTCTTCTCTAACCTCCGGGGGAATATACGGAAGATTCAAGGCCTTAAAACAATCTTTCTCCGTCTTCTTCGCTAAGATAAGCTCCTCCTCATCATCAACCTGAAACACACCATACTCATTGACCTTCTGATTGTTCGTCATCGCTAATTGCCTTAAAAGGATATTAAAATTTTTTGATCCCGTGAAATAAATCCATGCGGCTCCGAACTGCGACTCGTCCACAATCCTTAAGTCAACCTGGATATCATTATCCGTCAAGATAGAAGACTTTGTCGTTCCATACGATTGAATCGTCTTCACATAAGGCAAACGCACGAAAGCATCCATAATATCCGCGCTATCCTCTGCGACTCCCAACAAATCGATGTCTCGAATTGTTTCCTTCATGCGCCGGACACTCCCCGCGGCGACAATCTTCTTTATTGATGTCTGCGCTCTCATATCTGTCATTATCCGCTCCGCCAGACGGGTCGCGCTCGCGATATCCATCAATGCTTGTTTCTTTTTGTACAGGGCAAGGCCTTCGATAATCTTATCAATGGTTTTCTTCTGAAACCCCTTCAATGTTCTTATATCTGGTTTCTGCAAAACAACTTCCAAATCACTCACGCTTGTCACATGATAATGGGCGTACAACTCTTTGATTTTCTTCGGTCCTAACGAAGGGACCTGAAATAAATCCAGCAGGCTTTCAGGCAGCTCGGTGATCAAATTTTCATAGGATTGAATTTTCCCGGTCTGACAAAATTCAATAATTTTACTTTGAAAAGCTTTGCCGATCCCGGAGATATCCGCCAATCGATTTTCTTGCTGAACGATTTCGATGTCTTCGGGCAGACCCTCCAACTGATCGGCTGCTTTAAAATAAGACCGGACCTTAAAAACATTTTCACCTTTAACATCCAACAGTCGCCCCATCCGGCGAAACACCCCGGCTAATTCATGATTTTTCATTTTTTAGCAAACCTTCATTTTATAATGTCATTGAACAAACAGGGCAAAAAAATCCAGGATCAAAAGACCCCGGGCGGAGGCTTAGGAAGTTTATCGACCACTTTAAGTACCTCCCCCAGTAAGGAAAAAGGGACTTTAGCTAATGCGATAAAGCCATTGAGGATTGAGCAACCGGAACAGGCAAAGCAACAAACAATGAGCAACAGATAACACAATGTTTTATATTTCCTGTGGAGTTTCATTGACATAAACCTAACATAAATTTAATCATTTAAAGCAGCCTCTAATAATTGATAGAAATGGTTAAAGCATTCCGGTCTTCTCGCCAAAACCCAGTTATACCAAATCCATTAATAAATGGTTCTATCTTAATTCTGAAAAGCAGAATTGGTTTTGGTCATTATTTAATGGAAT
>JAIORP010000206.1 GCA_021108075.1 Candidatus Omnitrophota bacterium | reverse complement strand
CGTTAATCAATCAAGCCTTAACGCTTATCCGCAACTTGAAGAACGCCGACGGCACAGTCTTTTTGGCTGACCTTTACAATTTTAACGAACGTGATGCTCAAGGCAACATCATTGTCCGCGACGGTGTTGCCCAAACCGTTCAAGCTAAGATTGAGGCAGCTGAAAAAGAAATTGAAGAAGCGAGAGAAGATATCGCTACGCTAGAAGAAAAATTAACAACTGGTGGCGTTTGGGGTCCAGATCCGCGAACAGGAGAAATGGTGCCGTTCACAGAACTGCTGATCAAAGAAGACGATCTCTATGAATCAATTAATTACCTCTTGTATGACGATGGTCAAGCCGAACAAAATAACGGTTTAGTGAGAGGACGCATCCAACGCTTATCAGAAGCCATCCGGTTCTGGGAAACACAGGCGGCCCTCGCTTCTGATGCTGATTGGAAACAATTTGCCCAGGATGAGTTAACCAGCGTGCGCGAATGGTTAGCCTTCGAACAATCTAACTTGCAACTTGTTCGAGATCAATTATTCGTTTATCAAGCCAATGATCTTTATCCGGATAACGCGGGCAACATCGCCCTTGAAACACCGCATGAAATTATCGGACGCATGATCAACTCTGCCAGAGAACGTATTCGCCTGCTCGGTGGCGAAAATTATTCTTCACCGTCAAACGCAAGAACGGGCTCAGATATCGAACTTTTAACACGGTCACTGCAAATTTCGGTTGCGGACTTCAGCGACTTACCAATCATTCCATACAAATGGGATACAGCAAAACAAGGTGTTCGACCTGAGAATGTGAAATTGATCTCTGAAATTGAAGCTTACTGGGCACAACGCATCATCGAAATTGACCAGGGCATCGCATACTTCGTCAGAGTCATTGAAAACGAAGACGTTTCCGAAGAAGGGAAAGACGTGATTCGACAGTTTATCGAAAACTTGAGGACGGAACGCCGATACTTCTTCGACTATGTCAGCATGGGCACCTCGAAAGAGCTTTATTTAGACCTCGTCTTCCAGTTAGAAAACGAAGATCCAAACAAAGTTCCAGGCGAATCAATATCGGAAATTCTGGATCGTAAAGAACTCGCGCGTGATGCGCAAAGATTATGGGTTGAAGATCGTTTAGGCCTCTTGAAAGCAATTAGAGAATTAGGTATGGGTATTTACACCGATGATTTCAACGCATCAACGGAACGCATCCTAGACCTGAAGAAACAACAATACTTAGCCACATTGAAGACCGTTGAAAATTACGTTGGATTAGGAAAGAATCCGCTCGAAGGTGTCTTAAATGACTTGAGCCTCTACATCAACAGCTCACAACAAGAAATCAAGGCAAGAAACACGTTCTTAAACATGAGAGATAAATCAAAACAAGCGCATGAACAGGCGGAAGAGACTTTATTCGACTATCAACAATCTATTCGAGATTTCAACGGGGCCTTAATCGACATGCAAGCACAGGTCCTTTCAGCATTGGATGACGGATCACGTTATGGACCGGTTGACCTTGAAGCCAAACAACGCGTTGAAGATTTCTTCGTTCAATTACGCGCGCCACCGGTTGGTATCGCTGTTATCGGTGATCAGGTTTACTATCAGGGTAAACCGGTTGCCAAGGTCGTCACCATTAACGGTAAGACAATGATCGAATATGTCAGCGCCGAGTTCACAGACATCAAGGGTGTTGACGGCATCGTCAACAATGCGCAACAATTTGCTGTTGGTCAAGTCATGGATCGCTTAGATATTTTCTTTGGAACAGTTAAGGCGACAGTTGATGGTGCTGATGACAATAAATATTTCATGGCGCTCGTTGACTTAACACCATCTGAGTCACGCACGTTTCTCCATCAATTTGGTATCGGTGTGGAAGAAGCGACAGGTTTCGCGGTCGATCTAGGCGAGACAGCCAAATTACCGGAAGGGTCAGACCCCGTGGGTGAGACAACAACAGAACGACATCTCATCATCATGGACAGCATGGCGTATCAAGGTGAAAAGGTCTTTGCCAGTATCGTTGGTGTTGTTAAATTTAACGGCGATACAAACAATGTGACATCGGCTATCGGTGGTAAGATTGATTACGCATTAGGAACAAACACACGTCTGCTCTTAGAAGCCGGATACTCACAATCAAATGCTCAAGGGGACTTCCGCGTCACCATTACTGATCCACTTATTGATTCAAAGGCCACGATCGTTGATCGCAATATGACATTCAACACAAGAGATCAATATGACTTCCAGACATTGAAGCTACAGCATAAAATCAGCGATGCCTTAACATTATCGATTTCCGCAAATCGTGTTCACGAAGCATCCTACTTGGATCTGTTTGAAGAAAATGATGAAATCTTCGCATCGGTCGGAGCCTTCGGAACAGTCGCCTTTAACAAGGAAGGCGCTCATAAGACTGCAACAGAAGCAGCTGACGCGGCAGAACAAAAAGTCCGTGAGGATGCAAAACTTGAAGGTATCACAGGTCAGCTTTCTGATGAAAGAATTCAAGAAATTCGACAGGAAGCTTATAGAAAGGAATATGCCCGCATCGTCCACGCCATCCAATACAATATTGAACAATCCCTGAGTGGTAACCGTACCGCGGCGAACATTTCCTATAAAGGTGTTAGCGCGTTCTATTCTCTCATTGATGAATCACAACGTTACGGTATCAATGTGACATTGGTTAACACAGAAAACACGAAAATCACGGCTGGTATTGAACGGGATGCTCAAGAAAACATCCGATACAAAATAACAGCCGCCCATCAGGTTGCCAAGGGTATTGTGGCTCGCGGAGGTGTTGACACCGAGGGTAAATTCTTTGCTGGTACAACATTTGATCTTTTAGAAATCAGCTTGACCCACTTATTCGGCCGTCAACATGACGCAACAGATCTCCAATTCGTCAGCGTTGATCAGATATTCAAGACACCATTCTACCGCAACTTAATTAGCGATCTGTTCCCGCAAGGCATATCGGCTAACGGTGAAGATCTTACACCGAGAATGAACATTGACGGTTATGACGATGAATATCTCACCATCAAGCAAACCGTTGAGCGCGGAACAAATAACACTGTGATATATTCAGAATTAGCTGTTGCACGCGAAGAAAGAATCTTCGGTGAGAATTCCACATTCGCTGCCGGCGCGATCTTCTTGGATGGTCAATTCACGCGCGGCTTAACATTACCGCAAAACACAGTAGCCAGACCAATCAAGTCTATTGAGATTGAAGAACCAGGCCGCTTAGAAGCGGAAGGCTTTAGATACCGTGAAGGCTTTGGCTGGTCATACGATGTTGACTACAAAGGTTACACAGAGAGAATCCTCTTTGGTGAGGGTGAAGCGATGGTCATCTTACCTTCAGAAATTAAGGAATTCGGTCTCGACAAAGACTTTACAAGTATTTATCCGATCATTGTTGAGACAAGCATTCCAATGGTTCTTAAAACAATTCGTCTCTTAGAAGATAATTACGGGTATGTCACGATTAGAGGCATGGGCATCGTTAAGGTTGATAACACTATCTTAACCACCCTCAGCAACAAGATGATCAGCGACGGTATCATGCGCGGTATTCAATTCGCTCAAATCATTAATCCAAAGACAAAACAGGTTGAACCTTTCTACCGCATGGTCGTTGACGGTTATGTCCGACGGGCCGAAGACGGCGGTTTGGTCTTCTCAACACAGCAAACACCGGGCGCGCAAAGAATCACGGGCAGCACATTCGAATTAAGCGTAACGGGTATTAGCTACTTGAGGGCCCTTGACGCCCTTCGCGAATCAGATCAGCAGACGTTCTTAAAAGCCGCGACATATCTCTCCGCAGAAGATGTTCAATACTTAAGAGCGCTTGAAGAAAACCGTCAAATTGGTTTTGTCACCATCAACAGTTCTAACGCCGGCACAATGGATGGGAATGAAGATGACATTGACGACTTCATGAATAAAGAATTTGGTATCAATGTCAGAGCTGAAAAATTACCATTCCGGGAAACAAACGCTCGCAAAGAACAGGTTGATGTCTTCAAATTGAACCTCGAAGGCTACAAGGTTGAAGGAACAACACTTGAAAACGCAACAATCACATATGGTAAATTTGGTGAAATGTACATTGAAATGCATAAACGCGATAGCTACGGTTTTGCCCAAGATCCTATTTATGGAACCATCAAGGTCACGAAAGAAATGTTAGACAATGTCATGGCTCGCAGCAACGGCCGCTTCAGAATGGTCGATATTGATGTTCCAACAGCCGGCGGAGAACGGGCAATGATTTTCTACATCATGGCCCACGACATGGGTGATGGCCGTATCTTGAACAATGCTGTGTTTGAATTTGCCGCTGGCGACGCATATTTCACTTACCGTCAATTTGCTGAAATGGATACCGACGAATTCGATGATCAACTTCCGGAAGCACAAGTTCGCGCCATGAGCAAGGATGCGATTGACCGCTTGGTCGCCCGCATCAACCATGACTCTTACAGCTCTCGATCAGGTCAATTACGTGACATCTATGACTTGATTGAGTTGGTCCAAACACCAAACTTCTATAATCTTTGGGCCCGCGACCACAGCATCAGTTCTTGGGATAACAACAGAACTTATTCAAGAGAAGAAAGAGCACAAAAGATGATCGATGAAAGAGAGCTAAGAGACCTCAAAACCGAAGCAAGACGACTCGTTGAAGAAACACAATCTTACAGAGCTATAAGTGATTACGATGAAGAAACAGAAACTTACAGAACTCAAAGAGATAAGTTTGAATCCTTACCTGAAGTTATTCAAACAAAGCTTATGCGCTTGAACCGCGTTTTATTAGAACAAACTTACGGTGATCTCGTACCGAAGAGCACAGGATCAAGCCGAACAGAGCAATTGATGCAGGAATACGAAGCCAAATACATGGAAGGATTAGGTTCCATCGTATCCAGTCGCCATGGCCGCATTAATATGGAATCGATGTATTTCGAAGATACTGGTAAGGTCACCGAAGAGGCCTTCGAAAATATAGGGGTTGATTTTGATGTTGTTATTACCGAACTGATCAAAAAAGGTTATGTTCAAGACGATTACCGTGTTGTCAGCACCTTCAGCGCATTAAGCAGCAGCTTCGAACAGTTCTTAGTCAATGAGCTCCAATTATCAACTGCTGAGGCAATCGCAAAAGCGCGACAGATCGAAGAGATCTTAGCGGAGGCCGTTGACCATATTTATCTGGATGTCTTAATGAACATTTCAAGGGGTCTTAAATATATCGATGCCTCAGAAGTTACCAAGTTATCGGATTCAGAAAAAGACCGATTGGCCTTAAAAGCCCTTAGAACTTTATCTGTTAAACAAATCAGTGTTGCCCTGATGAAGGCCGATATCGAAGATGTGCCGAATATTGTGACCTCCATCGATAATTTTAGAAAGGACAACCCAACAATTAACCGATTTGATCTTTTCGCGGAAACGAACGAACGCTTAGCTAAATTAAGTGAAGCAGAGTTGGAAAATATTCAGCAATCATTGATCGTAGCCTTAGGCAGCCTGTTCAAGTTGTCTGTTGGAAAACCATTTGAGACAATGATCATGCATCCGGAAACAAAACAACTGCAACGCATCCAAATCGAGCAAGGTTCAGTCCTCCTCGTTGGTCATGAAGGCGCTGTTCTCCTTAAAGCTGTTGACGCGGCCATCAAGAAAGATGACGCTGAATTGAACGAACTCGTCAGCGAGCTGCTGGCACGATATCAACCAGAAAGAAGAGTTGAAAGGAATATCAGATTCAAGGAATTAATTGATTTTGCCAGAGCATCGGTTCCTGCTGAATACCAGGGTTTTGCCACTATCCATGCGATTGGCGATGATCAGCCACTTGATCAGCAACACACCTATGTCACAACACAAGAAATCATTCCAGCCCTGATTGACATCAGAAATGGCCGCATCATGTTAGCCGGTGAAGAGTTGGAGATGGTTGATGAAGAAGGTCGCGCCGTCTTTATGCTCAAGACAATAGAAGACATTGTTCTGACAGGTAACGGTGCGCCGGTATTAATTAAAGCGGGTGCCGTCGTTGAAGGCCATAAATATCTAGCCGAAATTCTCGATACCATTAACGCGATCGGCGCGGGCACATTGCCGGCAACGGTCTTGAAACGCCGGTTAGCAAGATACTATGACGATCAAGATCAATTCAATGACGATATCGCCATCTTTGAATCCCGATTCAAATCGCCATTCGGTATTATCCACACGGATGAGGGAAGTGTCCTTTTCACGGCTGAAATGTTTAAACAATTCATTGATGTTAGCCGAGGACATACGTTCTTCACTGGTGAGAAGGTTGACTACATCAGAGGATTGGATAATGAGGTTATCTTTAGCATGAAGTCCGCTCAAAGATTTGAAACAGATGTTCAACTCTCAGACGATAGCCGCCTCAGCATTCAGGTTGGTGATGTCTATGAAGTTGGTGAAAACACAGTGGCGAAGAAAGTGCTCGACAGCTTTAAGGCTGTAGCTAATATGAAGATGCCAACCAAATATGTTGATGTTCTCTGGGCTCAAGCCATGCAGGCCCTGTACGGTGATGATTATGAAAGCCGTCAAGACATTCAAGCCTTCCAGGCAAGATTTATAGCTCAGGACAACAGAGGTTACGGCCTGGCTTATACCGATGAAGGCGCGTACATCCTGACACAAGACTTGTTTAATCAATTATGGACAGTTGATGGTACCCGTTGGTTACGCGGTGTTCAGGTTAAAGGTTTCGGAGGAGAACCTGAGTTTGATGCAGACGGACAACCGTTGATGACCATTTACACAACACAACGTAGTTCTGATGATCAGGTGACCATCGAACCATCCGCTGTTGTCGAATTGGGCCGCAAATCTAAATTCCTGTTAGATGCTATTCTCGCATTCGAGAAAGATGATGACACCATCTTAGAGCAAAATAAATTATTATTATCCCGATGGTTAGCGACAGACAAAGATGAGTTGCGGGAAGCTTTGAGCGAATTGATCCGAATCAACACCCTGATCGAAAACACATTAGCGCGACAATATGACAGGGGTGATGGCGCGTATCATACAGGAGATAATCAACCAGCAGAAACCCGGGGAACATACCTCATTCCACGCGGACAGATCGAAACATTGTATGACTTTATTAGAGGCCGCACAATCTTAGACAGTGATGAAACCGTTGACGCTCAGGGACGCAAGACATTCATCCAAAAGATCATTGAAGATAAGACCGTGACAGTTACTGTCGGTGGTCAGAAGGTCTTCTCTGAAGACGATTCCGGCAACGAATATATCACAACGGAGGGCGGCGAAACAATACAAGTCACGGTCGAAGGTATCAAGATTGAACAAATAATGGATCCTGTCGAAGTAACGGGTGGCGCCTCACTTGATCTGGGTGCGCGTTCTAAGGCCATTTTTGATGCCATTAAGAACTTTGTCATGGAAAGCGAACCGTCGGCTGTTATCGACGCTAAATACAGAACGTTAATTGAACGAATCGAAAACAGATTAGATGACCGTTTTGATAGAGGTTATGGTTTTGCTCATACACCGGAAGATCAAACCGAAAACCGCGGAACGTATTATATTTCCATGGACCGCATCTGGAACGCTCTTGTTGTATTTGAAGGTGGTGAAATTATTGGAATGGATCTTAAAGGTACACCTCTTAAAGATGTCTCTGGTGAACAGGGCCGAACATTGTATAGCATTTCATTGCCATACGATGTTGATATCCGGATCGATGAGTTAAATGAAGTCATCACGCTTCAACGCGGGACCGTCCTTGAGTTCGGAGAAACAGCAAAAGACACAATTAAGAAAATGAAAGCCGACTGGGAATATGGCTACATTGATTATCAAACGGGTTTCCGTAAGATTACGTCACAACTGCTCAGTCAATGGATTGATGGCAATCCGGCCAATGGCGAACTTGAATTCACGCAAGAATACGACAGATGGGGCCGCATTATTTACAACTGGGTTGTTGAGTTTAATAATGCCGATGAAAAAGATCCAAGTGTGACCTTAACACAGGAGGCCTTTGAATATCTCTGGACCCAGGTTAAAGATCAGAAATTAGGCCACTACAACACAAGAACAAGAGAAGCGACTGTGTTTACAGAAGATCTTCCAGTGCCAGCGCAAGACCGCACAGCCGCCATTAGAGCGCATATGGAAGCTTTAGATAAGGTTCTCCCAATCCGCGGCCTGACGTATTCACCGATCAAGCTTGGTGATGACCGTACGGACACCATTAAATGGCTTGAAAATATTCGAGATATCAAACTCTTGAAACAAATGGGTGTGAATGTGATCCGTACCTATTATCCGATCACATCGGATCTCGTCCTGGATGAGTTAGCAAGACATGACATTCAAGTTATTATCGGTATTCCTTACACGGATGATCGTGACCGCGCCGGCGCGATGATCAAAGACGGTTCATATCGCGACTACATCCGCAGGACAATGAATCACCCGGCTGTCTTGATGTACGAATTTGGTAATGAATACAACTATCATCCAGAATGGTTCGATGGCGACATTAACAACTGGTATAAGATCCTTGAAGAAACTGTTCAGGAAGTCAAAGCGATTGAGCAAGAATTACCGGCTGAAAAACGTCACATGATCACATCCGCTTACGGTGATATGTCTGTGGATGAACTGCGCGCCATGTTAACGGCCGTACCATCCGTTGATGTTTGGGGTGTGAACATTTATCGTTCCGATAATCCGATGACGGTTATGACCGAATGGAAGCAGTTGATTCAGGAACCAGGTATTAGAGACGACCTCAAGTTTTACATTTCAGAAACAGGTACCGATGCCTTTAACGCAACCACCGGAGAAGTGGATGAAGAAATGCAACTCAAGGCGGTTACACGCATCTGGCAAAAGATTCAAGAAGCTGCTGATCCGGAAATCTTCCTGGGAGCTACATTCATGACATTTGCTGATGAGTGGTGGAAAGCCGGAAATCCAGACACGCAGGACACAGATCCAGAGCCAGACCATTCACAAGATCTGCCATACGACAAGACCCCGAATGAAGAATGGTGGGGATTTGTTGACATTAATAGAAATCCACGGGCGGCATACTACGCTATGCAAAAATTATGGACCGGTTCTGTTCAGGGCGTGACGCCAATAACTGGACAAACGCGACAAACAATGCGTCAAATTCTTGTTTCAGACGGTCCAAGAATGTCGGCCGATCAATTAAAGGGCCATTACCTCGGCCTTAACGGTTATCTGGATAATCAGGCAGGTATTGAAGAAGATGAGTTCATCTGGACAATTGTCGCGTACAGGCCAGAAAATGAAGCCCCAATGACAGCGCGTGACGCCTTAGAACTCTATCGAGAAAAAGACGTACTGCCACAGCAAGATGTGACCTTAACACCTGCTGGTTTTATTTACATCTCTTACTTGGAGGCAAGATTTAAAGACGGCGAATTAACAGATGCGAGCGGAAACGAGATCGTGGCAAGACCAAAGACAACAGAAAAGAGATTAAGCTTCTTAGGCACACCGATCACAGAACAGGTATTCACCGATATGACAACCGGCACGGGTTACCGCATCACAGATATCGTCACGAGACAAGAATTTGTTAATGTCGGATTTGAAAGTCAGGAAATTGATGCGATCTTTGAGACAATGGAAGCAGAAGGCTGGTTGGTCAAGGGTGCTAATGATAACGAAAGACGTCTGGTCATCGCCCTTAAAGATGTTGTAATGGATATGAAACGGCTATTCGGTACTGAGAGTGTTAAGATGTTGGCGGCATTACAGGGTGTGAACCTTGGAATGTTCCACCCTGAAGTTGAAGGCAGAGGCCGGCTCTATTTCACCGATACAAACGGAAACAGCATTTATGATTCGGGTGAACGTATCCGTATCACACGTGAGCCATTGCCAATGGAAACATCTTTGTTTGACATGGATATGGACAAGAACGAAATAGGAGCTGCGTTACAAAGAACCCTGTCATCCAACAAGATATCTGTTTCACGTAATGATATGAGCTTCTACTTTATTGATCCAAAAGAAGGTGAAAATTTATTTGAGAACTTAAGGGCGGCAATGCGCGTCAGCAAGGAAATTGTTGAAATTAAGGAAGCCCAAAAGATCGAAATTTTTGAAAATATGGAAGATCTTCAAACTCAAATGAGGGCAGCGGAAGCCGTTAAAGACTTTGAACGAGCGGATCAATTGAGAGAAAAAATTGGAGAACTGGATCAGGAATTACAAGCACTGCGTGCCGTTATTAAATCCTTAACAGAGAGAAGGGCCAGCCTCTTTATGAATCTTGATGTGGAAGGTCGCACCGAATACCGTTATTACCTCTATGATGACGTTGAGAAGCTTGAGATGGAATATGTTAAAGGTACGGAATTCACCATGGACGACTTTATTAAAGGTACAGAACGAACAGCTTATGAAAAGAATTCCGCAGCCATTGAAAGAGCTATTCTTGGACGAGTTGAAGCGCTCATCGCCAATCTCGAATCTAAGGGCCTGGAAGTTCCGGTCCTCTCTGTTAACGGTCAAGGAAAAGAACAGACAACCTTCGATCAAATCGAATCGGAACTGTTCCGACTCAATAAATTGTTGCAACAAACAAGTCTGTATAACCAACTCCAATCAGAGCTAACAGCAGCGGTATTGACAACGATCGCACAAGAATATCAAGATGAAATCGAGGACTTCTTGAAACTTGATCGAGATGGTGAAATTCGAGGCAACAAGTTTATTGACTTAGGTATTCGACAACAAATCGACGTCCAAAGGTTCAACCGCCTTATCCTTCACGCTTTAACAGAAGCACAGGTGCCGGTGAATAACAGAACAGGCGCGATTTATAAGGTTTCTGAATCCGGCGAACCAACAGATTTTGCCTATGTCGCTATTTCTCGCACGGGTGTTGGCAGCATCTTTAACCTGAAACATAAATACAATGTTGTCACATCACATTTTATTGAAAGACGTTCACATCCATCTCAAATCGTTGAACGAATTCTCGGGGTTGATGTCTGGGGTAATGAAAACGTCGAATTTTACAGTGCTCCGCAACTGATTGAAAACGGCGAACGGATGTTAGGTGCGGTTATCCTCGGACGTAAGAATGAAGAAATTCGTCCGATATTCTACTATGCTAAGAATGAAGCAAGCAAGATGTACGAATTGTTCACGCGCCATGGTGAATTGTTAACATCAAAAAACAGCGATGATGTTGTCGGTTGGGCTTCTCGACAGGACACCTTGAGCGCGGATGTTCCTGTTGAAATTATTGTCATGGATATGGTCAAAGAATTAACAGAGCATTACGAAGAAGTTAAATTAACAATGCCGGTCGCTGAGGTTATCAGGTTCTTATCCGGTCAGAATCTTCCTAAAGATGCTGACATGCTTTATCAGCAGCTCATTCTTATCAGCGCTCTTATCGATGACGACAGCGATGGTCAGTTGATGCTTTCAGAAGCAATCCCGGCGCTGGCTCAAATGGATGAAACTGAAGCCGTCCAAGAGCTGTTGACCCAGATGCAATTGTTCCAGAAGAAAATTGTTATTGCTGAAGAACAGTCGCACGTCCGCAAGTTTGCGACAATCAGCCTTGAGCAGTTAAGATCATATATTTCCGAATCGTTTATCGAACTTGAAGTTATCGATGCTGAAGACTTAAGCGAAGCAGAAAAAGTCGTTAAAGCAATTACAGCCCTTGAAGAGACTGCTCCACAGCAATGGTTCAAACACGAGGGCGATAACCTCAACACCTTTGATTATCCAACAATGGATAGCCTGCATGACTATTTAATACGCGTTGCTGGAAGCCTCCAGACAGAAGTTGACAGTTTCAATGAAGAACAAATCGCGAGGGCCAAAGAGTATTTGATGGCCCGGGGAAGCGCGCAATTGAACCGTGTCGGCCAGGCTAATGGAGTAAGAGACTTTTTCGCCAAGCATACATTTGAAGATGTTGACGAAATCATTGCTGAGTTAAGTCGATTGAAATTAGCTCCGGAACAAATTATGAAAGCCTTTAACGAAGGCCGCTTCAAGAGCAACGAAGAATTTTACGAATTCATCGGACCACGTAAACACTTGCATTCTGCCTTCCGCAGTCTCATCAAAGAAGAAAATGCTGCCTTTGATTTCATAGCGGCACTCGATAATAATTTTGAAGCCTTCCACATGATGTTGTCTCACATTGAAGGTCAAATTGACGCGTACTATGTCTTGATCAACTTATTGAACGATCACGAGGCAAAGAAAGCATTCGTCGTTGACGCTATCTCCAACAAAGTCTTTGGTGAGATTTCACTGCTGCCAGAAGTTGAAAACGGATACTTGATGAAATATGATATCCGCGATAGAGATGAAGCGATTAGCGAAGTTGATATTGAGAATGGTGCCCTGCCGACACAAATTACATTCTACGGCCGGTTAGAACAATCCAATGGCGATCTTTCCACGGAAGGAAAAAGCCAGACATTCAAGACTTATGAAGTTTACAATGTGGCCTACAACTTAGAGACAGAAATGAGCTATGACGAGGTCTTGGCTGAGGTGCTTGAAACATCCGCAACGCTCAGAACGAACAGAAGTCATGTTGAACAACAAATTCTCAAGGTCTTGAGCGTCATCACAGATGAATTTGGCGGTGTCACAGACCACATCAGAGGATACACATTCATCAAGACCCGTACAGACATCACGGGCGACGGCACACGTTACTTCTACCGCATTAAGGAAGATCCGCTCTTTAGAACCCTGATTTTCGTTACCAGCACAGCAGAACCAAACGTTATCATTAACGTTGATTTCGACGGTCAAAGCGCTAAACAGGCTTATGAATACGCATACCTCAACAAGGTTTTTGAGTTGAGGACAACGTTAGATGAAACAACAGGTTCTCCGGTGGTTTACGGTCCACAGGATGTTATTGCCAAATTTAATTTCCGGGCAACATCAGCTATTCCGGATATCCTCGAGCAGACATACAAGGCCTCCATCTTCACGCAAGGTGAACTTGTTGAAATCCAGAAGACATTACTGGTTGATGCGGATCATGACAAAGTCTTTGATTACGGTGTGCCGGTTGGCAAACGATACATCGGCTTAGATGATCCTATTGTCCGTGATTTCGTCAAGGATGACTTTGGTACAATCCGCTTCATGATGTACGGTATTCAAGACGACCGCGCATTACCGGAAGAAAAGCAGTTACCAATCGGCGTTACAATGGGTGAAATTGCCGTTATTCCGTCAGAAGATATGATCGTCCGTGAAACGCGTTTTATGTCACATGATAGGGCCAATACCACCTATCGTTATAAAGTCATCCAGGAAGTCCGCGACGGCACAGCGATAACATATGTGCCGCTGAACACTTACTATAAACGATTGATGGAAGGACCTCTAACAATAACATATGACAGCGTCGACGAATATGTCGGCGGTCAAGATATCGAATTGGCGTTTAACTACAAGTTGAATGAAGTTTCTGAACACTATGTTGACGCCGACTTCAAGGTTTACACCCGCAACGGTGTTCCAACCAAACTGATGCGCATGGATAACGGTAGAGAAGAACTCCATAGCCGCTTCATCTTACGCGCATCAAAAGATCAAGTCGGCGATCAAACAGATTACTACTTGCTGGTTGAAGAACAATACATCACGACAACACCATCATACAGCATGACGCATCGCATAATTAAGAACGGCCAGCTCATCGCGAAAGAACAATTAACGAACCGTGTGGCCTTACCGGTTGGCGTTGAGAAATTACTCAGCTTACCGGCAACACTGCGTGACGCTGAATCACACACATTACCAGACCGGGCTAAGTACCATCGCTTTGTTCACTTCGAAGTTTATAACGACTCTAACGCTGAGAAGTTTGAAAACTCAACACCCGGAAGCTGGTGGAGACGCGCCTTCCACGACGATAAACGAGACGGCCGCTTAATCGAAGATATTATGGAAGCCATGCGAACAGGCAAAGAAGGCACGGTCGTCAACGGTTCTGACCACAGCATCTTACTGCAATCAGAAGGCCGTGAAGACCTCAGCCCGGATAATGTTTACCTGAAATGGTCTGTGCTCTTCAGACAATTTGGTCTGATCGCTATCTTCAGCACCATCGCGATCATCTTGATCATTAGCCGCTTCTTAGCACAATTGTGGTATCGATTCGCCGTACGCATTAATTTGAATTACAAAGACTTTGCTGCTGTGCTCCGGTTATTAGGCGGCAAAAAATATGAGGCATTAGCACGTAAGATGATCTTTTTACGCGGCGTCAAAGACGACGTCATTATTCCACGCAACATTCCTTACCGCGACGCTAATAAGTACGGTGAAGATGAATTAAATGCGCGTTCAAGATTAGAATCCGGTATTTTCTACGGTACAGATATGGAACCGCCATTCGAATTAAGCGATGAAGATTATAGAGATCTCAACCGCAAGGGCTTGGGCAAAGGCCTTGCGCGTGACCGCATCGAAGAACAGGTCCGCTTCGTCACATATTACCTCAAGGCTTACTTCGGTGAACCTGTTGCTGATCAGGCTCAGGCTGACAAGCAAGTTAAGTTAACCATTGAAGAATTCAAACACTTGATGATGCTGTACTTTACAGGCGCCATCAAGTTAGAAAACCGCAGCGTCAACCAATATCGACGACAAATCGTTCCGGAAGTTCCTGTGAAAGCGATTAAAACCCTGACGGAGCAAGGCATGGATGCCTTTATTCGCGGACTAGATACAGAGACACATCCGGATGTTGTCGTCATCGCCGAGCTCTTGAGACGAGGTTCGATTAAAGCCGCAGATATTAAAGAGGCCCTTGAAGAAACACTGGTCAACTATAACCTGGGTGAATCAACGATTAAGCATGCGATTGTCTGGTCCGGTATAAAGAAATATCTTTTGAACTTCAGCGAAAGCAAGTTCTTGACGACCCTGCAAGAAGACGGCGACAAGATGTCAGCCGCTGAGATTATTGAACAATTAGATGATTTATTACCAACACCTCAAGTGGTTGTCTTAAGAAAAATTATTGAATTGAGCCAGAAGGGTCACGTTACGGGTATTCCAACATTATCGGAACTCATTGAGAAAACGAAAGACATCTCCGCGGATCAACCATATCGCACGGAATTAGAAACGAAAAAATTTGCTGAATCACAGGAAGCACAAACAGAGACAGAGAAAGTCGCTTATACAAGCCTCTATCCATTTGTCCAGGGCTTGCTCAGAGAAAAAATCTTTAGACCGGTTTACAAACAAATTCTTGAAGGTATCGGCATTGAATTCAAGGATGTAACGACAGACGTCGATTCTGACCGCGAATCATTGCTCGACACATCATTTGGTGTCATCCATCGCAGCATTTATGCTAACCCGCGTATCCTTGAAGGCTTGCTTGGATTCGACAATGATATCATCTACAACGCTTATCCAATGCAACCAAGCGGAGAAGTTAACACCTTAAGAGAAAATGTCATCTTCAAGTTGTTGGAAATGAACCAATCTCAAACAAACGGTGTCACGATCGGCGGTACAAATTTAATCTTACCGTTTATCATATATGTCTCTAAAGAATTGCGACGTGAATTAGCTAAGAATCAAAAGGACAGATTAACACCAGGTCAGTTTAAAGAATACATCAAGGCTTATAACGAGTTAATGCGCTTTACCAACATTTACGAGCGCTTCCGCTTCCGAACGCGTACAGAGTTCCGCAAGGCGTGGGATTCAGGCAAGCTGAAAGATCGCATTTCCAATTACTGGATTGATCAAAGCCAGTATGACTTGTTCGAGTTTATGCAATTAGAAGGACGCGGACGGAAAGCCAGACCGACGAATTTACTCGAATTGTTCTTGAAAGCGGCCGAACAGGTTGAAGGCACAGGCGATGATGTGGTTAACTTTGGCGGATTTACGTTCAGCAGACGCGAAGTTCAGGATGAACGTCAATTGATCATCAAGTTACGCGACTATGTTTACGGCGATATCGCTGAACACATTTCTGACGCAAAGCTTCGTAAGAAGTTTACGGAAGATCTTAAGAAGGTCATTTCTAACCATCAACAAGATGATATCGTCAAGGCCTTAGACGCGGAAAAGACAGAACAGTTAGCAAAGATATACGCGAAGCTCAAAGACGTCACAGACGACTTGATGCGCCATTATCATGAAGAAGTGGTCGACCTCGCAGAAAAGAGCAAAGTCAAGTCAGGTATCGGATTCTTATTCGGTTCATATCTCCTTAAATTGTTCTTTAACTGGAAGAAGTTCTGGGGCATCAAAGACACAGTCTTGCATCGCTGGACATACCGATTCTTCGGCTTGATTCTCCCGGCGCTTGTCCTTATTTTTGTCGGCATCCAGGCAGCCACAGGCATGACCGAATTTATTCCATTAGCGCTTAAGTCTGTCAGCGTCAGCTTGCTGTTCTTCCTCGTCCCAATGATCATGGGTAAAGCCAAGAAGTTATCACAGAAACTCTGGTGGATCGGAATTTTTGGTGTGACGACGGTCTACTATGGCGGTATTATGGTTGACCTTCTGTTCAACAAGCTCGCCTTAATCAGCTTGACCTGGGGCTTTGGAATCACCGCGTATCTCATACTCGTAACCGCATTGCCGACATTGGTCGCTTTCTATCATTTGTTCGTCGCCATGCAAAGTTATTATGAAATGCACAAAGATCTCTGGAGCAAGAACGCCCGCTCATTAACAGGCTTACAATCATTCAATCCGTTTAATATTAACCGTAAGGTTTCAGCCGGATTTGTTTCCGTCATCTTCGCCACGCTCATCTGGCTCAGCGGCCTACCGTTGTTCTTAGTCGTCATTGTTCCGGCTGTGTTTATGGTTCAAGGCGCCGTGGCCAATTACATCGAAAATGAGTTTGTTAAGAAAGCGACAAGCCTCAAAGCAGCTAAAGCCCTGAAAGGATTGAGCCTTGGCATTAACGTGATCCTTGGCCTGACATTGAGTTCAGTTGTTGTATCGATCCTCGGCATGATCGCCGGCATTCCAGTCATGACGCTTGGCGCGTTGATCGCTGTTGGTGCCATGATTATCGCCCTGTCACCACGCACGCGCGCGGATTACTGGAAGAAACAATACAGCAATTGGGTTGACGAATTTGATGAAATTGAAACACGATATGGTCCATTAATTGAAAACGGTGAAACCGTCCGGGAATACCTGGTCCGCACCATCGAACGTATGCATCAACAATCCCTGTTGTCAAATGAAGAAAAAGCCAAATGGATTAAAGCATTACGTAATGAAGTTGGTGGTGAGTTCGTTAAACCACAACACAGTGTCAAGGGCCAGGAAGTTCTTTATGACGTCTTCTTCGGCCTCAGCCAGAGAAAACCAACAACGGATGTGATCGCTTTAATTGAAGCAACATCGTCACATACACAGGCCGCCTGGGAAATTTTTAGTAACACGGTCTTCAACTCCATGTTCAAAGGCATCTTCGACAAGAATAAGGGTACGGGTGCAGAGACAACACTCTTCGGTTATAACGCCAACCGCCATAAAGATACCGAATGGGCGAACGCGATGGAACAAATTGAAGAGGTCTTCACGGCAGAACGAAGAAAAAGTTCGGATGTCCAGGGTTTCTTGGATAAATTAAGAAATGTGACAGAAGATGATCAAATTGTTGAAGACTTCTATTTCACGGAAGGTATCACGAACGAAGAAAAAGAAAGGGTTGAAGAAATCGCGTTACGATTCTTAAATGAACAACGCCCAACACACGGTCCGGTTGCCGAGTCCATGTCAACCGACAAGTTTGAATACTTCCTGATGCTCGCCAAAGAACTGGGTGATTATAAATTTAACCGTATCGCACGGGCCATAATTGTCAGCCGCCGGTTTGTTTCACTCGAAGAGGCCTATAAATTCTTCCTCGAAGAAACACCGGAAATGCAGGCTGAAGCGTATGAAAAATTAGCGCAAGAAATCGGAAACGTAGAAGACACAGTGAAGTTAGTCCAGGACACCTTTATAAAGAAATATCCTGAGTACAAAGCAGTTGTTAACTCCAAGGTCCGCAACATTCTTCACATGGAACCAATATGGCGCACAAACGCGTTTGAGGCTGATAAGACCATTAAAAACTTAGGTAAGCTCGAAGACGGTAAGAAAGTATTAGGCAAGATCCGCGTGGCCTTAAGAGAAGAAAGCCGATTCAAGACAGACCCAACCGCCAAAGAAATCGTCCGCTACATTGACCAGATTTTAGCATTTGAATCTGTTGATAAAGCGAAATACGCTGGCATGGATATTAAGCAATGGGCACGTCAATGGGAGTCTGACCATAATTCTCTGGTCGAAGGCGAACGTTTAACAGGTAAACAAAAAATTATTAAGGTTATCCTGTTCGCGCAACAACACGGATTAACCAAGGATGCCAAGGAAGTCAGACTGCGATGGGATGACACGGACCAGATTGCGCAATACCTTGTAACCTTAGACAAGAACGACGTCCGCTTTGCCCTCTATGACGTGACGCAGGATGTTCTGATCATGAACAATAAGAATGGTGGTATGGCCACCAACTTATGGCTCTTCTTCGATAAATCGATCAACTACGACGCCCACGTCCGCACCTCCATTGGTCAAAATGTCTGGCGTCCGGCATGGGCAACATTACAGGCGCGTAATTCACACATTGCTGTTGTCAATCCGATGATGCGCGTCTGGGCCGCAAGCACGGATACCTGGAAAGGTGCCAAGACATACGCGATCTCCGTTGAATCATGGACGAGCGAAGTTCAACGTGGCCGTAAAGAATATACAACGTTCTATGGAAAAGGTCTTGGACTCTACCATACATTTACGACTGTTTATACACCGCCAGGGGAAGACTCAGCCGCGTACTTGATGCATCAACGCACGCAGCCGCGTTATGTATCAACGCATATTGATTGGTATGGTTTTGAATGGGGCCGTCCAAACTTATTAGCTGAATCATTAGTCGGTACAGAAACACGTTATGCTTACAACGTTGTCCGCCTGATCATGGATAACAGTCAGCACGCTGTTTTCTACAACAAAGAAGTCGGCTTCGATCAAAAGCTTTCTCACTTGTTTATGCACTTCCACTACATCCTGTCACCGAACGCATTATTAGCATTAGTGACCTTCCCATTATTAACGGCCTTCAGCGGCCTGTCATTCTTGGCGCCTTATATGCTCTTTGCCTTCTTCAGTATCTTCTTAATGAAGGCCATCAACTTCAGCAACCTTTTGCGTCACTGGAGACAGGAAGGTAACTTCTGGGTCGGCCTCGGACTATTGTTAAAAGACATCTATTACGGCCTGCCGTTCTACGTTAAGTTGATCTCCAACTTTGCTATTGGTACGATCCTGGCCGCCGGTGAAAAATTTGAGTTCTTGCGTACGAATAAGGACGCTTTGATGCAGATGTGGGATAATATCACGCGTTACAAAGAAACATCGTTATTCTTTAAGGGTAAACGCAACAGAGGAGGCTTCCCATTACCGGGCATTGTCGGTATTCTCGGTATCTTCGGCATAGCGGTTGCCTTTGGTGTTATGGACTTTATTGGATTCCTCACATTGATCTTATACCTGACCGCGTCGATATCAATGTTGACAGGTAACGATACTTACGGCGCGTTCACGAAGGATGACATCGAAAAAGGCAATGGCAAACTTTCAGGCTTCATATATGTCTTCGCTAAAGCGGTGATCATCATCAAGAACATTTTCGGTTTCAACGTTAATCCTGACCGAGCCAAGAAGATTTTCGGTCAAAACGTTAAACGGGATATCATCATTAACTTCAGCATGAAACGAGTGTTCACCATGTTACCGTTAAGAATCGCGCAAACATTGGATTACTTCTGGCAAGTCTTTGACCGCTACATCCAATCCTGGTTCGGTCATTCACTCTTCTATACCGGCTTAGCCTTGAGAATGAAAGTTCAAAAGAACCGTGTGAAATATCCATGGATGCATACCAGATTGTTTGTTAGCCTCGTCTTCATGATTACCGCGGCTATCATCGTTGGCTTCGCGGTCATCAACTTCAACATCTATGCGGGCATCCTGTTGTTCAGCATTTACAGCATCCTGTTCACATTGCGTTTCTTAGTCGGTATGGCAACCATCGATTACAAGCACAATACCCGTTACTTCTTCTTGATGTTGCTGGTGAATATGGGCTTAGTCCTCTTCTCGCCATTAAGCGGTATTGTCTTTATCGGATCAATGGTCCTGGCCAACCTCGCCATGATTGTCTTCGGCACATTCTTCGGTGGATACATCACAGGCATCAAGCATACGGAGGAAACCAAAGCTGGCAGCGAGGTCAATATCACCCGCGGCCTCGTTAAAGTCATGGATCACGAAGGAGAGGAAACCAAAACCGACAGCGAGGTCAATATCACCCGCGGCCGTGTCGGTCAATACATCCGATTAAGCGATGGCGGCCTCGTTAAAGTCATGGATCACGAAGGAACAGTTTCCATCTCATTCGGTGAGGCTGAAGAATTATTAAGGAACTATAGAGATGCCAAGGAATATGTTGCTACACACGCGCCGATGGCCAAACGGGCGGAAAGAGAAGAAATGATTTGGTTGAAGACGCAACACTCACAAAAAGCACTAAAAGCGAAAACGAAAGATGAAAAAGAGGAAGTTAAGTTATTAAACGATGATCTTAAAGCCCTTGAAGAAACAGCGGAGAAGGACTGGATGAAATATGTGATCGATCGCCTCTTGGATCAAAAGATTTCTGTTGATATTAAGCGTCACGATGCTGAGAAAGAGAAAGAAGTTCTGGCTAATGTGAAACGTCATATAGACGATATGCGCACAGATGTTTCAACCGAATGGCAGGAGTATTTAAGGATTTTAGAGGATCACAACAGGTTAAAAGAACAATTGACAGATATTCAAGCGTCAAAGGATAAAGTCCTTGATCTCGAACAGGCCTTATTGGATCTTGAAGCTAAGATTGCTGCCTACGAAGCAAGCTTGCCGGATGCTGTAAAAGAAAAATTGGCGATTCTAACAGCTCAACAAGAGGTGGAGGATGTCTTATTATCAGACCAGGAACGCAAGATCTTACAACTCGTTATCAACCTGCAAAAACAACGCGTGAATTTATTAAAAGAGAAAGAAGATCTCCGCATCTATGAAGAACAAGAATTTGAAGTTAACGCTGAAATCGACAGAATAAATATCAACCTGAAGAATGCGAAGACAGCCCTGCATCTGGCATTAACGCCATGGATGTCTGAGATTGTGCAGTTGTTATCGGTTGATCAGCTTCAAGCCTTAAGAATCATGAATGTCTCACAAGTTGTGCTGACCGCCGATGAAATTCATGAAGTCCTTGGAATGGAGGCTGATGAAGTATCTCTGACATTCGCTCAGATGGTTAAAGACAATGTCATTGATGTCAATGGTGTCGTTCAATCCGCCTTCGTGGAGATGGATGAAGGATTTATCCAACGCAGTGACCTGTATCGATATATCTTCAGCCGTATCGACCGGATTCTTTACCGTGAGCTTTATATGCAGATCCATAATATTTATAAAGCTCAACGCGAAGATGTCTTATCCGATAACATTTATGAAACAATTGTCCGATACAGTTCACAAAATAATTCGTTCGACAAGCCGATTGTCAGTGAAAAAGCGATCGTGACATTAAGGGTCCAAGCTCGCAGGGTATTGAACAAAAACAAGGACGAAGATGATAATGATAATAGCCATGACAATAACGCTGTTAACAATGATACCGACAAGGATGACAGAGCGCCAATAACGACAGATAAAGTTGTCGCGATCCTCGGTCAGCGTAAGATCAATAAGTTAGTTAATGCCGTTTGGTCGAATATTCCGGAAGGCATGAAATCCGCGCTTTTATTTATCGCCGATAATGATGAGCATGAAGCGATTAAACGATTAACCGAATACCTTGTCCTGAAGACAGTGAGCGGAGACTTGAATGTTTATGCCAAGATGGCTGATGGCATGGATATCATTGATGATTTAAGCGGCCAATATAACGCGTTGGAAAAATACCGGGATATCTTAAAGGAAAAAGATGACGTGAAAGATGAAGACATCGCCCGACGCATGGCGGATTTATTAGAAGAAGCCACACCGGAAGCGAATCGATTGTTCGCTTATTATCAAACTCTTCCTGAGGAAAAAGCATTAGAAGATGTTGAAACTAAAATGCAAGCCATCGCGGATGAAGGCGCTCAAGATCTTATGAATCAATTAGCCGACCCACGCTTAAGAGATATAAACAGATCGATCCGTTACCTGTACCGATTTAAAAATGAAGCAGCCTTAAGACGATTTTTGTTCGAGAAAATCAAGTCTGTCCGTGAAGGAAATATTCGCGCAATTATTGAGGACATGTTGACCGGAGCCGTTCAAGAAATTATAGATCGCGGCATTACGAGTGCGGAAAAAATGCGCGAGACATTGCCATCTGAATTGCGTGACGCGATGGATCATTCCTACTCAAGAACAGGGACAACAGAACGTTTAATAGATAGGAGCTTTGATCTTAAAGGAATGCGCCTGGCGCGCTTCTTAGTGAAAATTAATTCCATTAAAACCATGTTTGAAGATCTTAGAAAGGATATCGTTGAAAGAAAAGATTCTTTTAAAACAGAACAGGATAAGAGTGCTGAGATCCTGAAGCAAATGAAATTGAAGCTTTTAGGAAACAAGAATCCTGATCCGGCAGTCGCCAAGGATAACCTGGCTATCTTTATGTTTAAAGTCGTCCGTGACCGACACTTATTAAATCTTTATGATCTCATTGGTCAAGTATTAAAGGAACGGGAAGAGAAAATTAAAGCCGGTATTATCAAGACATGGACGCAGGTATATGCGGATGTTGTTGATGAAAGCATCCTTCTTTTGGCGTATAAGCGGGACAAAGAAATGCAGGCGATTAAAACATTATTGACAAAGCGGGAGCGAGAATTAAGATCTGTTGAAGTTGAAGGCGAAACAAAGGGCGCGCAACTCAAGGCATGGTTACAATTAGACGTTCAACACTTGAAGGCACGCGTTAGCGCGAAAGAAGAAGAAGTCAGCCGGTTAAAAGAACAAGCTGTTGTCGTGTTTATGGACGGGCTTCCAGAATACCAAAAGGAGGCTTTACTCGCATTGAATCAATATAGCCGGGCGAATGTTATTGAGTTCTTATTCAAAGAATTGAGCAAAGCCTATCAAGAAGACGTCCAGAAAGCATTTAATCTGGATCACGACAAGACAACAGAAATAGTCGAATACTTATTTAATCTTGACGGTGTATGGGAACTGTTCCGCGAAGCGCGTTATGATATCGCGCAGCTTCAGGCGGAGATTGATCAGGTTGAGCTAAGAATTGCGATTGAAGAAGAAAATGTCAAGGCAGCAAAGGGTATGAAGAGTCCGGCGGGTCAAGCAAGGGCGGAAGCAAGATTCGAGGCTAACATCGTTAAAAAGAATGAGTTGATCCGAAGACAAAATTATATCATTAAAGGTTTCGCTGACGGTATGAAGGCTGCATTAAAGGACAGGTATCGAGACTATTACGAACGCTTAAAGGTTGTTTTCGAGGCAAATGAATTGGATGCGGCAGAAAAAGCGAATAAATCCCGCCAGGCCTTAAAATCCGTTTACGATTCGATTGAAGAAGGTATTAACCGGTTTATTTATAAAGAGATGGATCAGTATAATAAAGCTCATGCGAGAAGAATGATTTCTGAGAGAGTTGAGGACTTACAGATCCAACGCTTCGCCCTTTATGAGAGACTGGGAACGCAATGGTTCCGATTGAGACATAGAAGTGAAAGCATCCGCCGCGATATTAGAAACTTGAAAGCCAGTATTGAAAAGGCCCAGCAGGCCAGAAAAGCGGCCCGACATTACTTGGACTACTTAAAACAATCTCAAATCATTCTTTCCTTAACAGGTCAGATTGACGAACTCAACACGAAACTATTGGAAGAAGTTGAACTGTCACTAACAGCCATTTTTGGCTTAATTGAGCCTGATCTGGCTAATGCGCTGCAAGATGTGAATAACAACGATACCGTTGCCTCAGCTCTGGTACTCTTTGATATGGTTAATGAAATGTACAGCAGTGAACAGAAAGAGAAATATAAAGACCGCAAGGCCTTAATCCGAAGGATGTCTGCCAACAGAACAATGGACGCGGAAGAAAGAGCGGTAGCGATTCAAGATAAAACCGTTTTTGATCGTATTGCGCAGGATGTCAACGAGAGCAGGGCTAAGACAGCAAAATTAGAAAAGACCCTGGAAACAGCTGAAGAAGTTTTTGACAGTAATCTGGACGTCATCAATTTGAAGATTCGATCCAATACGGCGGCCCAAAAAGCAGATATGGCAACTTTACCTGAAATATATTTGGACGCAATGGCAGCTAAAGAAGAAGCGGATAAAGCATTAGAAGAGAAAAGACAGATGATCAAAGATATTAATGATCAGATCACCGCTGAAATAAAGGCCTTAAGAAAAACCATTAATCAACGTCGAATACTTTTGAATTCTGAAACGAAATATGCTGTTGAAATTATAAATCATGTTAATAGACGATCAACGGCTGACTTCCTTATGGCTGAAGCCGAAGAAATTTCCAGATATCACTATAATGCTGTTAAGAGCCGACAGGCCAATATCCTTCGCCACCCATTCCAATTAGCCAGAACATTAGTTCAAGGATTATTAATGCGATCCCGCAGTAAAGTAAAGTCCTCCGGTTTCGCTGGTCTCACAGCGCTTTGGATTGCGGGCGTTAAGATCACATTAATGGATATCCTCTTCTTAGGCGGTGTTTTAACTGCGATTGCAGGTGCGGTCATGATCGTCGGATGGCTTAAGAAGAAAGATAAAGCGCGGGCCGCAAAAGCAGAATTAATAACCCAACACGCTCAAACCGTTCCTGTTTCAGCAGTTCGTAAAATAACGGATACAAGACAAATTATCCGTTCCCTGAGATCTTTATTATCAGGACGCGACTTGAGCGTTCAAGCCCTGAGAGAAACACGCGTTGATGATATTGTTATTTTAGGTAATGACGATATTGAAACATTTAAGGAAGCGTTAAGACTATTCCGATTGGATGTGGGAAGACGTATTGTGATCACGGGTGGTTATGGCCGTTTAACTATGCCGTTATTAGAGAAGGCTGTCGCCCAAAGATTTGCCATCCGCATCTCTGACACGCGCGTGATTGGAACAGAAGAAGACCTGGCCGGACTGAAACGTGACGTCATTCAAGCTGGAGTGACGGCACGCGACATCATCCGCGTGAGCGAGGCTGAAATCATCCGTCAAATCCTTGTTCAATTGCTGGAAAGATCTCAAGACGTCATGATGCTTCAGCGAGTTAAACAATCCGTGCGCTTGATGGGTGACCGAGATGACATGGCGGCACCTGATCAAGGCATCGTCCTGGAAGAATCCTCATCAAACACGCAAGCCAACCTGATCAATTATCGTTCCATGTTAAGGGATGAACAGGCGCGAAGCACGAGCGCTAAGGGCGCGCGGGCTGTTATTTATATTCAAACACCATTACAGCAGTTCAGATCAAAGGCAACGTTTGAAGCCGTCTTTGCCGATATGATCAGCGCGGGTCAAATCCATGGCATTAGCCATACGGTGACGGATACAGCCATCCTCACGGATGAGGCAGCGATCAGCTTTATCGCCCAGGAAATGATGCGCTTGATTGTTTATACAAAGCTGGGTCATATCCGGATAACTTATGGCGCGTCACACGGACTGTCCGCTATTCCAGCAGCCAACTTCCGCCTGGCCCGTTCATTGGTGATGAGCCTGGCACCTCAAGCCCGCTTAAGCGTTATCCTGTCCGTCATTCATATCTGGAGAAACACACCGGTTAAGATCAGCAGAGAAGAACTCTTGGCCGGATTACCGCAAACAGCTTATGAATTTGCCAAGACCGTGACAGATGAGAAAACAGTTTGGGAAACAAAAGATCTGTTAACGCCGATTGTTATCGCAGACGGACAATACCAGGCCGCCCTTCAAAACAATAAAGCCCACTTAACAGACGAAGGCCGTTACAGCGGATTAACAACATTCTTATATCAGGCACAAGACATTGTTAAATATATAGAAGATCTTCAACAAATCATCGCCGAATCATTAAACGATCAAGATGAATTATCCGCAGACATTAACCGTTATCAATTAAGAAAAACAGCCAGAGCGGTTTACACGAACGCGGCCAGGGTCCATACAACCGGTGGAAAGAACATCGTCGCTGGCTGGTCACAGGTCAAAGCATACGCTCAAGCATTAGCTCAAAAAGTCCAGGGAACAGGCGCAATAACGTTCAAGGTTGAAAAGGCCCACTTAGGCGAAGGCATGGCTGTTGTGGTCGAACTATCCAATGCTGATCATCACTATGACTGGATCCGCGATCAAGCCTGGGCATTGGCATTAGAAAACAATCCAGCCGCGGAAATCAATCCGGTTAAACATATTACTGTGGCCTACATCCATGACGCTACACCAGCGCAACTGGAAACACTGATCCAGCGCCTGGCCGCTTACGACGCCCAACGCCCGGCATTAAGCGTTACCGCCGATAAGATTTCCGCCACAACAGACAAGGGCAAAGAGTGGAAGATCACCGAAGCGATCCAATTGACCGCCGCAACAGATAAGGCTCAAGCCGATGACATGACCACAGCCTTGATTGATCGTATCGCCCAGGAGTTCAATCTCGGCACCATCGAAAGCGTCGAATACGTGGCAACCGGCTACAATGCCGTGACCACAGGATGGAAGGTTCCAATGATCCGCACAGACAAAGGAATCTTCGGCATTAAGCAATTAAGTTACCGTAAGGTTCAAACAGAAGGCAAAGCGCGTTACATTGTCGCTTTTGTGAAATTCTTGAAGGAAAATGGTGTTCCAGCGCCGATCATTGCTAAATTCGGCACAGATCAAGATATTATTGATAACTATTATACCGCTGTGAGAAACGCTAATGGCGAAACACGTTTCTATATGGTTGAACAATGGGTTGAAGGAATGGATGTTTCAACAAAAGACGCCACTCCGGTGCTGGTCCGGAACCTTGGTCGATTCTTAGGAGAACTTAACGCGTTGTCCGATCGATTCGAAGCACAATATTCTGAATATAAAGGGAAGAGCCCGGTCGATCCGATCGATTTTGATATCGATGAAAAATTATATTCTGTCTTAAGTTTTAATTGGAAACACGTAGCAACCCGGGATGTTTACGCGAAATATCAGGACATCATTGACAGCGCGATAGCTGAACTTCACGCGTTCAGACAACAACTTAAGATATTAAGGAAAGCGCATATCGCAAGAGATATGAACTTCGGTAACTTGAAGTTTGACGAACAGGGAAATATCCTCGCGGCCTTTGATTGGGATAACACCCTTTATACCTATCGCTTTGAAGATGTTTTCTCAGCTGTTTCCGGAACAGGCCGTGTCGGGGAAGGGAATTACTTCGGGGCTGATATCGCCCAACGCGTTAATGATCTTCTTGAAGGATATCGTTTAGCAGGCCAGGCATTCAGCGCGGCAGAGAAACAGGCTGTTTATAGCCACTACATTTTCCTCTGGATGCTGATGGCGACTGCCGCGGCGCAAAGAGGAATGGAATCAGAAGACGCTCAAGTGATCGAAAAGATGAACGCAAGATTAGCCGAAGTCCTGAACAATATTCCAACAACACGAACAAGATTAGCCGCGTTCAGAACAGACGCCCAAACAATTGAATCTGAATTCAGCCCAACGGCAGCCAAACTTTTGGCCTCGTTCACAAGGGTCGACCGCTTCGTTAAAGCTATCGTCACTGTTATCAAACACGCCCGCTTTAACCGTTTAAGCGATATCATCGGCCATACAGGAATCGGACATGATTTAGAAAGAAAAGATATGGCAGACATCAATGTCTCAGGCCACGATATCCGCACCGC
The DNA here is from genome assembly GCA_021108075.1 of Candidatus Omnitrophota bacterium. Lineage (GTDB taxonomy): Bacteria > Omnitrophota > Gorgyraeia > Zapsychrales > Zapsychraceae > JAIORP01. The sequence goes on along the minus strand of JAIORP010000206.1, from coordinate 51,512 downwards.
CATGGTAGCGAAGATCATTGCTGATCAATACGATGTGTCAGCAACGCATGCCGCTTTCATCGCCCTGACTCATGATCTTTCAGCTGTTCCATTCAGACACGTCACATTACGCGGTTATGTCGGTCAACAACTTGCTAAGATTGCGTTTAACGCTAAAGCGGAAATTGTTAATATCTTACGGAACATCATCGGTATCAGTGTTGATCAAAATGATGCGGCAGACATCATGAATTTCGATATCAATAAACCGCAATGCGTTCAAGCCCTGTCAAAAGCCGGCAAGATTGCCGTAGCCGCTGAAAGCGTTGAAGGCGCGGTGGAAGACATTATCTTCGGATTGAAATACGGCATCATTACAAAACAAGACATCACAGCAGATATTTATGCGGTTCTTCCAGAATTAAGAGATGTCACACTGGAAGACGTCGCGTCTGATTTTGATAGCGTGGTTATCGAACTTTCCATCGCTATGATGAGCAGGGTGACAAAAGATATCGACACCCTGGTTGTCAATGCGAAGACCGTTAAAGATCTCTTCAGAGCGGATGTCATCGCTGAGAAGATTTTCAAAGGCTTAAGAGCTCAAAAAGACGAAGCGACCGTTGAACACATGATGGTAGAAGCATACACACAATTAATGGCCGAAGAAAAATCTGATGCTCAAGCAGCCGCACGTCTGATGGATATGACGGAAACAGATGTGATTGAAATGACACGCAATGACCGAGGCCCTGCTTCAAGAAGCACAACACTCTATACGCATCCAATTGTGACGCTGGTAACCGCTGGATTATTGTACCGGGTATTTGGAGCGGAATATATCGCCGGTGTGTTAGCGGCTAATCCAGCACTTACAGCCATTGCGGCAACATTATTCGCCGTTGGTGGCCTGCTCGCTGTTGTGATCGGTATCCGTCGATACCTCGCACGTTTCATACGCTCACCCACAACTGCAAGACGGGAACAAACGGAAGCTCAAGCCGTACAACCACGTCGCCGTTTCTTGAATATGTTCGCGCTTGTCACGGCAGTCATGATCACATCAACACCTCATGCGTTCGTTAAATGGGTCGCTTCACGAGCCCAATCACAACCTCTACGCGAACAGGCACCAAAGGGCAAGGTGATCTTCTTTATTGAAAGCTCGATCGTCGCCGGTAACGAACCATATCAACGGATTAGAGCGAAATTTGAACGCATGTTCAAAGGTTGGAAATTTAACCGCATCGTTAAGGATGCCGCTTATCGCGCTCGATTCGAACAAGAAGCCTTTATCCCATACATGCGCGAGATGTCAAACCGTATGCCGGATTGGCAAGCTGTTCAACGCACCTGGGCAGAAGGCAAGATCGGACAACCAAGCACCTTTACAGAAATCTTTGAACAGTTCTTAGCCAACAAAATGATGGATCTATCGAAAGGCTATGACTTAGAACTGCAGCTCGAACAACAACCGCTTGAACAAATTATTTTAGACTTGCCAGAGCGTGACGAAACAGCGCATCAAAAAGCGGATCGTTTGGACCGTTCCATTGACATGCGTGATGCTAAGGCGGCTCAAGATGTGCTGTCCTTAATTGACGCTGAAAAAGCTCAAGGCCGCGTTGTTAATCAAACGATCTCGATTGTTTACGGTATCCATGGAAGAGGATCTGTCCGATCAGCTAAATGGCTGACCTCAGTCCTAGACCGGTTATTCCTGGATGCTGAAAAGACAGGAAAAGAAAACGAAACACGCGTTATCATATTCTTCGGCGCGGATCATCACGGAATCAGATCTTTATTGCAAGAATCCGGATACCAGGTCCGTCGTGAATTAGAGCCACGTGCTGGCCACTACATCCGTGACCGTGAAGCCCGTGAAGAATACATTGAAGAAGTTAAGCGACAAATCAAGAAATTGAAAGAAGAAGAACAACGCGGGGGAACAAAGCTGCAGTCATCCGCCTTTGCTTCTGGTTTTGCCTTAATCGCCGTTGCGAACGTGATGGGCGTGAATATCGCGCCAATCGTTGTCGCCATCCTGGCTATCGCCGGTTTAGGTTTAGTCCTGACAGCTGTTGTTGGGGCCGTCAATATGGTCCGCGCAATGACTCATACGACAGCACCGGAAACAACAGCAAGCCTCTTAAGTAAGGTGGCCGTATTGAATGGTCTTCCAGTCGACGAAGTCAGGGCTAAATTGGAAGAGGTGGTTACCGTGTTGTTTGACCAAAACACAGAAATCGCTCAAGAAGTTATAGCAAAGTTAGTGCCGTTGAGAATCAGAAGAGGTCAACAATCATACTCGTCAGTTGACAGAACGATCGCCATGCCGGCTGTGATGGATATTCATATGAGCCATGAATTAGGTCATCATGTCGCGCATATCTTAGGCTTATATGATCCGTTCAATGTCATGGGCAACATTTTCGAAAGCATCTGGTTCATGCGTGATGATACATATCTTGCCTGGGAAGGCGCACGTTTAGTGGAAGACTTAACGAGTGGAAAAATCACAGAACGTCAATTCCAGGAAAAGATTGTAAGCCTCTGGATCAGCGGTCGGACAGCCCGCCAAACAGTCGGTATGCCGGAGGATTACGACTCAGGGGAAGTGCTCGCCAACATCGCCTTAGAACTCAATCAACAGGATCAAATGAAAGCTATCGCCTGGGCCTTGAATGTTCCACGCAGCGTATGGTTCAATGAGATCAGAGCCGGACTCGAAGGAAATATAGAAGAAAAACCGGCAGCAGTAAGACAAGTCGCAGCAGGACTGACTCGTCGTCAGTTCTTCGGGTCCATGGTTACGCTTGTCACCGGTGGCATTGTCCGGATGATTATACCAATTCCATTAAATAATGACCAAAATCAATTCTGCTTTTCTCGACGATTTAGCGAGAATATCAGAATTAAAATAGAACAATTTATTAATGGATTTGGTATTAGACGCCGCATAGCCGCGCGTAACGACGGCCGCCACACCTATCCTGCTCCGTATGACCTGTCACATGAGATTTACATGACCGGACGATACAATAAAGGGACCTTACGGGGTCAAGTCGTACTTAAAGGCAAGCAAATTTTAAAAGTCCGTATGCCCAGGGGCGAATTAAGCCGCGTTCAATTGCGCGCGATTCATCATCTCTTTGAAGCCTCTCCTTGGTTAGCACAAGCACCGCCGGTTGTCATCACATCTGACCAGGCCGATACAAAGGGAACGGTCGCGGCCTATAACAAATCTGAAAATATTCTTTACATTCATCTCTTTATGATCGATCAGATCGCGTATTTCACGGAACGTGATAAACGTCAAATCCTCTTATTCATGAAAGGCGTTATTGAAGGCCATGAAAAACTGCACGTCTTAGGCATGGATGACCAGGCGGCTTACCCGGCAACCGTTGATTATCTGATGAATCCAAAGAATGAAGATGTCTTCCAGGCCACAATGGAAATCTTAGCCAATCAAGAAAAATATCGTATCACGATGAAGAATACCTTTGAAATGCTTTTAGGCATGCACACAGAGAAAGGCCGTCGCATCGGAGATGAATTGCGCTGTGAGGGTCAACTATCAGATAAGCATTTCAATATAGCAGAAAAATTAACAGAACTTTTACGCGGCTTTGGGGCCAAACAAATCACTGTTGACGCGGGTTGGGCTTTCATGCTCACACTTTACGGTAATCTTGATAATGACCAGGAATTTATTGAGCAACGTTTTGGACCGGAGGTCTGGACATTTGTCGCGCGTTATTATCTCATGAAGCATATGCCTTATTTACCGACCACAGATGCCCGTTATGCTTATGACATTGAAACTCTCGAATCTTATATTGACTTCTTCATCGAATTTTTAGAGATCGAAGGTTCTGCGGAAAGCAAGTTTGATCAGGCCTGGTCACAGATATTAAGAGCCAAAAAGTTACCGTTCACTCAGCAACAAAGAATCTCCAGCAAATTTGGTCCGAAGTTCTGGAACCTGGTTGAATATTACCGGGGAAAAGGAAAGATTACAGATATTCCGGAACGATCAGGAAAAAGTATCAAGGGTAAACAAACGGTTGAAAATTATATCAAATTTTTTATCAAGACAGCGGCTTTCCCTGAAGTCATGATGCTCCGTTTTGCCCGTTTGATCGAGTTATTAGATGGTTTAGCCAACATTAAATACAAGAATGAAGAGCAATTGCGACATATCGAATATTTGACAACCAAGTCTAATCATTTAGACGCGCTCATCGCTGAATGGCTTGGCCGCCGGGATATCGCCGGTAAAATCCGTGAAAGCACATTCAAGGCGAAACGTACGGCAAAAGAAGTTGAAAAGTTTGAAAGAAAGTTAATGAAGTCCATCCACTTTGCCACACGCGCTGAGGCAGAGGGCCACCTGGCAGATACCCGCATCAAGGTTGAAGACTATATCTTGGAATCATTAGAAAAATCAAGCATCAGAAAAGCACTGAAAGATGATATCTATTTGCATATGTTTATGCGGGCCCGCGTGAAGAGCAGCTATTCCCTTTACAACAAGCAACAACGCATCGAAGACAAGTTTGAAAGAGGCGGATACAGCGCCGCGGAAGCCATCAGATCAACACGGGATAAATTGGGTATGATGATTGTGGTCCCAACCGGAACGAACATTGGTTCCGTCTTGTCTTGGATGCAAAATATCCAGCAACGTTTTGCTCACCTCAAATACTTAGGTCAGTTTATGAAATACAAGACGCCGCTCAAACGTTTATGGGGTAAATATGAAGGCTACCATGTTTTCCTGGAGGATATATCCAGAAAATATTTTGTTGAGATTATCATTATGGATCAGAAAAATTATGATGATTACCTGACAAGGGAATATCAACACTGGCTCTACGCGGCGACCAAAGAACATAAAGAACTCGAAGACCAGGATTTCAGCGATATTGTTGAGTTGCCGCTCACGGAAAAATTTGTTGAAGACTTTAATGCTGCGAACCGTGCGTTTAAAGACCAGACATCGGTCTTAGTGGTCGTGGACCGCAAAGAAGGTCATTGTGAATTCATTCCAGTCGCGTTGGATAAGAAGACACGGGTCATAGACATTGCGGGTCTGTTAGAAGTCGATATCTGGAGGATGAATAAAATTGCGCAATACCCTGTCGCGCACAGAACCCGCCTCACAGTGACAAAACATCATGTGGATGTCAAAGTGGGGCGCAGAGCGGGAATGAATGATTTTGTCAGGGATGGAATGGTTGTTTATTTCCGTGCCGATGAATATACCGGGATGACACGGCATCAATATGCTGCCATCGTCAAAGGTTCCGAATACATCCGTACGAGGCTCATCGGTCAATTCAACGCTAATCCCGGATTGGTTACCGTGAAAGGCAAAAGGAAGCTGGATCAGAACATTACAAACATTGCTGTTCAGGAAGTCTTCTTACGATACCTTCGAAGGCGCTTAGGACTCAAAGATCTTAATGAATTATACCTGGCCGTTGGATTAGATATTATTTCAACAGAAGAGATTGATTTTCACGCCTTTGAATTTGGCTTTAAACAGTTGAAAGAATTTTTAGAAACATTTATTACCGATGGCCTGACAGAAAATTATATTGAAGTCAATATGTTACGCGCTATTAAAGAAATGGGTAAAGCCGCCCGAACAAAGTCGGCGAATATTCCAGGAATGAAAGATTATAATGACCTGCTTAAATTATTAACCAAAGAAGAACCGCATTTGCGTGAATATTACCAGAAAGCCGCGTTATTGGTATTAGGCGAGATGCATTACCGTATTTTTATTGAACAGTTTATCCAAACATCTTATGAGTTGAAACCAGCCTTGATTAAGCACCTGAGAGACAAAATGACGAATTTTGTGGTTGCCCTTGGTAAAGGACAGGTCACACTCGACATGTTGTTAGACGCGATGTCAAAGACATTAAAAGTAGAAGTGAAGAAGATCGCTCAGTCAGATAACTGGACGGTAACGGTTTCGTCAAATAAGAGTCGACCAGATTTATTAAGCCTTGTATTCAATATCATGGCCCAGTCTGGGGCAACGGTCCACCAGGCACAAGCGAATTTACTCGATGCGAGAGGACGATATGTTGAAATGATTAACTGTTTAACCGCTACGTTGAGCGGGGTGACACGGGAAGATATCCATGCGATGGTTGCGATTATTCAAAATATTCCAGATAAGATAGCGCCGGAAGCGAGGAAAAGGGAAATTCAGAAATCTAAACGCAAAGAAAAGATTTACACAGTGATCCGTCAAATGAGTGAACGCTCGCAAACAATAGCTGATTTTCTTGCCACTATCAGAAAAGCACATTCTAAGGTAGAGGTCGTAAGCTTGAATATCAGTCAGGGTGACGTTGAATCATGGAACAGATTAATGACAGTAAAATTAGTCCTCAGCGTGCCGCCGGCGCTGGCCAACAAAGCCATTGAAGCGACAATCGAAAGCGCGCAAGTAAAAGCATCAAGAATAAAACGTAAGAGCGCCAAGAAGATAGCCAGGGAAAAAGGCCGCAAAGGCAACCGCGGACGCAAACATATCACGCCATCAATTATGGATAGGGTCGCTTTTGACATTCAAGCTGTTAACGCGCGAGGCGCTAAGATGTTAAGAGCTTATTCTGAAGCGATTCGAAAATTAGCAACGCACTTCAAGGTTGATCGCGTCGCTTATTATGATGAAGTCACCAAACAAATCGTCTTCGTCGTCGCACGTGATGAAAGCTTGAGTGTCGACGATCAGGCTGATGTCTCCCGCGCCGCAGCTGTTAAGGCCTTGATGGAAATGAGTTATTCAGAAGAAAAAGCCCATGAAATTTGGAATTTTGTGGAAGAACACGAAGCGACTCACGCCGCTTATCCGGTATTAAGCGAAGAACAAGTTTTGATGGAACAAGTCACGGCCCGCGCGCAAGATGAAAAGACCGTGTCCGAAGCCCCGGCAAAAGAACAATCCTCTAAGATCGAGACACCTGAATCAATCGGCACGGCCCACATTCCACACGTAACGACAAAGGAAGTGTTGACCTTGAAATGGAGCAATGAGGCAAAATATCCGGATTACTTCGACATTTACCGTGGACATAAGAAAATCGGGTTTGTTAATTACGCTGAAAACGAAAGAGAGATTATCCGTTCAGACATCAAGATTTTTGAAGGGTACAAATTCAGCGGATATGGCAAAACAGTCACGAACTGGTTTGTTCAACAAGCCCAGAGAAAGAATAAATTGTTTACGGCTAAAGACATTTATAACCCGTTAGCAGCTTATGTTGATATCTGTTTCATGGAAGAGGACGAGCACTTAGCTGTTGATGGACAACATGTCGAAACCAGAACGGACGTCTCCTTTATTGACGGAACAATTATTGTAACCGACACAATGGGTACAGAATATCAAATTGATGTTGACGGTGGCATGATTGAGTATCCAACTCCAGACATGGAAGACGATGAGGGCAATTTAATGATCCGGTTAAGCGACGGAAACTATGCCGGCATTATTGACGGTTTGATGCGCGTTATTGATATGGATGCGCAAGAATATGTGACTGAAGCAGAAATCATTTATAACGATAACAACACGGGTTGGAGATTAAGCGGCACACCAAAACCAATCAGCGGCAAGACCGTTGATTATGGCCCGGCAGCATCAGCTGAGCATTCAGCGAACAAGACCCGCAGAGATATGATGTCACAAGAGTTATTTAATATCGTTAAGGCATTAGAAGAAGCCGGGCAGGCAGAAGCAGCCCGAATATTAAGAGAATATGCTCAAGCCATAAGAGCACTGGAAGATGTGATCAACTTCAACAGAACAGCTCCACCGGCGACAGTGGCTTCATATGACATTGACACAGACACGATTGTGACCATTTCCTACGAAGATGTTGTGGTCCCGACGCTGAAAAAAGCCGACATCTCCATGGATCTTATTGAACAGATTTGGAGTTTTGTGCTTGAACACGAAAAAGTCCATCAGACCTTAATATTGAACAGGATTGAACACAGCGAAAGAGAAGCTATCCTTGTTCAATTAAGCTTACGAAGATTATCAACGGGAACAGTTGAGTACACCTCAGAGCAAATCATTGCGGTTGCTCAAGTCCTTGACGGTTATTCCTTCAGCTTGAACGCGCCGATCATCCGTGTCGCAACCCACGACCGGTTGGTGGCCCCTGTTGAGCGATTGATCAAGGCTGGTTTATTGGAAACACCATTCAACTTATTCTCTTATGATAACCATCCAGACTTCGATCAATTAACCGTGTCTGATAACGTTGTGGCTAGCATTGAATATGATTATTACTTAGATAGTGATGATTACGATGACGTCAAAGATATTGACCACGCGGAAGTCCAACGGGATATCAATGACAGAACAGACGCTGTTGCCGCTTCATTAAAAGATAAAGATGTCCGCCTGGCTGTTTTGGTTGAAGCGGCCGCTGATACCTCCCGGGAGATTAAAGCTTACTCACCATCTGAATACAGGGCACACATTAACAATGTCCAGGATGATAAATTAAGCGTGGCCAGATTCGGCGATGTTCAAGAAATTGATCGTCAGACAGCAATCGCCGCTCGTTCCGGCCGCAAGACAATGGTCACAACGATAACATCAATTATTATCGGAGCCTTGATGATGCTGCCGGTTAAAAGTTTTGGTGCCGGAATGAATCAAACATTAAGCGTTGTGACAACAACGGCGGCAGTACAATGGTTCAGCATTGTTATTGTTGCCGCGATGATCATCGGCGTTATTGTCGCGGGTGTCAGCCTCTGGGTTGTCTTAAGCCACATGCAGGCTGAGATAGATGAGACAGATGACAACAAGGCCATGACCGATGGTAAACAAGATATGGTCGCTGAAACGCCACAGACACGCCGTATCCTTCCGCGGCTCATCAAAATTATTGTCGCTGTCAGTATCCTTATGCTTATCCCAACCAGCGTTGACTTTGCCGGAACAGCTTCGACAGCTGTCATGGTGGCAACTGCTCCTTGGGCTGTAGTTGGAGCGGTCACGCTTATCAGCGCCGCGGCAGTTATCTTCTCCGCATGGTTCGTTCGAGCAGAAATGAAAACATTTAAAAAGACTGGCCGTCTTTCAGGACGAAATAGAACCAGCCATATTCTCCGACGCATTTATGGGGCGGAGCAAACAGCTGATATTGTGATTCAATTGGAAGCCTTAACCGCTCAATACTCTTCAGCCATTAAGAAATGGCAAACGGACAATGTTGCCTTAACAGAAAACGATGTCACTTTAATCAGCTATCCGGACACATTCACGAATACAACAGATCAGTATCCATTAGAAACGCTTAACTTCTTCTTGCATGCCTTAGGCAAAGTTGGCCAGCCATTCACAATTTTGCACATTTTGCCACGCTTGTTCCCATACTCAGTCGACGAAGGATTTGGAACAAAAGATCACACCCGGGTTGACGCGAAACAAGGTGACTGGGCAATGGTTGAAAAGATCGTCCGCGAACATGATATGAAATTGATGTTAGATTTCATCGTTGGTCATATCGCTTCAGACCATCCATGGTTCACCGCGTTCTTAAATAATGTTGAAGAATACAAAGATTATTTCATCTACTATGTTCCTAAATATTATCAACAGGCAAGCGTTGAAGACGGCCAGGAAGTAATCCACTACTTTGATCAGGACGGACAAGAAGTCAGCCAGAACGTTTATGAATTTGAAAATGAATACATGGATCAATATGGTCAAGTTGTCAATAAACAGGATTTCGACGAAGTTGTTCGTCCACGATCACATCCGTTATTAACACCATACCGGTTAGCTGACGGAACGACCGTGCTTGTTTGGACAACCTTCAGCGCTCAACAAGTGGACATCAACTGGAGAAATCCACAAGTCCTCTTAGCGATGATCGAGGTCCTGTTCGTCTTATTAAGCCATGGCACAAAGATATTAAGAGTCGATGCGATCCCTTACCTGTGGAAAGAATTAGGAACCGCCAGCGTTCATCATGACAAATCCCACCTGATGGTTAAATTATTCAGAGCCATCCTTGATGAAGTCGCTCCTGAGGTCGTGATCTTACCGGAAATCAACGCGCCGTATAAAGACGCCTTATCATACAGTGGAACAAATAATGGTGAAGGTCAAATGCTGTATAACTTCGCCCTTGCGAACGTGCTGCTGTATTCCTTTTACAAAGGCGACGCAAAAGAATTAACCAGGTTTATGGATCAATTGAACGGAGCCGCAGACGTCACAATGTTGAACCTTTTAAGACAGCATGATGGAATCGCCCTTCGCTCAGGTGAAGACGTGCTTGGAGGCAAGCAAGATCAATTGGTTCAATTGTGGCAAGAATATTCAAAGGCAAAATACGGTGTCACATTGATCAGTAACCGTTCCATCAACAATGTCTCGACGCTCCGTAAATCCGCCTCAAGAGTCACAGAAGCCTTATTCGGCAGCAAGCTTTACAAGACACAAAAGGCCTATGAACTAAATACCACGATTTGGGATATAATGACGGCCATGTCGATACAAGAAGAAGAGAATGCCGTGAAAGAAAAATATATCGCTATCTACGCCCTCTTAATGCTGATTAAAGGTGTTCCTGGATTTGATGTGAAAGACTTCCTCGCTTCCTCTAATAATATGGCTGAATACGAAAGAACATCCACATTGCGCAGCGTTCACCGCGCCCCGGAAACACTATTGGACGCGGTGAATAAGATTATGAGAGTTAAGGGTCCGACACCGGATCTGATCGATATGTTGCATTCACGCAAGCTGCTTAAAGCTTTAGCTCCGCAGGCCAAACAAACAATGTTGAAGGTCGCTGAGGGCGTTGCTGCTATCGCGCGGACATCTGTTGATCAGGAACAAACGATCTTAGGGTTAGTGAATTTAACAGCCGACGAAAAGGTTGTGCGCCTCAAAGCAAAACAACTCTATCAAATCGGTTATCAAGCCGACCAGAGATTAAGCGTTCAAGATTTTGTTAAATCCATGGAATTAACCGGCGAAAGATTAAACCAAAAAGATATCGTCATCACACTGGCTCCGTATCAAGCCGTAATAACAAGAGCCTTTGGCAAAGGCGATGATCGCGGAGCAACAGGTGTTGTTAAAAAGAATGGCGTGAAAAAAGTGTTCATCAAGATATACCTGTTGACCATGAAATTGATTTATATTCCGACAATTGCCCTGGGCGTGATCGCATCCATTACACAGGAAGCTGAGACAGCACAGACAGCCGTGATGGTTACAACCGCAACAGCGGCTCCCTGGATAACAATCGCTGTAACCGCCGGCATTGTGATTGCGTTAGCGGCCCTGGTCGTCTTTCTCGTTCGCATCTTCAGAGACATCCGGGCTGAAATGGATAAGACGGATACTGTTATCAAAAAATCAGACCGCTTGAGCCGGACAACAAAGATCGTATCGCTGGCGGCGTTAATGATTGTCATCCCAGCCATTGTCAAAGCGGCCGGAACAGCGCAAACAACAATGGTCACGGCAGCGGCAACACCATGGTTAACAATATCAACGGTTATTGCGATCGCCCCATACTTTGTCCTTGCCGGACTTGGCATTTTATCGATCTTAGCCTTCAGACAATGGTTGGCGGTCCGCACACACTTAAAGAAGAAGAAGGCGGAGCTTGCTTCACAAAGCCGACGCGTTCGCGTGCTGCATCTCATCGGAAGCTTTAGCCGTGGTGGGGCTGAAAAGATGGCCTTGGACCTGATGACACATACAAACAATAACATTTATTCTTGTTATACCGTATCAAGAAACACGGAAGAAAAATATGATAACGACATTCGAACCGCTAAAGAACACGGAGTTAAATTTGTTATTAAACCGATGTATAAGCTGCCACGTAAATTCTATTCAAAATATGCGGCTAAGACGGCAAAAATTTTATCGCTCCTGAATAAACTAAAAAGAGCTGCGTTAAGCACATATAGCGAATACAAACTTTATAAACAAATTGATCCGGATGTTCTGCACGTTCATTTGACCGGTGGATTGAAAGTCCTGGTGAAAAAAATAATTGCTAAATACTTAGTCGGTATTCCCGTTGTGGTCACAACCTATCACTCGATGCCGGATATCAATAAATGGTCCAGCGTTATTCGCGGCTTGGTTGGCTATCATTCAACCACATGGGGAATTCGATTGGTCGATGATGCCTTAGTCGCTTTAAGTGCGGAAGAAAAAGCCGCACACATCAAAACAGGCATTGCCAAACGTAAGATCGAAATTATTCCAAACGGTATTAATGTTAAACTATTCGAAACACCGATTACACACGTGACGCATCCGACGCTTCGCGCGTTAGCAAAAGAATTTGACGGTAAGTTTGTTATCGGTTCATTGGCTCGTTTACATGCTGTTAAAGGCCAGAAATATTTCGTCCGCGCGGCCAAGCAAATTTATGAACAAATGCCAAACGCCCGTTTTGTTCTCATCGGAGAAGGTGAAGAACGTGAAAGTCTGGAACAGGAAATCAAAGCAATGAGCCTGGAAGGGATTTTTATCCTGCCAGGCGTCATTCCACATAAATATGTCGCTGAAGCTGTTTCGATGATGGACATTTTTACATTGCCATCCATTTCTGAAGGTCAAGGGTTAAGTATGCTGGAAGCCATGGTAGCTGAAAAAGCAATCGTTGCCAGCCATGTCGGCGGCATCCCTGAAACATTAGGAACAGAAGCCGGCGTACTCGTTGCACCAAAATCAGCTGATGAGTTAGCAAAAGCAATTGTCAGACTGGCCAGGGATGAGCCAACAAGAGCATTGATGGGCCGCGCAGGCCGGCAACGCGTGTTAAGCCTGTACACATTAGAGAATATGGCGGCTAATTATGAAAAATTATATGTGAAGCTGATTCAACAACGATTAGGCTTAACAGACATAAACGTTCAGGCAACAGCAACCATTTCTGCTGAGTTATTAGCGTCTGTTCTTCAATACGCTCATCCAGACCTTATTCCACAACAACCGGACATCAAAGTTTTCGCAGTGGACCATTCATCTGAAAGCTATCAGCCATTCTTGAAACAATATGTTCAACGCGCGAATGAAGGCGACATTGTCGTGGGTATGGAGAACGTCGTTCATAATCAGCAATCCGTTGAAGCCATCGTTGAGCTGCTTTTCGGTTACCAGTCTAAAGGTCAGGTCTACGGCATTGAAGATGAGTTAGCGGTTGTCTTAAGCTATGTCTTAAGCCGCTACGGACTCCTGGCACATCAAGAAACGCGAGTCTTAAACGACGTCATCAAACAATTAGTGATTTACGCCCGCACGAACACGACATTCAGGTCGGCTTGGAACGCTATTAATGACCAGAAATTAACAGCCTCTACTCGTCAACTGTACCGTCAATTTAATACATATATATCTCGCCGTTCAGAAAGAAAATTAGTCGATGTTGTTAATCAGTCGCCCTGGACGTTATTAACCTGGACAAACTTCATGTCCAATTGGACGGAGGTTTTAAGGGCCCTGGCCATTGAGTTGACCCGCATGACAGAAGAACTTCCAGAAGGCCAACAACCACGCGTCGGGATGATTCGATCATTTATTGATCATCCAACATCTGAAGCGGCTGTTCACTATATTGTTAAAGATATTATTATTGAATGGCGCATGCAAATGGCGCAAGAAAATATTAAACAAATCGTTGCGCGCGCTGTTCAATCAGGTAAATCAGTCCGGTTTATTGTCGGCGCTTACCACGCGGATTTCTTTAGAACATTATTCGGACAAGAATATCAAGGACTTAAAGTCGAAGTTATTGATCAGACACAAATCAAAAACGATCAAGACGATGATAACGGAGATAAGGGCGGAAGAAGAGACAGCGCGACAATCAAGACATCTTCGGACAGACAAAAAGGACGCAAAGGTGCAAAACGCGGATTATTCAGCATTCTTTTGGTGATGTTGACCTTGACCGCGTCGACCGTGAAGGCTGCCGGCACAGCGCAGACAGCGACAATGGTTACAGCCGCAACAGCCGCTCCCTGGATCAGTGTTACGATTGTCGCAGGTGTTGTCATAACGGTTGTCGCCATCATATTGATCGGCGGAATTTGGTCCATCCGCCCGGCGTTGCAGGCCACAACAGACACGGTCCGCCCAACAACACACGCGGGTATCAATGTTGTCAAAGACGGTATTTACGTTGCCTTAACAGACGGCCGGGCAAGCACCATTGCCGCGCCAAAAGCGCAAGAGGACATCACAGCATATACGCAAGCGATTGCAAAGGCGTTAAGGATCTTAGCGCAGAGACAAAACGTACGGATCACAAGCACTGCGATTATTGGATTGAATGAGGAAGTGGCAACAGAGTTAGGAACGTTCTTAAGATATGATACAGGATTTGATTTGTTCTGGTTGAGAGCGCAAGCGGCTGATCTTGAAACGCTGCCAGAGCAAGACATCGTCCTCGCCATGATGGCCGGTAACATGACCGCCAATGCCCGACAATCTCAAGTTACAGCCCGCTGGGTGGCTAGCCATTACAAAACAGAAGGGCCATTTGATGTTTATAAAGTCAGAACACACAAAGAAACAGAAGAAGTCATTGTCACACCGTTGATGTCCAAAGCCCGCTATGAGCAAACAACATCAGCGAGCATTTGGAAGAACATCCTCTCCTGGGCAAGAGAATTAAAAGATGTGACGATTTTTGATATTAATTCAACCGCTCAAGGAGGAGGAGTGGCTTTAATGCTGCATGCCTTCCAAAGACTCATTCGTTTTGCCTTAGGATTAGATGCCCACTGGTTTGTGATGACAGGTAATGAAAAAGTCTTTAACATCACAAAGAACAGTTTCCACAACACATTCCAGGGCCGGTTGGTGCGAGCGTTAACAGAGGAAGACAAAGCGCTTTTAAGAGAAAATTGGAGGGTCAACGCTGCCAGATTAGAATCGGCTATCGCTAAAGCGAAAGATCAAATCGTAATTTTCAACCATGACTATCAGCCCTCCGGAATGATGCCATACATTCAGGCTATGGCGGACAAATACGGCAAGACGGTCAGGTGGATCTATCGTTCACACATCCATTTCGAGGCGGATATGAGCGAAGGCACCGTGGCGCGAACTAACTGGGATTTCTTGTGGCAAACCATTAAGAAATACGCGCACGTCGTTATCATTCAGCCAACAGATCCAATCGAAGAATCTGTTCCTGAAAATGTTATCGCCGATAAACCGACAGTCATTATGAACCCGTCAACAGACCGTGTCGATGACTTGAACACGGAGCATTCAACGGAAACAACCGCTGACGCATTAGCCCGCTTCAATTTCTTCCTGGCCCATGAAGCCGGAACAGCGACAGAGTCAGGCGTGATCGCCCGCTATATAGCAGAACACCAGGATGAGATGCGAGAATGGTTCACTCAAAGACAAATCAGCATCAATCCGGAATTGATGACCGCCTTAGATCTTAATCGTCCAAGCATCATTCAAGTCGCGCGTATGGATCCATCCAAGAACATTCCTGGCGTGATTGAAGCTTATTACCGCTTCTGGGTCATGATGAAATCATATATTAAGGAAAACGATATAACGGCCGCAATACTGCCGCAGCTCATCTTAGCCGGTCATGGCGCTGTTGATGATACCGACGGGATGAAACTGTATATCGATACTTTAGACCGTATTCAAAGTTTATATCCATCTGAATTCGCTCAAGACGTGAAGGTTGCCCGCTTACCACATAACGACCACGTCTTGAACGCGATTTTAAGACGCTCAAGTGTGGCCTTACAATTATCATTAGCTGAAGGTTACGAAATTAAAGTTTCTGAATCGATCGATAAGGGCGTTCCGGTGATTGCTTACAACGTTGGTGGAATAGGGCGGCAAATCCAGCATGGCGAAACAGGGTATCTGGTTAACGTTGTTGACGAGATTGAAAGGCAAGGAAAGGTCGTTCCACGCGCAATCAGCAAAGAGCTTATTCGGCCGGTAGATGAATTAAGCTATCAAATTAAATCCCTGGATGAAGTTGCCGGACATTTATTCACATTATTCACAGATCAACGCGCGTATGTAACCATGCGGGCCAATACGAAAGAATTGGTCGAAGACATTCAGTTCAATATGGCCTACACCATGCGCCGTTTAGGGTTAGCCGCGTTTGTGATGAGAAACGGTGAATTGGCGCCAACAGCTGTTCGACAAAAACCGGTTGATGAATTGTTAGACGAAGAAATGGCCCGCGTCAAAGCGGAAACAGAAACGACCCCGGATGCCGAGCAAGGCACAAAAATTGAAATGTCCATATCATTGCCGGAAAAAAGATTGTCTTCCGTCAAAGCTGCGGTGAAGAAGGCGAAAGACACAACAAGAGACAGAAGATCTGATGATACGATTAAGGTGGGATATATGGGTAATATTGGCCAATCGACAGTCGAAGAGATACGCGAGTATGCGAATGATGCACGCAATGTCAAACAAGTTAGAGAAATTACGGAGACCATTCCATTCTTAATCGACTCTCCGATTAGAGTTAAATATTTCACAAAAACATTAAGCCGAGCTCCACCGGAAGGTTTCATTTGGGCACGGATTGAATCCATTAATGACCAAAAACCATTCGTTATTTATTTTTCATCAAAAGCCCTGTACAAGAAGTTTTTAAAAACATTTAGAACAGATCAAAAGCAAAAAGATGCCTATGAAGTTATTGCCTTCCATGAAATTATTGAAATGAATACAGGCCGTCACGAAGAAGCTGATCAACGCACGCGACAAGCTTTTCCAAAACGGGACGCTAGAATCAAATCCATCTTCAAGAATGGAGAAGCCCATCTCAGGGCCATTCAGCAATTAAACGAAAGTCTCAAAGTTGAACGTGAAAACAGTGATACTTATCCTGTGACCGAAGCCAGACAACGTTTCACCGATTTTATTCAAGGCACATCGCTGATGGTAGAGGCTTTAGGTATTCTGTACGGCGATAACCCAACCCATTTTAATAAAGTCGCAGTTCCAAAAGTTCTTGGAATTAGAGAATCAGCCGGTATTGGTCAAGTCGATCCTGCCGGTAAAAGCTGGAACGACCGTGTCCGTAAGGTTTTATTGGATGATATGGTTCATAGCGCGTATCACCGAACAAATGTTTACCTGGCAGCCAGAGAAGACACGCGTGAAGTCGGCGTTCAAGTCATATCCAAGATTTCAGAAGCGGATGCGGGCATGAACAATTTAACCTACAATTTTATTCCGGAATCCCAGCTGATCCTGCAAAAAGACTTGATCGAGTATTTACCGGAAAGCGAACGCGTGAAGTTCCAGGATGACAGCATTCCATTGGTCGACAGAATTTTACAACAAGAAAACACGGCTAATCATTTAGATGTTGTTGTCCGTTACAATGTGCCGTTGGAAATTGGCCAGGTTGGAACAGATCATTCAGCATCAATCTTCAATGGCGAGTTTGCGCGCATCGTCAAGCTCAACAAAGTGGATGACGGAACATTAATCGGTTTAACCCACCCACACGCGAGACGGACACAGGAAGAAATAGACAACAATAAATTCTTGCGGGAGTTAGTGGACAATGTTGAGGATCACGAAAGTTATATTACGCCTGCTGATGCGGAGGTCATTCTCACGACACCGGACCGGTTGCAGGCGGCGACTGGTTTGGATAAGTATATCCAGGTCGCGACGATGGGCGTATTGTTGTATGATCGGGACACAAAAGAATTTATCCGCGAAACATATTTAGACGTCATTGCCCTAAATAACTCGGAAGATTGGGACCGATTTGTAAGTATCACCACGACAGCCAGTCAGACCGGAGACATTGAAGCGTTGAAAGAATTCTATGAGATCGTCAAGGCTTACACGGTTGACGGCCGAACGGAGATTGCTTCTCCTGAGGCTGTCGGTTACATGGGTAATATTCCACAGGACCTTGAAAGCAAACTTAAATCTACAGCAAAAGATCCAGGCAGCGTTAAACTCGTAAAAGAATATTCCAACATCATTTCATTTTTCGTTGATGCGAATAGACCGGTTCGAGTTAAATACTTCAAGACAAGTTTTGATAAAGCTCCGCCGGAAGGCTTTATTTGGGCGGAATTTGAATCAGACGGTAACCAACACGCAGTAACGATTTATTTCTCATCAAAAGCCCTGTACAAGAAATTCTTAAGAACGTTTAAGACAGAAGAAAAACAAAAATCAGCTTTAGAAGCAATCGTATTTCATGAAACCATCGAGATGAATACAGGCCGTCACGAAGAAGCTGATCAACGCACGCGACAAGCTTTTCCAAAACGGGACGCTAGAATCAAATCCATCTTCAAGAATGGAGAAGCCCATCTCAGGGCCATTCAGCAATTAAACGAAAGTCTCAAAGTTGAACGTGAAAACAGTGATACTTATCCTGTGACCGAAGCCAGACAACGTTTCACCGATTTTATTCAAGGCACATCGCTGATGGTAGAGGCTTTAGGTATTCTGTACGGCGATAACCCAACCCATTTTAATAAAGTCGCAGTTCCAAAAGTTCTTGGAATTAGAGAATCAGCCGGTATTGGTCAAGTCGATCCTGCCGGTAAAAGCTGGAACGACCGTGTCCGTAAGGTTTTATTGGATGATATGGTTCATAGCGCGTATCACCGAACAAATGTTTACCTGGCAGCCAGAGAAGACACGCGTGAAGTCGGCGTTCAAGTCATATCCAAGATTTCAGAAGCGGATGCGGGCATGAACAATTTAACCTACAATTTTATTCCGGAATCCCAGCTGATCCTGCAAAAAGACTTGATCGAGTATTTACCGGAAAGCGAACGCGTGAAGTTCCAGGATGACAGCATTCCATTGGTCGACAGAATTTTACAACAAGAAAACACGGCTAATCATTTAGATGTTGTTGTCCGTTACAATGTGCCGTTGGAAATTGGCCAGGTTGGAACAGATCATTCAGCATCAATCTTCAATGGCGAGTTTGCGCGCATCGTCAAGCTCAACAAAGTGGATGACGGAACATTAATCGGTTTAACCCACCCACACGCGAGACGGACACAGGAAGAAATAGACAACAATAAATTCTTGCGGGAGTTAGTGGACAATGTTGAGGATCACGAAAGTTATATTACGCCTGCTGATGCGGAGGTCATTCTCACGACACCGGACCGGTTGCAGGCGGCGACTGGTTTGGATAAGTATATCCAGGTCGCGACGATGGGCGTATTGTTGTATGATCGGGACACAAAAGAATTTATCCGCGAAACATATTTAGACGTCATTGCCCTAAATAACTCGGAAGATTGGGACCGATTTGTAAGTATCACCACGACAGCCAGTCAGACCGGAGACATTGAAGCGTTGAAAGAATTCTATGAGATCGTCAAGGCTTACACGGTTGACGGCCGAACGGAGATTGCTTCTCCTGAGGCTGTCGGTTACATGGGTAATATCGGAAAAACGCTTGAGTCTGGGTTGAATGCATTAGCGGATAATGCCCTGCGCGTTGAATTTGTAACGCGATATAACGATATTAATCATCGTGGAACAAACATCCCCGTTCAAGTCAAATACTTCAACACGCCTGTAGCGCATGCCCCGCCGGAAGGATTTATCTGGGCCAGACTTGAAACCATTGAAGGCCGTCAGACCCTTGTGATCTACTTCTCATCCAAGAAAGTTTATCAGAGATTTAATCGAACCTTCCGGACAGAACAAGAACGCAAAGGCGCTTATGAAGTCATCGCCTTCCACGAAGTCAGCGAGCTGACAACCGGTTCTCATGCTGAAGCGGACAGACGCACAGTCGCAACCTACTTTGAAATGGACGCGAAGATTAAGTCTATCTTTGCCGTGCAGGCTTCCGGAATGCAAGCCTTGCGGAACATTTTTAAGGCGGTAAGGGCTAAGATCAGCAGTGCCGGGCTGAAAATGTCACAAAAGACACGGCCGATAATGAATGATGAAAAAGAAAGCCGTGTCGATGTAAAAACACCGTCCGGAAACTTCGCTCCGGAAACGGATGCCTCCCGCGTGACCACACGGGCCGCCTCAGAATCATCATCGAAACTATATTCCGATGTGACATCTAAAGGTTCAATCGACCTGAGCCGGGCGGAAGTTCGCGGAAAAGTTTATATTACAAATAATAGTGACGAAACATTCAAGGCTCAAGAACTTGATGGATTAGTCGAAGAAACAAGTAAAGGCCTGAATGTATTAGAGAACGTTAAGGTTGAAGTCAGCCGGGATGAATACGGTATTAAGGTCGCGTTAAGAAAGATCGTAACCGTTGGCATGGGGACCTTGGAGAAAATGATTGAAGAACTTCTGCCGCCGACACGCGTGCCGTCGATGTCAAGAGCGGGACGATTTAAACGCGTCTTGACTCCATGGAGAACCAAACGGCCAATGCCGGCACGGTCCTATGAAAGCGTCACGCAACCGAGAAGAGAAGGTGACCCAACCTATCCGGCTGTTATTCAGGATGAAAAAGAATTTTTCTACCGCGGTGAGATTGATAGCGAAAAGGTTGATCTGCTGGAACAAAAATATCCGTATGCCTTACGTCACTTCCTTCTTCTTATGGACGGATTTGAAAATGTTGTGGATCAAGTATTGCGGCCGCAAGATATCATACGAGCCATTCGCTGGGTGGCCCAAAACACAACGGGCCGGTTCAGACTCACATTTAACAGTTTGGCTGCCGGTGCTTCCATTCATGACTTGCACTTGCACGGGATGTATTTGCCAGAAGATAAATCACCATTAGAACGGGCACATAAAGAGTTGATAGAAACACGCGGTAGTGTTCGTATCTCAATGCTCCGCGATTGGCCGGCTCAAGGATATTATTTTTCAACCCGCGATGACCTTGAAGCCTTAGCGGAACAAGTTTCCTCGTATATCAAAGCCTTACAAGAACAAGACATCGCCCATACCGTGATCTTTTCGCCATTCGGTGTCTACGTTATGCCGGTTAAACATAACGCGGTCACCTCATTCGGAAATACGTGGACCTTCTACGAAATGATGGGTTATATCCTGCTGTACAAGCCAGAGATGGCGTCAGATAAACGTGGTTTTATCAATTTATTCGTTTATGCCCTTTACCGTCTATTGAACGTGATCGGTATGATCGCCAGCAGAACCGCTAAACTTCAATCTTATCTGGTTCAATCAGGCGTATTACCAATTACCGACAGCGTGATCGCAATAGAAATGGCCAAGGTTAGCCGCAGACCGATCGCGTTACCTGAAGACGAAGAAGCAAAGGCCTCAGATGGTCAAGGGCCTAGAGGAACAACACGCAAGGCCTTGAGAAATCTGATCGCCAACATAAAAGAATTACGCATGATTGTTAAGGAATCACTAGGTGTTCATGAGCTGATCGCGATCACCAGCGGCGGGGACGAAGTCAGTGTTGAAGAAGACTTCGCGATCAAGACAAAAAGTTTACTGCGCGCAGACGAACGCGTTCGCATCATGGCTTATCCGGAAGTCGGACGACGCGGACAATTCCTCGGATTATTGGATGCCTACCGCGACTGGAAACAACGTTACGGTGACTTTGACCGTAACAGCGTGTCGGTTGGCGCGATGTTGCCAGGTTCCGGAACCCGTATGAGTCCGTTAACCCAACGCGTCTTTGGAATCAAACCGTTCTTGAAGATCTTAATGCGAACAGGTAAAGATCGACGCTGGTTATCCGGCGCAACCGCTTCACCGTATGTGTGGCATCTGGTCGCTTACCATTTAAGACGCATGGGATTCCGCGGTTTAGCCTGGAAGTGGGGTGACGAAGTTCAAATTGCGTCTAATCTTTTATCGGAACTAGACATGGACTTAAGCGAAACAGATGCTGTCCGTTTCGGAAGCCTTGTCACGGTTACGGATGACCTTGCCGAAAACAAAGAATGGTTGTTCCGCGACGATGCGACCGGAGACTTGAGAATGCAAGTCCGCCGGCGCAGCCGATCGGAGTTATTACGCCGCTTTGGTATTGAAGATAAAGGGCAAGAGGTTAAGTCGTTGGTCCATATCGGTAATCCGGCCTTCTCGTATCTGTTCCTCGATATTGCGGAAGAGATTTTTGGTGACCTTCCAGGCATGATTGATGTCGATGGCTATCTCTTTGAGGCCATGACGCATGACAAAACACAATGGCAAGAAGAGATTGAACGCGATGAGAAATTGCGTAAATTCTTAGCCGACTATCCACGCTTCTATGAACACGTTCAGGAACTTAAACGCCGCATAGAAATTGTACGGGGTCATCCAATGAATATCAAAGTTATTGATTTTGGTCATGAATTGTTCTGGGGTGAAATTGGTCAATTGACCAAAGCGCGTGATACGTATTATCTTGTTAATGAAGATAGCAATGAAGGGGAATTCGCCCGTATACTCGCTTATATCGAAGATGTTCAGCCGGATCAATTTGGCAACCGTCTGGTTAATTCTGATGTTCCGCAAGACGGTTCAATCCGCAACAGCACGATTATTAACACCACGATCTATGGAAAGAATGACATTGAAGGCGCGGTTATCATTGACAGCACGTTAGCTGCCGCGAAGATCGCGCGGGGATCGGTTGTTTTCCGTTCCATTATTAATGGTTTGGTCATGGGAGAGAAGGCGTTATCAAGCATGTCTGTTAAAGAGAATTTGGAAATCACGGATAACTGGGTTCATACAAGCATTCCGGTTGACTTAAATAATATCGACGCAGGATTAGAAGATTGGCGCGCTGATATGAACGTTGACGTCAGCGCTGAAGAATATTATCAACAAGCGAGGTTTGGCAACCCGCGCTCCTTCGCTGAACAATTTAAGCGCATGCGTGTCCGATTTGAAGTCAAGGCATTGTATGACCTTGAAGAACAAATTTTTCGACAATATGAATTGCCGTTATTACATGAGATCGAAAACAAATTCAAGCTCTCTTACGAAGAAGAAATTTTGTTAAATCTGACCGGTCAACACGTAACAGATAAGGACGGCAATGAATACGTCTTAAACGTGAGCCAGGAAGATGAGCCGAAAATATACAGAATGGATATAGGGCAGGACGTCGGCTTTAAGCGAGTTTCTGTTGTTACTTTAGCGCAGGGTATTCGTCTTCAAATCCATCAAACAGAGATATCAGCGGATTATCAGGCCCGCGGATTGAACACCGATCTGATCAGAATGATTGTTGAGATGTACCGTGCTTCTGACATTCAAGTCCAGGAAATCGTTTCGGAAGTGAAAAATATTTCGACGTTAGAAAAGGTCGCGGATTATATCGTCACCAGCTCTCTGAAAGTCGATGCCGAAATGTTAATGAATGTGAGAAGCTTAAAGAGCAATTATCATTCACTCAATGAACAAGCCAATCTGCCAGACACGGAAACATTGAAGGCGAGCAGAGCGGCCTACCTCGAAAGTTTACGGTCGTTCATTTTCAGATACCGCATGACCATTCCTCTTGAAGTCTTAACACCGACTGTGTTAGGACATATTCACGTCTTAAACGGTTTCAGCCAGTTGAACCTCATCATTATAAGCGCGGGTCAGATTGAGTTACACGCGCGTTATACCGGACGACAGGAAAAAATTAATGAATTCGACACCGAAGAAAATATTATTCCCGAAGAGTCTGTAAAGGCTTATAACTCCGGCCGTTATTTTGACTATCCGTTAAGCGTCGGATCGATTAAGAAATTTATTTTAGAAGGCAGCAAGCATCATTTATTCGATGACCAGCGCTGGTATCAGTTGACACAGCTGTTCAGCCATTCAGCAGAACTCATGCGTGATGGCCTCGAAGACACGACATTCCGCGTCACATCTCAATCAAAGGGTGATGACAGAATGATTATACGGCTATATGAAGACATTTCCGGTGTCGGTATTAACCTGCATGTCTATGGCCTGGATGAGCTGGTTCGCAAATATGAAGAGAACAATATGGAAGCATACGAAGCCTTATTACAATTTATGGTAGAGACCATTGACCATATCCTGCTTTATCATGCCAGGACCCGACAGGATATTATCGAAGCGTCATTTGTTTCCATGAAGTCAAAAGCGTTGTCATTCGTCGGAGACGTGACTGACGGGATTGCGGCAAAGATTAAGACCGTTATTTCCGAATACCGTCAGGGCGTTAAGTCATTGATCCTAAAGATATTTGAGATTTACCGGGACGGACAAGCTTCTCATAACTACCAGGACATCATGCATGATTTATTTAAACAGGTCCCGGCGGTCATTGTCCATAAGCCATCGGACTTGCCGAAGAAAGAAGAATGGACAGACGCGGATATTGATCAAATCCCGGGATATATTATGGTAAGAAACAGGTATGACGAATCTGTCCTCGTGGAGCAAGAAAGTGATCAGGTTGTGATGGTCGCGTCCTTTGAGAAAAAGGCCTATGGACGCACGTTGGAATTCCGGTCGGAAGATAAAATTTATATGGCTAAAATAAACAAAGAGAATGAATCCTTTAGCGACTTAGCGGATGAATTTAATATGATGCAATACATCAAGGCCAAGAAAACATCACAAGAATGGGCCTTGCAGGGTTATTATCCAACCGGACGCATCAAACTCGGTAAGATATCCCGGGAGGGCATGCCGCCATCGATGGTCGAGGTCATGGAATCATTAAAGACACAAAAAGGGGACTTAACCGTTAAACTCATTGATGGATATTATATCTTTATGATGTATGAAGTTGACCTGAAGCAAGCCACGGAAGAAATCGGAGCATTCGATACCGCATGGAATCCTTATTACACCTATTTAAATGATCCGAGCTTGAAGCGGGAGACATTCCTGAAGGCCCTGCAGGTCAATATCAATGACCGCCTGGTTATGGCACAACACGGCCTGTTTGATACGGAAATGATTGAACTCTTCCATGAAATGAGAGATGAGCGCGCCTGGGATTGGATGGTGGAAGTTGATCCTCGCCGCGTTAACAGACCTTCAACAGGGACTATCCGCGACGTGACCGCGGCCAGCCTTTATCCAAACATGCGCCTGACGGGTATGGCCGACTTAGCCAAGGTTTACTTTATCGATGAATTGATTTTACGTAAAGACCGCCGTCAAATTTTTGATTCACGTATCGGCCAATTGTTGCGCATGACCAATAACGATGTTGCTCAAGTTTATAATTATATCAGTTCGGCCTTCTTAGGCGACATTCTGGTCTCGCACATTATCATCCTGGCGACCTATGCCCAAAGAGTTAATCAATTGGATTTTATTAAAGAAAATCAACTGGATGACACATTCCTGCAAAAAGGATTGAAGCTGATTTTTGAGTTAAGCCAGCAAGTTTATGTCGGACGTGTGGATCTGACATGCCCGCTTGATCTCAATATCGCTTCTGTCGCCCGGCAAGTCGCTTATTTCTTATCCGACGCGTACATTTCAGGCATTAAAGAAGAAAATGTTCCGACGGTCGTCTATCCTGCCGATGTCTTAAGATATCCGCCGAACTTGAGTTATATCCCGTGGGATCATAACAAGGCAACTTATGACATTCCAACGCAGGGTGACGTTCGCCTGACTATCAACAGCCGCGATCTTGGTGAATTCAGCGGTTCTAACCCGGCCCAGGAATTGATCCGCGCCTTATACATCGCGACATCTTCGATGGTGACAGCGTCTTATCTTAATCAAGCGGAGAAATTGCAGGAATCCGGCTGGTTCTGCTCTCCTGACACAGCGACGCAATTTGGTGAAAAAGACGTGGCCGTTTTGAGTGTTACCGATTATGACCGTAAAGCGATTGTTTTTGAATCAAGGATATTTAACCTCTTAAAAGAAGAAGGCGTTTCTTATGAGCATATTGAGGTTGCTGATTCATTCGGATTTGGTAAAACATCCGTTGATGCCATCCCGAAAGAATTAGCTGAACGTTTAGATAATGACGACCTGTTAGGCTACGAGAATAAGTTGAACCATTACTACTGGAGCAAGTTTGACTTAACCGAGAAATGGTTGCTTGTCAGGGGTTATACAAAAGAAGAGGCTGAGTTCGTCTTAAGAATAAGAACAGCCGCGTTGGAAGAAGAAGCGCGACAGGTCAGAACGATACTTGACCAGATCGTCGAGGACGGAATAAAGACAATTATATTAACCGGCGGTGTTTGCGATGATTGTCTCCTGTCGTTATATCAGGTTATTGTTTATTATATTTTTGAAAATAATGCTGACCTCCATATTGTCTTGCCAGTAAAAGCTATTTGGGGAAGTGACCGGTTTGATGTCCGGACAAAATATGTTGAGGACCATCCATTGATGAAATTCCGCCAGGCTGAAGTCACCGTGCTTGAAAGATTAGCCGATATCCGTTCCTTTATGTTAGACCGTTTCGAAGACAGTATCGCCCGCCGCCGCTCGACAGGAACGACACCGGCCCGGGAAGATGCGGCCGCTTCCTCTGACCGGCCCAAGGTGGCGATCCTGACGGTTAAAGATCATGACTTCGAGTCTTTTAATGCCGAGGAAGAATTGTTAGAACTGTTAAGATCACGGGATATTCCATGCCGACAAATTAAATTGGGCGTTTCATATGGTTATGGTCCAACAGCACCAGGCGTCTTGTCAGGTGCCTTGCTGGTAAAACTGGAAAAATATGGATATCTATTCTATGAGAAAAAGTTTAATAAGTATTTCTGGAAGAAACTTACGATGACGCCGGAGATTTTTGAGACGCAGGGATATACCGCTGAAGAGGCCGACCTGATCATCCGTGTTAAGCAGCAGGCGATGGAAGCGGAAGAGAACATGCTGCGCGAGGAAGTGAAGCACCTGTTGGCGAAAGGCATGAACACAGTAATAATTACAGGCGGCATGAGTTATGACTGCTTAGCCGGCATCTACGAAGTCCTTCTCAAGATTATTTTTGAAATGGGCGTTGACATGAAAATCGTATTATTAGAACAAGCCATGAACGGCAGGGAAGAAAGAGAAGTGGCCGCGCAATATCAAACAATCGCTTCACAGTTATTAGAAAATATTCCGTTTGTGATCGGTGATATCTCCGAAGAAGAGGCCAGGAGCGGAAAACCATTTGTGTTCTTAACGCGATCGTTAACCTCCATTCTGAATTTCTTTAAGCTGATAGATAAAGATGATCTCGCCCGCCGTCACCCTGATCTTCCTGAACCGGGCAAAGAACAGCGTGATGCCGCTGTTGAAGCGTTGAACTGGGATACGGACTTTATCAGCATCGACCAATATGTTGATATCGCCTCAATGGAAGTTGTGTTAGAGACGGCGTTGAGGGTTGCGGGTGAAGAAGAGATGGCCGTCAGGTTAAGAGGCATGTTAGCCGCGCGTCAAGTCCGCGCCGGACCGCTGGCAGGCTTCCTGGCCACTGTCTATGAGAAAGACGGAACGGAATACATCCTTATCTCAACGGCTTACGCTGAATACGTAACAGAGCTTCAAATCGCGGCCAGCTTGATCCATGAAATCGGCGCGGTCAGCGAGTTCAATCTAACGGATGAGACGAATGCCGAACGCGAAAGAGAGTTCCTCTCAAGCGTCCAAACACGGGCTGCACGCGATACATCGCTTGACAGCCAAATAGTCACAGCCAAGGGTGAGGTTGAAGATACAATCAAAGGCTTCAAATTTTTAAGCATATCCAGAAAGGGATTTGACGAAGAAGACACAACTTTTAAAACACCAGGATCCTGTCCAGAGAATGCTCAAGGTGGATTCACACTGGTATCCGTATTATTTGCAATGCTTGGCATAGGCGCGGTCTTGTTCGGTATCACGAATGTTGCACAGGCTCAAGACGTCAACGCTATTGCGCAGTCAGGCGCAGTCATAGAAATCAGCAGCCTTGTCTGGACGATGGCCGGTGCGATCGTCGGCGCCATTGTCATCGGCATTGGCGGTTATCTCCTGTCTCGTCGCTATATCATTAGAGGAACGTGGGACCAGGTCATTGAACAATACAACGCGAGACGTGTCGAACATCTCAGGGTCGGAACGCCAATGCCAAAACTTTGCATCCCGCGTAACGTTATTCCTTCCAATTTAAGACGTTTTGTCCGCAGACACTTTGGTTACAAATGGTTTATCCCTGCCGATCAGTTAATTTTCTTCAAGGTTGATGAACGTGATGATGCGTATGTTCTATACCGTTGGGCCGTCACACAAGAGGCTGAAGAATTAACAGCCGTTCACAATGATGCCTGGATAACAACCCCGCAAGAGACAGTGACGGTTGATCAGTTAAGAAGTGCTATTCAACATAACGCAAAAGGCATCGTCGTTGCTCAGGTTATCGATAAAGAAACCAAACGCGTGTTTCTGGGAGCCTTGATCTGGAGCGTGGAGAAGTACTTAACACCGGAAATTATTAACATTATTAGAACGCAAGAGCTTACCGGCGGTCAAACTGGTACGGCCGGGTTCTTTGCCAGCGTTCACGCGTTAACCAATAATTTTACATTAGAAGGCAGCGTCGATCAAAAGGCAAACGCACGCTTTAATTTCGCCCTTGGAGCGCCGAATGTCAAGTTAATATCTGAAGAAAGACGTGATTATTATCTCGTTGGCGGCAAACCGGTTAGAGGATTGGCCCGTGGATTGGTCCTCACTCAAGCCGAACAAACAAAACGTGAAAGAATTCCATACCTCGCGACATACAGCCCGGTAACAGCTAGAGGGTTCCACGAACATAATGGCGCGGTTCAATGGAGCCTTGGGGAAATAGAAAAAGGACGCTATGACGGAATGAATGCCATCCTGATGCTTTACGCGCCTGAAAGTGAGTTGCAATTCGCGCGCGACAGAAAGCAGCATGAACAGGTTGTTCCCGTTGTTCACCCTAAAGAGCGTCCAAGAATTATTGTCGCCATCATTAAATTTAGCGAGAAATTGACGTCTATCTTTATATTAAAATCGTCCGCTGAAAAAGACATCAGGGTAAAAATAAACATTAGAGAAGATCAATCCGGACAAGATACGATGCCTGATGATTCCAATGTTAACGATAGCAGAAAAGATCTCGCCCGCCGTCACCCTGATCTTCCTGAACCGGGCAAAGAACAGCGTGATGCCGCTGTTGAAGCGTTGAACTGGGATACGGACTTTATCAGCATCGACCAATATGTTGATATCGCCTCAATGGAAGTTGTGTTAGAGACGGCGTTGAGGGTTGCGGGTGAAGAAGAGATGGCCGTCAGGTTAAGAGGCATGTTAGCCGCGCGTCAAGTCCGCGCCGGACCGCTGGCAGGCTTCCTGGCCACTATCTATGAGAAAGACGGAACGGAATACATCCTTATTTCAACGGCTTACGCTGAATACGTAACAGAGCTTCAAATCGCGGCCAGCGTGATCCATGAAATCGGCGCGGTCAGCGAGTTCAATCTAACAGATGAAGAGAATGAAGCGCGCACGCAACGATGGTTGGCGGGAGAAACAACCGTCGATGCCGAAAGCGTTCTACTCGGGCAGGCTATTAATGATTCCCCTATATCCTGGCATGATGACGTTAAAGAAAAGATACGGTCCATCTTTATCAACAAAGCATTATTGAAAGACTTCCTCGGCGTTCAATCGATAACCGCATTAGCACTGGAAATCGTCAGAGAAGAAGCAACGCTTTCAGGCTGGGTTGTCAGGGCAACACTGAAAACGGATAGTGGTGAAAAGACTCTTTATTTTAAATTTAAGAACTTTACAGCTCCTTCAGGAAACGCGACTGAGCTGGAATATCAATTGACGCTAAGAGCATCGAGGGCAGGCATAGCGCCTGAAAGTCTTATTCTTTCGGATGTCCTCATTATGAAGGGAATAGAAGACAGCATATCCTTGGCTGAACTGCATGGGAATAGCTCTTGGGTTCGATTCTTTATTGAGAATGAGGAAGAACTCGTCAGGAAAATAGGAGATGCTTATCGACGCCTGAATCATGACCTGGGAATTATTCATGGTGATGTTAAAGTAGAACATCTATTTATAACGAGAGAAAAGAAAATTTACATTATTGATTTTTCAACCGGACCTGCCGAGCAACCGAGAAGTCGATGGGTGACCGGGGATTATGATAGTGATATTAATGGCCTGTTGAAAGTCTTCATTTCCTGGATATTCCCATTGAATCCTTTTGGATCCGTGTTAAGGAAGACGGGTAAAAAGGTTGCCTCCCGTGAACAACAATATAAGAACTGGATCTGGTTATCGTATTATTACAATACCAGAGTAGACATTGCCCGCAAACATCCGGACCTCTCAGCGCCAACCAAACAACAACGTGACGCTGAAGTTGAACGTTATGTTTGGTCTGCCTTTGATGCGCTTAAAGACATCGTTGATGTTAAGATCGTCAAAGAATTCGCATTGACTTACTTAAGAGCGATCAATAAAAACAATATGGCTGACCGTTTAGAAGCGATGATCAACGCCGGACATGTCCGAGCCGGACCACTCAAAGGTTTTCTGGCAACCGTTTGCGCCCATGAAGGCACAGAATACATCGTTCTTTCCAACCATTCGGATTATCTTGAATACCGACAATATTTAACACCGCTTCAAATAGCTGCCAGCTTGATCCATGAAATCGGCGCTGTCAGCATATTTAATGTCTCAGACAATGTTAATGAAGCCCGCATGGATGATTTCCTGGCGCAACAAACGCGGACATTTAACCGCGTTCAAAGGATGGTCAACATCCCTTACACTTTCTCGAAGACCATCGATGATTTATTCACATTAAATATTGCCGGGCACTTGAATAACATGGGTATGGTCTTAGAGATTTACAATATTGTGACACAAGAGAAATTAGAGTTCGGTTCCATTTGGAGGAAGCGTTTCGTTGAAGGAACAGCCCTGCGCATTGCCTTGATCAATCAAGGCGCCTGGTCAACAGAAGATATGGAACTCACCATTGATGTTCTCAAACTTATTTTGACAGACAGTGAACTTCCGCATTTCATTGCCGAATCATCTCATCAGGAAATTCAAAATATCATTTCTTTCTTGCATCAAGCCTTATATAAATATGATCCGGACGAACGTATTAAACAATTCAAACCTATCGCTACCGGCGAGCCATCATCAGCAACCGTTCAATCAACAGCAAAGGATGCCGCGCATGAGCAAGCAGTAAGGCAAACGGTTTGTTTTGAAAATGTTGCTATTCAAACAGATGCTGATCAATTGACATACACCTTTAAGGTGCCGGCCACATTCTATATGCACTACAGACCGTTCTTTGTCCTGATTGATTTCGCCAAAGTCATGCGGGAGAAATTGGATATCCAAATATTTTTAGCCGCGATCGATAAAAATAATAAGGAATTCTTCAGAATTGATGTTGCCCTGAATGAAATGGCTGGCAGCAACATATTGCGTCAAATGGCGGAGTTTGCTCCATACTACGATTATGATGTGGACAAAGGCGGCGTCTACGTTGCCAGAGCCTTTGATTGGAAAGTAATGGTAACGGCAAAACGTGAGCAGACAGATCAGGTGATGAAAGCGGTATGGTCGGTCATGTCAGGTTACTTAACGGACACATTAAAAGATCAATCCGGTGAACATACCGATGTCCGTTTTTTAAGCACGATGGGAGACAGTGAAGCAAAATTAAAAGCGACATCAGATTTAATGGTCAGGCAAGTTCTGAAACAGGATGCATCGCAAGGCTCTGACGAGACAGGTACAACATTATTTGAAGCGGGATCCGTAACGATTGCCATGGCCTATCTGACAGTATTAGCCGATAACCCGGTTGTCGCCGGGATCATTTCCATCGTCCTAATCGTTGCGGTAGTATGGGGCATCCAACGTTTGGTCAGACAATTCCTCTCGAGCGCTCAATGGCAGGCCGTTAAACAACAATTCCGAACAGTTTTATGGCAGACATTACGTAAAGGGATGGCCCGGGACTGTCAACAGATGACAGACTTATCGGTATCCAACCGCATGGCTTACGCCAGGATGAGTTTTGATGCGAAGGATCTCTTATCCTCTGATGCTCATCTGACGAACAGGGAAACACAACAGCCATTAGACGACATGCGCCTCACCAGGGTCTTGAAGAATTATATCACGCCGTACGTTAATCAATTTATTCAGCCGGAAGTTGTCGTTGTTCAAGACTTGAATATCCGCGGTATGCGATTTGTCAATTTTGGTTCCCGCTTAGAAATCGACAATGAATTCTTAGTGTGGCTCGTCGATATATTAGACCAGGTTGCAGACGATGGGGATAAAACGCTGATTACGACCTTGATGGAAGGCCGGCTTTATACCGATTATCAGGTATTAGCCGCGGGCAACGGTCTGTTTACTTCCTTGCTTAATAACGGCGCGGAAAAATTTAAATCCGTCAATGGAAACGGAAATGGTGCGAGCCGCAAGCAGGGATTTGAGTTCATGCAAGTTTATGCTAAAACGATTTTACCAAAGAGTGAATATATCATTCGTTCAGCATTTAACCTGTATCACATGTTTAACGATCAGTCCGACCGGTTATCAGCATTGAACAGCCGACCCGTTATTCAAGGGGTCTTGCAACGCTTAAATCCAACGGTTACGTATATGCCGTTTGATATCGTGCTCGTGCAGGCCTTGCTGGTCATGCTGCCGTATGCCAGAGATGTCCTGGAAAACAGGATCAGTTTCTCTGAATTTTTACAACAATATGAAAGAAGAGCCGCGGCGATGCTGACCTCTTATGAAGATGCGAGGGCGTATTTCTTATTGCGTAACCGATTCTTCCGCTTACTGGGACTCCTGACATACGTTGATATCCGTGTGACGACAAACATCTTTGAAGAGCCAAAGATCGCTGTCAGCCGCTTAAGAGAAATTTTAGGTGACCAACCGGTTCCAAATGAATTTGACGCGGTTGCCGGCTTCTTAACATTCAAAAATGAAAAAGCGAACTTGAAGAAATGGAAGGGAATGCTGTACAGACACGGTTCACGATATGAAGAAGGTCTTCGTGAACTGTATGAATTAAGGGCTCAATTGATCCATGGTCGAACATTACCGCACTTGATGCGTGCGGAAGATTGGGATCGAAAAAAATTCGATCAAATTCGCAACAGCGCGCATCTGATTTATAGAATTAAAGAATTAGAGTCGCTCTTAGAATGGTCCCGCAAGATGGCGCAAGTCATTTCCGGTGTTGTCATGCAGTTCCAGCCATATGAAAATGATACTGTCCGCGAGGAAATAAGCCGCAACGGGCATATCCCTGAGTTATTACGCCAGGTGATCGATGGTGTTGAAACCGGTTACAGCGCGTTATTAAAACTATTCAAACAACATCAGATGAGAAATATCCTTTACATTTCTTACCGTTTAAGCGGAACAGACGGGGTGACCTTAGAGAATGACAAGGTTCGTAAGATTTTTGTCGGTCTCTTACGTCAAATTTACCCGACCATGAAAGACCGTGATCCGTTTAGTTTCTATTATTCTGGCGAATCGACTCCGGGTGTTGGTATGACGGCAGAACAAGTCCACACATTCCCGTTAGCCCACTTTAAACGCGTGAAAGGTGACATGGACAATAACCAACTTGTCTCCATAATGGACCGCGTTTTTAACAATGAAGAAATTTCAGAAACAGACAAACTCCTGATCGAGTTCTATAAAGATAAGATCAAGGCCGATCTGAAAGCCTTCATCTTAGCGAATAACATCGATTTCATCGTCACACAAAACATTCTGGCTTACGCCCGCAACATACCATTCGGCCTGGCTGTGGTTGAAGTGATCGAAGAACTGAACATTAAGACGATCGACTGGAAACATGACATTTCCCGAATGGAAAGAGAATTCGCTAAAGAACTCGGGCGGATCGACTTGATTAAGTATTTAGAACGATTTATTAAGCTGAACCATAAGCTGTTAGCCACGGGTGTTATCAATATCGTTCAGTATGAAAAATTACGACGTCTTTATGGTGTTGAATCAACGGTCTTACCGAATGTGATGGATTTTGATCAGGCACCGGAAACAACCTGGATGCCGAAGTCCTGGATCCGGTTCTTTGAAAAGGTCGTTAATGCAGAAGATCTGACCAAACCACATATGGTCAGCCTGTATGGGGCCAGGAAGTTGCGCAAACGAATCGAGAAAGAATTGGGTATCGGGTCAGGCAAAGGTTATATGTTATTACGGCCTGTCCGCCCGGTCGCCAGAAAATATCTCGAACTTTCATTTGAGCTTGAATTGATTGTCGCGCAGATGATGCAGAAGGAAGGCAAACAACCGTATGCCGTTATCACCCACGGCGGGGCCTCGGATGAAGATGCGAAATACTGGGAAGACTTAAAGGCGAAGTATCGTGCTAAAGGATTAAAGATCTGGGACGCGGGTGAACACAACGATGGCAAGGGCATCATCGGTGAAGATGACAGTTATGAATTCACATTGGCCGAGGCCTATGAAGCTGCAAAGATCGGTAACCGCGGCATGGTCCTGTATACCAGCTCCTGGGAAGGTTGGGGCAATGCCTGGTTGGAAGCGGTGTATCATAAAGTTCCTATCCTCGTTTATAAGTACTGGATTTATATCACGGACATCATGCCGAAAGGACCGGAATGTATTGAGTGTGATATCAGTCCGGCAGAACTCGCGAAAGGCGGTCAGAGAGTTCGTGAGCGTCTGGTTCAGACCGCGACAGAAGTTGTTCATTTATTGAATGATCCGCAGGCCATCAGCGACATGGTTGAACACAATTATCAACTGGGAATTGAACACTGGTCGTTCTCCGCCTTAGCCCGGTTATTAACTCAAATGATGGTGCCGTTATTTGAACGAACCCCGGCAATACCGGCGGCGCCTGTTTCGAACTATGCCAGTTTAGTTCAGCAATACCTGGATGATTTGAGTGATGCTGCTCGTGTTTGCCAGCCATTAAACGACCAGGTTTTAAGTGTCAACTATTCAGCAGCCCCAGAGTTAAATCTGAAATATCGCCGGTCTGACTTTATTGTTTGGGCATTGCAGTTGTTGGATGATATGAGTTTTGGATACTACAAGAAAGCTGGTTGGACGGTTGTTAATCGATTAGCCCAGTTGTTGTCACTGGAACATCTTAACCTGATGCGCAGTGTTGTCCTTTATCAAAACACGGCTGAATTGGCCGGCATTGACGTTGTTTCTGAAAAACAGGTTCAACGCGTAAATGGCATCCTTGATAAACTCATGACGTCAAGAGGTCATAATGCGCAGGAAATTGAAGTGATCACGAAATTGATCGAGTATAAAGATACGTTAAAACTGTTGGCCGAAGATCAGATTTCAACCAAAGCCTTTGACCGGAATGTGCAAGAGGCGCTCGAGACGATCGGCTGGAAACGCACGGTTGACCGGCAAATATTTGTTTCCATGCTCGGCATATTGACAGTTATCAATAAGGTGACATCGCTTACAACAGCGAAATCAGAGCGGCGGCCGGATAGAGACCTTTATCCTTACGCGAAATTTATTGCGAAAGAAGCTGAAATCGATATGCCGGCCAGCGGGAAAGAGGAAGATATCTTAGCTTATTTAGAATTATGGGATAAAACAGAAAACATTACAGATCTTAATCGGATGCGAACAGATGAACCCCGGGAATATCAAGAATCAATGATCGTCGTCGGAAAAGCCATTGACGCATGGAACAGGATGAAGGTGATGGAGCGGTCTGGTGAATTAAGCATCCAGGCCCTTGATGAAGGCGAGTATGAACATTTGAAAATGTTGCCGCGCTGGTTTGAATTCTATAAATGGAATGGTCACTTCAAACGCACGGCTATCTGGGCTGAATATTTCTTGGACGAATATGAATCAATGATGGCGAAGGTTAACGCTCGAATCACAGAGCGTTTAAGTCGATCCAAAGCCCCGGCATTGATCTCCCTGGATCAGATGGCGAGAATTTGGACCGCGTTGACGGACTTATTCCTTGATGTCGCCGGTTATGGTAACGAGAGCTTGATGTACCGCTCGACCTACAATCAATTGGTACGGGAGAGTCAAAAGGCCCGGGTTGTGAGCTTGATCGTCGACCTGACAACGGTGTTTGAACGCTTCAAGAAATCAAAAACAGACGTTCCTGTTGACACAGGTTCATCTGAAAGTTTGAGTGGTGTCTTTACCAGCCCGATTGATATGGAAGATACGGTTAAAGTGCGACAGGCTTATTGTCAGTACAATGACAGCATGTTAAATCTTATTTACAAAATACGTTATAACATGGATCAGTTGGAAGCGTTTATCATCGATAGCCCGATGTTCGTGATGTTCAAGAAAATCAGAGCGCTGTTATCTATCTTAGAGATGAGCCACCCCGCGGACGGTTATTTACCGGCTGAACTTAATGACTGGATGGCGGTCGATATCCGGGAGATCGAACATCAGGCAAGCGTCATCCTGTCCATGACCGGCGGGTATTTTACGGATGTCGATAACGATCAGGCATATTGGGGAGACCAAGAGGATGAACGGGATGATGAAGATGACATTGATGCCCATCCTGGTAAAGCCATTCAATTCTTCGGTTCTTATAAAGGACTATTGCAGCTGTTCGTCTTATTAGGCTTGCAGGCGACAGGCATTAAGATGACATTAAATGAAGATCAGGATAATGTGATCATTACGGCTGAGGGGGCAAGAATGGTCGGTGATGCATCCGAATCCACCCTGTTTAATCCTGAATATCAAACAGCCGATGACCCGGTCAGGGGCTTACGCATGGCTATCATTAAGAATATTGTTGAGCAACATCAAGGTCACATCAGCGTGCGGTCCGGAACACAGGAAAATGATAAGAAGACCGCTTACTGTATCACATTACCTGTCCGTCGCGAAACAACAAAAGACGCCAGAGACGGTCAGGATCCTGCCAGGCCATCTGATGATGTGCGGACGCAAAAGCCGATCGGCTCCAGCCTGGATCAATCCCAACTCAAGGCCATGCTCCAGGCAGCCAACTGTCGCACATTAAACCGTCAGGAGACACAAACAATAGCGGATCAAATAATATTCGGAACACAGGCACAAGACAGTTTATTCCGAAAAGCCTTCCCGTTGGCCGAGCAAGAAATCGCTGTCATCAAGGCGATCTTACGCGGCGAGGCCTTAAGCGATGTGCAACAGAGTATCGCATCTATTTACGGCGAGGCCTTTGATTCCAGAGCCCCGCCGGTCACGCAAATTATCATTCGGTTATTAGACGCACCATTGACAGATGTGACAACACAATTACCAATGAAGGCGGCGTCTTATATCGAAGGTGAGACATTGATCGTTTACGCGACCCAGGGAAATGTCGCCGGTATTGTCCATGAGTTATACGGAAACTACGTATTACGTTTCAGCTATGAAGTCATGCCAAAATCCAGACACATGTTGGCCACACTGGTTGAAACCGCTTTTGCTGATGAGATTTTAAGTGCCCGCGCCAAAGAGCATCTCGACATGATGGCGCAAACACATCCTGAACATTTAGAGCAACTCAAATCCGATTATGAGCAAGGTCAAGTTGGTTACGGAATAGCGGGTAAATATTACGACCTTGGTTTACCAGAACGGGATGTGATCGAGAAGAATCCATCGTTTGAATACAGCCTTTTGTTCGCCTTTGCGCTCAACACGTATGCTGAAACATTAATGCCAACAAGCGCATATCAGCAAACATATGGTCCAGCCGTTCAACGCAGTGAAGAATGGGCCGCTGATATGTTGAAAGAGCTTCCAACGGATATGGTTGATACCTGGGGTCAGGCCTTCGCAACCCAGCCGAACTACGTTTATAACGATCAATTAAATTATCAACGTGAAGAGGGCTTTGTGAACACCGCTTACGGCCGGAAAATGATGGTGATTCGCATCGGTTATTTATTTATGATCGACGCGGGATATTATCAATTATTGTCTTCTGCGCTTCAAGCAGCCCTGGGCGAAAATGTGATCCTGTTACGCGACCTCGACCGTTCAGCTATTGCTTATACCGGTTACTCAATTTTTAATACCGCATTAATCATTCATATGATGAATGATAATCTAAAAGACATGGATATCGTTGACCTGGGCGCCGGTGACGGCATCCTTTCCTTAGCGGCCTTCAAATTAGGCGCCGGGCATGTTGATCTCATCGAACTTTATCAGTCGGAGCTCCTCAAGGCCCGTGGGCATATGCGCTTAAATGGTTTTATTGAAGGACAGGATTATTGCGTCTTTAACGGCAGCCTGACCGATGAAGATTTTATCGCCTCAACCACCAGCGCGATTAATGCCGGTAGAGCGCAAATGATCGCTTTGGTGAATATCGGAACATGGACCGGTACGTATGACGTCAGTAACTATAACGCGATTGAATTCACTGCTGGAATGGCGGGCGTGAACAAGCTTATGTTATCCGGTTATCACCGCATGGCGGGTGAGGTTGAATTATTTATCGCAAATGAGCAAGCATTCGTGAAAGCGAACGGATATCAATTAACAAAGGATGTTGTCCGTGCAGAACATGATCCGTTTTCAATCACCTGGAGCGCCAAAAAAGCGCAAACAGATCCAGTGGCATTATTCAAGTCCGGACAAAAGCAGGGTAACTTCAGAATCGATGTCGATTTGGGCAAACAAGGAGCGGAGATCAATCCTGTTGATGCCGATGCGGTTGTCTCGATCACGGTCACTCCGAACAGGATGTCTTTGGTTTCCGCACAGCATAAGGATTATAAGATTTTCACCAAAGGCTGTTACACCTGCGGCGCGGTTATTATTCAAGCGGTTCATCCTGTGCAGGGTGAATTTGCCGGCATATCTCATATTGGCATGATGTATAAGGCTGATTCCCGCATGCCGTCCGGAGTGGTTAATATTGTCTCAGGATTAAGAACATTAGGATTTGAAAACATTTCTGTCGCGCTATTGTCTGGAAGCCACGTTAGTCCTTCCCAGGCGCACAGTATCTTCAACTATCTATTAGAAGAAGGCATTCAGGCGGTCGGTG
This sequence comes from Candidatus Omnitrophota bacterium, assembly GCA_021108075.1. GTDB lineage: Bacteria > Omnitrophota > Gorgyraeia > Zapsychrales > Zapsychraceae > JAIORP01. Next base: position 12,519 of record JAIORP010000206.1, on the reverse strand, counting down.
TTTATCGTCCGGAAGATCTTTTCGATACAGAAGGCGTCGCGGTCATCATGCCAAATCGATTTCTTTTCTCTGTCGGTGGTGTTGGACGAGATGGTTTCCATGACTCGTTCCGATTTCTTACAATGAACGCGCAGTCTTTTGCCGCGTTGACCAGGCTGGGTAGATGGATTTCATGGAAGGCGCTTCAAGAACACGTTGATCAGCAACCGCTGTTAACAGACAAATCAGCAGATCCTGTCCAAAAGAAAGCTTCTAAATCCCCCTCGATAGAGTTACGATCATCCGCTGTTGCCGGTCTGTTCGTTGTCTGGACGGTCTTCGGAGGATCACTTGTTGATTATATTATTTTTGGATTTGATGTCACAGGCGTAGCAGTTTTCAGCGGAGGGGGTTGGCTTGTCCTCGGTGTCATAGGTTTTGTGGTTGTTTCCTTGTTATTCAAATGGATCAAGAATAGAATCGTCGCTTTGAAACATCAAGACTCTTATCCGATAGGAAAATTGATCTATGTTGATGATAGTGATAAGAACGATCGGTACCTGAATCCGGCCGTATTACCAAACGGCAACTTAATGGCCCGAAGGATTTCCAGAGAAGATAATCCTTTCAAGGAACACAACAGCGATATCGTTCTTTTAGTCCGTGACACAGAGGATACAGAAGGTATTAAATTCAAGTTATCTGAACTTCTTATTGAAAATGGGGAGGATCCTCGCATAACACAAATTAACGGTCAATTAGGTGCTGTTTATGTGAAGGTTGCTGATGGCGCATGGCACAGTGAGTTCGCTTACATAGATGAAATGGGCCGGCCAAAGTCAAAAGACATCAGGATTGCACGTCCCAACAAATTCTCTAAGAATACATATCTAACAGAATTGCTTGAGGGAAGAATTGGATTGATTGACCGCGCGGAAGAACCTGTTGATGGACATAGAGCTGTTCAGATATATCTATTTGATGATATGAACAATGTGCTTTATCCTCCTGAAGAATATTGGCGCGAACATAGCGTGAAAGATGCGACGAAAATACGTGTCACGTCCTCCTTCCAGGATGTCATTAGATTGCCATTTGTTCATATCATTATTCGTCATCCTGCTATTGTGAAGATGGTCGAAACTATCCAATCAAGGGCGATCACATTTATTAAGAAGTTCGTGAAGATTTCATGTCGGGTTGAAGCCCGTATATCGCTTGTTAAAAAATCGCATAGCGGATTTAACACAATCATAGAAAGACCTCAAGATATTTTTAAAATTGCGATCAGCCACATGGCAATTATCATGGGTCCGGAAGAGAAATATTACCACACGGCAGTCGTCTTACTGCGCAAAGATAATTTAAGCCCTCTAGGAACACCGGTTATTCTTCATGATTCAACACAATTAAAGTTTATAAATCATGAAGGCGCACTTGAGAAAGTCAAAGGTATTAATTATGCGACAGGCGTAAGACTGGAAGGCGATAATGTTGTCTTCTACTCCGGGATTGATGATACAAATATTGTTAGATTTGAGATGCCTGTCAGTGATATTATTTCCAAGTTTTGGGTAAATCAAAACGATAAAAATAACCGACGACCATTAAAGCATATGAAACGAAAAATGGCGTTGCTGACAGCTGGCGCCATTCTATTTTTCGGCGAAACGGTTTTTGCCGCGACCGAATATGCCAGTGAAGTTGTTAGCGTTCAGCAAGCAGACCTTTCAGGTTTCGGGGTTGTATCTGTTGGAAATATAGCGGCCTTCGGGATTATTCTCGCGGCCGGCGCGCTGGGCATCCTGCTGATCCGGGCTTATAGAAAATGGTTCGCGAAGAAAGTTTCTGCTGTAAATGACAAAAAATACCGTCAAAGATATTTTACCGCTCTTAAGGTCCTTGAAGACTGGAAAGATGAGCGTGGCAGCCTCACCATGAACAATCAAAATACTTTTGATTTAGAGCGGTTCATCCAGAGGCTGATGAGTGAACACAGGCTATACGAGTTGCCGATAAAATACAGAATGTTTATCGTCCTTAAACTTTTTGACGCAAAGAAATTTACAATGGTCTATAACGGCATTGTTGCCATATGGCTATCCTTAATAGCAGAAGATAATCCCGCCCGAATAGATCCGAACAGTACGGTTAGCTTTATCTCCCCGCAAGCGTATCATGTTTTAGCGAATAATCTTTCCCTTCATGAAACAAACTATTCCATGCTGGATAACCGCTTATTGCGGTTGGCCGTGAATGTTATGCTGTTTGATTTTATTAATAAGGGCGAACAACGTTTGATTGAATTAATGTGGTTAAGAGAAGAAATGGATAAGGAACTGCGAGAGCCCGGATCCGGAGAGATACCTCAAATTGTGACATTGCAGGACCTTCACGGCGGATTCAGGCGCGCGGCCGCGTTAATCGGTCATTCACTCGGACTGGGTCCGGACATCTACAGAAGAATACATACGCTGGATGATTTAAAGATGGCATTGGATCTGGCGGGTATCGATATCCATTCAAAAGATATCAGGTTTGTTGGATTAAACGATAAATATGACCGGGGCAATGATCCTCGGGGACTTTTCAATCTCGTTAAATGGTTGCGTGATACAGGTAAAGCAAAAGTATTTGCCGGTAACCATGACATCGCAAGAGCGCTCGGCGTGTTAGGTGTTCAGTTTATTAAAGGTGTTAATATGAAAGCGAAACATGGTGTCGGATATTTTGCAAAGGATGCTATTGAGCATGCCGGCTGGACAACCATTGAATTTGACCGCGTTAATGAACATTATTTAAATGCCGAAATTCATAGAGCGAATATTATTTTCAGACAACACGGCCTTGAAGAATTAGAGCTGATTGATATCACGGCTTACCGTGTCAGCATTGAACCTGAGATGAAGCGGATTAAGAAAATCAATGCGAAGATTCGCCAGGAGAACGAACTCAATAAAGAGGATGCCGGTTATACACGGCAGGTCGAATTGCCGCTTCCGGATATTTTCAGTCAAACCCTGGAATACATTAGAGAGAAGAGAAATGCGTATAACCGTCGGATTATGGAAATCAATGCTGAGCGTGAACTTGACATTGAACCGATAAGTTTTGAAGAAGTCACATTGGATAATTATATGGATAATCCGGAAGTGAAAGAACGCACCCTTTGGGAATTGCAGAATTTCAGAATATTCTACATTGATATTATCGGAAACTTAAACATACACGCGCTTCCACCGATCGATTTTAAAACACGGACATTAAATGTTCATTACAAGGGGCATCACGGTATCGAGGCGTATGAGGTGATCCAAGAAGATATCCGTAGTTATTTCGAAGGCATGGAGACATTGCCGAATTCTGAAAGTTTTAGAAACAAGATGTGGGAAGAGTTGGGCGAGGCGTTCACCATCGTCATGGAATGGTTTTCGGATATCGATGCGCATATTAAGCCGGTTTCCGTCATTAAATTTATGGAGAACGGAGGACCGCGAGGATTTAATAATGGCCTGATCGGTGCCCGGGCAAGCCAATTCTCGAACAGACAGGCATCATTTATGATGATCATCGGGCATAACGAAAGAAAGAAATTCAATGATCCTCAAACAGCATTACCCTGGATTGTGTTATCACCGGAAACCGGAAGCGGATTGATGAATGTCGACTATGAATTAGCAGAAGGTTATAGCGATAGGGGCGCTTATGTGTCATTCTTCAAGCGGGATGAAAATGGTAAGGTGACCGGGTTAAGACAATGGGGCTTCTTAGAATCGGATATGGCAAAGGGTCAGACTCAGCAGCAAGTCGTTGATATTAGCGACCTGACATTGACTGATACCGAAGGATTAAGTGAAGAGCAGGTCGCGTTCTTGAGATATTTATCTGATGGTGAAAATTTTATGGAATGGTATGGACATAAATCTCTGCTTGAGATGTCTGAGTCCTTGCCGGAGCTTATTGAAATAGCACAAAGCACCGGCCGTCCCGATAAAGAGCGAACATTAAGGGTCATCAGCAAGGCCGTGGAACTGCAGTTGCAAAAAAGATTGCTGAGACCAAGAAGAAATAAAGAAGATACGGTTGATCCTGAGAATAATTCTGGAACGGACAGACAAACAACCGCAGGCAGTAAAGATCAACAGCCGCTGGGAGGAACAGGGCAACGGACATTAGCCGAAATTCAAAACATAATCAAAGTATCCAAAGAATTTGGTTGGGTTCACGCTATCGAGAGAAGTCTGCCGGCATACGCGGGCGAGTTAAGCGCCGCGCAACCATTTGTCCATGGAGAAGCATCAAAGTTATTCGCTAAGCAAGGATTGGAGACAGGCCCGCCGATGAGTAATAACCGTTTTATTGATGCCGTGCACATGGTCAACACCCATTCGACCCGACCGCTTTTTGGAGCGATCCTCCTTAAAGAAAATGATATTTATGTCCTGTACATTGAATGGTCCTGGATCAATAAGAAATCCGTTGAAGACATATTATTGCATGAGTTGATCGAGTATGTCTTACGGGAATCAGATCGGTATAACAAAGTACACACTTTAACAGAAAAAATCGTTGAACGCATCTTGAATAAAACAGATTGGGATGAAAGGCAGATGTCAGAATTGCTTCAAACGCATGCGGACGAAAAGGCAGAACAGCTGGAAGCATTAATGTTAAAGTTAAGGAAACTTGAGACGAGAAAACGGAATTTATTCATGAGACAGGATGTTCCAGAACTGTTAGAGGCGAACCGACAGTACTGGATCGATTTTTACGCGCGAATGATACAATTTGTGGATGGAGAAATACGTGCCTTAACAGGATGGACCGATGACGTCGACATCAGTGAAGAAATGAACGCATTCGAGCAAGCGCAAACAATCATCGGAAATGTTCAGGACAAAGAGGTTTCCAGAGATGTTTCAACGCGTAATAAGCTCCTGAAAGTGATGAACGCTGTCTGTTCCGCGCTGAAGAAGGTCTTCGTCGTTATGATCTTATTGATGCCGACAACGCTCTATGCGGCAACCGGATTGGAAACGGTCACTCCAGACAGCCTAGATCTGTATCATTGGATGGCCTTAGCGGGTATGTCCATCGTCGGTATGGTTATGTCTTCGCCGAATAATAAAGAATCAAAGCTTCGAAAGAGAGGTATCAGCAAAGTTGAGAATATTCTTTGCTTATGCAATGCCAACCGCAACCGCAGCCCAATGCTTGAGATGGTCTTGAAAGGCGATCTGGATGATGTGGCAGCGGTATCCGCGGGTACCAGCTCGACACTGCGCAAAGCGAAGTTCCTGGACGCAAGGGACCGATGGGATGAAGATGTTCGAGAGGTGCTGAGATTTATTAAAACAGCGGATGATCCGATGCTGGTTAACCGCTTACGCAGTTTTTACTTCAGGGTGCATTACATGAAACCGGTTTATGTGTCCATGATCGAGCAGGCGGATATTATCCTGATCGCGACCGAGACGCAAGCCAAGGCGTTAAGAAATCAATTCGGCAATGAAAAGCGTATGATGGAAATGCTCGACCAAAAGATTTTCTACATGACGGATTTCTTAAACGCTGATTTGCGCGCCAAACTTGAAAACAGAATGCCGGACTTTGAAGAGTACATTACATACAAAGATAAACGCGCGGATGCGATGGATCTGATGGAATATTTTGAAGAAATCGCGGAAAACCTTAAGGCACAAATCGCCGCTCTGCAAACTAAAGCGGTGGAACAAGAAATACCTGTGGTTCAATTCTTCAGTATTGTTCCGCTCAAAGACATGTACAAACATCTTAAGAAACAAGTCAGCGGTATTACCATCAACCGTTCCAAGACCTGGAAGGTTGACCTGGCCAGAGGCCGACGTCTCATTGTTACTGGTGGTCATTTGGATTGGTGTATCAAACGTAAGATCGAGTTCAGCATGCAGGCTTTAAGTGAATCGCCGGATTATCAATGGGCTGCGATGTATCTCCCATTAGAATGGATTTTTAAACATGAAGAGCAGGAAAAAGAAAAAGGTCATCAACTCACCGTTTTTGCTAAACTCGCAACATTATCGAGCCCGGCGTTCAAGGGAGAGATGAAAGCTCTGGCGGAACACTTCAAGGTCAACATTCATATCCTGATCGATAGTCAGGCCCTTAACCTCGGGTTAGCTGATAATCCACAACTACCGACGTTAGATGTTTACGTCTATTCCTGGGCCAAAGATATGGTTGCCGAACTGAACCGCATTCAAGCTGTCGATGGCGCTGCCTGTGATGTGAAAGGTGATGGCGGATATTTAGAAGAGAACCCTGCGGCAGAAAAAGAACAATTGCGTCGATATAAAGTTGAAGCTGCTGTGGGCCGGATCGTTATTGCCGATGAAACGGAAGAATATATTCGGTACCTTTCTGTGGCTGAGAAATTTTTATCAGCGCGTCAACCTCAAATGACACGCGCCCCGCCGGTCCAGGTCCAGGTTATTAAAACCGATACGGTCACGTTCGGCGCGACATATTTTGAAACAGCACGGCAACGCATCATCTACATCGAAGAAGGATTCCTGACGCGCGTTCAATCTTTAGACGCCAAAGAACAAGAACGGCTTTATATCCGCATCTTTATTCATGAGCTGAACAATCGTTCACATCAAGAAAACCGCCGGATGGAACAGCAATATTTAGAAAGCATCCCTGCAGCGGACGGGTCGATGCCGGATAGCCGGTTACTGGCTTATCTGAGAACAGGCATAATGGACATTGCCTCCGCATTGAAAACAGATAAAGACGGTTTAATGAGCTTAAAAGATTTTGTTATGGCGAGGGATGATTGGGAGCAGATCGGCCGTCAAGGCGGCAGCTTCACATATTATGCGGCCCGAGATCAAAGCGTCCCATATGAGATCGGCCTGCTCAGGGCGAAATACGTGGATGAGAAAGACAAATATATTAAAGAGCTGAATTTTATTAAACAAACCATGGGCGGAATTCTATTGCCGTTTAGTGTGTTATTCGACATCGATGTGCGCGTCGATGGAAACGTTCAGAATCAAGCGTTCATTGTTGTCCGTCCTAAAGTGTATGTCAAAAATGAATACACGGATTTACCAAACAGGTTAGTGGTTCCCGGATACGGTGAAGTCTTTACGGACGCCCAGGCGCACGATATCATCCTTGAATTAATATCCAGAGGCATTTACTACAGAGATTTATCTCGGGCGCATAATTGGGGCGTGGATGTTCGAACCGGCCGGTTATACCTGATTGACCATGGTAGCGCCATGCTCTTAGAACGGCTGCACATTCAAAGACCTCAGGACTATTCAATCGCTATTTATTGGTTTGACATGTTTATGGAGATGCCTTCTGGGTACTTCCGGCGCTTACGTGTTCCGGAAAAGGAAGCTATCCGAGGGATTTGGGGAGCAAAGCCGCAAAACAGACAGGCCGTTCCTGAAGCATACGCTTTCGCGGAGGCCGAAAGTATGGAAACAGAAACGCTCTCACGGAAGGAAACGCAGTTATTAGCTGATATGCAAAAAGAAGGACCGATGCCTCAATTTGTTCAACCGGATCAAGACAAATTCGAAGGCGCGCGAGGCCGCTTCTTAAGGGGAGAACCGGTAACAGAACGAGACCTCGAAATTGTCATTCAACAGGCCATCGCCCAATGGCAAGAGGAACACCTCCAGTATGCACGTTCAACGGCCGAAGAGTTTAATACAGACCATCAATATCAGGAGCAACGGCTGTATTTCTCCGGTGCACAGCTTTCCGGATGCTGTGGCGGCGCTAAAGATCAGATCCGCGCGAACATTTACAAAATAACAAAAGGCCGCATTGAAATTTTTGACGTCTATACGCAGGATATCTATTCTTTCAGATCATACCCTCATAGTTTCTTAATGATCCGCCTGACAGGCAGTCAACGTGTTTATCTCATTGATCCAACGATCAGGCAATTTTTTGCTGTTGAAGACGCTGGCGTGCTGTCTATTGACAGGCGCGGCTTTGATCCTCGGCTCATTGATGATTTATTGGCCAGAGGATACATTCAACCAACCGACGCATTCCTGAACTATCTCGGAAATGCCGTCAGGCCGAGGGGAGAAGACCCGGGAACATATTCGCTTGAATCCGTTTTAGCGCAGGCTCGAATTTGGGATGAAAATAGAAGGCATGCGACAAATCTTTTGTTCGCGAAGGCACAATGGATGTCATGGTTAGAGACCCATCACGGGAAAGTCGGTCCAAAAGAAATCCTTCAACAAGCACGAGATATCTTTAAACAAATGCTGCTGGCCACTGCCTCGCTTGAACAGAAAAAAGAATATGCCCGCTTGGTTCTTAATGCCTTTAACATTGAGGATAGGGTTGATCGGGTAACAGCTGAGACGGTCAATGATGAGATATATCTCGCTCAATTGGGTGTAACCGCGCAAGAAGGTGAATACTCAGCGTTGGATGAACAACAAAAAGATTCGAAGAATTATCCATTGGCTATTCCGCAGGCCTTCCATGAAAACATTGAGACACCGCAAAGAACCGTCTTTACCCTTCAAGATCAGACCATAGCTTCTGTGGGCGGGGATGCTTTGGCTAAAGAACAAGACAGCATCTTTTTATTAAGATTGAAAGACTTGTTCGAAGAAATACAGCGACGCGGACCACCGTTCTATGAGGTCAAGCTAGGTGATCTTTACGGTCAGGCATTGGCCGAACAATTGAATCGATTATTGAACAACGTTGTGTTCATCATTACCACGGATGAGCGTGAAACAGACGGTCAGGTCGCTTCTTATCAGATCGCTGGAACACAAAAGCGTGTTGTGCTGCATACCTATTTCTTCGCCCTGAGAGCGGACACGCAGGTGCAGATCCTTTATCATGAATTGGTCAGCCACTTGATTAAAGGATTGAGTGATAGAGGTGGCGCTGCGATTAAAGATACAAGAAAATTTTTCTACAGCCACAGAATCACATTGAAAAACGGCAGCGAGATCGAAATGATCTTTGGCGCGACCAGACGCGACATTCGTTTAAGCGGTTCTGTCCAGGAGGTCATGGCGGAACTGCGGTCCAGACTGGATCTTTTTGAGAGCAGCGTCATCGACGGCATGTTTTTTGATAAGGACACATTGGCTGAATTGGTCCGCTTGAAAGTCCTGGAATTAGATTCGCAGGTTGAAGAGGCTGGCTGGGCATGGTATTGCTTAACACAAAGTTTCTTGAATCCGCAAATAGAAGAAACAAAAACGGAAGATGATAAACAGGAAGAATCAGAAGAAAGCGCGGCTGACCCGGAAGTTGTAGTTGAGGAAACACCGATAGTTGAAGAGGACGAGCCAGTCGTTCAAATTGATCTGAGCGGTTCCATTGCGGATGTTCTTAAGACATTAAAAGCTGAACAAGAAACATTAAGCGTGGAAGTTATGGCGGCTGGCCGTTTTGAAGCTGCGACGCTCCGGGCCTTGATAATTTTAGATATGATCAGAAACGTAGAAGGCCAGGACGATACGTATCAAATCACAGGGACATTAAAGCGCACGTCTAAGGCTAAGATCAGGAAATTAGCCGGGTTAGAGATATTAAAATCCAGTCAAAGATTTGAGGAAATCAATACGGCTGTTAACAGCAATGTCACAATTTATGTTAAGCAAAATCCATCAAGGGCCGGATATGTTACGTATGTCTTAATCCGCCTGGCCATTAAAGAGATTATTGAGAAACAAAAAGGTCCGACGGATGATGAATCCTTCTATCATAAAAGAGACAGAGAAGGTGAATTGGCCTTCCCAATTTTACGCGTGATCGAAAATATGACCACATTCGCATTGGTCCAGATTTGGAAACAGAAACGGCAGGAGCGGAACAGGAAGGATGACGACAAGGGCCGTAACGATACCGGTTATCTCGGCGAAGATGAAGTCAAAGAAGAGGCGCAGTTAAAGCAATATTTATCGGCTGTTCATGATGGTCGTCTGAAAGTCAATGACGAAACAGAACGCATGAAAGATCACCTGGGATGGGCCATTAAATTTTTATCCGTTTATCGCGACAATTTGACACGTGGCCCTCCTGTGAAAGTACTTGTTATTGAAGCAGACCGAATTACTTTCGGGGCGACCTACCTGGAATCAGATCAAGAACGCATCGTCTATATGGAACGCGCCTTCTTAAACCGGGTCCAGGAACTTTCCGATTTCGAACAAATGTTACGCTTCACGCGTATCTTTATCCATGAAATCAATAATCAAAGCCATGATGAAAACCGTTTGATGGAATACCGTTTCCTCAGCCGAACAAATAATGATGTTGATATGCTAGCCGATGTGACCTTTAAATCTTCCATCTTATCAGGCACGTCCTTTAAGGCGACACCGATAGATGCATTGGATGAAGCGCAACAGCAACAGGCAACGCGGTTCGGTCGGGACTATTCACTGTCGCTTAGTGAGTTGGTCGAGGACGTCAGAAAGGGTAAAGAAAAGGCGAAAATATTTGCTGCTGGTTTAAGCGACCAGCAGGTTTTCAGTTTGCTCTACACGACAGACAGTGTTGGTCCGTTCAGTTTTGCCTTGCTTGATCAAGATGGCCATGAATATGACCGCGTGAACGCCAAGGCAGCCGGCCTGAAATATTTCTATGATCAGACGCAGGATGATATGGATGAATCTATCAGACATCATATTGGTGATTTCATCGCTTATGTTAATACGATTTTGAAACCTTACCCGCATGTTGAGGAATTAAGATCATGGTTTAATCAAATTCAACCACGATTTGAAGGAGAAACACCAGTCAGTTACGAGAAATTTAAAATGGTCTTTAAAGCCTTAGTAGAAGACTTGAAATTACGCCGAAGGACCGGAGTGAAGACCGTCAAGGTCGGTGCGGTATTACCACGTATGCCGGTTAAAGCCCGCAGCTGGGTCAGCAGAGTCGTTCATCAAATGGCCGGAAAGGTCGTGACCTATGTCAGCAGTGAGATCGCGATCCCCGGTTCCGTTTTCGCCGGAGGATTAGGGAAGCTGGCGGCTGACACGGTTTACGGCGCGACTGACCTGCCAGGCGCGGACATGCTGTTCTTCACGCTGAAATATCGCCACGGACGCAAACCGGTTAAAGGTGAAGACGGACAATATCGAAGAGAGCGGTATGTCGCTGATTACCAAAACAATGTCGAGAACATTGAATTGATTGTTGATGACGAGACAGGTGAAGCCCGGATGTTTAACATCTTAATGCCTGTCGGCCCAAGCCGCCGCATGATGATGATGCAGGTGCAGGCATGGCGCCAGGTGTTTGATTCTGGTCAGGGCGGCCGGGCAACCGTCATTTATATCGAAGACGTGAATGAAATCATTACCGATGAAATTTATGCCGAAACCGGTGAATGGGACCGCTTCCTGCAAGAATTGTTATTGGGTAAAGGCACCGCCGCTGTGATGAAGGGCTTGAACATTAAACCGGATGTCTTGCACTTAAACGAAGCCGCCACATCATTAACCGCACCGGCCGTGTTAGAAAATCCTTACTTTGAAGGCACACGTCTGGTTTTCGCGACCCACACATCTGTTCCAGCCGCCTTAAGAACGTATCCGAAAGATTACTGGGATCATACGGGCTATTCAAGAAAATACCAACGCCTGTTTATGCACAATGACCGTCTGAAATTAACCGAAGGTGTGCTGAGTGTTGTTCGCCTGCTCAAGGGTAAGGCTTATGGTGTCAGCAAACTGCACGGTATTGTTTCCCGCAACTTGTTTAAGAAATGGCAGGACCTGATCACGCACGTCACCAATGGATCGTTCCTGCCGTTCTGGCGCCATGAATCATTGAAGACCTTAGCGGGCACAACAGAAGCAGAACAAAGGGCTGACCTGATGGCCAGGAAGAAGGCCCTTAAACGTGAAATGATCGACAAAGTCCAGGGCGTGACCGGCGTTCGCCTGGACGAAGACGACCCGATCGTGTTCTTCGGCCGCAGAATGGCCGAGTACAAACGTTTAGGCATGACGGTCCACGATGAAGTCGCGCACACGATGCTCAAGGCTGTTGAAGAGGGCGGCCTGCATATGCAATACATTATCTCCGGTATTCCATACGGTGAGTACGGATTGAACATCATTGCCCGCGTTGATGAGCTGAGAAATTCAGGTTATCGCATTGTCTACATGCCGGATTACGACGTGAACTTAGAGGTGAATAAGATGCTGTTTGCCGGCAGCGACTTTATGTTGCACATACCGCAACGGCCGCATGAAGCCAGCGGGACCAGCTATCAGATGGGCGCGATGAACGCGACGATTGTCGGGACGTCTTATGACGGCGGGCCGTTAGAACACATCGTTGAGTTCAATGAAGAGACCCGAGAAGGCAATGGTGTTTATTTACAAGAATGGGCTGAAGGTATCGAGGTCGGTGATGTCTACGCGTATGGCGACGCACAAAGCCGCCGGGCATTGGTTGAGATGTACCGCAAGATGCGGCGCATCTATGACAATGAGGAGATGTTGGCCGCGATCAGATGGAACGCGTATAAGACCTCCG